>NZ_LQOX01000079.1 GCF_002102175.1 Mycobacterium gastri | reverse complement strand
ACTATGCGGGACCCGCCCACGGCCCACCGGTCAACCCGGCAATCACCGCATCAAACGACGACGCCGACCCCGCCAACCCCGCAGCCAGCCCCTGCCACGCCGACGCCGCCACAAACAACGGCCCCGCCCCCGCGCCAGCAAAGATCCGCGCCGAATTGATCTCCGGCGGCAGCCACGCGAAATCTGACAAGGGAATGCTCCTTCACAATGTTGCGCCGCCGTGGTGGCTCAGCGCGCCCACGAGAGCTTGCGACCAGGCCGCGGGGTTGAGGACAAACGTTGCAGGGATTCATTGAGCGGCTATTGGGTAAAAATGAAATGGGCGGCCAGTCGGTATCTGGGCCGCCATCGTGAAGCCGACATCCGGCCGCGGCATTCCGGGCGGCGCTCGGAAAGGAACCATGACAACGATCCGCATTTTCGGGTTGTCGCTGCTGTTCACCGCGGGCGCGCTGGCCATCGGCTACTGGCACGGCGGGCCGACGGCGCTGTTCTTGCTGGTGGTGCTGGCGGTGCTGGAGGTGTCGCTGTCGTTCGACAACGCCATCATCAACGCCACGATCCTGAAGCAGATGAGCCGGTTCTGGCAGCAAATGTTCCTGACCGTCGGGATTCTGATCGCGGTGTTCGGGATGCGATTGGTGTTTCCGTTGGTCATCGTGTGGGTCACCGCCGGGCTGGACCCGGTACAGGCGATGGACCTGGCGCTCAATCCGCCGCCCAACGGCGCGCTGGAGTTTCCGGACGGGTCGCGCAGCTACGAAAAGCTGATCAAAGACGCCCATCCGCAGATTGCGGCATTCGGCGGAATGTTCTTACTGATGTTGTTCCTGGACTTCGTTTTTCACGACCGAGACATCAAGTGGCTGAAGTGGATCGAAGCGCCGTTCGCCCGCGTCGGCCGGCTCGGGCAGGTGCCGGTGGCGGTGGCGTGTGTTGCGCTGGTCCTCGTCGGCACGGAGTTGACACGCTCGGGCGACGAGCGGGCGAGCGTCCTGATCGCCGGGCTACTTGGTCTGGTGACCTATCTCGTCGTCAACGGTTTGAGCCGGGCGTTCCGGCCCCCGGAATCAGCAGCGTCCGACGTCGGGGGAGCGGGGGCCGTCGGCAAAGCCGGCTTCACGCTCTTCCTCTATCTCGAGGTGCTCGATGCGTCCTTTTCCTTCGACGGTGTCACCGGAGCCTTCGCGATCACCAGCGACCCGATCATCATTGCGCTGGGTCTCGGCCTGGTGGGTGCCATGTTCGTCCGGTCGATCACCATCTATCTGGTCCGCCAAGAAACCTTGGACCGGTACATATATCTGGAGCACGGTGCCCACTGGGCGATCGGGGCTCTCGCGGTGATCATGCTGATATCCGTCAACGACCGCTTACAGTTGCCGGAGTGGATCACCGCCTCGATCGGCGTGATCTTCATCGCGGCCGCCGTCACCAACAGCGTGCTGCGCAACCGGCGAATCGCCAGGTGATGCCCAAAATCAGTGCCCGCCGGCCTGGAATCGCTCCACCGAGCGCTGCACCTCGGCTTCGGCTTCCTTGCGGCCCACCCAGTCGGCGGCCTTGACGAACTTGCCCGGCTCCAAGTCCTTGTAGTGCACGAAGAAGTGCTTGATCGCGTCCAGCTCGAAGGCCGGAACGTTCTCGATGTCCTGGATGTGGTCCCAGCGGTGGTCGCCGGCCGGAACGCACAGCACCTTGTCGTCGCCACCCTTCTCGTCGACCATCCGGAACATGCCGACCGGCCGGGCCGCCACCAGCACCCCCGGGAACAGCGCCTCGGGCAGCAGCACCATCGCGTCCAGCGGGTCGCCGTCCTCTCCGAGGGTGTCCTCGATGAAGCCGTAGTCGGCCGGGTAGGCCATCGGGGTGTAGAGGTAACGGTCCAGGCGGACCCGGCCCGTCTCGTGGTCGATCTCGTACTTGTTGCGCTGGCCCTTGGGAATTTCGATGGTCACGTCGAATTGCACCGCGTGGCTCCTTTGGATAAGCGAGTGGATAAGCGAGGCCCAGGACAGGCGTGAGTAGGTCAAATGCCGTCGCGGGTACACCCTAGTCCAGCGATACCGTGACGCCGCCTCCCGGCTCGTTCGGCACAATAGGTCCGGAAAGGGTCCGGAAAGGCAGGAGAGTCATGGGTCCCAAACGTTGGCGGAAGACCACCCACATGTTCATCGGGGTGGCCGTGCTGGCGTTTGTCGCCGCCGTGGTCGCGGCAGCCGCTTTCTTCACGACCGGAAGTCACGGAGCCGGTGCGCGCCCGCCGGTCCCGCCACCGCGCCCGCCCACGGTCAAACCGGGGGTGACTCCGGTGGCGGACACGGCTCCGGCGCCCAGCGCGGCCGGGGTGGCCGCGGCGCTGGCCCAGGCCGCGGCGGACCCCAACCTGGGCAGGCTGGCCGGCCGGGTCACCGACGCCCTGACCGGCCAGGAACTGTGGCGCCAGCTCGACGACCTGCCGTTGATCCCGGCGTCGACCAACAAGGTGCTGACCGCGACGGCGGCACTGCTCACCCTGGACCGGCAAGCCCGGGTCAGCACCCGGGTGGTGGCCGGCACCCGCGACAGCCAGGGGCCGGTGGTGCTGGTGGGTGCCGGGGATCCGACGCTGTCGGCCGCGCCACCGGGTGTCGACACCTGGTACCGCGGGGCCGCGCGCATCAGTGACCTCGTCGAACAGATCCGCCGCAGCGGCATGACGCCGACGGCGGTGCAAGTCGACATCTCCGCGTTCACCGGCCCGACCATGGCGCCGGGCTGGGACCCGGCCGACGTGGACAACGGTGACATCGCCCCCATCGAGGCGGCCATGATCGACGCCGGCCGGATCCAGCCCACGACCGTCAACTCGCGGCGGTCGCGCACCCCGGCGCTGGACGCCGGACGGGAGCTGGCCAAAGCCCTCGGCCTGGACCCGGCGGCGGTGACCATCGCCTCGGCACCGGCCGGCGCGCGGCAGCTGGCCGTGGTGCAGTCGGCGCCGTTGATCCAACGGCTGTCCCAGATGATGAATGCCTCCGACAACGTGATGGCCGAGTGCATCGCCCGTGAGGTGGCCGCCGCCATCAACCGGCCGCAGAGCTTCACCGGTGCGGTCGATGCGGTGCTCACCCGGCTGAACAGCGCACACATTGACATCGCCGGCGCCGCGCTGGCCGATTCCAGCGGGTTATCGGTCAACGACCGGCTCGCCGCTCGCACGCTCGACGGCGCGATGCAGGCGGCGGCGGGGCCGGACCAGCCGGCGTTGCGCCCGCTGCTGGATCTGCTGCCGATTGCCGGTGGCAGCGGCACGCTGGGCGAACGCTTTCTCGACCGGGCCACCAACCTGGGCCCGGCCGGCTGGTTGCGGGCCAAAACCGGCTCGTTGACGGCCATCAACTCGCTGGTCGGTGTGCTCACCGACAGCAGCGGACGGGTGCTCACGTTTGCGTTCCTGTCCAACGATGCCGGGCTGAACGGTCGCAACGCGATGGACGCTCTGGCGACCAAGTTGTGGTTCTGCGGGTGCACGACGTGACGGCATCGTCGGAGCTGACCCTCGGGAACACAGTCGATTGGCGATTTGCGGCCACGGTGGGGGAGCGGTTGGCCCGCCCGGGCCCGCCGTCCACCGAATACACCCGCCGCCAGGTGATCGGCGAGCTGATGCGCGCGGCGGAGAAGGCGGAACCGCCGGTGCGTGAGGTGACGGGGCTGATCACCGCGGGCGCGGTGCCCCCGGCGCGGGTCATGGACCGACCGGCGTGGGTCCGGGCGGCCGCCGAATCGATGCGGGCGATGACCAATGGCACCGACAAGCCGCGGGCCTTTCTCACCGGCCGGATCACCGGCGCCCAGACGGGGGCTGTGCTGGCGTTCGTGGCTTCGGGCATCCTCGGCCAGTACGATCCGTTTGCCGCCGCCGACGGCGCCGGAATGGGCGGTCTGCTGCTGGTGTATCCCAACGTCATCGCGGTCGAGCGGCAACTGCGGGTGGCCCCTTCGGATTTCCGGCTGTGGGTGTGCCTGCATGAGGTCACGCACCGGGTGCAATTCACCGCCAATCCCTGGCTGGCCGGCTACATGCAGGAAGCCCTGGGTCTGCTCACCAGGGAACCGGCCGACGATCTCGGGCAGGTGGTGAGCCGGCTGGCGGACTTCGTCCGCAACCGCGGTGACTCGTCCGACGATTCCGGCGGCCACGTGTCCGGCATTCTGGGCGTGGTGCGCGCCGTGCAGTCCGAGGCCCAACGCCGGGCCCTGGATCAGCTGTTGGTGCTCGGCACGCTGCTGGAAGGCCACGCCGAGCACGTGATGGACGCGGTGGGGCCGGTGGTGGTGCCGTCGGTGGCCACCATCCGCCGCCGCTTCGACGAACGACGTGCGCGTAAGCAACCGCCGCTGCAGCGGTTGCTGCGGGCCCTGCTGGGCTTCGACGCCAAGCTCAGCCAGTACACCCGCGGCAAGGCGTTCGTCGACGAGGTGGTGGGCCGGGTCGGGATGAAGCGGTTCAACATGATCTGGACGGGTCCGCAGACACTGCCCCTGCCGGCCGAGATCGAAAACCCGCAGCGATGGATCGATCGGGTGCTGTAGCGCAGCTGCGCAGGGTGGTCGAGGAATTCGCTGCCCGGTACCTCGGCTCCGCCGAGTGCTGGTGCGTGGGGTTGTCCGGCGGCCCGGACTCGTTGGCGCTCACCGCTGTTGCGGCGCACCTGCGGCCCACCACCGCACTGATCGTCGACCACGGTTTGCAGCCGGATTCGGCTGAGGTCGCCGAAACCGCACGGGCACAAGCTATTTCGCTGGGCTGTCGGGACGCACAGGTGGTCTGCGTTCGGGTAGGGACCGACGGCGGGTTGGAGGCCGCGGCGCGCGCCGCCCGCTACGCCGCCCTGGCGGAGCGCCGCGACGGTCCGGTCTTGTTGGCGCACACGCTCGACGACCAAGCCGAGACGGTGCTGCTGGGGCTCGGCCGCGGTTCGGGGCCCCGATCGATCGCCGGCATGCGTCCCTACGATCCGCCGTGGTGCCGGCCGCTGCTGGGGGTGCGTCGCAACGTGACGCACGATGCCTGCCGGGAGCTGGGTCTGACCGCCTGGCAAGATCCCCACAACGACGACCGGCGCTTCACCCGGACCAGGCTGCGCCAGGAGGTGCTGCCGCTGCTGGAGGACGTCTTGGGCGGCGGCGTGGCCGAGGCGCTGGCCCGCACCGCGACGGCGTTGCGCGAGGACACCGACCTGATCGACACGATCGCGGCCCGGGCGCTGACCGCCGCGGCGGCTGGTTCGGGACTGGACACCGCGGCGCTGACCGCACTGCCGGGCCCGGTGCGACGCCGGGTGATCCGCAGCTGGCTGCTGGCCGGCGGCGCGACGGGGCTGACCGACAAGCAGATCCGCGGCGTCGACGCGCTGGTCACCGACTGGCGCGGCCAGGGTGGCGTGGCGGTCGGGTCGGCATTTCGGGGTCAGCGATTGTTCGCCGGACGACGTGACGGCGTGCTGACGTTGCGGCTCGAGCCGGTCGCGAAACCGAGTTGACACCTGTTGGTTGTTGGTCGGTCGACGTCGCTACGCTGTGGTCGTGGCGGAGACCTTCCCGGGGCAGACGGCGGAGCTGTACCCGGGGGATATCAAGTCCGTGCTGCTCACCGAGGAGCAGATTCAGCGCCGCATCGCCGAGCTCGCCGCCCAGATCGGCGAGGACTACCGCGACTTGTCCGCGACGAC
Source organism: Mycobacterium gastri (assembly GCF_002102175.1). Classification (GTDB taxonomy): domain Bacteria; phylum Actinomycetota; class Actinomycetes; order Mycobacteriales; family Mycobacteriaceae; genus Mycobacterium; species Mycobacterium gastri. The sequence continues at coordinate 21,057 of NZ_LQOX01000079.1, read as the reverse complement.
CGGCCAGGATCTGTTGTTGGTCACCGTGCTGAAGGGCGCGGTGCTGTTCGTCACCGACCTGGCGCGCGCGATCCCGTTGCCCACCCAGTTCGAATTCATGGCGGTGAGTTCCTACGGGTCCTCGACGTCGTCGTCGGGAGTGGTGCGCATCCTCAAGGACCTCGACCGCGACATCCACGACCGTGATGTGCTGATCGTCGAGGACGTCGTCGACTCGGGTCTCACGCTTTCCTGGCTGTTGCGCAACCTCAAGAGCCGCCATCCGAGGTCACTGCGGGTGTGCACGCTGCTGCGTAAGCCTGATGCGGTGGGAGCCAACGTCGATATCGCCTACGTCGGCTTCGACATTCCGAACGACTTCGTGGTGGGCTACGGCCTGGACTACGACGAGCGCTACCGCGACCTGTCATACATCGGGACGCTGGATCCCAGGGTTTATCAGTAGCACTTAATCCAGCTCCCACACCGCGGTCACCGAGAAGCTGACCGTCTGCTGGCCGGGTTCCAGCGGCACCGGGGTGGCCGCGCGCGGTGGCGCCGGTGGGGCAGTCCTCGTCGGCGCGGTGGAACCCGACCCCTCCGAGATGGACAGCACCTTGCCCAGACGCAACCCCGACAGCTGCGCATATTGCTGGGCACGGTTCTTGGCGTCGTCGAAGGCGCGGGCCCGCGCGTCCTTCACCAGGGGCGAGTCGTCGGCGATGGAATAGCTGACCGAACTGATCCGGGTGGCGTCGCCGCCCGTGGTGACGATCAGGGCCAGCAGCCGCGAGGCGGCATCGGTGGGGCGGATCTTGACCTCGATTCCGTTGTCGGCGCGGTAGCTGGTGATCGTGGCCGTTCCGCCCGGCTCCGCGCTGCTGTACTGCGGTTGCAGGCTCACCTCGGTGGTGCGAATGTCCTTGCCGTCTACCCCGGCTCCCACCAGCGCATTGATCACCGCCTGTTGGCGGTCGTTGGTCTGGTTCATCGCGCTGGTGACGTCGGCTGCGGTGAACTCGATTGCGACGTCGGCGGTCAACGTGTCCGGAACACCTTGCACCTGCCCCGACCCGAAGACGGTCACCTGACGCGGATTTGCTCCGGGCGGCGATGCATCGTGGGAGTCGCACGCTGACAGCGACGCGGCGGCCAGGCCCGCGACGGCCAGGGCAACCGACTTGCGTACGACCCGTGGGGCGCTTTGTGTGAACGGCATGCGCTACCCTAGCGCCGCTTCGGCGCCGGGAAGCGAAATCCGCGCCGCCGCTTCGGCTCTGCTAACCGCCGGCCGGAGTTCGAGGGACGAACCTTGTCCGAGCCATCGGTGCCGCACCGGCGCGGGCGACTCCGGTTCGGGTGTAGACCGCCTGGAACGCTTTCGCGTGAGCTGCGAAATGCATCGCGGTCAACGCCGAAACCCCATCGGCCGCAGGTGGAATCACATTCATGGTGGAGGCGGCCGCGGCCGCGTTACGAGACATCATCGACGAGCCGAGCGCTTGCCGCTTGGTCGCTGCTGACTGCGCATTTCCGGCTCGTTGGTGAGAATCGACATTGAAAACTAAACCTCCGCGACTTATCCAGGCGTGTAGTTGAATGGGCATCGGCGGCTACGGCGCCGTCAAGCCCGATTGGCCGTAGCCTGCCGAAGGCCCGTGGGGTACAGGTATGTTGGCGCGACTTCGTTGTCGGAGAGTGACGCTTCCGTACGAAAGTTTGTTGTGAGCAAACCGCTTAAGCGGAGCGCCTGCGGTGCGGAGAATTCGGCGTCGACGCACTGGCCTAGGGGCCGTGGATGGTGTTGTCGTTCTACCTCGCGCAAGTGTTGCTTACGGCGGGGCCGTTTGGTACGGAGCGCATACGAATGCCTCCTGGACTAGTGCGAGCTCATTGCAACCGTCGGGAGCGGGAGCTACCGTGAGCCCGATCACAACGATGCTGGAGGCGAAGGTAACACTAGGACATGAATTAGTGTCAACCGTAGTTGTCCAATTGTATCCAGATGGCTGCCGGGTGAGCCGGGTCGCGCGCCGGTTCGGCGACACCGGCCAGCGCCCCGGTCGCTACGCGAACCCGGTCGTGAATCGAGCCGCAAATTGTGCAACAAATTCCAACCGCAAATTCTGATTGCTAATTCACGCGGGAAATCAGAACCATGAACGACGACGGCGCACCGGACCGAGACCGCCCGCTGATACCGGTCGTCGCGTGCCGATCCGCAGTGCGGATGTCGCCTCGGCCATTGCTCGTCACGGTGGTGGGCTCACCATGATTGGTTCCCAGGGCGGCATGACGACTTCAGATGCGCTGCCTCCAGGGAGCATCGCGCATCGTTCGCTCGATTTGCGCCGCCCAGACTTGTCCAGACTTGTCAATGGCCGGGCGGGAATGCTGTCCGAATCGATGAGCATAACGTGACTCCCGGCGTCCCATCGAACTTCATATGAAACTCTAATCATATTTGATTCAAATATGTTTCATAAAATCGCTCCAAGTGTCCTGCGTGTTTGGCACAGCAAATGAATTGTTATCGACACAGCAGTGAACAGGCTGGGTAAAACCTGTGTTGTTCCTATCTGGCTGGCCTAGCGTGTCGTGCGATGTGCTTCAGCGATGAGCGGCGTCACTGCCCGTGAAAGTCGTTGACGCAAAGTGATATTGGGGAAGGGATATTCATGTCGATCATGCTCGCGCAGCCGGACATGCTGGCTGCGACCGCTACGGAACTGCAATCCATCACCTTTGTGGTCCGTGCCGGGAATGCCGCCGCGGCAGGCCCGACGACCGGGGTGGTTCCGGCGGCAGCCGATCTGGTGTCGCTGCTGACCGCCACGCAGTTCGCCACGCATGCACAGATGTACCAGCAGATCAGCGCCCAGGCCGTAGCGGTGCAGGAGCAGCTGGCGACCACCCTGGGCATCAGCGCCGGCTCGTATGCGGCTACCGAGGCCGCCAACGCGGCCACCATCGGCTAGGAGACCGACAGTCATGGACTTTGCCCAGTTACCACCGGAGATCAACTCCGCGCTGATGTATTCCGGGCCCGGCTCCGGGCCGATGCTGACTGCGGCGGCTGCCTGGGATGCTCTGGCCGCCGAACTGCAATCCACCGCGTCCTCCTATGACGCACTGGTCACCGCACTGACCGACGGGCCGTGGCAGGGGCCGTCGGCGGCGTCCATGGCGGCCGCCGCCATGCCGCAAGTGGCGTGGCTGAGGAGCACCGCCGCGCAGGCAGAACAGGCGGGTACCCAGGCCGTGGCCGCCGCGACTGCCTACGAGGCGGCGTTCATGGCGACGGTGCCGCCAGCAGAGGTCGCGGCGAACCGGGCGTTGATGATGGCGTTGTTGGCCACCAACTTTCTCGGCCAGAACACCGCGGCGATCGCAGCCACGGAGGCGCAATACGGCGAGATGTGGGCCCAGGACGCGGCCGCGATGTATGGCTATGCCGGCGCATCGGCGCAAGCCACGACTTTGACGCCGTTCAGCCCGGCGCTCCCCACGGTCAACTTGGCCGGGGTAGTCGCCCAGGCCAATGCGGTGGCGCAAGCGGTGAGCACGTCGGCGCCCGCGCAAGGGATGGCCGAGATCACCAAGTCGCTGTCGCAGATGGCCGGCCTGACGAACGAACCACCCTGGCTCAAAAACCCTTTGGGGGCACTCGGCCTCGGCGTGAACACCTGGAATTCCAACGGCGACGGGATCGTCGTGGGCGGAGCCCTTGGCGACGTGCTGGAGGGCCTGACCGGCTCGCAAACGTTGGATGCCAGCTCGGCTATTGACGGGTTTTCCCGAATGGTCTCTCCCACTCGGCTTTTCGTAACCGTATTCAAGGACGTCGAAGGCCTTGCCCAAGCGATGTTGCCGAAGGCCGCAGCTAGCGCCGCCAAGGCCGCCGAGGGTGCCGCACAGGCTGCGGCAGGGGCATTGCCTGCCGCCCTTCCGAGTGGCTTGGGCGGGATAGCGGGAGCTGTCGGCAAGGCGGCGTCGGTCGGCGGCTTGGCGGTGCCCGCTTCCTGGGCCAACACGGTCGGGGCGGCCAACCCCATCGTGACGATCAGCAACCTCGGCGCCGCGGCGGCCGCAGAACCCGCCGCAAGCGCGTTCGGCGGGATGCCGGTGATGCCTGGTTCTGGCGTCGGGCGCGGCATGGCAGCCCACTTCGCCGCTCCCCGATACGGATTCAAGCCGACCGTGGTGCCGCAGCCGCCGGCCGGGGGATGACGGCCCAGCCCCGGGTAACTGGAGGAGGAGCCGTCGGGCAAGGGTCCCGGTAATGGGTCGTCGGGCGTCCAATCGGGAGCCAGTTCTTTCGGCTCGTCGGCAGATCGTTCACCCAACTGCAGACAGGCTGCTGTTCGGGTTGCCGTTGAACGGGAACAAATGGTCGCGCAACCGATTTCGAACCGGCGGACGGGTGTCCCTTGCGCGGCGTCGCAGCTCGTTTCCTGAGCGGTTGTCCCGATTTGCGTGCGCGCCTGGACAATTCGGCCGCGTCGTTGTCACAATGGCGAAAACGATACCGGGATTGTGTCTGTCGCGCTCTAAAGAGCTTTCGGCAATTCGTCGGAGGTCGGTCTGTCAGGAGGCCAGCGTTCACCCGACAAGCGTCGAGATCGACGCCAGCGCTAACGTCGATCTCGACGTAAGGACCGCGATCCCACCCCCGGCGTGACGAGAATCTTGCAGTGCCGCTCGGGGTCGGTGAGGTCGTCGAAGGCCGCACCGACCCCGTCCAGGCCGACCTCCCCGGTGATCAGCGGGCTGACGTCGATATCACCCTCGGCGATCGCACGCAGTGACTCGGCGAATTCATCCGGGCCGTAGGCGAGCACGAATTGCACGCTGATCTCTTTGGCGATCGCGAAGAACGGATGCATCATGTCGGTCTGCATGCACACTCCTGCGACGACCAGCCGCGTGCCCGGCCGTGCCCGTCGCAACACCTCATCGATGATCCCCGGTACGCCGATCGCCTCGAAAACCACTGCAGCCTTGACGGCGTCGAATGGCGAGCCCTGTGCCGGGTCTACCGTCCGATACGCGCCCATCGTCGTGGCCAGTTCCCGTCGTTTCGACGAAAAGTCGGATGCCACAATGGTTTCGACCCCACGTAACCGAAGTGCTGCGATGATGGACATACCGATCGGGCCGCAACCAAGCACCAGGGCCGCCTCGCCGGGGGCAATGCCCGACTTGTTGACGGCGTGCAATCCCACCGCCATGGGTTCGGCGAGGGCGGCATGTTTGGGATCGAGGCCATTCGGAATGGGCAGCAACAGCGGGGCCGAGAGCAGCATCCGTTCGGCATAGCCGCCGATTGTCTCGTTGCTGTAGATGATCGGCTCGAAGCCCTTGGTCGACAGCAACACCGGAATCGACGTGACCAACGTTCCGGGTGGCTGGCTTTCGGTATCGGGTCCCGCTTCGAGTATCTCGGCACTGAATTCGTGACCCATGAAGACGTCACTGTTCAGATCGACACGGGGTCCGCCGGCGCCACGTGTCATCTGATCGGTGAGCGCCAGCATTTCCTCGCCGTGCGCGGCGAAATGCAGGTCAGAACCGCAGATGCCGCATGCCAGCACCTTAACCAGTACCTGGCCCGGGCCGGGCGCTGGGTCGGGCACGTCATCCCGGTACACCATGCGTCCATTGCGTAACACCGAGGCGCGCATCAGCTTTCACTGCCTTGGTGCTCGGCCACGTGCTCATTGATGGCCTTGACCACCGCCTGGCCCGCGCGGCCGATCAAGTCCTCACGCTTGCCCTTGGCCCACTCGTGCGAGGCGCGGGGTGCTTCGAGCTGACCTTTGAAATATGGAATCACTTTGCGGGCGAACAGATCATAGGAGTGAAAGGTCGCCCGCGATGCGGCCCAGTCATGACCGAGCAACAGCAGGGTTCCGAAACCGCCCGAGCGGTTCAGCAGGTCCTCGATGTGGGCGATCGCGTCCTCAGGTGTGCCGATGCAGCAATTCCCCTTGGCGGCATACTCTTCGACGAATTCCCGGGTTGATTGTGTGCCCTCTACGGTGTTGGATAGCGGGACAAACCCTGCTGCGCCAAAGTACTTCGAGAAATCGGGCAACCCGTAGGTGCAGTCGTCGAGAGCCTGGTCCCGGGTGTCGGCCAAATGCATGATGGACAGCACCCGCCAGTCGCGGCGATCGGGCTCGTCCCGGCCCACTTTGGCGGCCTGCTCGCACACCACTCCCCAGGTGTTCTCCAGTGCCGCATACCCGCCGGGCACCGACATCGACAGCGACAGCAGCGACGTGCCCAGCGCTCCGGCCAGCCTTGGCCCCGACGGCGATATCATTGCCGCCGTTGAGATCTCAGGATACGGCCAGGTGTACGGTCGGATGTGTAGTTGCGCCTCGCGCAGGGTGAACCAGTCGGAATGGCGGTCGATGCGTTCATCCGGAGCGGCACGGAACAAGGCGAGAATAGCCTCGAGAGACTCCTGCATCATTCGGCGCTGGTCGATGGGATCGATGCCCATCATGTAGGCGTCCGACGGCAGCGCGCCGGGGCCCGTGCCGAACATGACCCGGCCACGGGTCAGGTGATCCAGCAATACCCAGCGGTCGGCCACCATCAGCGGATGGTGGTAGGGCAACGAGACCACCCCGGTGCCCAGCCGGATGTGCTTGGTCCGTTCGGCCGCGGCCGCGATGAAGACCTCCGGGCAGGCGATCAGCTCGTAGCCGCCGGAGTGATGTTCGCCGAACCAGGCCTCGTCGAAGCCCAGCCGGTCCAGCGCGACCACCCGGTCCATGTCGTATTCCAGTGCCACCGTGGGGGATTGGCCGGTCGGGTGAAACGGCGTGATGAAGACGCCGAAGCGCAGCGGCTCACCGGTCACCATTGCACCCCGTTGAGGAACTCGAGGAGTATCGCGTTCACCTCGTCGGGTCGCTGCTGCTGCAGCCAGTGCCCGGCGCCGTCAATCAGCACCTCGCGATAGGGACCGGTAATCAGCTCCGACGCGCGGTCGGTACGGGTGAAGGACAGCACCGGATCCGCAGTCCCGGCGATAAATAGTGACGGTACCGAGATTTTGGCGTCAGCGAGTTCGGCCGTTGTCTCCCAGTTGCGGTCGAAATTGCGATACCAGTTGAGCCCGCCGGTGAAACCGGTACGAGTGAATTCGCTGATGTAGTGGTCCAGTTCGTCCTGACTGATCCAGTCCGGCAGCCCATCGGGTTCCGGAAGGCGGTCGATGAAGCCCTCGGGTCCGGGGGCCAACATTCGCAATGCCGCACTCTGGTCGGCTGGTGGCCGCAAACCGCCGATCATCCGGCGCATCGTGCGAGCCGGGTCACCATCGAGCTCCGCATCGGCCACACCCGGTTGCTGGAAGTAGAGAATGTAGAAGAAGTTCTCGCCGAACGTCTGGCTGAACGCCTGAGTCGGCGGCACCTGCGCGCGGGGCAATGGCGGAACGCTGAGCGCGGCAACCGCGGCGACCCGGTCGGGATGCAGCAGCGGCGCATTCCACACAACGACGGCACCCCAGTCGTGACCAACCCAGACCGCGCGCTCGGCGCCCACATCGTCGAGCAGTCCCACCAGGTCCGCCGTCAACTGGTGAATGTCGTAGGCCTCGATCGCCTCCGGGCGCGAGGAGCCCCCATAGCCACGTTGATCCGGAGCCAGCACGTGGTAGCCGGCGTCGGCCAGGGCCGGAACTTGGTGCCGCCAGGAGTAGGCCAGCTCGGGAAAGCCGTGGGCCAGTATCACCGCGGGCGCGCCGCGGTCTCCGGCCTCGATCACGCGAAGCTGCACACCATTTGTGTCGACTAACCGTTCGGTTGATGGAGCCACCGTCTCACCAAATCACAACGGCCCTGGAGCGGGGAAGGCCTCGTCTGGCTAGGGCTTCGCCGAGCGTGTACCTGCTGCGAAAATCTGCCTGGAATTTCGCAGCAGGTACACGCTGGGTGAAAGAGTCAGCACGTCGGCCGGTATGGCGGACTGGATATCGTGGCCGGCACCGCGCATCATCGGCTGATGCGGCTGGACCACATAGTGCTGTGGACAAATGACGCGCGGGCGGCGATGGACTTCTATTCCAGGGTGGTTGGGCTTACGCCGGTGCGGTTCGACGAGTTCGAGGCGGGAGAAGCACCGTTCCCCAGCGTGCGGGTGTCCGACGACTCCATCATCGACCTGATGCCACTGCAGATGGCCGGCGGCCTTGGGTCGTTCGCAAAGGTCGAAGGCAGTGCCGGTCATCCGGTCAACCATGTCTGCCTGGCAATGTCGAAGTCCGAGTACCACGCACTCGACCGGCGACTGCGGGCGGAAGGGGCGGATACCAGCGCGCGGATGAACCATACCTACGGGGCTCGAGGGTGGGCGCCGCACGCGTTTTACTTCGCCGATCCGGACGGCAACGTGGTGGAGGCGCGCTATTACGAGTAGCCCAAGGCGTCCGCGAGGTTGCGCCGGCGTGATCGTTACCGCCTGGCATCCCCCGGTGTGACGCTTAGCACCGGGTTCGTTGCCGATTTCAGGATCGCAGCGGGAACCGCCAGTCGTTGACGAAGAGGACTGTGGCGACCCGCTGCGCCCGGCCTGGAACCAACCGAGCCGGGCTTGCGATCGCCACGGGAATGATGGTGGCGACCCGCTGCGCCCGGCCTGCGCCGGGCTTGCGATCGCCACGGGGCGGTAACCTTGACTTTTCCAGCTGCGTGAATCCGGAAGGACCAGGCCGGCACGGCCGATGATCGATGAACCGAAAAAACGTGATCCGTACCATCACGGCGATCGCCGTCGTGGTGCTGCTGGGCTGGTCGTTCTTCTATTTCAGTGACGACACCCGCGGTTACAAGCCAGTCGACACCTCGGTAGCGGTGTCGCAGATAAACAGCGACAACGTGAAGAGCGCGCAGATCGATGACCGTGAACAGCAGCTGCGGCTGGTCCTGAAGAAGGGCAACAACGACACCGACGGATCCGACAAGATCATCACCAAATACCCCACGGGCTACGCCGTCGACCTGTTCAACGCGCTGACCGCGAAGAATGCAAAGGTCAGCACCGTCGTCAACCAGGGCAGCATCCTGGGTGAGCTGCTGGTCTATGTGCTTCCCCTGCTACTGCTGGTGGGGCTGTTCGTGATGTTCTCCCGCATGCAGGGCGGCGCCCGGATGGGCTTCGGTTTCGGCAAGTCCCGCGCCAAGATGCTCAACAAGGACATGCCCAAGACGACGTTCGCCGACGTTGCCGGCGTTGACGAAGCCGTCGAGGAGCTCTACGAGATCAAGGATTTCTTGCAGAACCCCGGTCGCTACCAGGCGCTCGGCGCCAAGATCCCCAAAGGTGTACTGCTGTACGGCCCGCCCGGGACCGGCAAGACGCTGCTGGCCCGCGCCGTCGCAGGTGAGGCAGGCGTGCCGTTCTTCACCATCTCCGGGTCCGACTTCGTCGAGATGTTCGTCGGCGTCGGCGCCTCGCGCGTAAGGGACCTCTTCGATCAGGCCAAACAGAACAACCCCTGCATCATCTTCGTCGACGAGATCGACGCGGTGGGCCGCCAGCGCGGCGCCGGCCTGGGCGGCGGCCATGACGAGCGTGAGCAGACGCTAAACCAGCTGCTGGTGGAGATGGACGGGTTTGACCCGCGTGCCGGTGTCATTCTCATCGCGGCCACCAATCGGCCCGACATTCTGGATCCCGCACTGCTGCGGCCCGGCCGCTTCGATCGGCAGATCCCGGTCTCCAATCCCGACTTGGCGGGACGGCGGGCGGTGCTGCAGGTGCATTCCAAGGGTAAGCCGATCGGCCCGGACGCCGACCTCGACGGGCTGGCCAAGCGCACCGTCGGCATGACCGGCGCCGACCTGGCCAACGTCATCAACGAGGCGGCGCTGCTGACCGCCCGGGAGAACGGCACCGTCATCACCGGTCCCGCCCTAGAGGAGGCGGTGGACCGGGTGATCGGCGGTCCACGCCGCAAAGGGCGGATCATCAGCGAGCACGAGAAGAAGATCACCGCCTATCACGAGGGCGGCCACACCCTGGCGGCCTGGGCGATGCCCGACATCGACCCCGTCTACAAGGTGACGATCCTGGCCCGGGGACGCACCGGCGGCCACGCGGTGGCGGTGCCCGAGGAGGACAAGGGCCTAAGGACCCGCTCGGAGATGATCGCGCAACTGGTCTTCGCGATGGGCGGGCGGGCCGCCGAGGAATTGGTGTTTCGCGAGCCGACCACCGGCGCGGTGTCCGACATCGAGCAGGCGACCAAAGTGGCCCGCGCGATGGTTACGGAATACGGCATGAGCGCCCGCCTCGGGGCCGTGAAGTACGGCACCGAGCACGGCGACCCGTTCCTGGGCCGCTCGATGGGCACGCAGTCCGACTACTCGCACGAGGTTGCCCGCGAAATCGACGAAGAAGTGCGCAAGCTCATCGAGGCGGCGCACACCGAGGCGTGGGAGATCCTCACCGAATACCGCGACGTCCTCGACGCGCTGGCCGGTGAGCTGCTGGAAAAGGAAACCCTGCACCGGCCCGAGCTGGAGGCGATCTTCGCCAACGTCGAAAAGCGGCCCCGGCTGACCGTGTTCGACGACTTCGGCGGCCGGATTCCCTCGGACAAGCCGCCCATCAAGACACCCGGCGAGCTCGCCATGGAACGCGGCGAGCCGTGGCCGCCGCCGCTGCAAGAGCCGGCGTTCAAGGAAGCGATCGCCCGGGCTACCCGCGCGGCTGAAGCAGCACAGGCTGCCCAGTCAGGAGTCGACCGTTTCCCTAGCGGCGCCAACGGCTTGGACCGGGACAGATCCGCCTACCGGCCCGACTACGGTGCACCGGCCGACTGGCACGCTCCAGGATGGCCACCACGGCCGTCGTCGCCCAGCCGGCCACAGCCGGCGCCGGGTTATCGCCTGCCGGAAAAATCCGAACCGGACCCCGACGAACCGTCCGACCAGCAGAATAAGGACGTCAGCCGGTCCAATCCGTCGGCGCACGGCTGACGAAACGGAGGATTCCCATGACGCAGCTGGATTCCCGCCCCACGTCGTCCCACCCGCGGGCTTTCGACCAGCCGCGCGCCGAGGCCGCCGTGCGCGAATTGCTGTGCGCAATCGGCGAGGACCCCGACCGCGACGGCTTACGGGACACTCCGGCACGCGTCGCCCGCGCATATCGGGAGATCTTCGCCGGCCTCTACACTGAGCCCGAAACGGTGCTCAACGCCATGTTCGACGAAGATCACGACGAGCTGGTGCTGGTCAAGCAGATACCGATGTACTCCACGTGCGAACACCATCTGGTGTCGTTTCACGGTGTTGCCCACGTCGGCTATATCCCGGGCGAGGACGGCCGGGTGACCGGGCTGTCCAAGATCGCGCGGCTGGTGGACCTCTATGCCAAGCGGCCGCAGGTGCAGGAGCGGCTCACCAGCCAGATCGCCGATGCCATGGTGAAGAGGCTGGAACCAAGGGGCGTCATCGTCGTCATCGAGGCCGAACATCTGTGCATGGCGATGCGCGGGGTCCGCAAGCCCGGCGCCGTCACGACGACGTCAGCGGTGCGTGGTCTGTTCAAAACCAATGCCGCTTCTCGAGCCGAAGCGCTCGATCTCATCCTGCATAAGTGAGCCCGGCGCCTATGCAGGTCATGGGTGTCGTCAACGTCACCGAGGACTCGTTCTCGGACGGCGGGCGTTACCTCGATCCCGGCGCAGCCGTCGAGCACGGTCTGGCGCTGGTTGCCGACGGGGCGGACATCGTCGACGTCGGTGGTGAATCCACTCGGCCCGGCGCGACCCGCGTCGACCTGGGTGTCGAGACGGCTCGGGTCATCCCGGTGGTCAAAGAGCTTGCCGCACAAGGTGTTACGGTCAGCATCGACACCATGCACGCCGCCGTCGCGCGCTCGGCGCTGGAAAACGGCGCGCGGCTGGTCAACGATGTGTCCGGTGGCCGGGCCGACCCGGCGATGGCGCCGTTGGTGGCCGAAGCCGGGGTGGCGTGGGTGCTGATGCACTGGCGGCCGGTGTCGGCGGCCAGCCCGCACCAGGTGCCCGACTACGGCGACGTGGTGGCACAAGTGCGTGCCGAGCTGATGGCAGCCGTTGACGACGCGATAGCCGCCGGCGTCGACCCAGCGAACCTGGTGATCGATCCGGGGCTTGGATTCGCGAAGACGGGACAACACAATTGGGCACTTCTTCATGCCTTGCCGGAGTTGGTCGCCACCGGGTTTCCGGTGTTGCTGGGTGCCTCGCGCAAGCGCTTCCTCGGTAGCTTGCTGACCGGGCCCGACGGCACCATCCGCCCGCCGGCCGGGCGCGAGACGGCCACCGCGGTGATTTCGGCGCTGGCGGCCCTGCACGGGGCCTGGGGCGTGCGGGTACACGATGTGCGGGCAACGGTCGACGCCCTCAAGGTGGTGCAAGCGTGGCAGCGAGTTGAAGGGACCGGGCGCGATGGCTGACCGAATTGAGCTGCGCGGCTTGATCGTTCACGGTCGACACGGGGTCTACGACCACGAGCGGGTGGCCGGGCAGCGCTTCATCGTCGACATCACCATGTGGATCGATCTGGTCGACGCCGCCCGCAGCGACGATTTGGCCGACACCTACGACTACATCGGTTTGGCGCAGCGGGCCAGCGAGATCGTCAGCGGGCCACCGCGCAACCTGATCGAAACGGTCGGGGCCGAGATCGCCGACGAGGTGATGGAAGACCAGCGCGTGCATGCCGTCGAGGTGGTGGTGCACAAGCCGCAGGCCCCCATCCCGCTGCCGTTCGCTGACATCGCGGTGGTGACCAGACGGTCACGGCGTGGTGGCCGCGGTGCGGTGGTCCCCGCGGGCGGGGCGGTATGACGCGGGTAGTGCTGTCGATCGGCTCGAACCTCGGTGACCGCCTGGCGCATCTTCGGTCGGTCGTCGACGGGCTCGCCGATGCGTTTGTCGCCGCGTCCCGGGTGTACGAGACCGACCCGTGGGGCGGCATCGATCAGGATCCGTTTCTCAATGCGGTGCTGATTGCCGACGACCCCGAGCGTGATTGCCACGCATGGCTGTGCCGGGTTCACGAGTTGGAGCGGGCCGCGGGCCGGATGCGAGACGAGCGCTGGGGTCCGCGAACGCTGGACGTCGACCTCGTCACCTGCTCCGAGGTCACCCCGTCCGGCCGGGTGGACGTGGTCTCCGACGACAGCGATCTCACGCTGCCGCACCCGCTGGCACACCTGCGGGCTTTCGTGATGATCCCGTGGCTGGACGTCGATCCGGCCGCTGAAGTGCCGCTGCCGGATGGTCCGCGGCCCGTGGCCGAGCTGCTGGCTGAGTTGGAGCCCGCCGATCGGGCGAGCGTGCGGCTGACACCCCTGACCTTAGGAACCTGATGGGCCCCACCCGCAAACGCGATCTGACAGCCGCGGTGATCGCGGCTGCGGTGGTGGGTTATCTGCTGGTCGTGGTGTTGTTCCGGTGGTTTCCGCCGATCACGGTGTGGACCGGACTGTCGTTGCTCGGCGTCGCTGTCGCCGAGGCGCTGTGGGCTCGCTACATACGGGCCAAGATCGGTGACGGCGAGATCGGCGACGGACCCGGCCGCCTGCACCCGCTCACGGTGGCGCGCAGTCTGATGGTCGCCAAGGCGTCGGCCTGGGTGGGCGCCCTGGTGCTGGGTTGGTGGATCGGGGTGTTGGTGTATCTGTTGCCGCGGCGGTCCTGGCAGCGGGTTGCCGTCGAGGACACCACCGGAACGGTCGTAGCGGCCGGCAGCGCACTGGCGTTGGTGGTTGCCGCGCTCTGGCTGCAACATTGCTGCAAGTCTCCGCAGGATCCCACCGAGGGCGGTGAGGGGGCCGAAACCTAACGGTTGCCCCGCGATCACTCGCCGACGTTGCTGGCGGCCTCGTCGAATCGGCCGAAGAATCGCCGGACCGACGCGACACGCGGACGGCGCTGCCCGGGTACAGTCAGGCCATGACCGTTCTGTCCCGCGGCGCCCGGGTCCGGCGCGGCGGCCGCAGGCCGGGATGGGTGCTCTTGACGACGTTGCTGGTTCTTGCGATTGCGGCCAGTTCGGCACTGGTTTTCACCAATCGCGTGGAACTGCTCAAGCTCGCGGTAATCCTGGCGCTGTGGGCCGCCGTCGCCGGCGCGTTCGTGTCGGTGTTGTACCGCCGGCAAGCCGATGCGGAGCAGGCACGGGCGCGCGATCTGAAGCTGGTTTACGACTTGCAGTTGGATCGCGAAATCTCGGCTCGCCGCGAGTACGAGCTGTCGGTGGAGTCGCAGCTGCGCCGAGAGCTGGCCGCCGAGCTGCGCGGTGCGGCCGCCGACGAGGTGGCTGCGCTGCGAGCGGAACTGACCGCGTTGCGGACCAGTCTGGAGATCTTGTTCGACACGGACTTCGAGCACCGTCCGGCGCTGGAGCCCATGGACAAGATGGGGGCAACACAGGCACGCCGCTCACGAGCGGTGGCCGATCGGGTCCAGAATGGGCAGGGCCCGGCCGCCGACTGGGTGTCCATCGACCGGGTTGCGGTGGTTCGCCCGGGCGAAGCGGTCGACCGTGCCGAGGAAGCGATCATCGACGTGCCTGAGGTGGGAATGCCCCCCTACGACGACCGGGATGTCCCACCAGCGGGACCATTGCCGCCGCCTGCCGAGCCCGCAGCAACGAAACACTCCGCCGAGCGGGTCGGGCTGCACTACGAAACCGCGCCGGCTCCGCCCGGTCCGCGGTATGAGCCTCGTCATCGGCCACCGCCCCCGCCGGCTCCGCCGCCACAACCGGAGCCGCAATCGGAACCGTCGTGGGCACCCGTTGCCGCCGATGGACAATGGTTACCCCCGGGGGCGCCCGGGAGCCACTGGGCGTCCGGGGAACCCGCCGCTGCGCCGCCTGCCCAGCCATCGGGCCGACGACGGCGTTACCGGGATTCCAGACCGGAGGAAGGTCAAGGCGACATCAGGCTGGGCCACGTCGAGGTGCCCGGAGAAACCGGTGGTCGCCGGTCACGATCTCGCCATTCGACGGAGTACCGCGACCATGGCGTGGCGAGCCTGGGAGCCGTCCCCAGAGCGGACGGCACCGGGCCGGCTGCTGCTCCGCCGCCGTCCGCCGCCCCACCTCCGCCGGCGCCGGCAGCTGCGCGGCCCACTGCCCCGCCGCCACCCCGCCTGGCCGCGCCGCCGCCTCCGGAACCGGCTGCCCGCCATCGCAGCCCGGAGCCGGAGCCCGCGGCGGGAGCACACGGCTCCGACGCCCAAACCGGTGGCCAGTCGGTCGCGGACCTGCTGGCCCGACTGCAGGTCCAGCCGTCGGGAGGTGGGCGGCGTCGCCGCCGCGGCGGCTGATCGACTACAGTCTTAGTGACCGTCCGGTACCCGTTCAGCCAAGGGACTGGAACGAACAAGAAACCTGTGAGGTCGTCTGCGATGGTGCAGTTCGACGGATTGCGCCCGGCCAGGCTCAAAGTGGGAGTCATCTCCGCTGGCCGGGTAGGCACCGCGTTAGGAGTGGCGCTGGAGCGCGCCGACCACGTTGTGGTGGCGTGCAGCGCCGTCTCCCGTGCGTCGCTGCAACGGGCCGAGCGCTGGCTGCCCGACACCTCGGTGCTGCCGCCGCCGGATGTCGCTGCCGCAGCTGAGTTGCTGCTGTTGGCCGTCCCCGACACTGAACTGGCGGGTTTGGTGTCGGGCTTGGCTGCCACGTCGGCGGTGCGGCCCGGGACACTTGTGGCGCACACGTCCGGCGCCAACGGGGTCGGGATCCTGGCACCGTTGACCCGGCAGGGCTGCATACCGCTGGCCATCCACCCGGCGATGACGTTCACCGGGTCCGACGAGGACATCAGCCGGCTGCCGGATACCTGCTTCGGGATCACCGCGGCCGACGGCGTCGGCTATGCGATTGCCCAATCGCTGGTGCTGGAAATGGGCGGGGAGCCGTTCAGTGTCCGCGAGGACGCCCGCATCCTCTACCATGCGGCGCTGGCCCACGCGAGCAACCACATTGTGACCGTGCTCGCCGATGCTCTCGAGGCGTTGCGCGCCGCGCTGCGCGGCAGCGAACTGCTGGGCCAACAGTGCGTCGACGACCAGCCCGGGGGGATCGCCGAACGCATCATCGGACCGCTGGCCCGCGCGGCGCTGGAGAACACGCTGCAGCGCGGGCAGGCCGCGCTGACCGGGCCGATCGCCCGTGGTGATGCTGCCGCGGTCGCCGGGCACCTGGCCGCGCTGACCGGCGTCGACCCGCAACTGGCCCACGCCTACCGGGTGAACGCGCTGCGGACCGCTCAGCGGGCGCATGCTCCCGCCGACGTCGTCGAGGTGCTGGCGCGGTGAAAGTCAGCTTCAACCCGGGCGAACTCAACCGGTACTCGGTGCCGCGTGAGGTCAGCGACGTCTGCCGGGCGCTGCGGCACACCGGCCGGCGAGTGATGTTGGTGCCCACGATGGGTGCCCTGCACGAGGGCCATCTCGCACTGGTGCGCGCGGCCAAGAGGACGCCCGGCTCGGTGGTCGTGGTGTCGATCTTCGTCAATCCGCTGCAATTCGGCGCCGGGGAGGATCTCGACGCCTACCCCCGAACCCTCGAGGACGACGTGGCGCAGCTGCGTGCCGAAGGCGTGGAGATCGTGTTCGTGCCGACGGCCGCGGCGATGTACCCCGATGGGATGCGTACCACGGTGCAACCTGGGCCGCTGGGCGCCGACCTCGAAGGCAGCGCGCGGCCGGGCCATTTCGCCGGGGTGCTGACCGTGGTGCTCAAACTGCTGCAGATCATCCGGCCCGATCGGGCCTATTTCGGCGAGAAGGACTATCAGCAGCTGGTGCTCATCCGGCAGCTGGTCGCGGACCTCAACGTCGACGTGCAGGTGGTTGGGGTGCCGACCGTGCGCGAGGCCGACGGGCTGGCGATGTCGTCGCGCAACCGATACCTGGACCCGGCGCAACGAGAAGCGGCGGTGGCGTTGTCGGCGGCGCTGACGGCCGGAGCGCACGCGGCTGCATTAGCGGGCGCCGGTGCCCGGGCCGCGGTGGACGCGGCTCGCGCTGTGCTCGACGCCATGCCTGGGATCGCGGTCGATTATGTGGAGTTGCGCGACGCCGGGCTCGGCCCGGCGCCCGCCAGCGGATCAGCCCGGCTGCTGGTTGCGGCGCGCGTCGGCGCCACCAGGCTGCTGGACAACGTCGAAATCCAGATCGGAAACTTCGCCGGCACCCCCGGGCCGGACGAGTCGCGGGCCCACTATGCCCAATCATCTTGGAGGAACTGATGTTACGGACCATGCTGAAGTCGAAGATCCACCGCGCGAGGGTGACGCAGGCGGACTTGCATTACGTCGGATCGGTGACCATCGACGCCGATCTGATGGCGGCCGCCGATCTGCTCGAGGGTGAACAGGTGACCATCGTTGACATCGACAATGGTGCCCGGCTGGTCACCTACGCGATCACCGGCGAGCGCGGCAGCGGCGTCATCGGGATCAACGGTGCCGCCGCACATCTCGTTCACCCGGGCGACCTGGTGATCCTGATCGCCTACGGGACCATGTCAGATGCGGAGGCTCGCGCCTACAAACCGCGGAT
This sequence comes from Mycobacterium gastri, assembly GCF_002102175.1. Taxonomy (GTDB): domain Bacteria; phylum Actinomycetota; class Actinomycetes; order Mycobacteriales; family Mycobacteriaceae; genus Mycobacterium; species Mycobacterium gastri. The sequence goes on along the minus strand of NZ_LQOX01000079.1, from coordinate 3,488 downwards.
CGTGTTCGTCGACGCCCAAAACAAACAGATCGACCTGGGCAGCGATCCGGCTTTCGTGCCCGCTGACGCGGGGGAGCTACTAGACCCGCGGATCGGTGTGCGGTAGCCGTGCTGCTGGCGATCGACGTCCGCAACACCCACACCGTCGTAGGCCTGCTGTCCGGAGCCAAGCAGCACGCAAAGGTGGTGCAGCAGTGGCGGATACGCACCGAGTCCGAAGTCACCGCCGACGAACTGGCGCTCACCATCGACGGCCTGATCGGCGAGGACTCCGAGCGGCTCACCGGCGCGGCCGGTCTGTCCACGGTCCCGTCGGTGCTGCACGAGGTCCGGATCATGCTCGACCAGTATTGGCCGTCGGTCCCGCACGTGCTGATCGAACCGGGGGTGCGCACGGGTATCCCGCTGCTGGTCGACAACCCCAAAGAAGTGGGCGCCGACCGGATCGTGAACTGCCTGGCGGCGCATCACAAGTTCGGTAAGGCCGCCATCGTCGTCGATTTCGGCTCGTCGATCTGCGTGGACGTGGTGTCGGCCAAGGGCGAATTCCTCGGCGGTGCCATCGCGCCCGGCGTGCAGGTGTCGTCCGACGCCGCGGCCGCCCGTTCGGCCGCGCTGCGCCGCGTCGAGCTGACCCGGCCACGTTCGGTCGTCGGCAAGAACACCGTCGAATGCATGCAGGCGGGTGCGGTGTTCGGCTTCGCCGGGCTGGTCGACGGCTTGGTCCGGCGCATCCGAGAAGACGTCAAGGGATTCTCCGCCGCAGACGATGTCGCGGTCGTGGCCACCGGGCATACGGCGCCGCTGCTGCTGCCCGAGTTGCACACGGTCGATCACCACGACCAGCACTTGACGCTGCATGGTTTGCGGCTGGTCTTCGAACGAAACCACGACGCCCAGGGTGGCCGGCTGAAGACCGCGCGCTGAACCCCGAGCATCGAGTCAACGCGGTAGGCGCACGGTCGACCCCTTAAGCTGGCACGTCGTGAGTGCCGCTGACCCAGACCTCCCCGAGCAGTTCCGGATCCGTCGGGACAAGCGCGCTCGGCTGTTGGCAGAAGGGCGCGACCCTTACCCGGTTGCCATCGAACGCACCCACACCTTGGCCGAGATCCGCGATGCCTACCCGGACCTGCCCGTCGACACCGCTACCGACGACGAAGTCGGTGTCGCCGGCCGGGTAGTCCTCGCGCGCAACGCCGGCAAGCTGTGCTTTGCGACACTTCAGGACGGCGATGGCACCCGCCTGCAGGTGATGATCAGCTTCGATAAGGTCGGCCGGGAAGCGCTCGATGCGTGGAAAGCCGATGTCGATCTCGGCGACATCGTGTACGTGCACGGCACCGTGATCAGTTCACGCCGCGGCGAATTGTCAGTTCTCGCCGACTCCTGGCGGATGGCCGCCAAGTCGCTGCGGCCGCTGCCCGTCGCGCACAAGGAGATGAGCGAGGAGGCACGGGTACGGCAGCGCTATGTCGACCTGATCGTCCGTCCGCAGGCGCGGGAGGTGGCCCGGCAGCGGATTGCCGTCATCCGAGCGATAAGGAATGCGCTGGAACGCCGGGGGTTCGTCGAGGTCGAGACGCCCATGTTGCAGACGCTAGCCGGCGGTGCGGCAGCCCGGCCGTTTGTCACCCATTCCAACGCTCTCGACATCGACCTCTACCTACGCATCGCGCCGGAACTGTTCCTCAAGCGCTGCATAGTCGGCGGCTTCGACAGGGTCTTCGAACTAAATCGGGTGTTCCGAAACGAAGGAGCCGATTCTACACATTCCCCGGAATTCTCGATGTTGGAGACCTACCAGACCTATGGAACCTATGACGATTCCGCAGTGGTCACCAGGCAGCTTATTCAAGAGGTAGCCGACGAGGCGATCGGCACCCGACAACTTCCGATGCCCGACGGCAGTGTCTACGACATCGACGGAGAATGGGCGACAATCCAGATGTATTCCTCCCTGTCGGCGGCACTCGGCGAAGAGATCACACCGCAGACCTCGGTCGATCGGTTACGCGAGATCGCGCGCCGACTCGATGAAGAGATTCTCGACAAGGGTGGCTACCGTCACGGCAAACTCGTGGAGGAACTCTGGGAGCACACTGTGGGCAACACGTTGACCGCGCCCACATTTGTGAAGGATTTTCCGGTAGAGACAACGCCATTGACCCGCCAGCACCGCAGTATCGCCGGAGTAACCGAGAAGTGGGACCTCTACCTGCACGGAGTCGAACTGGCCACCGGGTACTCTGAATTAAACGACCCGGTGGTACAGCGGGATAGACTCGCTGAACAGGCTCGCGCCGCGGCCGCGGGCGATGACGAGGCGATGTCGCTCGACGAGGATTTTCTGGTGGCCCTGGAGTACGGGATGCCACCGTGCACTGGAACGGGAATGGGTATCGATCGGTTGTTGATGGCTTTGACCGGCCTGTCAATTAGGGAGACAGTTTTGTTCCCGATTGTTCGACCGCACTCCAACTGAACTGCCCGCCGATGTGTCCAGATTGAGTATTTCACGTTCTTATGGCAGATTAGTGACCGGGGAGTCTGTCCATCCTGCACGGTAACTGCACGGGAAGAAACGCGAGGGTAAGCCAATGGCGAAGAAAGTAACCGTCACCTTGGTCGACGATTTCGACGGTTCCGGCGCCGCCGACGAAACGGTCGAATTCGGGCTTGACGGGGTGACCTATGAGATTGACCTTTCTTCTAAGAATGCCGCGAAACTGCGCGGCGACTTGAAGCAATGGGTCGAGGCCGGCCGTCGTGTCGGCGGTCGCCGGCGCGGGCGTTCCGGTTCCGGCCGCGGCCGCGGCGCGATCGACCGCGAACAAAGTGCCGCGATCCGGGAATGGGCGCGTCGCAATGGACACAACGTGTCGACTCGCGGCCGTATCCCGGCTGACATCATCGACGCGTTCCACGCCGCAACCTAGTAGTCGCTCACACCGGCGCCCAGGCTCCAAAGCCTGGGCGCCGGTGCTGTGTCGCTTTCGCTGGTGGCGAACCCGCCGCCAGTCGGCGCCGGAAACATATCGGCGATCCTCCTCGTTGACGTGGTGCGGTTCTGAAGTAAGAGGTGCCACGCGGACATGCGTCCGCGCCCCGGAACCGCTAGGAGGGCTCTGAACAACGGGGCGTGATGGGGCGGGAAGAACGCCGACAAGGCCGTTTCTTCGGCAGTAGGTCAGACCCTGGTTGGTCGACAACGTGGTCGTTCTTCCCGCCGATATCAGTGTGCTGGGCGGGTATCGAGATGGGCAAGTCTGGGCCGTGGCCGTCAGGCCAGGGCCCACCCGCCGTCGGTGCGGGTCAAGCCGCTGTTCACCAGTGTGCGCAGATTGATTGCGGCACAACGGCGTCGCAGCCAGGCGTGATTCTTCTCCACGCCGAGGTAGCGCAGTTTGACCTGAGTTAGGACATTTGCCTTAGTACCCCGTTTTCAGTCCGAGCGCGTCGAGGATGTGGCGTTGATCTGCGGGAAT
>NZ_LQOX01000078.1 GCF_002102175.1 Mycobacterium gastri | reverse complement strand
ATCATGCTCGCTGAGCCAAACAGGTGGTCCCTAGCTGGTGGCAAACCAGTGGTCCCTTCCCGGTGGCAAATGACAATACATTGCGGCGCAGTGTGATAACGCACATGGAGTCGTCTACCGGTAAAGATTATCCACGACATGAGACGGAAGATGCTGGCGCGCAATCTGATTAGTCATTCAAGCGTCACAGTGACGTATCGACCTCGCATAAGACGGGCATCGGCCGATGTGCCGAAACAGTCAGCGTTCGACTGTGTTTCGCGCGCTGGGCAACCAACGGGCAGCTTCGGCCGGCGTTTCGCCGGCGGGTCATCGGCGTCCGCACTGGGTGCCGGACGTGCGTCCGGCGTTCCGCATGTCGCCCCGCTCGGCAACCAAGAGGCAGCTTCGACCGCGTTCCTGAGGGTCGCCGCGGGTCGACGAGATCTGAGATAGTCAGGCATCGAAATCCGTTCAGATACGGCAGGCCTCCAACTCCGTGAACATCTTGCGGGTACCGCTGCCGCCACAGCTCCGCGACGGCCGGAACGTTCTGTCTCGAGTCTGAATAGCGGCTGTGCACCAGGGCTATTCGTCACAGTGACGATTCAAGCGGCTCTAAGTTGCGTCTGGCACTACCGCGAAAGGGATGTCCAACAGTCATTGGTGTCGATAGACGTGCGCACGGTGCTCGATGCGGCCGATGTAGAGCACGCGATCGTCGTCGAGCGCTCGGAACGTCACGCGATAATCGCCGCGCCGCGCCACACGCCATCCTTCGAATTCAAACCGAAGCGGTTTGGATAGTCGGTACGGGTCGATCGGCAAGGTGCCTGTGACGAACTCAACGATTGCGGAAGCGACTTTGTGCGGTAATCGATCTAACGCACGCACTGCAGTCGATGACAGCTGGACAGACCATGGCTGATCGCATTGGGTCACGTCAGGCCGTAGCGTTGGCGGATCTGCTCGCCGCTGACGGTGTTTCCGGCGGCGTAGTCGGCGTCGGCTTGCTTGAGTTCTTCTGCGAGGCCGGGGGTCCGCAAAGCGTGCAGAGTCTCGTTGAGGGACTCAAGATCGTCGGCGGACATGATGACCGCGGCGACGCGGCCGTGCCGGGTGATCTGAATGATTTCGTGGGTGGTGTCGGCCTCGTCAACGAGCGCGGACAGCTTGTCTTTGGCCTCTGTCAGGGGTACCGACCTCATAAGCGGCATTCTAGCCCGTTTACTAGCCTATAGCTAGCTAGATTAACTGGTAACAGTGCGTGTTCAGCAGGTGCGAGTTCCGCCCAAATGGACGCTTTCATGCGCGAGCGTCAGCTGTGCGCTGCGGTTGTCGTGACTAGCCCATCAACCCGAGTTGTTGCATGATCGCGAGATTGTCTGCCAGGCCCCAGCGTTCGACCGCTTGACCATTTTCGAAGCGGAGGATTCCCCACGTCGCTACGTCGATTTTCCGACCGGTCGGCGGTATCCCAAAGAACTCACCTTGATGCGTTCCTGTTGTATGCCGATAAGCGACATTATGTCAAGTAGAGAGCCTTGTACGTCAACATGCGCTCGAAAGCCCGCGTGAGAGTTTGCTCAGGCCGTGGCATAATAGTGGCATGAACCGCATACGCCTGAGCACTACTGTCGACGCCGGGCTACTGAGCAGTGCGCGCGACGTGCGGGCAGGAATCACTGATGCAGCTCTCATCGATGAGGCCCTCGGAGCCTTACTTGCTCGCCATCGATCAGCGGAGGTGGATGCGAGCTATGCGGCCTACGACAAGCACCCGCTTGATGAGCCCGACGAGTGGGGCGACCTAGCGTCGTGGCGGCGGGCGGCCGGCGACTCGTGAGCGCACTTCCGGCACGCGGAGAGGTGTGGTGGTGTGAGATGGCCGAGATCGGCCGGCGTCCAGTCGTTGTGCTCTCGCGCGATGCGGCGATCCCCCGGCTTCAACGCGCACTCGTCGCACCGTGCACCACAACCATCCGGGGGCTAGCCAGCGAGGTTGTTCTCGAACCGGGTCCCGACCCGATCCCACGCCGTTCCGCAGTGAATCTGGACTCAGTCGAAAGTGTCTCGGTCGCGGTGCTGATCGATCGGCTTGGCCGACTCGCGGACGCCCGGATGCGCGCCATCTGCACGGCTCTCGAGGTTGCTGTCGACTGCTCTGGATGACACATCAGCAAACCAGTGAGAACCCGAACCGGGTTCTGACTAACGCTTTCGAAGGCCCCCGACTCAACAAGTGAGACGGCTCGGGGCCAAGCGAATCATGGTCGAAAGCAATACGCAGAGGCCCTAATACGCCGGAACCAAATATGCAGCTTAACCGGAAAAAATACGTCGTATTGTGTTGTACACCAATGGGTTTGACCTGCTTGCTGCAGCCCGTCTTTGACGTGATGATGTCGTCAAGGGCGGCCACGGACACCGTCACGCCCGACAAATATCCTGAACATCATTCACCCCGGTGTCGGCACTCCCCGTCACGGCTGCGGATCCACCCGGCTATACCGCAGATCTCGAAATTGTTCAGCAAACAACTGGCGGTGCTCTGAATCTATCGGGTAGGCAGTCACGCTGAACGCACCTTAGAGTTGCGGTCAACCCTTCGGCTATGCTTCACCGCTACTGATCCACTGCCCCACGCGGGAGGAATACGGCCGAATCGAATATGGCGGGGTTAGGCCAGGGCCGGGCGCGCTAATCAGCGGGCTCTAACCTCGCCGTGACCGAAGGCCCAGGAGGTGACGTCGGCCAGCCGCACGCGAAGCTGATCATGCCGGTCGACCTGACCGCTATTCTGGCGGCACGTAACCCGAGATAAGTGCACGTATACGTGCGACCCGCCCCCATTTGGGCAATTTGGGCAGGTGCCGTCGGTCGGGGGTTGCTGGTTGTGGTCGACGCCGATCGTTTGGAGGTAGCCGAGGAGTTTCTGGTCGAAATACCAGCAGGGCTCGATGTTACCCATCACAGTTCCCCATGGCAGGTACAGTGTCACGTCGACGTCTGCGCCGCGTCTCGGCGAGTTGGACTCGATTGCGTTGATGATCAGATGAAGTGAGCGGTCGGTCGTCTCGGATGCGCCGAGTTCCTGGGTTGCGGCCATGCTTTGTCCTTGGTTTCCGGAATCGCTGTCCCTGCCGTAACCCGGGCCGTCGGCCGTGCTTACAGTGGGCACCAACGAGGGCTTTGTAGTCCGTTGCTACTCTAGCCGCAACGATGACACCGAGCAGGCTGAGATGGGAGCGTGCACCTGCCGTCCAACAGCCGTTTGCCTGTTCGTCGAGTTCGTCGAGCACCGCGATCTCTAGTGCGCCGGCACGGCAACCGCAGTTGGCGGAAAGCCCTGTTGCGTCTGCCTGCGGCGCTCGGTCGGGTCTGTTGACCGGCACATGCCCCGGAACCGGAGAACCGCATTGGTGAACCGGCCGGCACGACGACCGACTCGCGATTCGCGAAGCAGACGATTAGCCCAAGACTGAAGAATGTCGCACGGGAGCCGCATCCAGATTGACCGAGTAGGAATCGTCAGCAAACTGCTGAACCGCGCTGCGCCCTACATTGTGCGTCGAACGCCACTGCTGCAGTCTCGACGTGCGGTCAGGACCTCTCCCCTGGCGGCGCCTTGGTGGGTTCGCGGTTCGTACCGTAGGAATACCACGGAATCGAATATGGCGGGTTACCGGTAGAACTGTATTTTCGTTATAGCATAGTGCTGCAACGCATTTCAGATGATCATGATTGCCGATAACTCGCAGACGTCCTAACTATGGACCCGCGCAACGATATTCGAGTCAGCGTCGCCAGGATTCCGACCGACCACGCCGCCGACGAGTTCCGCATCCGCACACCGGTCACACCGGATGGCTCGCCCACACCGCTGCGTAGGCCGAATGACGCTGCAGCCGTTGCCGGTGCCCATGAGGGTCTACGGCGGGCGCCAGTACGCGACGCCCACTACAACCTGCTCCGTTCATCGATCTGCCAGAGCTTGTAAAGGACGACAGGCGGGAGGACTACGGAATCCGGCCTGCCTCGCACCGGCGCGGCGATAACGCGGTCGGCGTCCACGGGCGGGCATGAATCGGTCAGGCGCGCGTTTCGTCCAAGGGACCTTTTCTTTGTCTACAGGTGAGGTTCTTGGGCATTGAACCCGATCAGGCTTCCTCCAGCATCTTCAGATTCATGGACATTCGTCAATGTCCATGAAGAAGTGCCGCCTGTTGCGACGACGACGGCTAGTCCTATTGCCTTGTGTGCCAATGACTTTGTGTCGATCTTGGTATCGACGGAACTACAGGCCCAACACGATTCGTAGGGCCGCGTCAACGCGGCGTATCTCATCGAGGCTGAGGTAAGCCCAGTGAGGGTTCGCCAGAGCTTCTGCAGCAACGGAGATTCCCCAGTCGGCCCACCGCCATTACCCGTAGGTGCCGCGCGCAAGCGCGAAGACACCGTGCATGTCCTCAACGTCACCGCGACCACCCCGGTGGAGGCGCAGCCGACGGCCACAGCTGAGGCCACGGGTCGCACGACGTCCTCGCACCGCCGACGCGGGCACTGGCGCCGCCAGCATTTCGGTCCCGGCCACACCCAGACCCCATCGCGTCCGGATCGCGCCGGTGATGGTCAACGCGGGCCGCCTCGGTGCTGATCGGCCTCAGATTTATCGGCTGCCGGCACCCAAGCCGGCGGAGTCTGCGCTCACCAGTTCATAACCGCATCAGCGGGTTTGAACAAGACTGCTGGCCCACCCCAGCGCCGTCGACAGGCTGCTCACGTAGCTGCCGTGGTCGGGTCGTGCTGGCCGCTGTCAGGTCAGCTGGTGGGGGCCACCGAGTCGTCCACGGTGCCCAGCTGGCCCAGGTCGTAGCGCAGCTCCTTGCCGCCGACGATGACGACCAGCTCCGCTTCAGCGCCCGCGGCGTGGATGTAGCTTGCGAGTGTGGACAACAGTAGGTCGTTTTGTCGTTCCAGCTTGGACACCGCCGCTTGTCTCTTGCCGAGGCGCGCCGCCAAGTCCTCCTGGGTCAGTTGGGCGGCCTTGCGGATCATCGCCAGGTTCATCGCGTAGACGCGATCCATTTCCCGCATCCCCTCGCGAATCTCGGCCACCCGGTGGGCATGGTCGGGATCGGCGGGCTTGCGGCGCAGACGCTGGCCGCCCTTGTCCTCAAGCTTCATCATCGTCCCTGCTCCGTTCTCGTAGCCACTGATCGATTGCTGCGTCGGCCCGCGACGCCGCACGGGTGTAGAAGGCGTCGCCAATCTGCTTCTTGTCACCGCCGAACGCGACGATCACGCCTGCCGTGTGACCCCCGGGGAACCACACGATCAGGCGAACGGCGACCTCGTCGTCGAATGGGTGCGACACACGCCAATATGGGATACCTGCCTCGCTGACGCACCCGCATCAAGACTGCGGTGTCCTCACTCGGTGGCTCTGACAAATCGCTGAGCACCAATATGCCGGCATCCACATATTCCATCCGCCGCCGCGCGATCGGATCACCCGCGTCAGACTTCGCCTCCAGCAACTCCAGCCAATACTGGAACTCCCCGGTCCAGTCGGTGATCACACCTCCAATACTACTTCCAGTGAATAGTCATTTCAAGTAATATCACTGACGTCAGCTCCCTAAGCCGTGAGTGGGCAGCCACGTAGGGGCCAGCCCCCTCCCCAGGTCGGCTAGCACCCGCTCGGCGTCGTCGTGGGCGGGGCCACTGGCGTCGTCGGCGCCGATCGAGATGATAGCGATCGGGACATCAGGCGACACAACGCGTTACGAGTGCCAGGTCGTGAGCACCTGACCTTGGACGGCGCGCAGATAGCCATAACCCTCAGCCTTGTCAGGTAGCCAGGCGTAAAGCTCTCGAGGTTCGAATGGCGCGGCCTACGCCTCGACCCGTGGATGGGTGATTTCGAGGGTCCTTCGTGTGGAGTGGGATGAGTCGCTGCTGGCTTTTCCTTGTTGGGAGGTTCCTCTGGGCTTGACCCCCTGCTTCCTTCTGTTCGAATTGTGCACTCGCGCAATAACGTTCAGCTGGACGCAACCTGTCCTCGAGTGCCTCATAACTGCCAACTAAGCCCGGAACGGACAACAACTCGCTTCCAGCGATCCATCCGTCGGTAGACGTTTCAGACCAGAGACGTGATTTGGTGATTCGGTCACTGAGTGATCAGGTGATTGCCCGCGAACCACCAACGGGTGGGGCCGTGCGATCACCTTGGCCCGCAACCGAATTGCGCCGCAGCGTATTTAGTCCTGGCGCAGGCGAAACATGAGCGAGCATTGGAGTAAAGCGGGGTCTCGCGCTGCAGCGTTTCCGCGGGTGATCCGTTATTATGTCAGGTAAAGTACGCCGTTTTCATCGGATGAATCACTGACGTTCCCGGTGTCCTGTCTCAATCTGGTTGACGGTTTTCCCAACCAACCTGGCGGTTTCGGAATCTCGCGCTTTGCCTTACGGTAGTTGGCGGCTCGTTCAGAGTCTGAATGGCGGCCGCAGGTTCTGGAACATCGGGAAATGCTTCACGTTCAGCGTCGCCGGCTCATAGCCCTTGATGTCCGCGGTCGCAGCCACCAGATAGTCACCCAAACCTATACCGGAATGACTCTGCCGGTACCGGCGCATGAAGTCGCCAGCCCGCCGCGCGATGATCTCGGTGACCGGTTCGGCGCGAAACGACGCGAGCAGCTGCCATACCTCGCGCCGCTCCGCGCTGCGCATCCCGCCGGCCAGTTCGCTAATCGACACCACGCTGATGGCTAACGGACCCTCGCTCCGAGACTCACGGAGCCAATCACGCGCCGCGGCTACGCCACGGAGGTGCGCGACGAGGATGTCTGAGTCGACCAGCATCATGACGTGTGGAGCCACATCCGCTGCAGGTGCTCCTCGCGGCTCCCGGGTCGGCGATCGGGTGCCTCGACATCGCGCAGAACGCCGAACGAATCGTCAATCGCTTTGAGGTCCGCAGCAAGGTTGTCGTCTGCGCTGTTGAGAGCGCGATCCAAAAGTTGGCGAATGAGCTCAGCGCGGGACATACCCTGTTGACCGGCCAACCTGTCGAGGCTGGCTGTCTGTGCCTCATCTAGGTAGATGTTGGTACGTTTCATACACCATAATATACACCACGCTACTCTCCCGACCCCCAGTGGATCGAGCCGACCGCTCTGCCGGAAGTCCCAACTAGATTGAGACACAAGAGCATCCGACCGTCTCGATATCGGTGGCGGTCCCCAGCAATCAACCGCCAACTAGATAGCGACCAGACACCCGGCTCCATCTCGACCAGTGTTCCGTGGAATACGACAGGATCGAATATGGCGAGTTACCGGTAAACCGCGCCGTATTGCACTGCACCCCAATTGTTTTCATCTGATACAGCTGCTGCGACAGCGCAGCGCCTAGAGATCGAGGACGATGCGCAGTGCGGCATCAACGCGGCGCATCTCGTCGAAGCTGAGGAACCCGACGCTGTTGCCGAGCCGGCCCGGGTCTACCGCTGCGGCCTGCTCGGCAAGCACGCGGGTGTTGACCCCGCCGATGTCAACCTCGGGACGAAAGCTGGCGGCACGAGCCGACGTGGACGTTGGCGCAACCAGCCAGGTCGACAGAGCCAGTTGATCTGACTGGACGATTACGGCGTAGCGGGAACCGGACTGCTCGTGACCGCGGCTCCCCCGCGGGACATGCAGCCGAAAGACCTCACCACGCACGCAGCGTCTCCATGTCGCGCAGCACCTGTATGGCCTCAGCGCGATCGGCCTCATCTTCGGCAAGCCTTTCCGCCTCGGCGCGAATCGCCGCGTTGGCCTTACGTCGTGCGGCATCGATGAGAGCAGATCGAACGGCTGCGGACACAGTCGTGCCATCTTTGGTCAAGACCTCCAGCGCCATCGATGTGTCCTCGTCCGGCCGGAATGTAATCGTGTCAGCCATAGCGACAGTGTACGACGGTTTGTAAGACGGTCACTGGCTGCGCGTGGACGACCTTCGCGCAGTAGCGCCCCCGGTGTAGTGCCTACCCGCCGACAACCCGGCATAGCCCTCTGCAGCAAACGACCACGCGCATCCTGTTCGGTCTCATACATCGCTGACAATGGCCCGCTTCCCGCTGCGAAGATCAGGGGCTCCAGCCGTTCCGGCGCGCTTGAGTTGCAGCTCGTTTCAGGAGGAATACGGCGGGCTCGAATATGGCGGGTTACCAGTAAAGTGCGCCATGTTCATCTGATGAATCAACCGCCGGTCCTACCCTCCGCCTTCAGTACAGTTGGCAGTTTTCGCCAATTGTTTTCATCTGATGCTGCACCTGCGGCGGCGCAGCGCTTGGAGGTCGAGGACGATGCGCAGTGCGGCATCAACGCGGCGCATCTCGTCGAAGCTGAGGAACCCGACGCTGTTGCCGAGCCGGCCCGGGTCTACCGCTGCGGCCTGCTCGGCAAGCACGCGGGTGTTGACCCCGCCGATGTCAACCTCGGGACGAAAGTTAGTAGCACGAGCCGACGTGGACGTTGGCGCAGCCAGCCAGGTCGACAGAGGCAGTTGATCTGACCGGACGACTACGGCTTCCCGTCGACTACCTGCACGGCGTGGCACCTAACGTGCCGGTCGCGTTGCACCCCGGCGAGCTAGCGCCCGGCCTGGTTCCGCCCGAGGATTTGCGTTTCCACATTCGTGAAGCCGTTGAGCATGGCCATGCGCGCCGAGATCGGCCACGGTGTGGACTTGACGTTGGAGGATGACCCTTCCGGCCTTCTCGCGGAGATGGCGAAGCGCAAAGTCTTGGTCGAGATCCTGTTCAACAGCAATGCCGAAACCCTGGGCGTCACCGGCGCTCAGCACCCGTTCATGACCTATCGCTACGCCGATGTGCCGGTCGCTCTTGGCACCGATGACGAGGGGGTGTCCCGCTCCAACATGACCGCGCAATTCCAACACGCCGCTAGCGACTATCACCTCCGTTATCCCGACCTGAAGCAGCTCGCGCGTCAAAGCCTCGAATACGCTTTTTTGCCTGGCAAAGGCCTTTGGGCGCGCCTGTCGACCGGACAGCCGGTGACCGCCTGCGCCGGTGACCGGCTCGGCGGGGACTCAATCAGCCAGTCATGCAGCACTTACCTCGAGGCCAATGAACGCGCCCGCGAGCAGTGGCGACTAGAAAGCGCCTACATCGGGTTCGAGAGCGGCTACTTGCGGCACACTCAACGCACGTAGACCTCGCCGAAAACCAGCGGACGCACGTTGCCGGTGATGTCGGCAGAACTACCCCGGACGACCAGATCGTCCTTTCTGCACCGCCTCCCGAGGCTTATCCACCGCTTCCCGACCCACTACACCGATATAGCATTCGGAGCCGTCGAGCATCCGTGCGCAGTCGCCTCTAGGTGCAAGGATATTGCCCGTTGAGCACACAATTCGACGGTGGCGAGTACGAACCGATCAGCACGCCCCTTAGACCACCAGTGGCTGAACCACCGGGTGCAATGACGCGATTCCAATTCGCAGGGGTCAGAACATAGTGCGTGCCAGATTGTGCAATGGTGCTATTCCACGTGTGCGAGACACCTTCCCCCACCGGCAAGTTGAATTCAAGCTTCCAGTCGGACAGCGGCACCGTGCTCGAGTTGGTGATGGTGAAGCGGGCGATGAAACCGGTCTGCCAGGTATGTTCCACCGACAACGTCGCCGTGGGCGCAGCCGCATGAGCAACGGGGGTCACGGCGAGTCCGAGGATCGCAACGATCAATGCCGACCCGGCTACGGATAGCGCTGTCCGCCAGCGCTTCACGCAATTGCTCAGTCCGGCCATAGAACCGACACTAGAACTAAACAGGCGATGTCGGCCCTCGCATCGCGAGCAAGTGCAGTAACTTTGCTCAACCGAAACCGTCATGAAATTTTGCGCCTCGATCCCTCCTGAACCAGGTATCGGCACGGTCCAACACGAACTTGTGGACGCGGAACGCCGGAAGGCCAGCCTCCTCGGGGGCGCGGAGTCGTTCAGCCGCCGGCAAACGCGCGGTGTCGCGCACTACCCCTGGGCGCGGCCAGCCGGTATCGCAACATCGACTTCACTCCCCCGTTAGCGCAGCTCACGGTGCCGCGGCGACCTCATGAGCGGGAATACGGCGGAACCGAATGGCGATATCGACCATTTCTGAAGAGAACTTCGTCCCGGTGTCAGCAATTGCTCGGCAGCGTCTCGGTGGCGGGAACTTCCAGGCCACCGGTGACATCCAGCGGAGGCGCGTTCCAGTTCGCCGGCGCCATCGGCACCCGCACAGCGCCACCGAATTCGTCGCTCAACGTCATCAAGCCACCGGGCCGGATCGCGCTGCCGTGATGTGCGGTACCGGCAAATCCGTAGGCGTCAGCGCCGCGGTCGGAAGCCATCGCCGACGACTGACCCACAGCCCCATCCGCGGCCACCGCCGATACCAGCCGCGCGTGCGAATCCACCTCGCAACCTGATATCGGCGCCGCCACACTGTCAACGGCCACGGCCGCGACCGGGCCCGCAGCCACACCAGCTGCCGGCGCGGCCATCACCGCGGCAGTAGCGCCGATGCTGGGGGCAACACCAGCAACCGTCGCACCAGCCGCTGCCCCGGCCAGCGGCGCCGCAACCGCGCCAAATAGATTCCCAATAATCTGCCCAACTATTTCAACAACTGCGCCGATAGGCCACACTATAGGAAAGAGAAGGATAATACCGATCGCCGCGATTGTAATTGCTAGCGAAAATTCGAGTATGCCTAGGTAAAATACAGCGGTAAAAGCCATGCCGAAGTGGAATGTCAAAAATAGATATGCGATGACACCCACGAGAAGTGGGAGCGCAACGAGTTGAACAAGCATTAAGGCAATAAAGATTGGGACAAAAATTGTTGCGACCACCAGCCCCGCGATGAACTCGAGGATCATTTTCGGGATTAGCAGTAGCAGTTCGACGACGATCTGCACCCAGGGGGTTGCGGTGAGGGTTTGGGCGGTGGTGGTGGCGAGGTTGGCGGCTTGGGCGGCGCCGGGTTTGAGGATTGCTGGTGCGGGTGGGGTGTGGGGTGTGGAGGCTAGTGCTGTCGTGGTGAGTGCTTCGTAGGCGCTCATTGTGGTGGCGGCTTGGATCCACATTCGCGCGTAGTCGGCTTCGTTGAGGGCGATGGGGATGGTGTTGATGCCGAAAAAGTTGGTGGCTAGCAACACCGCGTGGGTGGCGTGGTTAGCGGTCAGCTCGCCCAGGGTGGGCATGATTGCCAGGGCGCTGATGTAGGCGGTCGCGGCGGTTTCGTGGGCGGCGGCGGTGGCGGCGCTGTCGGTGCTGGCTTGCAGCAGCCAGGCCAGGTAAGGCGTGTAGGCAGCCAGGCAGATTTCGGCGCTGGGGCCGTGCCAGGCTCCGGCCTGCATGGCTGCCAGTGTCAGGGTGAGTTCTTCGGCTACCAAGGCGTACTCGGCGCCCAGCGAGGACCAACCGGTGGCGGCGGTCAGCAGTGAGGCCGGCCCGGGGCCGGCGCACAGCAGCGCCGAGTGCACTTCCGGCGGCGAGGCCATCCACACCGCAGCGCTCATACCATCCCTCCAACGAGGCCATAGGGTGTCGCCGCCGATCCGTCGGCCACCGGCGCACCAGCCGCCACCAAACCCTCAGAAACCAACCGCACCGTCACAACCACAAGCCCCTTCCGAGACCACTCGCGAACCCAGCCTGTGAACGTCTGTTCGAGCGGGCTCGTACAGATATATCGACTACGATACAGCTGTATCGGATACAATTGCATAAGTCAATCAATCGGTCAATGCTCGGTTCGGCTGGCGCGAAATGTGGGTTCGTCTTCGCCATTGGCCAACCGATTGCCAACCGACTGCGGCGGCGCAGACAGTCGCGACCCCCAATACGCGCTCACGGTGTTCAAACAAGACGTTGTACCCGAGGATCTGTTACGGGGCCGAGTCTCCGAGGTCTAGGTACGATTCCTGCGACTGCATTTGAAGGAGGTCCGGTGTGCAGAACCCTCGGGCGACAAACGACGACCTGACCGCCAAGGCCCGGATCCGGAACGCGGCGTTGGATCTGTACGCGCAGTACGGCGAAGACCGGGTGTCGTTGCGCGCGATCGCGGCGGAGGCCGGGGTGACGCTGGGACTGGTCCAGCACCATTTCAAGACCAAGGCCGGGCTTCGCCGGGCCGTCGACGAGCTGGTCGCGGACTATTTCTGGCAAGCGGTCGCTGAAGTAGACAATCGGGCCGGCCCCGCGGCGGCGGCAACCGCCCGGCGGGAGGCGGTCCAGCGCATGCTGGCCGAAAACCCCCCGGTGCTCAATTACATCCGCCGTGAGGCGTTCGAATTAGAAAAGAATGAGCGGATACCGCTGCTCGATGTGTTGATCGATAACGTTCGCCGTGAGGTCACCGAACTGCGTGCAAGCGGAGTGGCCTCAACCGAACGTCACGAATCAAAGCAGGCGATCGCCGTGCTGGTGCGGCTCATGGGTGAGCTGTTTCTGCAGCCGTTGGTCGATGCCGCATGGCAGCGGCTCCCCCACAGTGATGACGACCCGACGCCGCGGGTGTCCGTGAGCATCAAGGACTACTGATCTCGCCATCCGACATCCTCGATGTGCGACGAAGGCTCCCGCTGTGATCGCCGCTCGCGAACGCATCGACCACATCGAGATCGTATGCGCCGGCGTCGGTTCCGATTCCGGTGGCGACGTGCGCTGCGGTAGCGCATCCGAGGCGAGCCGCTTCTCGAAGGTCGCGTCCGAGCGCGCGCCCGAGGATGAATCCGGCCGAGAACGCGTCACCGCAACCGGTGGTGTCAACCACATCAACTGCAAACGCGGGCACCTCGACGGTGTCCGCATCCGAAACGACCACGGCGCCTTTGCTGCCCTGGGTCACCGCCACGCAGCCGGGGCCTGCCGCCAGCAGATTACGTGCGCCGGTTAAGACATCAGCCGCACCGGTGAAACCCAGTACCTGTTCGTCGTTGGGCAACAGGTAGTCAGTGTGCGGCAGGACGTCGGCAATCCACTGCAGTAGCCCGGGGTCCCCTGCGGCGAGAATATCCACAGATGTGCTGAGCCCCTTGCTCTTTGCATACTGCAACAGCTCGGCGGCCGCCGCGCCCCCGAGAAACTCGGGACCGCCCAGGTGAAGGTGCGACGACCGGATGACCTCGTCGAGGTCGAGGTCTTCGAGCCGGAACGTGGCATTGGCGCCCACGCAATGCCAGGCCGGGCGGTCACCATTGGGACGCACCGGGATGACCGACGCCGAGGTCTGGGCTGCCGTGGTCCGAACCAGGCCGCCGACATCGACCCCTTCGCGGCGGAGCATCGCCAGCAGGGCGTCGCCCATCGCGTCGGTGCCGATCGCGCCGAAGGAACGGACTTTCGCCCCGAGCCGGCTCAGAACGGCGGCCGTACCGCCCGCTGTGCCCGCGGGGGAAATCTTGATCGTCGGAACGAGCTGGCCCTGTGAGCCCTCGGGAATCGACGTGATGCCCAGGACGTGGGTGTCGAGGACGTGCACACCGACGACAGCGAACTCGACTCGGGTCATCGGGCGGTCGGCCTTTTCCATGTCCGGCACCGATCAGGCAATCGCGGCCGTCTTCGCCAGGGCAACAAAACCACGCGGTCACTCTATGACGGGGGCTGTGTGGCCGAATCGCATCCTGGGGCGGCCGTGTTGAATTGTCGTCATGACAGCGGACCAAGATCCCTTGACCATGCCACTCGAGGAGGCGATGCGTACTCAGCGTGCCATCCGTCGACTCAAGAGCGATCCGGTCGACGACGGCCTCGTGCTCCAGCTACTCGAGCTGGCCATGAAGGCGCCAACCGGTTCCAACGCGCAGAATTGGGAATTCATCGTCGCCAAGGATCGCGAAATAGTCGCGAAACTGGGCTGCTTGAACCGCAGGGCCATGAACCTCGTCAGCCCCATGTACAAGCGTTCGTTTGAACGCCGCGGTGACGAGAAGATGCTTCGGCTACAAAAGGCCGTGCAATGGCAGGCCGACCATTTCGAGGAGATCCCCGTCGTGGTTGTCGCGTGCCTCAAAGGCGTCATTCCGCCCTGGCCGTCGGTCGCGACGAGCAGCGCTTACGGGTCCATTTATCCGGCGGTGCAGAACCTGCTGCTGGCCGCACGTGCGGCCGGACTGGGTGCGGCCTTGATCACGGTGCCGCTGTGGAGCAAGCTACTAGCGCGGCGGGCACTGGGGCTGCCATGGAATGTCACGCCGTGCGCGGTAATCCCTCTTGGCTGGCCGATCGGCAAGTACGGGCCCACGACGCGCCGGCCAGTCGGAGAAGTGGTCTCGCTCGACAGATACGGCAATCGGGCATTTCGGTAGGCAGCCTGCCACCAAGAGCCGACAGTGCGACGGTATAGATTCGACGGCTCATGTTGGGAGATCTGGAACTGTGAAAGCAGCGTGACCGAATTCGTCAAGCGCCATGCTGGCGCGCCCGCCGGCTATTTCGCCTGGGAAGCCGCAGGGCTGCAATGGCTTTCACATGTCGACGGCGGCGTGCCGTGTGCCACGGTGGTATCGGTCAACGCGACGACCCTGACCCTACGGCGGATTGATTCGGTGGCGCCGAGCCCTGAAGCGGCATACACGTTCGGCCGCCGACTGGCCGTCACCCACGACGCGGGTGCACCGGCGTTCGGCGCAGGGCCCGACGGGTGGGCGGGACCGGGGTTCTTTGGGCCGTTGTCGCAGCCATTGCCGATGTCGCTACGGCGGCACCAACGCTGGGGCGACTTCTACGCCTCGGAGCGACTGCTCCCGATGGCTGATCTGGCGGCGGCGCGGCTGGATGCGTCGACTCGGGACCTGATCGACGGCGTCGTCAGGCGTTGCCGCGCAGGTGATTTCGATGACGATCACCGGCCCGCTCGACTGCACGGGGATTTGTGGAGCGGCAATCTCCTGTGGACGCCTGACGGGGTGGTGCTGATCGACCCGGCAGCGCATGCCGGCCACCGCGAGACCGATCTGGCGATGCTGGCGTTGTTCGGTTGCCCGCACTACGACGTCATCCTCGCCGGATACCAGCAGGTGCGATCGCTGAAACCCGGCTGGCGCAACCGCATCGGGCTGCACCAGCTGTTCCCGCTGTTGGCGCATGTCGTGCTGTTCGGCGGCGGGTACACCCGGCAGACGGCTGCGGCGGCCCGCGCTGCGCTGGCCGTCTGACATCCCGGTGCGTCAACCATTGTCGTCTGCGGTGTCCGACGGCGGACCCGACACCGGATTTTGCGCCGGCCTAAGCCGGCCTAAGCCGGCCTAAGCCGCCCTAAGCCGGGAAGCCCGAATGGGCCCGGGTCGCTGAATCGGGGGTCGAACCCGAATGCCGCCATGCGCCAGCGCGCTGAGGTAAACCCATGTGGGCGGGCGACTCCCCGGAGTAGCGTGATGCCGGCCGCAGTGAAACCCGAATGCACCACGCCAGGAGTGACGATTGGCCGCCACCATCAAGACGGAGCCGATTGAGCGGCCGACGACTGCGGACCCTATCCGCGCAAATCCCGGGCGAGCCGGCGAGCGGACGGGTGATGCCACTTCGGATCCGAACCCGCCGAGGGCGGTGAGGCCCGCATGCGGTCAACGCCGCGGCGCCCCAACGCCGAACCACACCATGATGGGCGCAACGACATGATCTCGATCACCGGCGCAGAATTGGCAGACCTGCTGGTGGAAACCGGCGAACGACACCATAAGGCTTACGCCGACACCGACGGCGCCGACCCTGAGTGGGCCCTGTGGTACAGCGGTTACCTGCAGGCGCGACTGTGGGACCGCGCCGGGCGGTTGCCGTCCCGGAGCCAGCTGGTCGGGCTGCTCCAATCCGCCGAGCGGCGTTACGGCAGCGCCGAAGGCTGGCCACTGCGTTATGCGGGCCACCTGCTGGCCGGGATCGACGGGAGTGGGTCCGGCGACGTGTTTCCCGCCGTGGCTGCCGACGACATCGGTTGGCTGACCAGGGAGCAGATGGTCGAGGTGGACCGCGTGATGATGCAGGACTTGCGTATCGACCTGATTCAGATGATGGAGAACGCCGGTCACCGGCTGGCCCGTTTGGTGCTCGCCGTGGCCGCGCCCAACCGGGTCGCTGTCGTCGCGGGTTCCGGCGGCAATGGGGGCGGCGGTCTGGTGGCGGCACGGCATCTGGCCAATGCTGGCGTCGACGTCGTGGTGACGCTGGGCGGTCCAGCAGATCAGCTGAGCCCGGTGCCGGCACACCAGTTCGACATTTTGCGGCGCATGGAGGTGCCGACCAGCGACACCGTCGTCGATGCCGACCTCACCGTGGACGCGCTGATCGGCTACTCGCTGCGCGGCGCACCACGGGGGCGCGCCGGCGAGCTGATCGCCGCGATGACGTCCGCTGGTTCGGTGGTCGCGTTGGACACGCCCAGCGGACTTGACGTCACATCGGGAGAGGCGCCCGGAGAGGTCGTCAGCGCGGATGCAACACTGACCCTGGCGCTGCCCAAGATCGGTATGCGCAATGCACCTCAGGTCGGTGCCCTCTACCTCGCCGATATCTCGGTGCCCCGGTCGGTCACCGCCGCATTGGGTCCGCAACCGCCCGACTTTTCCGCCTCGCCGATCCTGCGGGTGATCTGAGGCCACCGCCAAGCAGTCGAAATGCCGTCTTCGGTGCGACCTCGGAAGACATCGCGGCGCCTTCACGAAATGTTCTGTACCGCTTGCTGATTCATGTGTCTGACGCGGCCAGATCCGCTGGGCCGAACCTGTTCCTCGCGTACGGCCGAGGTCTGCATATCCAAGTGGAGGTCGATATTGGCCGGCGCGAGCATTGCCGTTTACCGGCAAATCGACTGCTTTCGTTTTAGTTTGTTCTTCAATAGATTCCATGAGCGGTGCGGCTCCGATTGTGAAGCGATGTGGTCTACCGGAGTCCGCACAGGTTCACCCGACCGATGACCAGACAGGAAAGTGCTGAGTTCAGATGCCGAACTTGGAAATTCCGTTTCAGCCGCTGCGCAACGCGTTGTACACATCACTGGAGTTGATGAGCGGCTTCGAACCGCACCGGCCACTCAGCTTCGCCGAGACATTGGACTTCCGCTCCTACCGGTACTTCACTGCCAACGGCGGCGCATGCCCCACCGATCCCTACGCCGGGATGATGCAGGCGCTGCACGACCACTCGATCATGCGTGCCCTCACAGTGTTTTTCCACGGCGTCAAGTCGCCCACGGTGGCCATCATGGGTGGCCACGACGAGACTCGCGCGACCGCGAACTACGCAAATGTGGCGCGCATCGCGCGGACACTGACCCAGTGCGGCTGCCTGGTGGCCAGCGGTGGCGGTCCCGGCGCCATGGAAGCCACCCATTTGGGTGCGATGCTCGCCAACGCATCGGATCAAGATGTGACCGACGCACTGAAACTTTTGCAGAACCAGCCGACGCTGCCCGACAGCGCGACGGTGGTCTCTTGCACCGGCGAGATCGATACCGCGATCGTGCGCCAGTTGCACGATTGGGCCGCGCCCGCTTACGAGATAGCCCAAACATTCGCCGACACCGGGGGACGCAGCATCGCGGTTCCCACCTGGTACTACGGCAACGAGCCAATGTCGCCGCTGGCAACGGACGTCGCCAAGTACTTCCAGAACAGCATCCGCGAAGACATCCTGCTCTCCCTGGCGGCCAACGGGATCATCTACACCCGCGGTGCGGCGGGCACCCTCCAGGAAGTGTTTCAAAACGCCGCGCAGAACTACTACCCCAGAAATGCGGTGGCGTTCTCCCCGATGATCTTCCTCGGCCGAGAGTTCTGGACCGAGAAGCTGCCCGTGCTGCCGGTCTTGCGGGCCTTGTTCGTTGGTGGCAAGAAGCTGGCACCTGAGGACTTTGACCAACTAGTGCGCATCGTCGATACCCCCGACGAGGCCGTCGACGCACTGCTGCAGCAACGCCCGTCGCCCACGAAGATGATGGACCGCATGCAAGCCGTCGGCTTCGGACCGCTGATGAACGCCACCCGGCCGCTGCCCTGAGCGCGTAGCTGGCCCGAGTTCGGTATCGCGGAACAGGTTGTTCGCCGGCGGTTCCGGAAGTTGCTGTCAGACAGGTTGACTCGATTCTTGTGAGGTCAACAGACGCACGAAACCGACGGGGGCGGCGAAGCCCTTGAGCATGACCGTCTCGTGGCGCTGCGGCACATCGGCCACAATTTCCCGTACCGCCGGATCGTCGGCGACGGCGTGTGACAACACGATGTCGCCGCCAACACTCTGGCCCTGCAGGCGTGCGGCCATGTTCACCGTTGAGCCGAAGTAGTCCAGGCGGTCGTTCAACGTCACGACCACGCTGGGACCGGCATGCACGCCCACCTTCAGCACAAGGCCGCCGCCCGCAGATGCCGACGCGGCTATCCCCGCCTGCATGGCGAGCGCCGCGCGGACCGCTCGCGCCGGATCGGTGAATGAGGCCATGACCGCGTCACCGATCGTCTTGACCACCGCACCGTCATGGTCTCGCACGATCGCGGCCAGCAGCGTGAAGTGCTCGCGCACCAGGTTGTAGGCAGTGGCGTCTCCGACCCGTTCGTAGAGGGCTGTCGAGCCCCGCAGGTCGGTGAACAGCAATGCGACCTGGCTGACCCCGGCATCGTCACCCGGGCGCAGCGTCGCTTCGGCGAACAGATCGCGAAAAGCCTGCAGCGAGATCACTTCTGGTGCCGTTAGCGTCTCGCGCGCCCACTTTCGGTCCTCGATCAAGGCTGCCAGCTCGAAGCCGGCGTCATTGACAAAGGTCACCCCGCCCGGTGCGTTCTCCCGATCCGCGGCGTCCAGCACCTGCACGCCCGACCCGGTGATGCGCAAACCGGGAAACGCGCCGGACTGGTAATCGATGTCGACGAAACCGTTGGGATGCAGCGTGCGTAACCGATACGAGCCCGGCGGCAGGTCGACGGTCACGTCGCGCCGCTCCCCCGCGGCCAGCAGAACCTGTACGGCGACATGTTGTGTCTCCATCGGCCCCGACAGACAGAAACGGCCGCCGGGCAACGGGCGCACCGTGGGCGCCGGCGCGAACGTCAGCTCGACGTTGCGCTCGAAGTCGCGATCGTAGTCGATGTTGCACGACGGACAGTGCGCACCGTGGGGCAGCTCGGCCAGGGTGGCGACGCTGACCTTGGTGCCGCGGCAGTTGGGGCAGAGCAAATCCCACTTCATGCCGAGCAGGCCGACCCTCACGCCGGCGAGACAGGCCTCGGTCGCGACGCGTACCGGCACGCCGAGATTGCTCGCCAGCGCCTTGGGTCGCAGCCGGCTGAGATCCGTTGCCATGCCGTGCAGGACAAGTTCGGCGAACCGCGCGCCCAGCTCGTTACCGTAGGGGCCGCGGTCCATTTCACGCGCCATCGCCGCAGCCCGCTCGCGGGCACCGTCGGGCAGTTTGGGCTCCGGCAACACAAACGGTGTCATGCGGTTGGGAGCGTGATCGCCGTGAGCAAAATCGACCGCCTCCACGACGCGTTTTCCCACCGCTTCGCCCGCCTGGGCGGCAAGCCGCGCCCCGAAGAGGCGGCCCACCAAGCTCAGTGGCTCCCATTCGAGTGCATACGTAACGCGTGAGCCGCCGTTACCGTCCGGCTCGATATCGAAGACCGGGCCGAAGCGACGGAACGGCCCCTTGGTAAACACGCGCGATTGGCGAAAGTGCCGACCCGAGATCCACTCGTACGGCTTTTCCTC
Source organism: Mycobacterium gastri (assembly GCF_002102175.1). Lineage (GTDB taxonomy): Bacteria > Actinomycetota > Actinomycetes > Mycobacteriales > Mycobacteriaceae > Mycobacterium > Mycobacterium gastri. The sequence goes on along the minus strand of NZ_LQOX01000078.1, from coordinate 6,450 downwards.
CCATTCCAACAAGAAGCCCGCCACCCTGGCCTGCCCGCGGCGCAGGACCGTACCGTTGGCAAGGGGGGTCTCTTCGAGCGTGTAAGGCGGCAATCCGAGCGCTTCGTTGAACCGGTTGGTATCTGCCAGCACCGGCCACAACTCATCCGGCGGCAGGTCGAATGTCCAGGTCCACGTATGACGCATCGACCGGAACTCTAGACCGGTGGCGGGCGCTATGCGAGGGCCCACGACGTGCCAGGCATCGCAGACGACATTCTGTCAGCGCTGGTCCGGGTGCCGGCCCGGCAATCCAGCGGAAACCGATAGGCGCAGCACGCGACCGTCCGGTCAGTGTCCTACGGCCTACCCTGTGTCAAAGTGGTTTGTGTTCAAAGGATTCCGCAGCGGCGGCACAGCAACATGCGGAGCCGCGCAGGCCGAACCGCAACGGATCAAGGGCCGCAATATCGCGGCCGCGACGACCTCGATCGCGGGCCACGTTGCCGGGATGTCGCCGGCGGCTCTCGACACGATCGGTGGCGCGGACGCCGCGTGCGTAGTGACAGGGCGTAGGCTCCCCGATGCCGGGTCACATCGCATGTCAGGAGCCCCTATGAAATCGGACGCGGGATCTGCGGCAGACGCCAGTTACGGGGATTACGCCCATCGGCTACGCGAGTTCACCGCATTCGACAACTTCTCCGATGCCGAACTGGAGCTGCTCGCCCGAGTGGCCCATCACACCTCGACGTCCAAGCCATGGCCGATGATTCATGAGCAGACTCCGGCGGACGCCTGCTACATCCTGCTCAGTGGGGAGGCGCGGGTATATGTCGGCCGGGATCCCATTGCCGTGTTGGGGCCGGGGGAGGTGATCGGCGAATCTGTGCTCCGCCGCGGGAAACTGCGGTCCGCGACCGTTACGACGACCGGTCCGGCCGAGGTGCTGCGTATCGAGCGTGACGATCTCGCCAGATTGCTGGACGTGATTCCCGCTCTGCGTGAGACCATGGACGCGACTGTCGCGCGACATGCGCCAGCGGTCGTTGTCCAGCCGGCCAAGCCAAAGCCGACTCGGGCCAAGGTAAACGCCTCAGTCCCAGCGGATCTGGTCGACCGGTTCGAGCAGGCCGCCAGCAGCGCCGGTGTGACCGTCGCGGCCGCATTGGAGGATGCGCTCTCGCAGTGGATCGAACGAAACGGCACTGCGCAATCCTGAGGAAATCGGTCCGGCCGCCGCTACCATGTCAGAGCATTCGCAACACGCGGTTGCCCGAACCAGACGGTAAGGGCCGCGGGCAGCTCGAGATCGGACAGACCCACAACCCAGGCGACATACCCGTCGGGCCGAATCAGCACCGCGTTTGGCGGTGTGACCGCGCCAAGCACCGGAAGCTCCCATTTGCCAACGTATTTCGCGTCGACCAGCTGGACTCTATCGGCCCATGGTGTGATGTCGATGCCACCAGGCTCGGCGAAGTTGAGCAGCACGGGACGGGCACGATGCAGCAGGGTGAATACCCGCGCCGGCCCCTCGGCCGTGATCAGGTCTAGATCGGTCTAGATCGGGCATGCGACGACCGAGCAGCGGATGCCCGTGAGGTGCTGCTCGGTCACCATGACGCGCACCGGCCCCCCGTCGTCGCTGTTGCTGAGGGCATGGACACCGAACGCGTCGTGGCGGATGCCCCACTTCGGCTCTTCGCCTTTCCCGAAGGCCATTTCGACTTCGGCGATTAGGTAACTGGTTGTCGGATCCCACCCCGGGAAATCGATCCCGGCCGCCTTGCGGATCACACTACGTCCGCCGTCGCAGCCGACCAGATATTGCGCCCGCAGCAACCGGTCGTCGGCCAGCCTGACATCGACGCCGGTGTGGTCGTGGGCGACGCTTGTCACCTCACGTCCGCGATAGATCGGCACCTCCAGCTCGCCGGCTCCTGCCAACGCCAATTCGCCGGCCAACATCAGCCCGGTCGGTCCCGCCCCGGCCACCAGCACCGCATGGTCGGCCACCGGCGCGGCCTCTCGGCGCGACTCATCTTCTCCCGACAACACCGCCAATTTCGCCCCCAATTCCGTGAGTTTTGGCCCCGGCCAGTGATTTTGCGGCATGACCGGGGTCTTGCCGCAAGCCCCCAGGTGCCGTATGTGGTGAGAGTGAGAAATGCTGAAACAGCGGTTTCTGCATCAAGTCCGCTGAGACCACACGGCGTCGATGGCGCGATAGATCCGCTGCTCGCTGACCGCCCGCGGCGTGCCGAGTTGCTGGGCCCACAGGCTGACTCGCAGCTCCTCGATCAGGCGCGCGATGTCCCGGACGTCGGCGGCTGCCGCCCGTGCCGCGGGCAGCCCCTGCACCAGTTCGTGATAAGCGTCTTGCACGGCGTGCACCCGCTGCATCCGCTCCCGGTCGGCCTCGATCGCGTACGGCAGCCTCTCGAGGCGCCGGCGGATGGCGGCCAGGTAGCGGGTGAGGTCGGCGAGATGCGCGCGTCCGGTGGCGGTGACGAACCCGGGTGGCAACAGCCGGTCCAGCTGCGTGCGGAGGTCGGTGATCGCATCGATCTGTGCCGCAGGCGGTTCGGCGGGCAGTAACAGCTGCACTTCCTGCGCGGCGGACAACGCCTTTTCGACTCGGCCCAGGATGTCGACGGTCATCGGCACGAGATTCTGCGTTACCCGATCACGCAGCGTGGCGAACTCGTCGGATGTCCACACCGGCGCAGGCGCCAGCGCGTCCACCGCAGCGTCGGCGCAGTCGTCGAGCAGCGCGGGCACGGAGCCGTCCGGGTTCGCGCCGAGCGTCAGGCGCATCCGCGGATCAAGTTGGCGGTCAACGGCTTTGAGAGGTGCGGTCACGCCCAGTCGCAGCAACCGCCGGATGCCCGGACCCATCGCGCGTTCCTGCTCGACCGGCGTGGCGAACACCCGTAGCTCAACCCCGCCGCCCGCGTCGACGAAAGCCGGAAAACCCCGCACGGTGCGCTCGTCGACCGTGCGCTCTACGACTCGCGGCACCTCGCGCAGATCGTCGGGCCAGGTGCGCAGCCCGGTGCGTTCCACCTCCCCCGCGACCGCATGCGCAACGGCCTGCCGGGCCGGTGTCGCCAGCCGCTCCTGCAGCGCACGCAGATCCTTGCCGCGGGCGACCTCGGTGCGGTCCCGGGACTCGACGGCGAACGTCACTCGCAGGTGGGGCGGCAGCTTCTCCAGGTCGAAGGCGTCGATGGGCACCAAAACACCAGCACGACGCCGCAATTCACGCTGCAATGCCGTCAGCAGCGGCTCCTGTCCCGGGTCGATCCCGGCCAGCACGGCCCGGGCGGTGTCGGGGGCGGGAACGAAGTTGCGGCGCAACTCTTTCGGCAGCGAACGGATCAGCGCGGTAACCAGTTCCTCCCGCAATGCCGGGACCTGCCAAGCGAACTCGTCGCCGCCCAGGCGAGCCAACACGTCGATCGGGACGTGCACCGTGACACCGTCGTCGGCGGCGCCGGGCTCGAATCGGTAGGTCAGCGGCAACGCGACGTCGCCGGTCCGCCATACGTCCGGTCGATCGGCGCCGGCGGTACCTTCGGCGCGCAGCAGGTCGTCGCGGCTGAACGTGAGCAGGTCGGGTGTCTGGTGCCGCTGCTTCTTCCACCACGCGTCGAAGTGGCGCGCCGAGACGACGTCGGCGGGGATGCGGGCGTCGTAGAGCGCGTAGACGTCGTCGTCGCCGACGATCAGGTCGCGGCGACGGGCCCGCTCCTCGAGGTCCTCGAGCTCGGCCCGCAACCGTGCATTGTCGCGCAGGAAATGATGGCGACTCTGCCAGTCGCCCTCCACCAGTGCGTGCCGGATAAATAATTCCCGCGCCACCTGCGGCTCGACGCGGGCATATCCGACGCGGCGGCGGGCCACCAGCGGCAGCCCGTAGAGCGTCACCCGCTCGTAGGCCAGCACCTCACCGCGGCTGGCGTCCCAGTGCGGTTCGCTGTAGGTGCGCTGCACCAGGTCGCCGGCGACCCGCTCCACCACTTCCGGCTGGATACGCGCGGCGGTCCGCCCGTACAGGCGGCTCGTCTCGACCAGCTCTGCCACCACTACCCAGCGCGGTGGCCGCTTGGTAAGCACCGAGCCGGGCGCGAGGACGAACCGCGAACTGCGCGCGCCCAGATACTCGCGCGCGTCCTCGCGGCGCATCCCCACATGCGACAGCAACCCAGCGAGCAACGCCGCGTGGATGCGGGCCGGGTCAACCTCGTCGTGCTCGACCCCGGAGTCGGCCAGGCCCAGGTCGCGGGCGATGCTGCGCAGCTGCCCGACCAGGTCCTGCCACTCCCGGATGCGCAGATAGTGCAGGAATTCGTCGCGACACAGCCGCCGAAAAGCATTCCCCGACAATGTCTTACGCTGCGTGCGCAGATAGTTCCAGAGGTTGAGGTAGGACATGAAGTCGGAGTTCTCGTCGGCGAACCGGGCATGCCGCTGGCGAGCGGCGTCCTCGCGGTCGGCCGGGCGCTCCCGGGGATCGGGGATCGTCAGCGCCGCAGCCAACACCAGCACCTCCGGCACGCACCCTTCGGTCTGGGCCTGCAGAATCATCCGGCCCAGCCTCGGGTCGAGCGGCAGCCGCGCCAGGCGGCGGCCCAGGTCGGTGATCGCGCCGTCGCGGTCGAACGCGCCGAGCTCCTGCAGCAGCTGCACACCGTCGCGGATGCTGCGCCGGTCGGGCGGGTCCAGGAACGGGAAGTTCTCGACATAACCGGGTGGCGCACCGAGCTGCAGCGCCGCCATCTGCAGCAGCACCGCGGCGAGGTTGGTCCGCAGTATCTCGGGATCGGTGTAGCGCGGGCGGGCCGCGAAGTCCTGCTCGGAGTAGAGGCGGATGCACACGCCGGGGGCGAGTCGACCGCACCGCCCGGCCCGTTGTGCGGCAGACGCCTGTGAGATCGGTTCGATCGGCAACCGCTGCACCTTCAGCCGGCGGCTGTAACGCGAAATGCGGGCGTTGCCGGGGTCGACGACGTAGCGGATCCCCGGCACCGTCAGTGAGGTCTCGGCCACGTTGGTCGCTAGCACCACCCGGCGTCCGGTATGGGGCGCGAACACCTTCTGTTGTTCGGCAGTGGGCAGCCGGGCATACAGCGGCAGCACCTCGGTACTCTGTAAACCACCCAAAGCCTCTGCGGTGTCACGTATTTCGCGCTCACCGGACAAGAACACCAGGACGTCGCCGGGCGGTTCGGCCTCGAGTTCACCGATCGCGTCGACGATCGCCTCGATTTCGTCGCGGGTCTCGGTGCGAACGATTTCGTGGTCGGGGTCGTCGGGATCATCGTCGGGGCCGGGGGAAACGGTGACTTCCAATGGCCGGTAGCGGATTTCCACCGGGTGGCTGCGCCCGGACACCTCGACGATCGGGACGCCGCGCGGCCCATCGTCGGCTCCGCCGAAATGCGCCGCGAAGCGCTGCGGTTCTATCGTCGCCGACGTGACGATCACCTTCAGGTCGGGGCGGCGCGGCAGCAACTCGCGTAGGTAACCAAGCAGGAAGTCGATGTTGAGGCTGCGCTCGTGGGCCTCGTCGAGAATCAGGGTGTCGTAGCGCAGCAGGCGGCGGTCACGCTGGATCTCGGCGAGCAGGATGCCGTCGGTCATCAGCTTGACCAGGGTGCGGTCGCTGACCTGGTCGGTGAACCGGACGGCGTAGCCGACCACGTCGCCCAGCGGAGTGTGCAACTCGTCGGCGATGCGTTGCGCGACGGTGCGCGCGGCCAGCCGTCGCGGCTGGGTGTGTCCGATGGTTCCGCGGACGCCGCGGCCGAGCTCGAGGCAGATCTTGGGCAGCTGGGTGGTTTTTCCCGATCCGGTTTCCCCCGCGACGACGACCACCTGATGCGCCCGCACCGCGTCGGCGAGCTGCTGCCGTCGCTGGCTGATCGGCAGGTCAGGGTAGGTGATCGTGGGGACGGCGGCTTGCCGCGCAGCCACCAGGGCTTCGGCCGCCGCGATCTGGTCGGTGAGCTGTTGCAGCTTGTCGGGCTTGGCGCCGCGGAGGCTTTTCAAGCGCCGACCGAGGCGTGCCGCGTCGCGGATGGTCAGACCGTCGAGTCGGCTGCGCAACTTTGCCCTGGACGTTTCGATGCACGGTTCGGACACTCCGGCCAGGATAGGCGTCAGCCGCCTGCCTTCGCGCCACGTTACCAACCAGGCGCGGCAGGGTATGGGGTGGTGTTCCAGGCAAACCCAGCGACCGGGAACGTGCCGCTGCCGGTGGCTCGGAGGACGAGCCGCCGGATTAGCCGGCGCCGCGCATATCGGCACCGGCCTGCAGTTGTGCTGCGCTGCACGATTCCGGGCCGGCGACACATGGCGACCAATTCCGCCAATGTGATCGCCACGATGAACTATGAGCGCATTTTGAGTGAGTATGACTGCTTTGATTTCGTCGTGGTTGGTGATGGGGAGGTGGCGTTTACC
>NZ_LQOX01000077.1 GCF_002102175.1 Mycobacterium gastri | reverse complement strand
AGGATCAACCATTTCGCGGGCATTCTTAAGTGATGCACCGAGGGCGTTTCGCGGGCACTTTTCGTGATGCTTGCCGGAACCTTGCGCACGGAGCCAACGAGCGCCACGATTAGCGCAACGAGGGCGACCACAGTCGCTATCGTGCCCAAAGCGATGGCCGGCCACATAGGCCGCCTCCCGGATTGAGCGGCGTAGGTCTGCGTCGACGGGGATGCAGGTCGGAAGTTGTCTGACCTATCACCAACGTCTTCCGACAAGTTGCCCGCCATGTGCCCTCCTAATAGTCCGAAGTTTGAGGCAGCCGCCGCCAAGTACGCCTGCAAACCCATCGACCGAACCTACCGTTTCGATGGTGGAACAGGCATCACGGTGGCAGCAAGTCAATGCATACCGCAACCCAGCCTGGCGCCGTTACTCCGGCGAGCCTTCCAGGCGCGACGCGATGATCCGGATATCGCCGATGCGGAGGTTACTCTCGAACGCTCATCCACCCGCGCGTTACGGTCGAGTGATACCTACACCAACGCCGATGCCCACCAGTTGCGGCGTCAAATTGTTGCAACGTGCAAACAGATGCTTGTTCAGCACGCCATTAGCTAAGCCCCTTCTCCTCCCCTTCACTGTGTCCAGTATCTATTTGCGTTGGAGCGAGTGTCCGCAGGGTCTCGCAAATGGTGTCGATGGTGTGTGCTTCGGAGAACAGTTGCTCTACGCGGTCGCGATTGACGCCCAGCCACTTGAACTCATCGGCAGCCGACCGATGCTCACTTTTATCATTGCCATTCAAATACTGTTTGAGGAGTGATACGGTATACCAATGGTCCGATATCACCGCTTGGGTGGCTCGGTATTGAGCAACATCTGACCTCGATCGTGAGTCAGTCAATTGCCAACTCATGACAGGTCCTGTTAGCATCAGGTAGGCATTGTTCATCGCCACACCGCTCGCGCTCGAATCAGTAATCTGGTACTGCGGGTCGAGATACAGCACGTCGAAGCATTTAAAAACCGCTCCAAGAGCGTTTTCATTTGCTTGTGCCTCCGATAGGCGGAATCCACCTAGCATCGTACTACTGACGATATCCGTGCAACTCAAAGTGTCCTATTTCAGCCGCTGTAAATCTGTCTGGCCCAAGCATATCGAATGGCACCAATATAGTGACCGTGTCGCCGTTCGCGATTGTCATGTCAAGTACATGCTGATTCGCGGCCAATCGTTCGTGGGAGTCGCCGCATTCCATGCGTCCCCTATGTCGAAGCAGCTGGCTCTATGTTACTGCGCGAATTCGATGTATGACGGGCCGCCTCCCGGTTACCCTAAATGGCCCCAGCACGTGTCCTTAGTAACTGGGATGGGACCACTGGTTCGCCACTGTTTGCCACTGGGTTCGGACCACCTATTCGGCTCACTGGGATGATCCGGGGGCCTTTATAGTGTCACAAGTGGTCAGAGGCGTATTTCTTGCGCATACCTTCTCGCTTTGTTCGCACGCCACGGCAGCTTGTGGTATTGACACGCTCTGGATTTACTGGGGCCGCTTGCCACCGAATCTCTCTCGTTCCCTAAGAGATTGGACTGCCCTCAGCTTTATCCCGACTGGTATGACGACCAGATTGGAGGTCTTTCACCTCCAATTGGAACTCACGCGCCTCACGGTGCACTGACAAACCATGATGGGATGACTGTTTGCCACTTACTCTCCGCCCACCCACCGTCTGTCACGCCTATGGTGGGCCCAATAGAGCTATTGCGTAGGTAAGCGACCCTGCGTAAAGCATTTGGCGTCCCACCGTGGGACTGTGGTTCGGTAGCTCACCGCCAGAGAGTGTGGCATGGCATAGCAACCATCCTATTTAATTTTGCACAATGCCATGCTGTGACCATCGGGCCGCTTGCGTTAATCCGTAACGATATTAATAGTGAACCAATCGGCTGGAATGCCCTCACGAAGCAATGTATCGAGTTCCTCGAACGTAAGAACCAAGATATGCGACGCTGCTGCCGCGTCGCTTTCAGCCATCCAGCCGCGATCAGTGGCCTCTTCATCGACCCTAAGGCTCACTCGTCCCGGATAATTTACTGGATCCGGCCTGCTCAAAGAAACCCTGTCGTTCAAGCCCACTTGCGCCCAGCGATAACCGACCGAATCGGTGTACTTTCCAGGCCGGGCCATTTGGCTAATAATGAAAAGCAGATACTTTTCCGCATCCTCATATCGCCTAAACATCCAGTACCTTCGCCGCGAACCCCGTTCCTCGCTATCAATATAGTACTCATCACTTTCGCACGCCAAGTAGTAAGAAACGTCAGCATCGTCAACCAGGCCTAGCTCGCAGTCTTTGATCATCGCCGGCGGCTGTCGACCCCAAAAAACCTGCCCAGGTGTTTCTCGACCCCTCGGTTCGCGCTGATCGCCGCCCGGACAGCGGCCCAACTCGCGGAGATAGATTTCTTGCCACAAATACCATGACTTGACAATCCGATGTAAGAACGGCGGAAATTCGCTCAGATCTACATAGCAATCGGTCATCGTAACTCCTGCGTGCTCTATGGTACCTTTAAGAAGCCTCTATCGATGAGGGCTTGGACTCTGGGGCGCTCACCTGCTGGCGCCATTATGCGATATTGGGGCCCACCACCTGGCTGTCCAAACCAAGGCGCTGCTCGTGAATATTCAATTGTCCACCCAGGTGGAAGACCCTTTTCGGCCTGCACCTCATACACGAAATAGGGCTTGTCTAAGCTGTCATGGGGAATCGCGCGCGTCTCATACGGAGTTCCTTCTGGCGCCAGCCAGCCTCCACCTGGATAACCAATGCGATCTAGCAATGTACCATTCAAATGCGCCAAGATCTCCGCTTCAGTCATATTATGGACGGTTCCGGGAATCGCATAAGGCTTGGCTGGATCATCCGCATCGGGATATATGAGGTGGCCATTCTCGTCTTCGAATAGATTTTGATATTCCGGCTCGGTCAGGTCTCCGTAAGCTTTCGCCTCAGGAAAAACTTCCCTTGCGGTGGGCGGCTTATCGTCTTTACCACGATGCTGACCGTGGTCGCCGCGCTGGCTATCGTCACAGGAGGGCTGGGTTCATGCGGTGCGCCGCCGCCTTCATCCCGGTGCCCGCCCCCTTGCGGTGGTGACGGTTCGTTTGGGTGAGCGTCTCCAACTCCGCCGCTTTGCGTCCCACCGTGGGATAGCTGATGGCCTGCGAGTGTGGAATGACCTGGAGATTCGCTGGTAGGTGTCGAAGCGGCCAGCGGCTTGCTCCCAGCGGCTAATTGCGCAGCTGAGCGAGATTCGCCCGACGAAGCCGCTGGTGCCTGAGCAGGAACGGAGCCACCGTGTTCCGAATGGATTAGCGGTGGTTTCTCGCCTGACGCCGCGGAAACGGATCCCCCGGGCGTACCCACCGAATCCGGTTGTGCCCCGGTGGGTTTGACTGCCTCACCGGTGGCTGGTTTGTTCTCGACTGGTGTCTTGGATTCAGTGGGGCTCTTGGGTAGCGGATTATCTCCGGCTCCGGGTTTGGACTGCGGCCCGGGCGTCGGGCTTCCCGATTGCGGCTCTTGGTCCGTCGGCGGGTGAGGCTGATCAGGCGGTTCTGTTTTTGAGCCAGTGCTTGCGGGCGCCCTGGGAGGCTTCGAGTCACCGGGGTCACGGGTCCCGAACAACCTCTCCCTGAATGCTTTTAGCCTATCGGCGATCTCGCGGGCCCTGTCCAACTTGGCGGCCGGCCCTTCGGGAAAGAAGTTCGTCGCGACGTCGGCTTCCATTTTTCCGTAGGCCTCGCCAGGGCTTCTTGCCCAATCGTCCCAGTGAACGTTGTCTTTCAAGACCTCCTTCCACGACTCCAAGACTCCGGGCGCGTGGTCGTCGCCGAGGCCGACCAGCGGCGCCATCCCCAACGCCATGCCCCCCACATCGCGGCCATAGCCAACCGGGTCGAGCAGGGCGCGGATCTGGTTGTAGTGCCAGGCCGTTTCCCCCAGGCCCCATGCTGCCTTCCCGAGTCCTTCCAGCCGCTGCCCCGCAAAATCAATGACCTGTCCCACCGGATTGGCTTGCAGGAACTGCTCCCATTCCTTGGCGGCGAGCCGGCCCATGTTGGTGATCGTCGTATGGGCCTGCGCAACGGCCTCACCGATCTGGTTGCCGAGCGCATCAACTTCGCCGGTGAAATTATCGACCACGGTGGCGATGTCATGGGCGATGCGGGCGATCTCGTCTTCGTCCTCGTCGGTGACGAAACTCCCAGACTTCTTTGATTCCCGTCAGCGGATCGCAGATACGTGCCAGCAGATCCAGGATCGCCGCATGCACCGCGTCGATTTTGGCCGCATATTTGTCGAGGCCGGTTGCGATGGTCTGACACTGCCCCACTATGGCGGTCGCGCCGGAGTAGGCATCGGAAAACGCGCCCTCGATGAGCCCTGCTTCCGGGAGTTGCTGAGCGCGAATGGCATTCATCGGTCCGGCGGTAGCGTGGATTTCGGCCACCGCGAACTGAGTGCCGGCGTTACGCCAAGCCGCCGCCGCCGCACGCAGCTTCCCCGAATCCCCATTGGGCCAGATCATCCCGATGTAGGGAGCTACCCAGCCCCAGCCCGCCGGGGCGCTATCGCCGTTACCAATGGCCGACGGCGCCGAATTCGCGGCCGCGCAACTCGTCGGCTGCGGCACCGGTAGCGGCGCGGCGCGGCCGGCGACATCGGACATGGCCTCGGCCACCGAGTAGTTGTGCGCGGTCATGCGCACGCCATCGCCGAGGTTGCACAACCCATTACGCGTAACGGCCATCGCCTGCAACACCGTGGCCGCCGTCTCGTCATACGCACGTCCGAACTGCGCGCCGGCCGGATCATCACCGGCCATCCCAGCAGATCCCGCCAGTGCGCCGGTCAGCGTCGAGGTCACCGACCCGAGATTCTCACCCGCAGCCACGACCGCCGCACCGGCGCCATCAAGGGCTGCCGGATCCACCGCCAGCGTGGTCATCAGCTCACGACCACATACGGCTATTCGTCGACACGGCGCCGGTGTAATTGGCATGCGCGCCCTGCCCCGCGGCACGCAGTTGAGCCAATGCCTGGCGCATCATCGCCTCACCCAGAGCCCAATGCCGGTGCGCCTCAGCATGAGCCGCCGCACCCTGCCCCGTCCACGCCACATGCAAGCGGGTCACCAGCGAGTCGATTTCGGCCAGCATGCTTTCGGTGTGACGCTCGAACTCGGCCATCCGCTGCACCGCCTCCGACACCGCCGCCGGATCGACCCGAAACGGCTCAGCCACCACCGACCTCACGCATCGCTTGGGCGGACGCAGTCTCATTTTGCTGATACCCCGCCCCCGCCTCGGCTACCGCCTGCGCCAAGATCGACAACCCCAGCTGCACCTCACCGGCACCGCGATGCCACAACTCCCATGCCGACCCGTACGAGCTTCCCGACGCTCCGCGCCAGCCGCCCAGCACCTCGCCAACCTCAGAGTCAAGATCTGCTAACTGCGTTGCAAAATGCTCAGCCGCACCACGCAACGACTCGGCGAAACCCTGCATCACCACAGGATCTACTCGCAACGTGTCATCAGCGCCCATGGCGGCAACCTAACAACATCGGCACGTCGCCACAATTCAGCCGACGCCTATCCGTCAGCGAAGTGACTTACACCACCGAAGATCGCGATAGCGCACGGCCCGTCGGTCTTGTCGACCGTCACTAGGCCATCGCTAAGCGCGAAACCCTAGCTTGCCGCCACGGTTCCACCAAATGGCAAGCCCTACGACCGAGCGGGTGTTTCGTACGTGAGAGCGCCGCCAACTCTCGGTACCTTCACGGGCACATTTCCGGCCAAGGCAGCAGAAATGTCTCCATGTACGACGAAGGCGACCGCGTCGTATGGAAAATACCATGCTTCTTCTGTTTCTATGATTGCCGAATCGACGATCATCAATTCGCCTAGCCGCTCCGTTCGCATCAATTTGTTGATCGCCTCAACAGCACGCATTCGAGCGCTTTTCAGGTCCATTTCCTTCATCGATACCTCGTGAACTTGGCTACCGAGACAGCCCTGGGTAGCCGGCGGCATCAGGGTCGCTGAATTTCCTTACCGATATCGACGGCCAGCTGGAGTGATCCTTACGGTCATCGAAGGTGTCGCGGCACTCGCTGTCCAGTTTGACGCCGACATGGCTGTTGAATCCTTCCCCGCGGGGCGCGGGCGCTACCACCGTCACGATGGGTTTACGTCCTTCTTCCCTAGTGCCGGCGAACGGGACTTGAAATCGGAGTCGGTGCTTCATCGGTAGGTCCGTCGCGTGAGACACAGAGCATCCAGGACGGCATGTCCGCCACCCCGCGAAACGGTGGCTTTCCCTTGTTATTACGCCGATCAACAGTGGAATGCTTACGTAGCGGAGCTGCATCGCACCGCCCGCAGCTGCGCGGCGTTGCGCTCGTCCATCGCGGTGAACCCCGCCGCCGCTCCACGCGCATTGCCGCCGACCGCGGCGAGCGCCTCTTGGTGGGCCTGCAACGTTTTCACCTGCTGAGCGTGTGCCGAGGTGACTGCGCCATGAAATGCCTCGGCTGCGGCAAACTCTCCGAACATCCCCGACAGCAGTGGTCCGCGCGATAGACGGCCCACCCCGTCCTGGGCATGGTCACCCGCACGGTGAGAATCGTTGGCCCCCAAGTGCAGCAATCCAGTGTCAACGAACATCGCCACCTCTTTTCGGACAGCTTCGGACAGCATTCACGCCGGCTTGGCTCAGCAGTCGCGGGCCAGGCTAACGACCGGGCGCAAGCCGGTCAATTCACAATGAACTGGCGCCATCGGCGGCGCCGTCGCCGTCGGTGTCACGCAGCCTTACGTTCCAATGCCCGTCCCCGTCGGTGTCGACATACGCGGTCACACCCTCGTCCCCGGCACACAGCACCCGGTCGGCCAGCCCATCGCCGTCGGCGTCGATCAACTTGTCGTCGGCATGGCCGTAGCCGTCGAAGTCGACCAGCGGACCGCCGGTGTGCTCGACGCCATCCAGCCCGAACCAGCGCACCTGTCGGCCCCGGTCGACCGCGACCGCCCACGTCCCCGACCCGTCATCGGTGAAGTAGCTTTCCGGCGTGCCGTCGTTGTCGACATCGAGCACGGCATGGTCGGCCAGCCCGTCGTCGTCGAAGTCCGTCAGCGCATCGTCGCGCAGGCCGTCGCCATCCAAGTCCAGCCCGATCGCATCGAGCCGGCCATCATCGTCGAGATCGAGGTCGGGTGCACGGCTCCAGATGGCCGCAGATCCGTCGTCCCCGCCGAGGCAATAGTCCATAACCGATCTGACGCAACGCCCGGGCTAGGGGTTCCCCCGAGTTTTCCACCAGGCCAACAGTTCCGCGGTAGCTTCCTCGGTGCTCAGCGGCCCGCGGTCCAGTCGCAGTTCTTTCAGGTAGCGCCACGCCTCACCCACCAGCGGACCCGGCGGAATGTCGAGCAGCTTCATGATCTGATTACCGTCGAGATCCGGGCGAATCCGGGCCAGATCCTCCTGGGCGGCCAGCTCGGCTATCCGCTCCTCCAGCCGGTCGTAACTGGCCTGCAGCCGGGCCGCTCGGCGCTGGTTGCGGGTCGTGCAATCGGCACGCACCAGCTTGTGCAGCCGCGACAGCAACGGCCCGGCATCGGTGACATAACGGCGCACCGCCGAATCGGTCCACTTGCCGTCGCCGTAGCCGTGAAACCGCAAATGTAGATACACCAGCTGCGAGACGTCGTCGATCATCTGTTTGGAGTATTTGAGCGCGCGCATCCGCTTGCGGACCATCTTGGCGCCGACCACCTCATGGTGGTGGAAGCTGACCCCGCCGTTAGCCTCATGCCGGCGGGTGGCGGGCTTGCCGATGTCGTGCAGCAGCGCCGCCCAGCGCAGTGCCAGGTCCGGGCCCTCATCCTCCAGCGCGATCGCCTGCCGCAGCACGGTCAGCGAATGCTGGTAGACGTCCTTGTGCTGGTGATGTTCGTCGATCGCCATCCGCATGCCGCCGACCTCGGGCAGCACCACCTCACCCATTCCGCTCTGCACCATCAGGTCGATGCCCGCGACCGGGTCGTCACCCAGCAGCAGCTTGTCCAGTTCGGCGGCCACCCGCTCGGCGCTGATCCGGCCCAGCTGCGGGGCCATCTCTTTGATCGCCGTCCGCACCCGCGGGGCAACGGTGAAGCCCCGTTGGGAGACGAACCGCGCGGCGCGCAACATCCGCAACGGGTCGTCACCGAAGGACTCCGACGGTGGTGCCGGGGTGTCGAGCATCTTGTCGCGTAGCGACGCCAAACCGCCCAGCGGATCAAGAAACTCGCCGGGACCGCTTGGCGTGACTCGCACCGCCATCGCGTTCACGGTGAAGTCGCGGCGCACCAGATCGTCGTGCAGGCGCTCACCGAAGGAGACCTCGGGATGCCGCGACACCTGGTCATAGCTGTCGGCGCGAAACGTGGTGATCTCCAGCCGGTAGGCGTCCTTGCCGACACCGACGGTGCCGAAGTCGATACCGGTGTCCCACACCGCATCGGCCCAGGGCCGCACAATCTTTTGGACCTGCTCGGGACGGGCGTCGGTGGTGAAATCCAGATCGGGGCTCAACCGGCCCAGCAGTGCATCTCGTACCGAACCGCCGACCAGATACAACTCGTGGCCCTCTTCGGCGAACGCCGACCCCAGCTCGCGAAGTACGGCGGCGTGCCGATTGAGGGCGACCGCGGCTGCGGTCAGCAGGTCGGCATCCTGGACGGTGTCGGGCACGTTCGATCAGCCTAGTCGGGTCGGTGAACCGCTCGAGCATTCCACCCGGTCCGGTCCCCGAACGGCGCCGGCGTGGCGACACGGCGACACCTCCGGCGTGCGGATCAGATCCATTGGAAGGCACATCGCGTGTCCACCAACCCAGAGACTTCTGTGACGCAAGTGGCCGACGGGACTCGCCTCGTCCGCCGCCGGCCGCCCACCGGCGTGCCCGCACGCGGCCCGGCCAGCCGAACCTGCGCCGACGATGCCGCCCGCGACGGCGAGTACATCCAGAAGACCGGCCCGTGCCAGCTAATATCGCTTGGGTGTCGCAGGGCGAACAAGCCAAACCACGTCGGCGCCGGGGCCGGCGCCGCGGTCGTGGCGTTGCGGGTTCGGCCGAAAATATTACGGACGTCCAACCTGCCGGCAACGGCGCCGCCACCCCGTCATCGGCAAGACCGGCCCGGCCGCGCTCGCGTCGCGGCCGTCCGGACCGGCTGCGCACGGTGCACGAGACATCCGCCGGAGGACTGGTCATCGACGGAATCGACGGACCGCGTGACGAGCAGGTCGCGGCGCTGATCGGCCGTATCGACCGACGCGGACGCATGCTGTGGTCGCTGCCCAAGGGGCACATCGAAATGGGCGAGACGGCCGAACAGACCGCGATCCGTGAGGTCGCCGAGGAAACCGGAATCCGCGGCAGCGTGCTGGCCGCGTTGGGCCGCATCGACTACTGGTTCGTCACCGACGGCCGCCGGGTGCATAAGACCGTGCATCACTATTTGATGCGCTTCTCCGGCGGCGAGCTTTCCGACGACGATCTCGAGGTCGCCGAGGTGGCCTGGGTGCCGATCCGGGAGCTGCCGTCGCGGCTGGCCTACGCCGACGAACGCCGCCTGGCCGAGGTGGCCGACGAGCTGATCGACAAACTGCAGACCGACGGCCCGGCCGCACTTCCCCCGCTTCCGCCCAGCTCACCGCGGCGACGGCCGCCGACCCACTCACGCACCCGGCACGCCGACGGATCGCCGCCGAGCCGAAAGAACTCTCACGGGCCGTGACTGCGTTGCGAGTGCCTTGGGCCGGTTTGTGGCGCCTCGCCGCCGTGATCGGCATCGTGGCCGGTTTCGCGGGCGTGCTCCAAGTACCGCGCGCGACCGCGGGTGAGCCCACCCCCACGCCCTTCGTGCAGGTGCGCATCGATCAGGTGACCCCGGACGTCGTCACCACCACCAGCGACCCAGTGGTCACCGTCAGCGGCACGGTGACCAACATCGGCGACCGCCCGGTCCGTGACGTGATGGTCCGGCTCGAGCATGCCGGAACCGTCACGTCGTCGGCGGCCTTGCGCACCTCGCTCGACGGCACCACCGACCAATACCAGCCGGCCGCCGACTTCGTCACCGTCGCTGCGGAACTGCAGCGCGGGCAGGCGGCGGGGTTCACCCTGTCTGCTCCGCTGCGTTCACTGACCAAGCCGTCGTTGACCATCGACCAACCCGGTATCTTCCCGATCCTGGTCAACGTCAACGGGACACCCGACTACGGGGCCCCCGCCCGGCTCGACAACGCCCGGTTCCTGCTGCCCGTCGTAGGAGTGCCCCCCGACAAGTCCGATAAGGCGGCCGGCTTCGACACCGCCGTCGCACCGGAAACCACCAAGCCGGTATGGATCACCATGCTGTGGCCGCTCGCTGACCGGCCCCGCCTGGCCCCCGGCGTCCCGGGCGGCACCATTCCGGTGCGGCTCGTCGACGACGACCTGGCCAACTCGCTGGCCAACGGCGGCCGACTCGACACCCTGCTCGCCGCGGCCGAGCTCGCCACCAGCCGCGACGTCGACCCTGAGGGCGCGGTCACCCGCGCGCTGTGTCTGGCGGTCGATCCGGATCTGCTCGTCACGGTCAACGCGATGACCGCCGGCTATGTGGTGTCCGACTCGCCCGACGGCCCCGGGCAGCTGCCCGGTACCCCGACCCACCCGGGAACGGGCCAAACCGCCGCCGCCATCTGGCTGAACCGGCTGCGCGCGCTGGCTCATCGCACCTGCGTGGCGCCGCTGCCGTACTCCCAGGCCGACCTGGACGCGTTGCAGCGGGTGAACGACGCCGGGTTGAGCGCGATCGCCACCGTGAGCGCCGGCGACATCGTCGACAAGATTCTCGACATCAACTCCGTGCGGGGTGCAACCCTGATGCCGGACGGGCCGTTGACCACGCGCGCGGTCGACCTGCTCAGCGCCAACGACGGCATGGTCGCGATCGCGGCCGCCGACTTTGCCGCCCCCGAAACGGCTCAAGGAGCCTCCGCCAACGCCGATATCACCCCCCGGCGGCTGTCCTCCCAGCTGGTCGCCGCGCCGTTCGACCCGGCTGTCGGCGCCGCGCTGGCCGCGGCCGGAACCAACCCGATCGTTCCCACCTACCTCGACTCGTCGCTGTCGGTTCGCATCAGTCACGACTCGGCCACCGCCCGCCGCCAGGACGCCCTGGGTGCCGTGCTGTGGCGCAGCCTGTATCCGGACGCCGCCCCCCGCACCCAGATCCTGGTGCCACCGGCGACGTGGAACCTGCAGGGTGACGACGCGCAGGCCATCCTGACCGCCCTGGCCACCACCATTCACGCCGGACTGGCCGTGCCGCGTCCGCTGCCGGCGCTGATCGCCGACGCGGCGGCGCGCACCGAGCCACCGCAGCCCCCGGGCACCGAAACCAACCCCCCCACCGCCCGCGGCCGGTTCAGCGACGACATCACCGCGCAGATCGCCAGCCAGGTCGGCCGATTGTGGAAGCTCACCGCAGCGCTGACCACCGATGACCGCACCGGGCTGACCGGCGTGCAATACACCGCGCCGCTGCGCGAGGACATGCTGCGCGCGCTGAGCCAGTCGGTGCCGCCGGACACTCGCAACGGCCTGGCGCAGCAGCGGCTGGCGGTGGTCGGCAACACCATCAACGACTTCTTCGGTGCGGTCACCATCGTCAACCCGGGCGGCTCCTACACCCTGGCCACCGAACACAGTCCGCTTCCCCTGGCGCTGCACAACGGTCTGGCCGTACCCATCCGAGTCAAGCTGCAGGTCGATGCTCCGCCCGGCATGACGGTCACCGACCTCGGGCAAATCGAGCTGCCGCCCGGATATCTGCCGCTGCGGGTACCTATCGAAGTCAACTTCACCCAGCGGGTCGCCATCGACGTGGCGCTCAAGACGCCCGACGGCATGGCGCTGGGTGAACCGGTGCGGTTGTCGGTGCACTCCAACGCCTACGGCAAGGTGCTGTTCGCCATCACTCTCACCGCCGCGGCAGTGCTGGTGGCACTGGCCGGACGGCGGCTTTGGCACCGGTTCCGCGGCCAGCCCGACCGCGCCGACCTGGATCGCCCCGACCCGCCCCCGGCCCGGCACACCCAACAGCATGGTGCGCCCGACCGTCGGGTCGAAGAAGAGCACCGGGTATGAGACCGGCTCCGCGGCGAGTGCACCCAGCGCCGCAGCGCCCGGATCAGCAGCCAGGCCCGCGCCGGGCTGAACTGTCCGATGCCGCTCTGGTGTCGCGATCGTGGGGAATGGCGTTCGCGACGCTGATCAGCAGGCTCACCGGCTTCGCCCGGATCGTGCTGCTGGCCGCGATCCTGGGTGCCGCACTGTCCAGCTCGTTCTCGGTGGCCAACCAGCTGCCGAACCTGGTGGCCGCGCTGGTCCTGGAAGCCACCTTCACCGCGATCTTCGTGCCGGTGCTGGCCCGTGCCGAGCAGGACGACCCCGACGGCGGCGCCGCGTTCGTGCGCCGACTGGTGACGTTGGCCACCACGCTGCTGGTCGTGGCCACCATACTGTCGGTGGCCGCGGCACCGCTGCTGGTGCGCCTGATGCTGGGCCGCAATCCGCAGGTCAACGAGCCGTTGACCACCGCCTTCGCCTACCTGCTACTCCCCCAGGTCCTCGTCTACGGCCTGTCGTCGGTGTTCATGGCGATCCTGAACACCCGCAACGTCTTCGGCCCGCCGGCGTGGGCGCCCGTCGTCAACAACGTGGTCGCCATCGCGACCCTGGGGGTGTATCTGGCGGTTCCCGGCGAGCTTTCGATCGACCCGGTCAAGATGGGCAACGCCAAGCTGTTGGTGCTGGGAATCGGCACCACGTTGGGGGTTTTCGCCCAAACCGCCGTGCTGCTGGCGGCGATCGGGCGCGAGCACATCAGCCTGCGGCCATTGTGGGGAATCGACCAGCGGCTCAAGCGATTTGGTGCGATGGCCGCCGCGATGGTGCTGTATGTGCTGATCAGTCAGCTCGGCCTGGTCGTCGGCAACCAGATCGCCAGCGCGGCAGCGGCATCGGGCCCGGCGATCTACAACTACACCTGGCTGGTGCTGATGCTGCCGTTCGGCATGATCGGTGTCACCGTGCTGACCGTGGTGATGCCGCGACTGAGCCGCAACGCCGCCGCCGACGACATCCCGGCCGTGCTCGCCGACCTGTCGCTGGCCACCCGATTGACCATGATCACGCTGCTCCCCACGGTGGCCTTCATGACCGTCGGCGGGCCAGCGATGGGCACTGCGTTGTTCGCCTACGGACATTTCGGCCAGGTCGATGCCGGATACCTCGGCGCCGCGATCGCGTTGTCGGCGTTTACCTTGATTCCCTACGGGCTGGTGCTGCTGCAACTGCGGGTGTTCTACGCCCGGGAGCAACCCTGGACGCCGATCGTCATCATCGTGGTCATCACCGGCGTCAAGATCGTCGCCTCGCTGCTGGCGCCGCATGTCACCGATGACCCCGAGCTGGTTGCCGGCTATCTGGGACTGGCCAACGGGCTCGGATTCCTGGCCGGCGCGACGATCGGCTACTACCTGCTGCGACGGGCGCTGCGGCCCGGCGGTGGCCAGCTGATCGGCGCCCACGAGGGGCACACCATCCTGGTGACGACGGCCGCATCGTTGCTGGCCGGCCTGGTTGCCCACGTCGCGGATCGGCTGCTCGGCTTCGCTCAGTTGACCGCCCACGGCGGTGGGGCGGGCTCGTTGCTGCGGCTGCTCCTTCTGGGGCTGATCATGGTGCCGATTCTGGCCGCGGTCATGCTCGGCGCGCAGGTCCCGGAGGCGCAGGCGGCGCTGCGGGTGATCCGGCATCGCCTCGGCGCTCGGGCCGGCAAACCCGGTCGGCGCAAGGGCGCTGCGGCGGATGGATCGTCCGGCCGCTACCGCGTCACGTACCCTGAGCAAAGAATGTCGTCCCCGCCGGGGGAAACTGCGGTCCATCAGCCGATCCGGCGCAGACCTCCGGCAATCAGAGCCGGGATAGCGAAAGGACCGGAGGTGACCGACCGCCCATCGGAAAGTGCCGCCTCGTCCGAGGCCGTCTCCGGCACCGACCTACCGCGGCCCGTTGCCGACGACTTTCAGCCCGACATTCCCACCGACCCCGATCGGAGTGCCGGGTCGCGGCCCCGCCGGCCCGACCGGCTCAACGGCGACGCCGACACCCGTGGGCCGATTCCCTTTGATGCGCCACGCGAGCGTGGTCCGGAACCGTCGGTGCCCCGAGACGACGTCAACCTGGTTCCGGGCGCCCGCATTGCCAACGGCCGCTACCGTCTGCTGATCTTCCACGGCGGCACACCCCATCTGAGGTTCTGGCAGGCCCTGGACACCGCGCTGGATCGCCAGGTGGCGTTGACGTTCGTCGACCCGGAGGGCGCGCTGCCCGAGGAGGTGCGCCAGGGGATCCTGGGCCGCACCCTGCGGCTGAGCCACATCGACAAACCCGGTATCGCGCGGGTGCTCGACGTCCTGCACACCGGCTCCGGGGGTCTGGTGGTCGCCGAATGGATCCGGGGCGGTTCGTTGCGCGAGGTCGCCGAGACCGCGCCGTCGCCCGTGGGAGCAATCCGGGCGATGCAGTCGCTGGCCGCGGCCGCCGACGCCGCGCACCGCGCCGGAGTAGCCCTCTCGATCGACCACCCCAGCCGGGTACGCGTGAGCATCGAAGGCGACGTGGTACTGGCCTATCCGGCGACCATGCCGGAAGCCAACCCACAGGATGACATCCGTGGCATTGGCGCGGCGCTGTATGCCTTGCTGGTCAACCAGTGGCCGCTGCCGGAGTCCGGGTCCCGCAGCGGGTTCCCCCCGGCCGAACGGGATGCGTCCGGCGAGCCCGTCGAACCGACCGTTGTCGACCGCGACATTCCCTTCCAGATTTCCGCTGTCGCCGTACGCTCAGTCCAGGAGGACGGCGGAATACGCAGTGCCTCAACGCTTTTGAACCTGATTCAGCAGGCAACCGCGGTGGCCGACCGGACCGAGGTGCTCGGTCCCGTCGAGCCGCCGCCGCCAGCCGCCGCGCGCCGCTCGGCTGTGGAGGACGCCGAAGCCTATGCCCGGCGTCGCCGCAACCTGCTCATCGGTATCAGCGCCGGCGCCGCCGTTCTGCTGGTCGCACTTCTGGTACTGGTCTCGGTGATCAACAAGGTCTTCGGCAACGTCGGCGCCGGCCTCAACCGTGACCAGCTCGGCCTGAACACCCAAACGTCTTCGGCCTCGCAGGCCACTTCTGCCCCCGCCGGCAGCACCGTCAAACCCACCAAAGCCACCGTCTTCTCCCCCGACGGGGAGGCCGACAACCCAGGCCAAGCCGATTTGGCTATCGACGGCAACCCCAGCACTTCCTGGCAAACCGACACCTACTCCGACGCCGTCCCGTTCCCGGCTTTCAAGAACGGTGTCGGATTGATGTTGCAGCTGCCGAAGCCGACCGTGGTCGGCGCCGTCACCATCGACATTTCCAGCACCGGGACCAAGGTCGAAATTCGCTCGTCACCGACTCCGAACCCGTCGAAGCTCGACGACACCTCCGTGCTGACCTCGGCCACCGCACTCAAGCCCGGCCATAACACCATCGCGGTCAAATCGTCGGCACCGACGTCCAACCTGCTGGTGTGGATTTCAACGTTGGGAACCACCGACGGCAAGAGCCGCGCCGACATCTCGGAGATCACCGTCCAGGCCGCATCCTGATTTCCGCACAGCGCCGCAAACGAGTGAAGTGCCCTGCGGCTACCGATTGGTTACTGTCCGGCCGTGGGTTTTGGGGGCAGGCGGGAACGCAGTGACGCCGAACTGTTGGCCGCTCACGTCGCCGGCGAGCACCATGCCTTCGAGCAGTTGTTCCGCCGCCATCAGCGCCACCTGTACCGGTTGGCCCGGCTCACCAGCCGCACCCCCGAAGACGCCGAGGACGCACTGCAAGACGCGATGATCTCGGCGCACCGCTGCGCGGCCTCCTTTCGGTATGACGCAGCGGTCTGCAGCTGGCTGCACCGCATCGTGGTCAATGCCTGCCTGGACCGGCTGCGCCAGGCCAGGGCCCGGCCGACCGCCCCGCTCGACGACGTGCATTCGGTTCCGGATGCAACGGCCCGAGTCGAGACCGAGATCTTGGTGCAGCGAGCGCTGCTGCAGCTTCCGGTCGAGCAACGGGCCGCAGTGATCGCGGTCGACATGCAGGGGTATTCGATCGCCGACACGGCGCGCATGCTGGGCGTGGCCGAGGGCACCGTCAAGAGCCGCTGCGCCCGCGGGCGGGCACGGCTGGCGCGGCTGCTGGGCTACCTCGACACCGGAACTCGCGCCCTGGACATCGGTTAGCACCGGTTAGCAGGGACCCGCGCGTTTCTGGGCCGTCCGGTCCCTGGTCATCGAACTGGGCATGAAGGACACTGGGCCGGATGAATGAAACCGGACACGACGCCGACGCGAACCCGCCGCTGACCGTCGAGCTCCTCGCCGAGCTGCAGGCAGGCCTGCTCGACGACGAAGCGGCCGCTGGCATCCGCCGACGAGTCCGCACCGACCCGCAGGCAGCGGCAATCCTGCGTGCCCTGCAGCAGGTGCGCCGCGACCTCGCGGCCGCCGGAGCTGATCCGGCGGCCGCGCCGGATCCTCCCACCGACGTCACCGCCAAAATTTCCCGGACGTTGCGGTCCGCGGCTTCCAGTGAGTCGCCCGCCACTCACGCAGCCCGACCGCGCATCCGCCCGGCGAAAATCCTTGCCGGGATAGCCGGGCTCTGTGCCGCCGTGGCAGCGATCGGCGTCGGTACCGCCGCACTGGTCACTGCGCCCGCACCGGCGCCTAGCACGCCCACCACGGCGATGCACATCACCGTCTCGACGCCGCCACCGGTGATTCCGCTGTCGCACGAACAGATCCTGGAACTGCTGCAACGCACACCCGACTACGGCCCGGCCGACGCCGCCCTCGCCGACCCGTCACGGCGCGCGTCCTGCCTGAACGGGCTGGGCTACCCGGCGTCCGCACAGATCCTGGGCGCACAGCCGATCGGCATCAACTCCCGCCCCGGGGTGCTGTTGGTGGTCCCCGGCGACGGCCCCGATACGGTGGCGGTCTACGCGGTGGCCCTCAACTGCAGCGCCGCCGACACCGGCCTGTTGGCCAGCACCACAGTTGCCCGAGCCACCGGCTCGTAGCGGCATCCCGACCTGGTCCAGCGCGCGGAAGGGAACACCAGTGCCTACGCTGGCGTTCATAAAAGTCCGAGTCCAGCTTTCCGCACCCGAAAGGCCCGCATGACCGCCGCCTCCGCCACTCAAGACACCATCCACGACGTGATCATCATCGGCAGCGGTCCTGCCGGGTACACCGCCGCTCTCTACACCGCCCGGGCGCAGTTGGCTCCGCTGGTGTTCGAAGGCACCTCATTCGGCGGCGCACTGATGACCACCACCGAGGTGGAGAACTACCCGGGTTTCCGCGACGGCATCACCGGTCCCGAGTTGATGGACCAGATGCGGGAACAGGCGCTGCGGTTCGGTGCGGATCTGCGCATGGAGGACGTGGAGTCGGTATCGCTGGACGCACCGATCAAGTCCGTCGTCACCGCCGAGGGCGAAACCTACCGCGCTCGGGCCGTGATCCTGGCGATGGGTGCGGCGGCGCGCTACCTGCACGTGCCCGGCGAGCAGGAGCTGCTCGGGCGCGGAGTGAGTTCGTGTGCCACCTGTGACGGATTCTTCTTCCGTGACCAGGACATCGCCGTCATCGGCGGCGGAGACTCGGCCATGGAGGAGGCCACCTTCCTGACGCGGTTTGCCCGTAGTGTCACGCTGGTGCACCGCCGCGACGAGTTCCGGGCCTCCAAAATCATGCTCAACCGTGCCCAGGCAAACGACAAGATCGACATCCTGACCAACAGGGTGGTGCTCGCCGTGGACGGGGACGCGACCGTCACCGGATTGCGGTTGCGCGACACCGCCACCGGTGAAGAAACCGCGCTGCCGGTAACCGGCGTCTTTGTCGCGATCGGACACGAGCCGCGATCCGGCCTGGTGCGCGATGCCGTCGATCTGGATCCAGACGGCTACGTGCTGGTCAAAGGCGGCACCACAAGCACTTCGCTGGACGGGGTATTCGCCGCCGGAGACTTGGTCGACCGCACCTACCGGCAGGCGGTCACCGCGGCCGGCAGCGGTTGTGCCGCTGCCATCGACGCCGAACGCTGGCTGGCCGAACGCGAAGCAACGGGGCACGCCGACAGTACCGACACGCTGATTGGAGCACAACAATGACCGATTCCGAGAAGTCCGGCGCCACAATCGAAGTTTCCGACGCATCCTTTTCCACCACCGTGCTGTCCAGTAATACGCCTGTGCTGGTTGACTTTTGGGCTACCTGGTGCGGCCCGTGCAAGATGGTGGCGCCGGTGCTCGAAGAGATCGCCGCCGAACGTTCGGGCAGCCTCACGGTGGCCAAGCTCGACGTGGACGCTAACCCGCAAACCGCGCGCGACTTTCAGGTCATCTCGATTCCCACGATGATCCTGTTCAAGGACGGCCAGCCGGTGAAACGAATCGTCGGGGCCAAAGGGAAAGCGGCATTGCTGCGCGAGATCTCCGACGTGGTACCGAACGTCGGCTAGCAGCTCGGCCGATACCCGATTCACGGCCCGTCGGGGGTGTAGCGGCGATGCCGCTTGCACACAGTCGCGGCGGCCGGGACTCGGAATGCGGCGGTTCGGTGCTCACGCAGTTCGGGTCCGGGAGCGGCCGGTGGCGCCCTCTGCTACGCGAGGATGCGTGGGAGCACCCGTGACCATCCCTCCGGTGAAATCTGGTTGGACAGAGCGCTTTCCGGATCCGCCCGAACGGTCGACTTTGCGCATCCCGCTCCCGCCAGCAGCCATAAACGCCCGCGACCGAAGCGTCGCCGTTCTGCGGTTCAGATTCCCTGTCTGACGCGAACTCTGCTCCCGTGCAGCCACTTTCGTAGGCCGTCGGCACACACCGGAATGATCCGTATCCGCACCGCCGAACACCGCGACCGACTTGCACCAACGCCGAGCGTGTCAGCGTCCTTCTTTCCAGTCGTTCAGCACGGCACCGCTCTTCAGTCACCTTCGCTTTGCGATACTCGAATCTTGTTATCTGTCGACGGGATTCGCCTGGAACAGGCGCTCGGGCGCCTAGCCTAGCTAGACCATTGGACCAACCTGCTCGAAGCCCAGGTGGTGATCGGCGACTTCAAGCATGAACACAATCGTCGACATCGGCACTCGGCGCTGGGCTATCTGACCCCTGCCGAGTACGCTGCCCGATGCACCCACACGCATACGCCGGTGGTGTCCTGCGCGATCAACTCGAACCGATATCAACAACAACCTGGCTCTAGAACCGGGTGGACCGACTATCGGGGACCTGCCACTCCAACATGTTTGGCCCGGGGGCAAGACCTTCAAGACGGATTCGACTTGATTTTGGAAAACCGTTCGAAATTCAGCAGGCATATAGGCGCTGACCCGTCAAGTCGACAAACTCGCCGATGAATTCGCTAAGCCGGTCACCACCATCGCCCCGTGCCTGCTGGCCATCGAAAGCCGCCGCGCGCTCGCGCAGCAAAGAGCATCGCGCAATTACCCAATCCGCCCAGGTTTAGTTGCGAAAAGCCGTCACAGGTCACAATGCCGCCGCGCCGGTCATCGTCGCAACAGTTGCGGTGCTGCGACTAACCGCCACCTGGACGACGCGTCGGGCCCCAGATCGGCCTGGGGTTTTCCCGAAATTGGGAAGCGTCTGCGACAATGGCGGCTAGCTGTGTTGCATTTGTCAGCGAGATCAGTGAGTCCTGGAGGGCCTTTGGTATGCCGAGTCCGCGCCGCGAAGACGGCGACGCGCTGCGCTGTGGTGACCGTAGCGCCGCTGTCACCGAGATCCGCGCTGCGCTGGCCGCGCTGGGGATGCTGGATAATCCCGACGAAGATCTGACCACGGGCCGCCACGTCGCGCTCGAGGTCTTCGACACCGAACTCGACCAAGCGGTACGGGCTTTCCAGCAGCATCGTGGACTGCTTGTTGACGGAATCGTCGGCGAGGCCACCTATCGGGCGCTGAAGGAGGCTTCCTATCGGCTCGGCGCCCGCACGCTCTATCACCAATTCGGCGCGCCCCTATACGGCGACGATGTCGCGACACTACAGGCTCGACTACAAGATCTCGGGTTCTACACGGGGCTGGTCGACGGATATTTCGGGTTGCAGACCCACAATGCGCTGATGTCGTACCAGCGTGAGTACGGGCTCGCCGCCGACGGTATCTGCGGCCCGGAAACGTTGCGGTCCTTGTACTTTCTCAGTTCGCGGGTCAGCGGCGGCTCGCCGCACGCGATTCGGGAAGAGGAGCTGGTCCGTCGTTCGGGTCCCAAGTTGTCCGGCAAGCGCATCATCGTCGATCCCGGCCGCGGCGGCGCCGATCACGGCCTGATCACCCAGGGCCCAGCCGGGCCGATCAGCGAGGCAGACGTCTTGTGGGACTTGGCGAGTCGCCTCGAAGGACGAATGTCGGCCATCGGCATGGAGACCTTTCTGTCCCGACCAGCCAACCGCAGCCCGTCAGATGCCGAACGCGCCGCCACCGCCAATGCGGTTGGCGCAGACCTGATGATCAGCCTGCGCTGCGAAACCCAAGCCAGCCCTTCGGCTAACGGCGTCGCCTCGTTCCACTTCGGCAACTCGCACGGGTCGGTCTCCACCATCGGTCGCAATCTGGCTGACTTCATTCAGCGAGAAGTAGTGGCGCGCACTGGTTTACGGGATTGCCGTACCCATGGCCGGACATGGGATCTGTTGCGGCTGACTCGGATGCCGACCGTTCAAGTCGACATCGGCTACATCACCAACCCCCATGACCGACAGATGCTGGTCTCAACACAGACCCGCGACGCCATTGCCGAAGGTATTCTTGCCGCCGTCAAGCGCCTCTACTTGTTGGGCAAAAACGACCGGCCCACAGGCACTTTTACTTTCGCCGAGTTATTGGCCCACGAGCTGTCGGTGGAGCGGGCCAGCCGGCTCGGCGGTTCCTGAATTCTTGAAGTTCCCAGGGCACATCGTTTTCCGAGCCGTCAGAGGGCATTGCTGGCCTTGACTGGCCCTGGAACTGGCCCTGGAACTGGCCGCAGTAGCCGCCCCCACGGGTTGTTGCAGCTGCGCATTTTCCAGCAATCGCTCCAAAGCCGCCTCTACCTCGGCCTTCCACCCAAAGCCTTTGTCAAGTTCGAGCCGCAACCGCGGGAAGTACCTGTGCGGGGCCACCACCACAAAACCCATGTCGGTCAAGAAGTCTGCATCGATGACGCAGTGGTCGACGGAGCAGTCACCGACGGCCTCGAGCACCGGGCGCACCTCGGGATCGACCGATCCAGGATCCTGTAAGTCGGCCACCTCCGCAGTGCGGCCGAAAGCCTCCAGCGCGCGTACCCCGCGTCGGACCAGTTCGTCGACCACCCCAGCGATCAGGCTGTGCGGCAAATCATCGGGGGCTTGTCCGCGTTCGATACCCATCGACGTCAACAGCACCGCATCGGCAGACACCGGGGCCGTCGGGAACCGACGGGCCCGCGGTACCGCTCGGGGCGGAGCGTAGAACACATACCCCAAACAGGGCGGTTCGGCGTCACTGCGTTCATCCGGGATGGCCGTCGCCACCTGACCGCACGAACCCCACTCCAACATCACCATTGACAGCCAGGCCTCTTTTTCGAATTCGGGGTCGGCAAGGTGGTGATCGTTGCCCAGGGTCGCGGGGTCCACTTCCCAGAAGACGCACCGGCGCGCGTGCTTGGGAAGCTGCTCGAAGGCTTCGAGCCGCAGCGCTGTAATACGAGCAGACACTAGTCTCCTGGCCTCCGTGCGGTACTGCAACCGTCAGCCCCGCTCCTCTGCGGGCCCTTCGGTCCGCGTTGTCGCACGGCCACGCCCACAGCCCCGATCTCCCCCGGCTGATGTGCACCAGCAACCTCTCCAGGATAGGAGAGTTGGTCGCGGTTGGGCCAGTATCGGTTGGCCACCCGGGCCGCCACCGGCCGCTGCCGCGTCATGACTGGCTCCGCTGATCACAGTGTATCGGCGGCGTCACGAAAACCCTTGGCGCGCATAGGGTCTGCATCGAAGTACACCGCAACGAGCACTGCCTCCCTATTCCGGAACCGCGTCAGTGTCACAGTGACGTAATTACCCGCTGTTACCGCTCACACCTTGGTATCGGTCATCAAGCCGATGATCCGCTGCAAATCGTCCACCGAGCCGAACTCCACCACGATCTTGCCCTTGCGCTTGCCAAGGCTGACCGTGACCCGGGTGTCGAAGGCGGTCGACAGTCGCTCGGCAACGTCTTGAAGTCCGGGCATTTGGATCGGTTTGCGCCGCGGCGGGGTCGGTGTGCTGGCACCGGCTCGGTTGGCCAGGGTGACGGCCTCCTCGGTGGCTCGCACCGACAGGCCCTCAGCAACGATCCGGCTCGCCAGTTCCTCCTGTGCCTCCGGCCCGGCCTCCAGCGACAGCAGCGCGCGCGCATGACCAGCCGACAGCACCCCTGCGGCTACCCGGCGCTGAACGGGGATCGGGAGTTTGAGCAACCGGATCATGTTGGTGATCAACGGGCGCGACCGGCCGATGCGTGCGGCCAGTTCATCGTGGGTGACGCCGAATTCATCGAGTAGCTGTTGGTAGGCGGCCGCCTCCTCCAGCGGGTTCAACTGGACCCGATGGATGTTTTCCAACAGGGCGTCGCGTAGCAGACTGTCGTCACCGGTTTCGCGCACGATAGCGGGAATCGTGGGCAGGCCGGCCTCTTGGGCAGCGCGCCAACGTCGCTCGCCCATCACGATTTGGTAGCGCGCACCGCTCGGTGTTGCCTCGATCGCCCGCACGACAATCGGCTGCAAGAGCCCGAACTCGCGGATCGAGTGCACCAATTCCTGCAGCGCCTCTTGGTCGAAAACCTGGCGCGGTTGCCGAGGATTCGCCTCGATGTCCGACGGGTCTATTTCGCGGTACACCGCACCCATCGGGCTGGCGTCGAGCGTGGGCCCGCCGATCACGACGTCGGCGGTCGCCGACCCCATCCGTGGGCCGAACGACGGCCCCGCCTCACCGTCGGCAGGACCGGTGGGAATCAGTGAAGCCAGTCCCCGCCCAAGGCCGCCTTTCCGGCGTGACGGCTGTGTCATAGTCGTCCCTTCCCGGCTGATGGTCGATCACGATCGGCTAGTTCGCGACTGGCATCGAGGTAGCTCATTGCTCCACGCGAACCGGGATCGTAATCGATGATCGTCATGCTGTAGCCCGGCGCCTCCGATACCTTGACGCTGCGTGGAATCACCGTCCGCAAGACCTTGCTTCCGAAATACCGGCGGACCTCTTCCGCCACCTGATCGGCCAGCTTCGTGCGTCCGTCGTACATCGTCAGGATTACCGTGGTGACTTTGAGTTCGGGGTTGAGGTGTGCCTTCACCATCTCGATATTGCGCATCAGCTGTGACACGCCCTCCAGCGCGTAATACTCACACTGAATCGGGATCAGCACTTCCGGGGCGGCGACCAGTGCGTTGATGGTGAGCAGTCCCAACGACGGGGGGCAGTCGACAAAGACGTAGTCGAAGTCGAGATTGTCGAGCTCGGCCAGCGCGGTACGCAACCGGTTCTCGCGCGCCACCATGCTCACCAGTTCGATCTCGGCGCCGGCGAGGTCGATTGTCGCCGGCACGCAGAACAGTCGTTCGCTGTGAGGGCTACGCCGTATCGCCTGCCGCAACGACACCTCGCCGATGAGCACTTCGTAGGACGACGGCGTCCCGGATTGCCGTTCGGTGATGCCTAGCGCCGTGCTCGCGTTGCCCTGTGGATCGAGATCGATGACGAGCGTCTTGAGTCCCTGCACAGCAAGGGCGGCGGCGAGGTTGACGGCGGTGGTCGTCTTGCCCACACCGCCCTTCTGGTTGGCGACGGTGAATAGGCGCCGCTGATGCGGGCGCGGCAACGGTTCATGGGTGGTGTGTAGGACGCGCATGGCGCGTTCGGCCGCGGCGCCGATCGGGGTGTCGATTTCGGTTGATGTTTCACGTGAAACATTCACCGTGGGATTGTGCGTTGTTTCCGCCGCCGACGCCAAATCTGGCGGTAGCAAGGCTGTCGGCCTACCGCTATCCATCGCATTGGCACCCGCCGAGGTCCTCGCCGAGTGGGCGGTAACCGTCGGCGCGACCTCGGACCCCGGCGGCATGGCGCAGACTGCGGATACTTCCCCGCTGGGCGCGCCTACTGAAGCGAGCGACGCAGGCCGAGCCGACAAGATCCCCGGCTCCGCCGCAGGAACAGCTGGTGCCGGTGCGCCGAAAAGTCGCCGCGCGTTCATATCGTTACCCGGTGCGCTGATTGCCCCCGCTGCGGTCGGTCCCGTCCTTCGCGCCGGGCCACCACCACGGTTGCGATTGGCCGTAAATAGTTCGCGCCACATTCCACTACCCTGACATCACGCACACCCGATGCGGCCATTACACGCCGATACTTTTCCACTTCATCGGCAGCCCGCTCTCCCTTGATCGCAAGCATTCGCCCGTCACGCTTCAGCAACGCCATACTCCACTTCGTCAATTTGTCCAATGGGGCCACCGCTCTCGACACCGCGGCATCGCTGGCGCCAAGCCGCTTCCGTACCGCCGGGTCCTCGGCTCGGCCCCGCACCACATCCACTGCCAGCCCCAGGTCCGCGACGACCTCCCGCAGAAATTCGCTGCGGCGCAGCAGCGGCTCCAGCAGAACGATTCGAAGGTCGGGCCGTGCGAGGGCCAGCGGCACACCGGGCAGTCCAGCGCCGCTACCGATGTCAACTATCCGCTCACCGGGATCCACAAGTTCGCCGATCACGGCACAGTTCAATAGGTGCCGCTCCCACATTCGCTCGGCCTCACGGGGGCCCAATAACCCGCGTTCGGCCCCGGGTCCCGCCAACCAGTCGGCGTATCTCCGGGCAAGTCCAAGCCGGTCACCGAAGATCGCCTCCGGGATGGCGGACCGGTCGGGATGCATCGGTTCCAACCCGGCTCGCACCAGCCTGCGCGGCTCGGGAAAGCGTCCATGTTTCACGTGAAACATTCTCCGATCTTCCGAGCACCGCCGACGGCCCTGCCGCCGGAACCACATAGCTGTAACTCACCGACACCAGGTCGCGCCGAGATAGCGGTCGGATAACGGGTTAGTCGCGCAACACCACAACTCGGCGCGACGGCTCAATACCCTCGCTTTCGCTGTGCACACCGGGCACCGCCGCCACGGCATCGTGGACGATCTTGCGTTCGAACGGTGTCATCGGCGCGAGCTCCTGACGTTCACCGCTCTCGGCAACACGGCGCGCCACCTTTTCCCCCAATGCCGCTAATTCTTCTCGGCGCCGCCGGCGCCAGCTTGCGATGTCGAGCATCAACCGACTGCGCACTCCGGTCTTCTGATGCACTGCCAATCGGGTGAGCTCCTGCAGAGCATCCAGCACCTCTCCCCCGCGACCCACCAACTTGTTCAGGTCGTCGCTGCCGTCGATGCTCACCACCGCGCGGTTACCCTCGACGTCCAGATCGATATCGCCGTCGAAGTCCAGAAGATCCAACAACTCTTCCAAGTAGTCCCCGGCGATCTCTCCCTCGGCGACCAACCGCTCTTCGAGGTCGGTCTCGTCGGCACCGACCTCCGCCGGCATCACGTCTTCTCCGACGTCTGGGACATCCCCCGCCGCCGCCTTGCGCTCTATGTCGAGTTCGGTGGTTTCGGCATCAGTCATGTCTTTCTCCCTCACTCACGGGTCAGTGTTGGCGATGTTTCGCGGCATTCTGCTAAGGCTTTCTGGGCGGTCGTGCCGCTCGTCCCGCAAAGGCTGTGACGCGCTCTTACCGTTTGCGCTTCTTTGGCCGCGCACCCGGGCGCGGTGTACGGCCGGCAGGGGCGTTGTTCCGGCCGGCCTGAGGCGGCTTGCCCGCCTGTGTCCCGGGCGCTTTCTCGGACTTCCCTTCCGGGCTCTCACCGGCCGGGCCCGCGTTCTTGGCGCCACCCGCGGCATCCGGATCGGCCACCGACCCGTCACCGCCGGCAGCCGCCGTCCTGGGCAGGCGCTTCGGCTTGGCTCCCGGGGCAGGGGCGTTGGCCGCCCTGCGCTGCAACACTTCCTGCCTCTTGGCCTCGTCTTCTTTTTCGATCATCCCGAACACGTAATGCTGCTGGCCAAATGTCCAGATGTTGTTCGAAAACCAATAGAGGATGATCGCCAGCGGAAGGAACGGGCCGCCGACGACGACGCCCAGCGGGAAAACATAGAGCGCCAACTTGTTCATCATCGCCGTCTGCGGGTTCGCCGCCGCTTCCGGACTCTGCCGGGCAATGGATGCCCGGCTATTGAAGTAGGTCGCGATCCCGGCCAGGATCATCACCGGAACACCAACCGCAATCACCGCGGGCCGACTGAAATCGACGAAGGCGTCCAACCCACCGCGCTGAGTCATCGACGCCCCGATCGGGGCGCCGAACAGGTTGGCGTCTAGGAAGTGACCCACGTCGGTGGGGGTGAAGACGTAATTGCCGGTGAGCCGGTTCTCCACCACCGACATCTGTGGCTGGCCGAAACCGCCCGTCGTCCGGTTGAACGAACGCAACACGTGATACAGGCCCAGGAACACCGGGATCTGCGCCAGCATGGGCAGGCAGCCCAGGATCGGGTTGAACCCGTGTTCGCGTTGCAGCTTCTGCATCTCCATCGCCATACGCTGGCGATCCTTGCCGTACTTCTTCTGCAGCGCCTTGATCTGCGGCTGCAGTTCTTGCATCTGACGGGTGGTACGGATCTGCCGGACGAACGGTTTGTAGAGCAAGGCACGCAGCGTGAACACCAGGAACATCACTGACAGCGCCCACGCGAAAAAGTTCGACGGCCCGAAGATCAGCCCGAACAGCTTGTACCAAATCCACATGATCCACGACACCGGGTAGTAGACGAAGTCGAGGCTGAAGAAATCAAACAAAAGACTCACTCTCCCCTTGCTTCGCCGGCAGGTCCCCGCGGACATCGCAGTCCGAACATCCCCGGCGCTCTGGTATCGGATCCCATCCTCCCCGATGCCAGGGTCCGCACTTAGCGAGCCTGGCTACCGTCAGCCAACTGCCCCGGATCAGGCCGTATTCGGTCAGCGCAGCCACGGCGTACTGGCTGCAGGTTGGGACGAAGCGACAGGAGGCCGGCCGTAGCGGAGAAACCATGTGCCGGTAGAGATTGATCATGAAAATCAGTCCGCGGGCTGTCCAACGCCCGGTGGCCTTCGCCACGCTCGCGGGACTCCACGCCAACTGGGTCACCGGCCGTTACCCGCCGATTCGGACGCGCGTCGCAAGCCACGTCGCACCTGTTGTTGCAGCCATACCGACGAGACGTGCCGACTGCTCGGCAGTGCCCGGATCACCACCTGGTCGCACGGATGCAGGTCGCCCAACAACGGCCGGGCCACGTGTCGCAACCGACGTGCCACCCGATGGCGTTCGACCGCGGTACCCACCGATTTAGCGATGATCAATCCCACCCGCGGACCGTTGCAGTCCTGCGATTGGTTACCCCGACGGACATGGACGACGACGTCGGGCTGTACGGTACGGATCCCGTACTTGACGGTTGCGTCAAACTCGGTTGACCGCCTCATGCGGTTGCGTGCGGACAGCACCGCTAAGAAACCTGCCGTGACGATCAGGCAGTCAGTGCGCGACGGCCTTTACGGCGCCGGCCGGACACGATGGCTCGCCCGGCCCGAGTACGCATCCTCAGCCGAAAACCATGAACGCGGGCTCGGCGCCGGTTGTTCGGCTGGAAGGTCCGCTTGCCCTTGGCCACGACGTTCTCCTCGATGTGTCTCGCATACCATCCGCCCGCTCATCTCGCACAGTCGGCGGCCGGAGGTGGTCTGGCTGCTGGCCGGCGCGGTCCCCGGAGGCATAATCCAGGTCGCAGCCGTATCGCCGACTTTCGGGCGACTGTTTGAGGGTACTGACGAGGCTTCGCCTGGTCAAACCTCGCCAGTCCCAACAGACTCAGGACGAACCGCCCCGCCCCGAAAGATGGCTGCCTCTAACGCACTCCGTATTGCACGCACATCCAAGGACCGTCAACGGAAAACGAAAGAACTGTTGGCAGCCGCACCGAAAACTGTTAGCTTCGGGCAGTGCTGTTTCGGACTGAAACGGCGGCCGACGATGAAGCGAGGATGGCGGATCGACTAGCTGCCCCGACAGCCTGGTGGTTGGATGCAGCGCGGAAATCGCGAGCCGTGGCCGAAAGGCTACGGAACGTAGTCGACCGTCCTTTCCACAACTGTGGATAACCATGTGGACAGTTTGCTTCTCGCCGACAATTGCACCTCGATCTCGGACCAGGGGGATGCGTCGTTGACCGATGATCCCGGGTCCGGCTTTGCCACGGTGTGGAATGCGGTCGTCTCCGAACTCAACGGGGAACTCAGCGCCGACGGCATCCCGGGCACTGGCACCACCCTCACCACTCCCCTCACCCCTCAGCAACGAGCATGGTTGAACCTTGTCCAGCCGCTCACCATCGTCGAGGGGTTTGCGCTGTTGTCGGTGCCGAGCAGCTTCGTCCAAAACGAAATCGAGCGTCACCTGCGTACCCCGATCACCGACGCGCTGAGCCGACGACTCGGCCACCAGATCCAACTCGGTGTTCGCATCGCGCCACCTCCACCCTCCGCTGACGCCGACGAGAGCGCTCAGCCGGCCGATGAGCCCGGCCTGGAAATCTCCCGGGAACCCGAAACCATCGGAGACAACGACGACGCCGACGAGAATGCCGGCAGCCCCCGACCCAATTGGCCCACCTACTTCACCAAGCGCCCGTCGGGCACCGATACGGTCGCCGCCACCGGTGGAACCAGCCTCAACCGCCGCTACACCTTCGACACCTTCGTTATCGGCGCCTCCAATCGGTTCGCACACGCCGCCACCCTCGCCATCGCCGAAGCACCTGCGCGCGCCTACAACCCCCTCTTCATCTGGGGCGAGTCGGGACTCGGGAAAACTCACCTCTTGCACGCCGCCGGCAATTACACGCAGCGACTGTTCCCGGGGATGCGGGTCAAGTACGTCTCCACCGAAGAATTCACCAACGACTTCATCAACTCCTTGCGTGACGACCGCAAGGTCGCCTTCAAGCGCAGCTACCGCGACGTCGACGTGTTGCTCGTCGATGACATCCAGTTCATCGAAGGCAAGGAAGGCATTCAGGAGGAGTTCTTCCACACCTTCAACACGCTGCACAACGCGAACAAGCAGATCGTCATCTCCTCCGACCGGCCGCCCAAACAGCTCGCCACGCTCGAAGACCGGCTGCGGACCCGGTTCGAATGGGGCCTGATCACCGATGTGCAGCCCCCGGAGTTGGAGACCCGCATCGCCATCTTGCGCAAGAAGGCACAGATGGAACGGCTCGCGGTACCCGACGACGTCCTGGAACTCATTGCCAGCAGCATCGAACGCAACATCCGCGAACTCGAGGGTGCACTGATCCGGGTCACCGCATTCGCCTCCCTGAACAAGACCCCGATCGACAAAGCCTTGGCCGAGATCGTGCTGCGCGACCTCATCGCCGACGCCACCGCCATGCAGATCAGCGCGGCGACCATCATGGCCGCCACCGCCGAGTACTTCGACACCACGGTCGAAGAGCTGCGCGGACCGGGCAAGACCCGATCGTTGGCCCAGTCGCGCCAGATCGCGATGTATCTCTGCCGTGAGCTCACCGATCTGTCTCTGCCCAAGATCGGTCAGGCGTTCGGCCGCGACCACACCACGGTCATGTACGCCCAACGCAAGATCTTGTCCGAAATGGCCGAACGCCGCGAAGTCTTCGATCACGTCAAAGAGCTCACGACAAGGATCCGTCAGCGCTCCAAGCGATGATCCCGGTCCATTTCCGGTCGCTTTCTGCAAAAAACTTCTCTCCCGCCAGT
Source organism: Mycobacterium gastri (assembly GCF_002102175.1). Classification (GTDB taxonomy): domain Bacteria; phylum Actinomycetota; class Actinomycetes; order Mycobacteriales; family Mycobacteriaceae; genus Mycobacterium; species Mycobacterium gastri. Next base: position 67,102 of record NZ_LQOX01000077.1, on the reverse strand, counting down.
CACAGCAACCACACCGATTCGATGTGTGTAGTTGTGTGTACAGCCACCCGAAACTGGATTGCACACTTGGGTCTTCCTTTGTACACCTGCCGCTTCATCCCCAGCAGCTAACACGGCCCACACAGCCGGCAAGGTCGTCATCCACACCCCGGTTCGTCGCCTAACAGCACCGATTCCGGGCCATCCCCAAAACTCACACCCCTTATTACTGTTATTGAAATCTATTCGAAGGTTGTCCTTAGAAGAACGGGTCTGGGGACACCCGTCATACCGCGTCCCTCGTGAGGGTGCGCAGCCCGACATGTCAGCGTTGACGATTAGCTTTCAACTTGGAGCCAGACGTTCTACGGTTGTTGTTCGACTGCCGTTGCGGCGCTATGTCACGGGCAATCGCGATGCCGGCGGCGGGAGCTGGCTCACGGATCTAGGGATCGAACTCACTGTTAGGTGAAGGGACGCAATGGACGCGGCTACGACCCAGACTGGTCTCACCGACTTGAAGTTTCGCTTGGTGAAGGAGTCGTTCGCCGAGGCGGTGTCGTGGGTGGCGAAGAACCTGCCGACCAGGCCAGCGGTCCCGGTGCTCTCAGGTGTGCTGTTGACGGGCTCTGACGACGGGCTGACAATTTCCGGATTCGATTACGAGGTTTCCGCCGAAGTACAGGTTGCTGCCGAAATAGCTACTCCGGGAAGTGTTTTGGTTTCAGGTCGGCTGTTGTCCGATATCACTCGCGCCTTGCCCAATAAGCCGGTCGATTTCTTCGTCGACGGTAACCGGGTCGCCTTGACTTGCGGAAACGCCAGGTTCTCGCTGCCGACGATGGCGGTGGAGGACTACCCGACGCTGCCGACGCTGCCCGATGACACCGGCACGTTGCCGTCGGATCTGTTCGCCGAGGCCATCAGTCAGGTCGCCATCGCGGCCGGTCGTGACGACACACTGCCGATGCTGACCGGTATCCGCGTCGAGATCTCCGGTGAGACGGTGGTTTTGGCGGCAACCGACAGATTCCGCCTCGCGGTACGCGAATTGACGTGGACCGTGTTGTCGCCCGAGGTCGAAGCGTCGGTGCTGGTGCCGGCCAAGACGTTGGCCGAGGCCGCCAAAGCCAACAGTGACGGATCTGATGTCCGGCTGTCATTGGGTGCCGGCACCGGCGTCGGCAAGGACGGGCTGTTGGGGATCAGCGGTAACGGCAAGCGCAGCACGACCCGGCTGCTGGACGCGGAGTTTCCGAAATTTCGCCAACTACTGCCGGTCGAGCACACCGCGGTCGCCACCGCTGATGTGGCGGAGTTGACCGAAGCGATCAAGCTGGTCGCGCTGGTCGCCGATCGCGGCGCGCAGGTCCGCATGGAATTCGCCGAAGAGACGCTGCGGCTTTCCGCCGGCGCCGATGATGTCGGACGAGCCGAGGAAGACCTTGCTGTCGACTTCGCCGGTGAACCGTTGACGATCGCGTTCAACCCGACATATCTGACCGACGGTCTGGCGTCGTTGCATTCCGAGCGGGTTTCGTTTGGTTTCACCGCCCCGGGAAAGCCTGCTTTGCTGCGTCCCGCATCAGCCGAGGATGTCATGCCGACCGGTAGCGGTCCCTTTCCGGCGGTGCCGACGGACTACGTCTACCTCCTGATGCCGGTTCGGTTGCCGGGCTGATCGCTGTGGTGCCGAAGTAGGTGTACGTCCGGCATTTGGGTTTGCGTGATTTCCGCTCCTGGGCGCACGCGGATCTCGAATTACACCCGGGGCGGACCGTGTTCGTTGGTCCGAACGGGTTCGGCAAGACTAATCTTATTGAAGCACTGTGGTATTCGAGCACTTTGGGTTCGCATCGGGTCGGCACCGACGCGCCGCTGATCCGGGCAGGCGCCGACCGTGCGGTGATCTCGACGATCGTGGTCAGCGACGGTCGGGAATGTGCGGTGGACCTCGAGATCGCCGCGGGACGGGCCAATAAGGCCCGGCTGAACCGGTCACGGGTGCGCAGCACCCGTGAAGTGGTCGGGGTGTTGCGAGCAGTGCTGTTCGCTCCCGAGGATTTGGCATTGGTCCGCGGAGATCCGGCGGATCGGCGACGTTACCTCGACGATTTGGCGACACTACGGCGCCCCGCCGTGGCCGCGGTCCGGGCCGACTACGACAGGGTGCTGCGGCAGCGTACCGCGCTGCTGAAATCCGTAGCGGGCGCGCGGTATCGAGGCGACCGCGGTGTGCTGGACACCCTGGATGTCTGGGACAGCCGACTGGCCGAGCACGGCGCCGAATTGATGGCCGCCCGTATGGATTTGGTCAGCCAATTGGCCCCGGAGGTGGCAAAGGCGTATCAACTGCTGGCGCCGGAGTCCCGCACGGCGTCCATCGAATACCGGGCCAGCATGACGTCGGTGGTCGCCGGACCTGATGAGACCGACGGGGCTGCCGATCGTGAGCAGCTGGAGACCCGGCTGCTGGCCGCGCTGGCCGCGCGCCGCGACGCCGAGGTGGAACGTGGGGTGTGCCTGGTCGGCCCGCACCGCGACGACCTGGAATTGCGGTTGGGTGACCAACCCGCCAAAGGCTTTGCCAGCCACGGAGAATCATGGTCGATGGCGGTGGCGCTGCGGCTGGCCGCCTACGAACTGTTGCGGGTCGAGGGTAGCGACCCGGTGTTGTTGTTGGACGATGTCTTTGCCGAATTGGATACCAAGCGCCGCAGGGCCCTGGCGAGTGTGGCGGAGTCGGCCGAACAAGTTGTGGTGACCGCGGCGGTGCCGGAAGATATTCCGGCGGGTTGGGACGCGAAACGGGTACAGATCGATTTGCGTGACGGTGACGACGGACGAGTATCGGTGGTGTCAGCGTGAACGGCGAACAATCGAGCCAGGAGCCTACCCCGCAACCCGACAACGGTATCGACTTGGTCCGACGGACCCTGGCAGAGGCTCGGGCCGCTGCTCGTGCCCGGGGACGCGATCTCGGCCGCGGGCCGGTGACGCAGCCGGTTTCGTCGCGACGCGTCGCCGGACAGCGCCGAAGCTGGTCGGGTCCGGGACCCGACGTTCGCGATCCGCAACCGTTGGGCAAGTTAGCCCGCGAACTGGCGAAGAAGCGCGGTTGGTCCGGACGTGTCGCCGAGGGCACCGTGCTGGGCCAGTGGGCTGCGGTCGTCGGCCAGCAGATCGCCGACCACGCGACTCCCACCTCGCTGGACGACGGTGTGCTCAGCGTGACCGCCGAATCGACCGCATGGGCCACGCAGTTGCGGATCATGCAGACACAACTACTGGCCAAGATCGCTGCCGCGGTCGGTAACGGCGTGGTGACCAGGCTGAAAATCACCGGCCCGGCCACACCGTCGTGGCGCAAAGGACCGCGGCACATCGCCGGCAGAGGTCCGCGCGACACCTACGGCTAGACCGTGACCCGGGTCCATCAGGCGTCGGGCCTGAGTGGCGTTTCGTCCGCGTCTCAAATCCACCAGGACGAAGCGGACCCGCATCCCCAACGTCGGGAGGCGTCCTCAAAGAAGATATCGAGCGCACGGCGCAGTTAGATAGGTGGAAACGCGCCTAGAGAATCGGTGCGGACAGCTGCTCACGGTAGAGTAGGTACACGACCCGCTGCGGTGACTGAACCGCTCGCATTGCAACCCCGAGGAGAGCATTCGGACCGTGGCTGCCCAGAAGAAGAAGGCCCAAGACGAATACGGCGCTGCATCCATCACGATTCTCGAGGGGTTAGAGGCCGTCCGCAAACGCCCGGGCATGTACATCGGCTCGACCGGTGAGCGTGGTCTGCACCATCTCATCTGGGAGGTGGTCGACAACGCGGTCGACGAGGCGATGGCCGGTTACGCGGCCACCGTAAGTGTGGTGCTGCTCGAGGACGGCGGTGTCGAGGTGACCGACGACGGCCGCGGAATCCCGGTCGCGATGCACGCCTCCGGCATACCGACCGTGGACGTGGTGATGACCCAGTTGCACGCCGGTGGGAAGTTCGATTCCGACGCCTATGCGATATCGGGTGGACTGCACGGTGTGGGTGTCTCGGTGGTCAACGCGCTGTCCATCCGGCTGGAGGTGGAGATCAAGCGCGACGGCCATGAGTGGTCGCAAGTTTATGAGAAGTCCGAGCCGATGGGACTCAAGCAAGGCGCGCCGACGAAGAAGACCGGCACGACGGTGCGGTTCTGGGCCGACCCCAACGTTTTTGAAACCACCGAGTACGACTTCGAAACCGTCGCGCGACGGTTGCAGGAGATGGCGTTTCTCAACAAGGGGCTCACCATCAACCTGACCGATCAGCGGGTAACCCAGGACGAAGTGGTCGACGAGGTGGTCAGCGACGTCGCCGAGGCCCCGAAGTCGGCCAGTGAGAAGGCGGCCGAATTCACCGCCCCCCACAAGGTGAAGAAGCGTACCTTTCACTATCCCGGTGGCTTGGTTGACTTCGTCAAGCACATCAACCGCACCAAGAACGCCATCCACAGCAGCATCGTCGACTTCTCCGGAAAGGGGACCGGCCACGAAGTGGAGATCGCGATGCAGTGGAATGCCGGCTATTCGGAGTCGGTGCACACCTTCGCCAACACCATCAACACCCATGAGGGCGGGACCCATGAAGAAGGGTTCCGCAGCGCGCTCACGTCCGTGGTGAACAAGTACGCCAAGGACCGCAAACTGCTCAAAGACAAGGACCCCAACCTCACCGGCGACGACATCCGGGAAGGGTTGGCCGCGGTGATTTCGGTCAAAGTCAGCGAACCGCAGTTCGAGGGCCAGACCAAGACGAAACTAGGCAACACCGAGGTGAAGTCGTTCGTGCAGAAGGTGTGCAATGAACAGCTCACCCATTGGTTCGAGGCCAACCCCGCTGATGCTAAAACCGTTGTCAACAAGGCAGTTTCATCGGCGCAGGCCAGGATTGCGGCCCGCAAGGCGCGCGAGTTGGTGCGCCGCAAGAGCGCAACCGATCTGGGCGGACTACCGGGCAAGTTGGCCGACTGCCGCTCGACCGACCCCCGTAAGTCCGAATTATATGTGGTGGAGGGTGATTCAGCCGGCGGCTCGGCGAAGAGCGGCCGCGACTCGATGTTTCAAGCGATCTTGCCGTTGCGCGGCAAGATCATCAACGTCGAGAAGGCCCGCATCGACCGGGTGCTGAAGAACACCGAAGTCCAGGCGATCATCACCGCGTTGGGCACCGGTATTCACGACGAATTCGACATCGCGAGACTGCGTTACCACAAGATCGTGCTGATGGCCGATGCCGATGTCGACGGCCAGCACATCTCGACGTTGTTGTTGACGTTGTTGTTCCGCTTCATGCGTCCGCTCATCGAGAATGGTCACGTGTTCTTGGCTCAGCCGCCGCTGTACAAGCTCAAATGGCAACGTTCCGACCCCGAATTCGCCTACTCCGACCGTGAGCGTGACGGGTTGCTGGAGGCAGGGCTCAAGGCCGGCAAGAAGATCAACAAGGAAGACGGTATCCAGCGCTACAAAGGTCTAGGCGAAATGGACGCGAAGGAGTTGTGGGAAACCACGATGGACCCGTCGGTGCGGGTGTTGCGTCAAGTCACGTTGGACGACGCCGCAGCCGCCGACGAGCTGTTCTCCATCCTGATGGGCGAGGACGTGGATGCACGCCGAAGCTTTATCACCCGCAACGCCAAGGACGTTCGTTTCTTAGATGTCTAAGCGTGCCCGCGTACGAGTTGCAAACGAGGAATAGATGACAGACACGACGCTGCCACCTGGTGACGACTCGCTCGACCGGATCGAGCCGGTCGACATTCAACAGGAGATGCAGCGCAGCTACATCGATTACGCGATGAGCGTCATCGTCGGCCGAGCCCTGCCGGAAGTGCGCGATGGTCTCAAGCCGGTGCACCGGCGAGTGCTCTACGCGATGTACGACTCGGGTTTTCGCCCGGATCGAAGCCACGCCAAGTCGGCACGGTCGGTTGCGGAGACGATGGGCAACTACCACCCGCACGGTGACGCGTCGATCTACGACACCCTGGTGCGCATGGCTCAGCCGTGGTCGCTGCGTTATCCGCTGGTGGACGGTCAGGGCAACTTCGGTTCGCCGGGCAATGATCCACCGGCCGCGATGAGGTACTGTGCTTCCGGAGACGCGTTGGTGCGCTTGCCTTTTGGACAGTCGGCGCGCATTGGCGATGTCGTTCCGGGCGCCCGGCCCAATTCAGACAATGCGGTCGAGCTGAAGGTGCTGGATCGGCACGGCAACCCAGTAGTGGCTGATCGCCTCTTTCATTCGGGTGAGCATCAGACCTATACGGTGTGCACGGCCGAAGGCTATGAAGTCACCGGCACCGCGAACCATCCATTGCTGTGCTTGGTCGATGTCGGCGGCGTGCCGACGCTGTTGTGGAAGCTGATCGAGGAGATCCGCCCCAACGACCACGTCGTGCTACAGCGCACCCCACCGGTGGAGTTCGGTCCCGCGGAGCGGCACGACGTCATGGAAGCGATCTTGTTGGGCGCCTTCATCACCGAGGGCTTTGTGTCGGAGGGGCGCGCCGGATTCAACAACCTCGACCGCGATTACTTCGACAGGGTGGTTTCTGCCTATGACGCGGTCGTCGGTGGTAAGCGCTATGTGTGCCAACGCAATATCGCCTCTGGTTCAGTTCTGTATCAACTCAATGTCCACCACGTTGGCGCATTGATGAAGTCCCGCCTTGGCGCCCTCTGTGGGAAACGGTCGGCAGACAAGACGGTGCCCGAATGGCTCTGGGGTTCCCCGGCCGCCGTTAAGCGCGCATTCTTACAGGCCCTCTTCGAGGGTGACGGATCGTGCTCTGCGCTGCCACGAAACACGATTCAGATCTCCTACTCGACGCACAGCAAGCAGCTAGCCGTCGATGTGCAGCAGTTGCTGTTGGAGTTTGGCGTTGTGTCCCACCGATACCGGCATGCCACGGGCGAGCATATGGTGGTAATCACGACCCGGGCACAAGCCGAAACATTCGCAACACAAGTCGGTTTCGGCGGAGCCAAGCAAGCCAAGCTGACCGCGATCCTGGGTTCGATGCCCCCATGCGCCGGAATGGACGCCGACCACGTTCCCGGACTGGCGAAATTCATTCGTAAGCATGCGGGCGGGACGTGGGCCGACCGTGATTGGCTCGATCGCCAGAACATCGACAGTATCCAGAGTTGGCGCATTCGCGGCATGGAGATCCTGTCGCACATCGCCGATCCCGATGTACGTTCGATCGCAACCGATCTCACCGACGGGCGATTCTACTACGCGCGCGTCGCCTCCGTGACCGACGCCGGCGTGCAGCCGGTGTACAGCCTGCGGGTCGATACCGTCGACCACGCATTCCTCACCAACGGCTTCGTCAGCCACAACACCGAGGCCCGGCTGACCCCGCTGGCCATGGAGATGCTGCGCGAAATCGACGAGGAGACAGTCGATTTCATCCCCAACTATGACGGCCGGGTGCAGGAACCGACGGTGCTGCCCAGCCGGTTCCCCAACCTGCTCGCCAACGGTTCCGGCGGTATCGCGGTGGGCATGGCCACCAACATCCCGCCGCACAACCTACGCGAACTCGCCGACGCGGTGTTCTGGGCGCTGGACAATTACGACGCCGACGAAGAGACGACGTTGGCCGCGGTGATGGAGCGGGTCAAGGGCCCGGACTTTCCCACCGCCGGGCTCATTGTCGGATCCCAGGGCATCGCCGACGCCTACAAGACCGGCCGCGGTTCCATCCGGATGCGCGGAGTCGTTGAGGTGGAAGAAGATTCGCGCGGCCGCACCTCTCTGGTCATCACCGAGCTGCCGTATCAGGTCAACCACGACAACTTCATCACCTCGATCGCCGAGCAGGTCCGCGACGGCAAGCTTGCCGGCATCGCCAACATCGAAGACCAGGGCAGCGAGCGGGTCGGTGTGCGCATCGTCGTCGAGCTCAAACGAGACGCCGTGGCCAAGGTGGTGCTCAACAACCTCTACAAGCACACCCAGTTGCAGACGAGCTTCGGCGCCAACATGCTCTCCATCGTCGACGGGGTGCCGCGTACCCTGCGGCTCGACCAGATGATCCGCTACTACGTCGAGCACCAACTCGACGTCATCATCCGGCGCACCCGCTACCGGCTGCGAAAAGCCAACGAACGGGCCCACATTCTGCGCGGCCTGGTCAAAGCGCTCGACGCGCTGGACGAGGTGATCGCGCTGATCCGGGCGTCGGAGACCGTCGACGTCGCCCGGGCCGGGTTGATCGAGCTGCTCGACATCGACGAGATCCAGGCCCAGGCGATCCTGGACATGCAGTTGCGGCGCCTGGCGGCACTGGAACGTCAGCGCATTGTCGACGACCTTGCCAAGATCGAGGCCGAGATCGCCGACTTGGAAGATATCCTGGCCAAGCCCGAGCGTCAGCGCGGCATCGTGCGCGACGAACTCGGTGAGATCGTCGACAAGCACGGCGACGACCGTCGCACCCGGATTGTCGCCGCCGACGGCGATGTCAGCGACGAAGACCTGATCGCCCGCGAGGACGTCGTCGTCACCATCACCGAAACCGGCTACGCCAAGCGCACCAAGACCGACCTGTACCGCAGCCAGAAGCGCGGCGGCAAGGGCGTACAGGGCGCCGGTCTCAAGCAGGACGACATCGTCGCGCACTTCTTCGTCTGTTCGACCCACGACTGGATCTTGTTCTTCACCACTCAGGGGCGGGTGTATCGGGCCAAGGCCTACGAGCTACCGGAGGCATCGCGCACCGCGCGCGGCCAGCACGTCGCCAACCTGTTGGCCTTCCAGCCCGAAGAGCGCATCGCCCAGGTCATCCAGATCCGCGGTTACGAGGACGCGCCGTATCTGGTGCTGGCCACCAAGAACGGGCTGGTCAAAAAGTCCAAGCTGACCGACTTCGACTCCAACCGCTCGGGCGGCATCGTGGCGATCAATCTGCGCGGCGAAGATGAACTGGTCGGCGCCGTGTTGTGCTCAGCCGAGGATGACCTGTTGCTGGTTTCGGCCAACGGGCAGTCGATCCGGTTCTCGGCGACCGACGAGGCGCTGCGGCCTATGGGCCGGGCCACCTCCGGCGTGCAGGGCATGCGGTTCAACGCCGACGACCGGCTGTTGTCGTTGAACGTGGTTCGTGAAGGCACCTACTTGCTGGTGGCGACGTCGGGCGGCTATGCCAAACGCACCGCGATCGAGGAGTACCCGGTGCAGGGCCGCGGCGGCAAGGGTGTACTGACTGTGATGTATGACCGTCGGCGCGGAAGGCTGGTCGGAGCGTTGATTGTCGACGACGACAGCGAGCTGTACGCGATCACCTCCGGCGGAGGCGTCATCCGCACCGCGGCGCGCCAGGTCCGTAAAGCGGGACGCCAGACCAAGGGTGTTCGCTTGATGAACCTGGGCGAGGGCGACACCCTGTTGGCCATCGCACGCAACGCCGAGGAGAGCGAGGAGGCGGTCGGGGAAACCGACGACGGCAACGGAACAGGCAAGTAGGGTTCCCGAGCCCTCGGGCTGGGTCGTGTGGTCGAAACGGCATCAGCGGGAAATCCCTAACGACTCACGGCTGCGACCCGAGCATCGGGGTCGAAATTCCTGGATTCGTCCGCGGCGGCGACTGAAGTATTCTCGCGTGATGGCTGATTTAGCCGGCGATAGGGTTGTCGCCCGAATATTGTGCGCGCAGTGTGGCAAGCAGGCCGCCTTCGTGGAATTGGTGCCGCCGGGACTGCGGCCACACGACTTCGCGACCTGGTCTGACGACGATCGCCGGGTCTACGAACGGCATTACGGTGCTGGCGGCAATTGGCACTCCATCTTCGAAGGCATCGAGGCGGGCAATGGGTTGGGTGACGACATCGGGATAGCCGAGGCTGAGCGGATCGCCCGTGGTTTTGCCGAGCCGTTCACGTACGCGAAGGTACACAGCGCCGGCTTATACGATGACGCTGGTTTCTGCCGACGGTGTGAGGCCCCGTACTGCTGTGCCCATTGGCATGAACGCGGAGAGGGGTTCTGCCCACGGGGGCATTGGAAGAGCCTGGATCCGCACTGGTCGCCAGACTGAGCGGAATCTTTGGCCGCATATCTCCGCGAGGCCGCCCGGCCGGCGTTGTCCACCGCGCCGAGCGGCGTGCCGGTTATGTCGCGGCGCGTCCGGCCCTGCCGGCCGCGCGTCGTGCGGCCTCCTCGTGTTCGGCCGCGCTGACGACGACCGCATCGGAACCCGGGTACACCGTCGCCTCGTGCCCAGTCACCAGCCAACGCACCACGTATGGCGGCGAGCCGTCTTGGGAACGCACCTCGGTGATCTCGGCATGTTGGTCATGTCGTTCGGTGGTGGTGCCCTTGACCACGAGGTAGTCGCCGACCTTCGCCTTCATCGCGTGCCTCCTGTGTGTCCAGAAAGGGTTGGTGGTTGATCGTGTGAACGATTGATGGCTGATTCGTAACAAGCCCGGGCGGGAGAAACCGAATGCCGCCGGTCAACGGCGTCGGTGAGCCGTGTGCGGGAGAACCGCATGCACGGTTCGAGGTGGCGGGAGCTGGAGCGGCACCGACCTGACCAGGGGCACCAGGGGACGGACAACCGGCCGGAAAACCGGCGGCACCAAGGCCCTGGGCCCTACCGTCAGTGCTCATTGCTTCTCCAGTTCCCGACCCAACTCCCATCTTGTGAGAACCGCCGATCTCTCCATGGTGCGCGCGATGGTCACCAAACGGAAGTACGGATTGGGGAGCCACGAGCCCTGCGCAGATTGCCACCGAGAAACGGCATCCCCGACGCGACAACCACCGCGCCGACGAGGTGCGCGGCCGCGCGCGGTGTCGGTATGAACACTCATCGGCAGGGGGAACTACCATGCCCTGTTGCGAGAAACCGCTGTGGCGCAGGTGATCTGCGTCAGATCTCGAAGGCGCTTGCGCCAAGGCGACATGGTGACTTCCGGCCCGGCCGTCAATTCGATTTGCCACAAGAAGTAGGAACGCCGAAGACGACCCGAGCCCACGACAACCATGGCGACACTGGCCGTGGGCCCGCCGGTGGCCGATTGAGGGGACGCGGTGTGCTAGTCCGCTTTCACGGCGAATCCTCGTACTCTCGGTTGTGGCGGTTGCGGCGCGGCGGATCGATCGCAATCCCCGGATACGTGGTCGGGTGCAGCGCGGCCGATGTTGAATCCGCGGCCGGATTTCGGGCCGGAGAGGGGTCGGCGGTGCCGGTGACGGTGGTGTGGTGTAGCCCGCCCGATGACCATCCGGATGGCGGATCCGCCCGCGAAGACCAGGGCAACTAGACTCAGCGGCCTGGGTATACATGTTAGGAGTCGGGGTGACCTCACCGAACGAGCCGGGCGCCCCTAATACGGGCGACTTACCGAATGGGGATGCTGTGGCCGAGCGTGCCGGTGCACACCGGGCGACGACCGGGCCTGGCCGCACGTCAGAGCCCGCAGACACTGCGTCGCGGCACCGAGGTGGCGCCTGGCCGTCTCAGCCGGGGCAGTGGCAACCGAACGATCCGCCGACCGACGTGCGGCCACCCGGCCCGAGTTCTGCCGTCGACGCCCGGTTGAACCGCTTCATCACCGGTACTTCGGCACCGGCGGTCCCGCCCGCGCCGGTGAAGACGAGCCCACCCGAGCCTGACGAACTTCCGGCCCGCGGTGACGGTCCACCGGTTGAGGCCTACGCCAGTGAGTTGCCCGATCTGTCGGGACCTATCCCTCGGGCACAGCGCAGGGCCGCGCCCGACCGCCCGGCCGACGCGCCGGGACCTACGGCCGCCGCCGGCCGTCCGGTGACCACCGAATCCCGCGAATCCCGGGTGCAGGTATCGTCCCGGCGAGGCCGCGGCCCGGTGCGGGCCAGCATGCAGATCCGGCGGATCGATCCGTGGAGCACGCTGAAGGTGTCGCTGCTGCTGTCGGTGGCCCTGTTCTTCGTCTGGATGATCTCGGTGGCGTTCCTGTACCTGGTGCTCGGCGGGATGGGCGTGTGGGCCAAGCTCAACAGCAACGTCGGCGACCTGCTCAACAACACCAGCGGAAGCAGCGCGGAACTGGTCTCCAGCGGCACGATCTTCGGCGGCGCCGTACTGATCGGCTTGGTCAACATCGTTTTGATGACCGCGATGGCCACCATCGGGGCGTTCGTCTACAACCTCACCACCGATCTGATCGGCGGCATCGAGGTGACGCTGGCCGACCGGGATTAGCATTTTGGGGGTGGGGCGGCGATTGCGGTAATCTCGTCGCTCGGCCGTGTCCGGAATCCGGGCCTATAGCTCAGGCGGTTAGAGCGCTTCGCTGATAACGAAGAGGTCGGAGGTTCGAGTCCTCCTAGGCCCACGACCATGTGCCCGTCAAGGCGTTGCGTGCGGCTCGCGTTACCACTGGCAGCGATCGCTGCGGTGGTGGCGGCGGTGCGGGTGCGGCGCAGCGCCGAAGTGTGGCACCTGGCGCCGGATCCGGCCTCTGATCACACGCCCGGTCACCCGGTCCGCAACGATGAGGGGCCTTAGCTCAGTTGGTAGAGCACCGCCTTTGCAAGGCGGGTGTCAGGGGTTCGATTCCCCTAGGCTCCACAGACTAAGACCGCAGCCCGAGCTGCGTCGCAGCTACAGCGCCGGGATCTTGTCCTTGAACAGCCGCTGTGCATTACCGGCGGCGACCTTCTGCCGTAGCTCGTCGCCGAACGGAAAATCGGCGAGGAACTTCGCGCCGGCCATGTTGTCGTCCATCGGATAATCGACCGAGAACATCACCCGATCGGCCGACATGACTTCCAGCGTGCAAGCAAACGCCGGCGCCGAGAAGTTGCCGCTGGTGGTCACATAGAAGTTCGAGCGCAGGTATTCCGACGGCAACCGGCGCAGCTTGTGCCCGGCATCCGGATCGCCGGCAAGACCGTAGTAGCGATCGATCCGGTGGGCGGCGAACGGCAGCATTTCGCCCAGGTGCCCCAAGATCATCTGCAGCCGCGGGAAGCGGTCGAACAACCCCGAGTAGATCAGCCGCAGCGCATGCGTGCCGGTCTCCACGCCGAAACCCCACGATGCCAGGTGCAGGCCCGCCCCGAGGTAAGGCTTGAACCAGGCGTCCAGCACCGCGGGGTGCGGCGTGGTCGGATGCAGATAGATCGGTGCGTGTAGCGCTTCGGCGGCTTCGAACAACCCGTAGTAGGCCGGGTCGTCGAGATAGCGCCCATGAGTGTGCCCGTTGATCAGCCCACCGACGAAACCCAATTCGGTGACGGCGCGGATCAATTCGGCCGCCGCGGCCTGCGGATCCTGGGGCGCCAGGGTCGCAAACGCCCCGAATCGGTCCGGCATCGCGGTGATCGTCTCGGCCAAGTCGTCATTGGCCCGGCGCGCACTGTCGACCGCACGCTGGGCGTCAGCGTCGGCTTGGACGCCGGGGTCGAACAGCGAGAGGATCTGGAAGTCGATTCCCGCGGCGTCCATCTGCGCCAGCCGCAACGGTCCCCGGTCGTACAGCCGCTCATATGCGGTGCGATTGTGCAGTCGAAGCCAGCTGCCGACGACATTGTCGGAGCTGACCGGATCCCACGCGTAATGCTCTTCCAGCGCAATCAGCGACATCGCAAGCCTGGCCCCCGAGATTCCGTGCCCTACGGGCGCGGCTGCACGTCCACACTCGGCGGGCGCGGCGAAGGCTCCGGGCGCGACGAGCGCCGCACGACGGTGAATGCCACCGCACCGCCCGCCACGACGACGACGGCGGCACCGGCGATCACCCACACCCGCTTCTTACCGCGGCGCTGGGACCGGCGTGCTTCCTGAAGCACCTGGGGCAGGTTCGCCACCACTTCCTGGGCAGCGGCGAGCTCCTGGGCAAGTGTTTCTTGAGCGGCGGCGATCTCGCGGGCCAGCCGGCCTTCCCGATAACGGCGACGAAGTTCCGAGGCGGTCGAATGCGCGGACTGTACTCCGAGTCCGACGACGCCCCGGGTCACGTCCACGGGGCCCACCGCCGAATAGGTCAGGCCGCGGGTCAGTCGCTCCCTCGGGGTCAACCGGGTTTCCACCTGCTCGCTCATCTGCCGCCTTTCTGGTGTCTGGCTGGTCGATTCCTTAGCCCAGAGTCACTCCGATACCCCCACAGACTGCCACCACAAGGACGTCCGCGGGCCCATTGCCTCAATACCGCGCGGTTCGCGTCGGGTGACACCGGGTGCGGCCACGCCACCCGGTAATGGCACACTGTGATCCCGTGACCAACAGCCCGTTTCAGACCGCCACCGCCACGCTGCACACCAACCGCGGAGACATCAAGGTCGCCCTCTTCGGAAACCACGCACCCAAGACTGTCGCCAACTTCGTCGGCCTGGCGCAGGGCACCAAGGATTACTCGACCCAGAATGCATCGGGAGGCACCGCCGGCCCGTTCTACGACGGAGCGGTCTTTCACCGGGTGATCAACGGCTTCATGATCCAGGGTGGCGACCCGACCGGCACCGGCCGCGGTGGGCCCGGCTACAAGTTCGCCGACGAGTTCCACCCCGAACTGCAATTCGACAAGCCCTACCTGTTGGCGATGGCCAACGCCGGGCCCGGCACCAACGGCTCACAGTTCTTCATCACCGTGGGCAAGACTCCGCACCTGAACCGGCGCCACACGATCTTCGGTGAGGTGACCGATCCGGAATCGCAGCGCGTCGTCGACGCCATCGCGACGACACCCACCGACGGCAACGATCGGCCCACCGACCCGGTGGTGATCGAATCGATCACCATCTCCTGAACCACCGCTCTACCCACGCCCCGAGCCGGCGTAGCCGGCTGCGGTCAAGGCATCGAGCACGTTGAGCGGATCGGTCCCAAGGTCCCAACGGGACAAGATGAACAGTCGGTCGTTGACCGTCTCGATCTCGAGGAGTCGAACGTTGCGCGCGTAACGCCGGAACTGAGAGATCCGGATGATCTTGATGTCGGGACGCCGCAATAACTGCGTCCGCAACCACCCCCGGATCGCCAGCCCGTCACCGGTGATTGCCAGCTTCGGCCGTGCGCGCCAGGAAATGCCGGCAAACAAGATCAAACCCAGTGCCGCAACCATGGCCAGCGCGCGCCCCGGCAGATCTGTGACCAAGGTCACAGAACCGATAGCCATCAATACGCCCGCAACGCCGCAGCCAGCGATTCCTGCCGGCGGAGGCGACCACTGTGTTTGCTGCATGCGCTATCCAGACCCTCCGACCACCGCAGACTCGGTTATCCACAGACGCTATCAACAGTGGGGATAAATCACATCCATGTGATTGACGAACCGCAAGGTTGCTGGATCAGTAAAGAGCCCGGCCCGAAATGAATTCATTTCGAGTGCGCTGCGCCTCAGTGCCACCGCATGGTGAGCAACAAACCGGTGATCATGAAAGCGAACGCGATGGCGTAGTTCCACGGGCCCAGATCCGCCATCCACTGCAGCGCCTTGGGGGCCTGACTACCGAGGGCGGCCAACTGAAACACCATCAACCAGACGAGGCCGATCAGCATCAACCCGATGAACAAGGAGACGAACCACACACTGGATGGTCCGACCTTCACTTTCACGGGTGTGCGGCTCACCGGCTTGACGGTGAAGTCGTTCTTCTTGCGGACCTTCGACTTGGGCATGTAATACCTCGGGATACCTCAACAACACGGTGAGCGGACAAAGTGCAACGATTGCGACTGCAACTGCAATGCAGCCAAAGCTTGGCTACGAGACTAACCCAACTGGCCTCGCGACCAGGAAACGGAGACGTGATGACCGATGAGCGGCGCTCGCCATGGCGTTTCGGTGTTCCATTGGTGTGCCTGCTCGCCGGCTTGTTGCTGGCCGCCACGCATGGGGTTTCCGGCGGTGCGGAGATTCGCCACAGCGACGCGCCGCGGCTCGTCGATCTCGTCCGTCACGCCCAGTCGTCAGTGAACCGGCTGGATGCCCAGCGGGACGCGCTGACCAAACGGATCGACACAGCACACGCTCCGTCGTCGGATACCGCATTGGCGGCGATGCTCAGGCGGGCAGCCGAACTGGCCGGCGAGGCGGGCATGAACCCCGTCCACGGCCCCGGCGTGGTGGTGACGCTCAACGACGCGCAGCGCGACGCCCAGGGTCGCTTTCCCCGCGACGCGTCCCCCGACGACCTGGTGGTGCACCAGCAGGACATCGATGCCGTCTTGAACGCGGTGTGGAGCGCGGGCGCCGAGGCGATCCAGATGCAGGACCAGCGCATCGTCGCGACCTCGGTGGTGCGTTGCGTCGGCAACACGTTGCTGCTCAATGGACGCACTTACAGCCCGCCCTACACGATCACCGCGATCGGCAATCCCGCGGCGATGCAAGCAGCCTTGGCCGCGGCTCCGTTGGTGACCCTCTACAAGCAGTACGTGGTCCGGTTCGGATTGGGCTACCACGAAGAAAGCAAGTCCGACGTACCGGTCGTCGGACATTCCGAACCGGTCCGGCTGCATTTTGCGCAGCCGCTGGGGCCCGTGGGTTACTGAGGCCGGACGGTAACCTGTCACGATGCGGATTCTGGTCGTCGACAACTACGACAGCTTCGTGTTCAACCTGGTCCAGTACCTGGGCCAATTGGGCGTCGAGGCCCAGGTGTGGCGCAACGACGATCCCCGGCTCGCCGACGAGAACGCCGTCGCCGAGCAATTCGAGGGTGTGCTGCTGAGCCCCGGCCCCGGCACGCCGGAACGCGCGGGCGCGTCGGTGAGCATGGTCGCGGCGTGCGCCGCGGCGCGGACCCCGCTGCTGGGCGTGTGCCTGGGACACCAGGCCATCGGCGTGGCGTTCGGGGCCACCGTCGACCGCGCGCCCGAGTTGTTGCATGGCAAGACCAGCAGCGTCTACCACACGAACATCGGTGTACTGCAAGGACTTCCGGACCCATTCACGGCAACGCGGTATCACTCGCTGACCATCCTGCCGGAGTCGCTGCCGGCCGAGCTGGAGGTCACCGCCCATACCCGCAGCGGGGTGATCATGGGCGTGCGTCACCGCGAGTTGCCGATTCACGGTGTCCAGTTTCATCCCGAGTCGATCCTGACCGAGGGCGGACACCGGATGCTGGCCAACTGGCTGACCTATTGCGGCTGGGCGCGCAACGACACGTTGGTGCGCCGGCTGGAAAACGAAGTGCTCACCGCCGTCCGGCCGCACCTGCCGACCGCGGCGGCCGGCACAGCCGGGACTACTGACCGAACTTCAGCGTGATGATGCCGTCCCGGTTGACACCGGAACCCGCTGGCGGGTTCTGGTAGACCACCCGGTTGTGCTGGGACCCGCCGGCGTCGACGTCGGGTCCCTTGTCCAGCACCCCGGTCCAGCCCAGCGCGCGCAGCCGCGGTTCGGCGTCGGTCCAGAACATGCCGGACAGGTCGGGCATGACGAACTGGTTGCCCTTGGACACTTGTAGTTCGATCACCGAATCGACCGGAGCGGTGGTGCCCGCGGGTGGGTTGGTGCCGACCACGTCACCGGTCGGCTTCGGGCTGTCCACCTGCGCTTGGCTGAACTTGGTGAAGCCGTAGACGGTGAGGTTCTTCTGCGCCAGGTCGACGGTCTGACCCGCGACGTCGGGGATCTGTTTGGCCTCGGGCCCGGAGCCGACGATGATCGTGATCACGTTGGTGATTGCCGAGGTCTGGTTGGCCGGTGGGTTGGTCCCGATGACCTTGCCCGCCATCTCCGGGGAGGACGGCGAGGCGGCCTGCTTGAATTTGCTGAAGCCCGCGGCGGTCAGCTTCTTGACCGCTTCGGCATAGGTCAGCGACGAGACATCGGGCAGCTCACGCTGCTCGGGTCCGGTGGAGACGTTGATGGTGATGTCGGCCCCCGCACCCACCGAGGTGTTGGCAGCCGGGTCGGTCCCGATGACGTGGTCGGGCGGGATCGTCGAGTCCGGTTTCTGCAGCGTGCGGGTCTTGAAGCCGCGGTTTTGCAGCGCGGCTATGGCGTCGGCGGATGCTTGGCCACGCACGTCGGGCACCTGGACCTTGCGGGTGTTGCCGCCGAAGGTGTTGATGGCGATCGTGACGGCGATCGTCAGCACCGCCAGCACCGCGACCACGGCGACCCAGCGGCCCACCGAAGGGGTGGTGCGGTCCCGATCGGTGTGGTCTAGGACCTGGCGAGGCAGCGGATCGGTACGCGGACCGGCGGGATGTCCAGGTGTGGCCGCCAGCAACGAGCGCCGCTCGGCGCCGCTGAGCACCTTGGGTGCCTCCGGTGGCTCACCGTTGTGCACCCGGACCAGGTCGGCGCGCATTTCCGCGGCGGTCTGGTAACGGTTTTCCGGGTTCTTGGCCAGCGCCTTGAGGACAACAGCGTCCAGGTCGGCGGAGATGCCCTCATGGCGTTCTGAGGGCGGGATGGGGTCTTCGCGGACGTGCTGGTAGGCCACCGCCACCGGCGAGTCACCGGTGAACGGCGGTTCGCCGGTCAGGATTTCGTACAGCACACACCCCAACGAATAGACATCGGATCGCGCGTCGACTGCATCACCGCGGGCCTGTTCGGGGGACAGATATTGCGCCGTCCCGATCACCGCGGCCGTCTGGGTGACGCTGTTTCCGCTGTCGGCGATTGCCCGGGCAATGCCGAAGTCCATCACCTTCACCGCATTGGTCGAGCTGATCATGATGTTGGCCGGCTTGACGTCACGATGAACGATGCCGTTTTGGTGGCTGAAGTTCAGCGCCTGGCAGGCGTCGGCGATCACTTCGATGGCCTGCTTCGGCGGCATCGGGCCTTCGGTGTGCACGATGTCACGAAGGGTGACGCCGTCGACGTACTCCATGACGATGTAGGGCAACGGACCGGCGGACGTTTCGGCTTCGCCGGTGTCGTACACCGCCACGATCGCCGGGTGGTTCAGTGCGGCCGCGTTTTGCGCCTCCCGCCGGAAGCGCAGGTAAAAGCTGGGGTCGCGGGCCAGATCGGCGCGCAGCACCTTCACCGCCACGTCGCGGTGTAGCCGCAGATCGCGCGCCAGGTGAACCTCGGACATACCCCCGAATCCGAGGATGTCGCCCAGTTCATAGCGATCGGAGAGGTGCCGAGGGGTGGTCATCGCGATGTCTCGTATCGGTCCAGCGACACATGATGAGTCGGCCGCAGGTCCGTGTCGTCGACCGTGCCGAAACTCGTCCGGAGTCGCAAACCCTGACCGGTCGGCGTCTGGCTGGCTGGCGGGCTTCCGGTGTCGGTCACGGTCGGGGGCGGCAGCTGCGGCTGGTTGTCGCCACGCGAATTGATGACGATGAGCACCGCGATGATGATGGCCAGCGCCCCGAGGACGCCGGCAGCCCACAAGAGCGCCCGCTGGCCCGACGAGAACGTACGTCGCGCCGGTGGCCGGTTTCCCCCGGTCGCCGGCCGGGAGCGGCGCGGAGCCGTGGCCCGGCTGGCGGGGTTGCCCGCGATCCGGGCCGGCGCGCTCGACGGAATCGCCGCCGGCGCGGCCCGGCCGGGCGGTGGTGACTGGCTGGGCCGCGGCGGTCGCCGGCCGGCCCGCACCGCAGCGACGGCGTCAGCGAACGGCCCCCCACTGCGATAGCGCATCTGGGGGT
Source organism: Mycobacterium gastri (assembly GCF_002102175.1). GTDB lineage: Bacteria > Actinomycetota > Actinomycetes > Mycobacteriales > Mycobacteriaceae > Mycobacterium > Mycobacterium gastri. The sequence continues at coordinate 47,513 of NZ_LQOX01000077.1, read as the reverse complement.
TTTTCACCAGTGTGATCTCGATGAGTTCGCGCACATTGGGCGGCAGCTCGGCCGGCAGCGGCGGCGGCGGTTCCTTGATGTGCTTCATCGCCACCGTCAGGGCGCCGTCACCGGTGAACGGCCGCTTGCCCGAAACCGCTTCGTAGCCAACAACTCCCAACGAATACACGTCACTGGCCGGGGTCGCGTCGTGACCCAGAGCCTGTTCGGGCGCGATGTATTGGGCGGTGCCCATCACCATTCCGGTCTGCGTCACCGGTGCCGCGTCGACGGCCTTGGCGATCCCGAAGTCGGTGATCTTCACCTGGCCGGTGGGCGTGATCAAGATGTTGCCCGGCTTGACGTCGCGGTGCACCAGTCCGGCCGCGTGCGCAACCTGAAGAGCGCGGCCGGTCTGCTCGAGCATGTCGAGCGCATGCCGCAGCGACAGCCGGCCGGTCCGCTTGAGCACCGAATTCAGCGGCTCGCCGTTGACCAGTTCCATCACCAGGTACGCGGTGCGACCCTCGCCGTCCATCTGGCTCTCGCCGTAGTCGTGGACGGCCGCGATCCCCGGGTGGTTCAGCATGGCCGTGGTGCGGGCCTCGGCCCGGAACCGTTCGATGAACTCCGGATCGGATGAGAACTCGTTCTTGAGCACCTTGACGGCCACCCGCCGGCCCAGCCGGCTGTCGACCGCTTCCCAGACCTGCCCCATGCCGCCGGTGGCGATGAGCCGCTGCAGGCGGTAGCGACCGGACAGCGTCATACCAACTCGGGGACTCATGGGCCCCCCTGCAGCGCGGCTTCGATCACGGCTCGTCCGATCGGCGCGGCCAGCGCACCACCGGTCGCGAACAGGCGATCGCCCCCGTTCTCCACCAGCACCGCGATGGCAACCTTCGGCGCCTGTGCCGGCGCGAAGGCGATGTACCACGCATGGGGCGGAGTATGACGGGGGTCTGTGCCGTGCTCTGCGGTACCCGTCTTGGATGCGATCTGCACGCCGGGGATGGCCCCTTTCTGCTGTGTGACTTTCTCGGCGCCGACCATCAGCTCTGTTAGCTTAGCGGCGACCTGCGGCGACACCGCGCGCCGCTGCTGATATGGCGCGGTGGTGCTGATGTTGGCCAGGTCGGGCCCGCGGAGGTTGTCCACGAGGTAGGGCCGCATGGTGATCCCGCCGTTGGCGATGGTCGCCGCGACTTCGGCGTTCTGCAGCGGGGTCAGCGCGACGTCCTTCTGCCCGATACTGGTCATACCCAATGCGGCGGTGTCGGCAATCGCGCCGATGGTCGACTCGGCCACCTGCAACGGTATCGGGTCGGGCGAAGTGTCCAAGCCGAACGCCTGCGCCGTCCTGCGCAGCGCGGCTGCGCCGGTAAGGATGCCCAACTGGACGAATGCGGTGTTACACGACTTGGCGAATGCCACGCTCAGCGACACGGTCGGCTCGGCGCCGCACGTCGTGCCGCCGTAGTTCTCCAATGTCGCCGTGCTTCCGGGCAGTGGAATCTCGGCTGCGGCGGTCAGCAGCTCGCTGTCGGTGGCTCCGGCCTGCAGCGCGGCCGCGGTGGTGATCACTTTGAAGGTGGAACCCGGCGGGTACGTTTCCGCGATGGCACGGTTGGTCAGCGGCGAGTCGGGGCTGTCGCGAAGCCGCTGCCAGGCTTGCGCCTGGACCTCGGGATCGTGCGACGCGAGCAGGTTGGGGTCATAGGACGGTGTCGACACCAGCGCCAAGATCTTGCCGGTCGACGGCTCCAGCGCCACAACCGCGCCTTTACAGGGGCCGCCGCAGCCCTGTTGCATCGCGTCCCAGCCGGCCTGCTGGACGCGGGGGTTGATGGTGGTATCGACATTGCCGCCGCGCGGGTCACGCCCAGTGAAGAAGTCCGCCAGTCGCCGGCCGAACAACCGCTGGTCGGACCCGTTCAGCAGCGGATCCTCGGCGCGTTCCAGACCGGTACTGGAATAACGCAGCGAGTAGAAACCGGTGACCGGCGCGTACATCTCGGGGTTGGGATAGACCCGCAGGAAACGGAAGCGGCTGTCGGTCGCCACCGAGTAGGCCAGCAATTGCCCGCCCGCGGTGATCTGGCCGCGCTGGCGCGAATACTCGTCGAGCAGGACACGCTGATTGCGCGGATCGGCGCGCAACCCGTCGGCGGTGAAGACCTGCGTCATCGTGGCGTTGAGCAGCAGTAGCACGATCAACGCCATCACGGTCACCGAGATCCGGCGCAGAGAGGCGTTCATACCCGCTCGATCACCTCGGTACCGGCCGCCGCGATCGGCGTCGTATTTCGGGCGCGGGTGCGCAGCGGACGTCGGGCGCAGTGCGAGATGCGCGCCAATATGGCCAGCAGCACATAGTTGGCCAGCAGCGACGACCCACCGTAGGACATCCACGGTGTGGTCAGCCCGGTCAGCGGAATGAGCTTGGTGACGCCGCCGACCACGATGAACAGCTGGATGGCCAGCGTCGACGCCAGACCCGCGGCCAGCAGTTTGCCGAAGCTGTCGCGGGTGGCGATCGCGGTGCGCAGGCCGCGGATGATGACGATCGTGTACAGCATCAAAATGGCGGCCAGGCCGACCAACCCGAGCTCCTCGCCGAAGGCGGCGATGATGAAGTCGGTCGATGCCGCGGGCACGGTGTCGGGTTGGCCGTTACCCAGCCCGGTGCCGAAGATGCCGCCGGTGGCGAAACTGAACAGCGATTGGACCATCTGGTAGCCGCTGCCTTCGGGATCGGCGAACGGATCCCACCAGGTCTGCACCCGGACCCGGACATGGTTGAAAACGAAGTACGCCACTACGCTGCCCGCCGCGAACAGGGCCAGACCGATGACGACCCAACTGAACTTCTGGGTGGCCAGGTAGACGACCACCAGAAACGACGCATACAACAGCAGCGACGTGCCGAGGTCCTTCTCGAAGACCATGACACCCACCGAAATCACCCAGGCCGCCAACAGTGGCGCGAGGTCCCGCGGACGCGGCAGGTTCAGGCCCATCAGATGCTTGCCGGCGCTGGTGAACAGGCGGCGCTTGGCGACCAGCACCGCGGAAAAAAAGATCAGCAGCAAAATCTTGGAGAATTCGGCCGGCTGAATCGAGAAGCCGGGCAAGCGAATCCAGATTTTCGCGCCGTTCTGCTCGGACCACGATGCGGGAAGCAGCGCGGGTATGGCGAGCATGACCAGACCGGCGAGCCCGCAGGTGTAGCCGTAGCGGGCGAGCTGGCGGTGATCCTTGAGAAAGGTCACCACCAGCGCGAAAGAGGTCACGCCGACAAGGGTCCATAGCATCTGCTGGTTTGCGCTGGGATGACTGTGGTGGCCGATCTCGTCCTCGACGAGGTCGAGCCGGTGGATCATCACCAGGCCAAGCCCGTTGAGCAGCGCCACCACCGGCAGCAGCAGGGGGTCGGTGAACGGGGCGGAGCGTCTGATGGCCAGGTGCGCAAAGCCGAACAGGGTGAGGAAGGCCAGCCCGTAGCTGGCCAAATCCCAATGGAGGCTGCGGTCTTGGTTGGCTTCCACGATCAGTAGCGCAGTGACGGTGACCACCGCGGCGAAGCACAACAGCAGCAGTTCGGCGTTGCGCCGGGTCGGCAACGGGGGCGTCACCGTCACCGGCGCCTGCAGTGGTGCCGTCATGCCGCCGCCCGGCAGTCAATGCCCGGCTGCGGAGGAGGTGGCGGGAGCGCGGTCACGGTCGGCGATGTCGTCGACGGTGATGCGGGCGCTGTGGGCGAAGTGCTCGCGTGGTTGGGGCCGGCGCTGCCGGACGTGGTGGACGGGGCCCCGGCGGGTGAAGTGGTCGTTGGGGTGGTCGGGGGCGTTGACGAGGATGTGACGCTCGGTTCGGGGGTGCCGCTGGCGGTGGTCGGGGTAGGTGGCTCAGGTGGCGAGGTGGCGCGAGGCGGCGGGCACGGCGGTAGCAGGGAGTTGGCGGCCAGGTCACGCAGTTGCTTGATGGCGCCATCGAGGGAACCGGTGGGAAGTCCGGCCTGCACTTGAGCGCGTTCGGACGGACGCAGATCCTCCAACTTCATCAGATGGCAGCCGAGGTGGTCCCGGGGTTGGCCGTAGCTGATCTGGGACAGGTCATTGCGTGCGTTCAAACAGCCCAGCAGATACGGTTCGTGCAGGGGCATGCCCAGCAGGGACCCTTGGATCCCGCGCATGATCGACACCGTGCCGTTGTATTCGGCGACGTAGTAGTTGTTGCGGATGATCGCGCGACCGATGAACAGGGCCGCGACAACCAGGACCGCTGCCAGCACAGCGACAAGCATGATCCGCCGGCGCGACCAGCGGTGCCGGTGGAACGTCTCGGCCGACGGCGGAACCCGCTTCACGGCTTCTTTGCGGGGGGTAATCGCAGAGGCCCGTCCGGCGGCCGTGTTCGGCAGGGTCAGCTGGTCGTCGTCACCGGATACGGCTCCGGCCAGAATCGGCTGGGTCTGGCCGTATTCGTAGTCGACGACGTCGGCCACCACGACGGTCACGTTGTCCGGGCCGCCGCCGCGCAGCGCGAGTTCGATAAGACGGTAGGCGCTTTCGGCGACGTCGGGGATTTTCAGGGCCTCGTGGATTGTCTCGTCGCTCACCGGGTCGGACAGCCCGTCCGAGCACAGTAGGTAGCGATCACCGGCCCGAACTTCGCGCATGGTCAGGGTGGGTTCGACCTCGTGACCGGTCAGCGCCCGCATGATCAGCGATCGCTGGGGGTGGCTGTGTGCCTCCTCCGCGGTGATCCGGCCCTCGTCGACCAGGGTTTGGACGAACGTGTCGTCCTTGGTGATCTGGGTCAGCTCACCGTCGCGCAGCAGATAGCCGCGGGAGTCACCGATGTGCACCAGACCAAGGCGGTTGCCGTCGAAAAGGATCGCGGTGAGGGTGGTCCCCATGCCCTCGAGGTCGGGCTCCATCTCGACCTGGGCGGCGATGGCCGAATTACCGGCACGAACCGCAGCCTCGAGCTTGCCAAGCAGGTCACCCCCGGGCTCGTCGTCGTCGAGGTGGGCTAATGCGGCGATGACCAGTTGGGACGCCACTTCGCCGGCAGCGTGGCCGCCCATGCCGTCGGCCAGCGCCAGCAGCCGCGCGCCGGCGTAGACGGAGTCTTCGTTGTTGGCGCGTACCAGGCCGCGATCGCTGCGGGCCGCATATCGCAGGACCAGGGTCACGAGCGCCGCTCTCCCCCGCGAGCGGGGCGTGCCCCCACTGCATCGTCACCGGCGCGGGTCACGGGCGCAACTCGATTGCCGTCTTGCCGATCCGAACCGGCACTCCAATCGGAACTCGTACCGCAGTCGTCACCTTCGCCCTGTCAAGGTAAGTGCCGTTGGTCGATCCTAAGTCTTCGACGTACCATTCCGATCCCCGCTGAGAGAGCCTGGCGTGCCGTGTCGAGGCGTAGTCGTCGGTCAACACCAGGGTGGAGTCGTCAGCGCGTCCGATCAACACCGGCTGTCCGCTCAACGTGATGCGCGCGCCCGCCAGCGTGCCCTCGGTCACGACGAGGTAGCGGGCCGTCTGCCGGCGCTGGCGCAACGGCAGTAGTGTGCCGCGCAACGCCAACCCGCGGCGCACCATCACCGCACCGGTGGGTGCGTAGATGTCGGTGCGCAGCACCCGCAGCACCGACCAGATGAACAGCCATAACAGCATCAAGAAGCCGGCACGCGTCAGTTGCAGTACTAACCCCTGCATCTGGCGTCCTTTCCGTCCTGGCGCCGCCACCCCCGCGCCGGTGATGCCGAGAAGTTCAGCAAAGTCACGATACTGGTCAGGCGGTCGGTGCGAGGTCAAGCGAGGCAGCATTGTGCCCAGAGGGTTCAGTGAATGCGGACGATGATCTCGGAATGGCCCAAGCGGATCACGTCGCCGTCGGCCAATTGCCACTCCTGTACCGGTGCGTTGTTGACGGTCGTGCCGTTGGTGGAGTTCAGGTCCGTCAGTAGCGCGACTTGCCCGTCCCAACGGATCTCCAAGTGCCGGCGTGAGACACCGGTATCGGGCAACCGGAACTGGGCGTCCTGTCCGCGTCCGATGATGTTGGAGCCGTCGCGGAGCTGATAGGTGCGGCCGCTGCCGTCGTCAAGCTGCAGCGTCACCGTAGTCCCGGGTGACCCGTAGCCGCCTTGCCCGTAACCGCCGTAGCCGCCCGCCGGCTGGCCATAGTCGGGAACCGCCGACTGGCCGTAGTCGTAGTCGCGAGCCGGCTCGGCGTACCCGCCGCCCTGAGCGGGGTAGCCGCCGGGCGCCGACGTTTCGGCGTACTGGGTGTAGTCGCCTGATCCATATTCCTGACGGCCGTATCCGCCGCCACCCTGCTGATAACCCTGGTCGTAGCCGCCTTGCTCGTAGCCGGCGCCCTGGTCGGGATAAGCCGGCCGCTGGGGTTCCGGCGGTGCCTGCGGCGCGGCCGGCGGGCCGCCGTAGCCGCCCTCGTCCTGGCGCGCCGGCTCACGTCCGTAGTCGCCGTAGCCGCCGTAGCCGGGCTGGCCCCCAGGTGGCTGTCCGTAGCCGCCGCCGGGCGGTTGGCCGTAGCCGCTCGGCGGTTGTCCGTACCCGCCGCCGGGTGGTTGGCCATAGCCGGGCTGGCCGCCGGGTGGTTGGCCGTAGCCGCCTTGTCGGTAACCCTGGTCGTAGCCGGGGCCGGGGTAGCCGGGCGGACGCTGCTCGTACGGCGCGGGGTAGCCGCCCTGTTCAGGGTAGCCGCGCTGTTCGGGGTAGCCGCCCTGGTCTTGGTAGCCCTGTTCAGGGTAGCCGCGCTGTTCGGGGTAGCCGCCCTGGTCTTGGTAGCCCTGTTCAGGGTAGCCGCCTTGGTCTTGGTAGCCGCGCTGTTCGGGGTAGCCGCCGCCCTGGTCCGGCTGACGAGGGGGCGGCGGGTATCCGGGTTGGGGCTGGTAGCCGCCGCCTTCCGGCGGATATCCACCGCGCGGGTCCGGCCCGGCGGGCGAGCCACTGCGTGGCTCCTCTTGCGGACGCGGGTACCGGTCGTCGTAATACTCGTCGGGCCCCTGCCCCGGACCGCCGCGGTAGCTCGGATTGTCAGTCATCGGTGGTACTCCTGGTTCTGCGCCAAACGCGTGGTTCGATTGTGGCCGGGCGTATGCGGTGACCGTCGGGCGGGGCTCGACGTCGGGGTTGACAGTCCCGCGGGCGCGGAACTGGCCGGTATGCAGGTTCGGCGACCGCTCGAACCGGACCACCACATCACCATACGTTTGCCACCCCTGTTCTTGGATATAGTCCGCCAAGTACCGAGCAAATGCCGTCGACGTGAGATCCGGGTCTGCGCCTAATTTCTCGGAGTCGTGCACACTGAGGGTAATGATGTACTCGTTGGGCGCCAAAAGGCGATTTCCCTCGAGTGAGCGCACACCATCCGCGGCTTCCCGTCGCAATAGGGCTTCCACCTCTTGCGGGACGATCGATCCCCCGAACATCCAGGCAAATGCATCCCCGACAGTTGACTCGAGTTTGCGTTCGATGCGCTGAACCAGCCCCTTCTGGCTACCCATTTTTCAGCGCTCGCCTCACTGGATTCTGGTCATCGTCGACGCGAGGCAAACGACTCGCCCGCATCTGGTGGTCACAAAACATGCTATCGGGACACGGCGACGCAGTGGCACCGTGAGAATCCTGAGAAAACATCCAGCAGGTGACAGCCCGGCGCCGAGGACTGCCAAGGACGCAGAGCGAATCCCCCTCCGCCCGCTCCCCCGCCGCGCGGGTTGTCGACCTGGCGCCGGCGGTTGGGGCGCGTGGCTACTACAGTGGTATGGTCCTCCGGTTGTTTCGGGCGAGTGGCGGAATGGCAGACGCGCTGGCTTCAGGTGCCAGTGTCCTTCGGGACGTGGGGGTTCAAGTCCCCCTTCGCCCACTGTGAGTGGACCGCGCCGGGGGGTGTCGAGCAGTGCACCCGGGCGCGATCCATCCCCCTCCACAAAGCTGGAAATCCTCGCCAAGAAGAAGGTGGCCCGGTGAGTCGTGCGCGAGTGTCCGGCGGGGTGGTGCATCAGCTGCCCGCGGACCTGCGTAAGGCGTTGATCGCCAACGCCACGGCTTTGGCTGCCTGGAACGACATCACGCCGTTGGCGCGTAACGAGTTCATCTGTTGGGTCGAGGACGCCAAGCAACCGACGACCCGACAGCGGCGCATCCGCCGGACCCAGGAGGAACTGGAAGAAGGCAAGCGCCGTCCCTGCTGCTGGCCCGGATGCCGGCACCGCGAGCGCACGGGCAGCTAACGGCTCGACACCGCCTTGTCCCGCACCGCCGCTGGCGGTGCGTCAGGACCCGGCCGTCGGTCACGGCCAGCGGCCATAGCCGTCGCATCGGCCCGCCTTGACGCAGCGGCGACATCGATGGCCACCTTCGCCGCACCTCGTCTACCGTCTATCCGTCTATGGCGACACTGCGCGCCGGCAGTTTTATCGACGACTATCGAAGGAGCCGCAGAGTTGGACATCGATCCCGCCGCCACCGGGTGGCTGCTGGCCAGCACCGCACTCGTGCTGCTGATGACGCCCGGGCTGGCGATTTTCTACGGGGGCATGGTCCGCACCACCGGCGTGCTCAACATGATCATGATGAGCTTCATCTCCATACCGCTGGTGACGGTGGCCTGGTTGCTGGTCGGTTACAGCCTGGCGTTCTCCGATGGCGGCGCGGGCGGATTTCTGGGCGGACTTGCGCACGCCGGGATGCTCGGCATAACCCCGCAGACTTTGCACGGGTCGGTGCCCGAACTGCTGTACGCCACCTTCCAGCTAAGCTTCGCGATCATCACCGCCGCCCTAGTCAGCGGCGCCATCGCCGACCGGGCCAAGTTCGCAGCGTGGATGGTGTTCGTGCCCATCTGGGCGGTGGCGGTGTATTGCGTTATCGCGCACTGGGTTTGGGCGCCGAGCGGGTGGCTGTTCAAGATGGGGGTGCTGGACTACGCGGGCGGGCTGGTCGTCGAGATCGTCTCGGGGTCCTCGGCGCTCGCGCTGGCGCTGGTGCTGGGTCCGCGCATCGGCTTCAAGGTGGAAGCCATGCGGCCGCACAACCTGCCGTTCGTGCTCCTCGGCGTGGGTCTGCTGTGGTTCGGCTGGTTCGGGTTCAACGCCGGTTCGGCGCTGGCAGCCAGCGGACTGGCCGCCGCGATCTTCCTCAACACCCTGGTCGCCGGCTGCCTGGGCATGCTGGGATGGCTTGCGGTGGAACGGTTCCGGGATGGCAAGCCGACCACGTTCGGCGCCGCCTCCGGTGTGGTCGCCGGCTTGGTGGCGATCACACCGTCCTGTGGCACGGTGAACGCCCTGGGTGCCGCCGTCGTCGGGCTGGTGGCGGGTGTGGTGTGCTCCTTCGCGATCGCGGTGAAGTTCAAACTCAACTACGACGACTCGCTCGACGTCGTAGGGGTGCATTTCGTCGGCGGAGTGGTCGGTGTGTTGTTGATCGGGTTGCTCGCCACCGCGGTGATGACCCAAGGCCCGAAGGGACTTCTCTACGGGGGCGGGATGGGCCAACTCGGCAAGCAGGCGATGGCGATGGTGGTGGTAACCCTCTACGCGTTCACGGTCAGTTACGTGCTGGCCCTGCTGATCGAGCGTTTCATGGGGTTCCGGCTCAGCCGAGAAGACGAGGTGAGCGGTGTCGACCTCACCCAGCACGCCGAGACCGCCTATCCGGAGGGGGTCTACGGGCACCAGGCCCCCCGCCGCCCGTCGCTGGGGAGCGGGCCTCGCCCGCGGCCGAACGAGGACGAAGACACCTGAGTGGCGCCTGCGTTATCGGGGTCGGCCTGGTTGTCGATGACGGCGACTCGCGGACAGATCGGTCGGCATCGGTTTAGCCGATCCGTTGGCGGGTTAATTGGCGTGAGGTAGCGAAACACTCGCCCGCGGCCGTGCGCATGGTCCAGCACCCGCACGGCCGAAGGGCCAACGCGCCGGGGGGATAGCCTATGACGACGTTCGCTGTGGCCAGTGCCGGGGTCCTGAGGCGGGACAGATCATGACGGCGCCGGTCTGGATGGCATTGCCGCCCGAGGTTCATTCCGCGCTGTTGTCCAGTGGGCCTGGTCCGGGGCCGTTCCTGGCCGCCGCGGGCGCCTACCAGCTGCTCAGCGCCGAGTACGGTTCGGCGATCGCCGAACTCACGGCCGTACTGAACACGGTCCAGGGCGGTTGGTGGCAGGGCCCGAGCGCCGACGAGTACGTCGCCGCGCATGCCCCCTACCTTGCGTGGCTCGAGCAGGCCCGCGGCAAGAGCATTGCGGCCGGGCTACAGCACCACGTCGCCGCCCAGGCCTACACGGCGGCGCTGGCGAGCATGCCGACCCTGGCCGAGCTGGCCGCCAACCACGTTGTGCATGGTGTGCTGGTCGCGACCAATTTCTTCGGCATCAATACGATCCCGATCGCGCTCAACGAGGCGGATTACGTCCGAATGTGGGTTCAGGCTGCCACCACGATGAGCACCTATCAAACGGTGTCGAACGTGGCGGCGGACTCTGTCCCGGCTACATCACCCGCGCCGCCGCTGCTCAAAGCGGATACCGGCGACACCGCCGACCCCGCGCAGCTGGCGGCCCTGGCGCCGGCGACCGACGCCGGCAACCAACTGAACCTCGCGGACCTGGCTTCGCAACTGCTGCAGGCATACCTTGGCTACGTCGAGCAGGTATACGCGCCGATCATCGATTTCTTGCAGGACCCAGTGGGCAACGGCATGCAGCTGATCACCGATTTCTTGACCAATCCGTCACAGGCGTTGGTCGTGTGGGGGCCATTCTTGTTCGCTGTTGCCTACCAGGCCTTCTCCTGGGTCGCGGCCTCGCTCACCTATCCCCAATTGATACTCGATCCGCTGCTGGGGACGATTCTGCGGGTAGTGATCGGCGTGGGTGAACAGCTCGTGGTTCAGGTTCCGGCGGCAGCCGCAGCGGGTGACATCGCCGGTGGGGCCGGCGGGACCGTGGCGCCGGCCGTGCATCCGGTGGCCTGGCCGGCGGTAAGTGCGGCTTCAAGCGTGACCGCTCCGGTCGCCGCGCCCGCTGCCTCGGCAGCGGCGGGTGCCGGCACCGCGCCCGCCGCACCGGCGGCTCCGGCTGCGGTGACTTATGCCGTGGGGGGCTTCGACCCCGGCGAAGGCTTCCCACCCGCGTTGACCCATAACAGCGGCGCCAAGGCACCGTCGGTTGGTGTGCCTGCCCCGGCCGCGGCGGTCTCGGCACGCGAACAACGGCGTTCTCGTCGCCGACGCAAGGTGAGGGCGCCGCAGCGTCAGTACGCCGACGAATTCATGGATATCGACAGCGACGCCGACAATGACCCTGTGAAAGGCCCTGTGAAAGACCCCGCGACAGACGTCGAAGACCTGCGTGCAGCCGCATCGAGCCGAGGGGCCGGCGCGATCGGCTTCGGCGGTACCGCGGCCAAGAGCAATGCCGACGTGGCCGGATTGATCACGCTGCCCGCCCACGGCTTCGATGACGGTCCGACCAGCCCGATGCTGCCGGCCACGTGGGACTCCGACGGCTCGGACGCGCGCACTTAGACGGGGTCGGTGACGTCGGCGTACTCCGGATGTTTCTTGAGCACGGTGACGACCATGGAGCAGACCGGGACGATGCGCTTGCCGTCCGCTTTCGCCTGTTCCAGCGCCTTCTCGACGAGAATCGTCGCCAGCCCGCGTCCGCCGAACTTCGGGTCGACTTCGGTGTGGTCGAAGACCCGCTGATCGCCGCGGTCCAGGTAGCTGGCGAAGCCTACGGTTCTACCCTCGACCGCGATCGTGTACCTGCCCTGCTCAGCGGCCACCGTGGTCTGCGCACCGGTCTTGTCGGCAGTCATCCGGCATCCTTTCGGTTCGATCCTTGTCTGGGTAGCAGCCGGGTAGCGGGCAGTGGCGGGGCAGGCAGCCGAGCCGGCGTGCCCTGGTATCCCGCGACGGCGCCGAAGCGTTCGTCGCGGTCTTGCCACAGCTGCCGATAGGTGACGATCTCGTCGTGGTTGCGACCGACGAAGTTCCACCACATCACCAAATCCTCGGTGAAGGGTGTGCCGCCCAGCAGCAGCACCCGCCCGGGCTGCACCCCGGCGTTGATCAGGTGCAGGGTGGTGCGGCCCGGGCCTTGGTAGCCCAGGTCGCCGACCGCGAGCGCAGCCTGGCCGATCGCGATCTCGCCGGCATCGCAGAGCACCCCGTGCTCGAATGCCGGGTCGATGTCGATGTCCAGCGCAACGTTGGGGTCCAGATCGACCTGGGCGCCCACCAGCGGCGTGAACGTGTGTGCCGGCGAGCGGCTTCCGGCAAGCTCGCCCACAAATACCCGTGCCTTGGCACCCGGCAGCGCAATCGGATCAGGCGCATAGTGCGCGAAGTCTTGCCCGGTGTGGCGTGCTGCGTCGGGCAGAGCCACCCACAGCTGGGCGCCGTGCAGGACCGCCCCCGCGCCGGAAGGAAGCGATACTTCGGAATGACAGATCCCCGCGCCCGCGGTCATCAGGTTCAGCTCGCCGGGCCGGACTATCGCGTGCACACCCGCGCTGTCGCGGTGTTCCACCTCGCCGCTGAACAACCAGCTCACCGTTTGCAGCCCGGTGTGCGGATGAGGTGCGACGTCCATCCGCGCGGCGGGTCCGGTCACGGGGCCGTAGTGGTCCAGGAAACACCAGGCGCCGATCAGCGATCGCTGGCGCTGCGGCAGGGTGCGTTGTACCGGGATCGCCCGCGGTCCGCCCAGCGGAACCTCCCGCGGGTGCAGCACCTCGATACCCGCGGTCTGTGAAGCGCTGCAGGCAACTTCAGCCGGTGCGGCTTCGAGGTTACTCATCGTCGCCCTTCGTCATGCGCGGTGCGGCCCGATGCCGCGACCCTACGCCGCCTCACCGGCCCGGCGGCCGCAGCACCTTCATGGCCGCCCGCATCACCGGTTCGGGGAGCCGGTCCTGCATCGACAGCGCGGCGTCGGCGGCGCGCGATCTCAGCGGCGTGCCGCGACCGAAGATCCGCTTCAGCGGTCCGCCGGACGGTTCGAGCACGACATGTAGCGGCGGGGTGCCGACGGCAGCGCCGAGCGCATTCGAGATGACCATCCGCTGGATTTCGCTGGTTCCTTCGAAGATGGTGTACGGCTTGGCATCTCGATACCACTTTTCCACCGGGTGATCGGTGATGTAGCCCCAGCCGCCCATGGTTTGGATGGCGCGTTCGGTGGCCTTGACGGCGACCTCGCTGGCGGCCAGCTTCGACATCGAGCCCTCGCCCCGCTCGAAAGGCACTCTGTTGGCCGCCATCCAGGAGGCCCGCCACGTCAGCAGCCGGGCGGCGTCGATCTGAGTTGCCAAGTCCGCCACTGGAAATGCGATGCCCTGGTTGTCGATGATGGGCCCGCCGAACGCCTCGCGCTCAGCGGCATACGATGTCTAAAGCCAACTGAGCAAACTGATCGGCCTCGTCGTGCCGCTACGCCGCCGAACGGGGGCCTACGCGTGCCGCCGGTAGGTGCAGCACCACCGCGGTCACCGGCCTGGCGTCGCGTTCAGTGCGCGCGAGCAGAGCAGCGTTCTCCGGCAGTTGTCTGGCATTGATCTCACCGGCGGCGATCCGCCGCAGTACCTCGTGGGCCTGAGCCAGTTGCGTCCGCTTGCGGTACTGGCCGCCGGGAAGTTTGACACCGGCCCATACGCCGTACTCCTCGCGATACTTGACGGCCCGTTCGGCGCAAAGGCGTTGCTGCGCCAGTGGGCAGCGGCGCAGGCACTGAATTCGAGCCTCGGTGGCGGACCGTTCGTAGGCGCGAGCCTTCGCCGCGCCGTCGCCGCTGTCGTCGTCGGGGTAGCCGAACCACAGTTCCGGGTTGCCTGTGCACGGGGTAGCCATGTCTGTTGTCTCCTTCTGCTCCGAAACGTAGGCAAAAGCGTATACACAGGAAGGTGGCCCTGGCAAGCGAAACGCGACAAAAACATATATAGCAGCGTAGGTGGACCGGCCATGTGTAATATCCGGCTATGGCCGGAGGCTGCGGTGAGCCGTGAATCGGCTGGCGCGGCCATCCGCGCATTGCGCGAGTCGCGCGACTGGTCGCTTGCCGACCTGGCCGCCGCAACGGGCGTCAGCATCATGGGGCTCAGCTATTTGGAACGCGGCGCTCGCAAGCCGCATAAAGGCACAGTTCAGAAGGTCGAAAACGGACTTGGACTGCCGCCCGGCACCTATTCTCGGCTGTTGGTCGCCGCCGATCCCGATGCCGAACTCGCGCGGCTTATGGCAGCGCAGCCTCCTACGGCAATGTCGCCGCGACGCCCCGGCGCCGTGGTAGTCGACCGTCACAGTGACACCGATGTGCTCGAGGGTTACGCCGAAGCCCAGCTCGATACCCTCAGATCCGTCATCGATAGACTACCGGCGACGACGTCAAATGAATATGAGACGTATATTCTCTCTGTGGTCTCACAGTGCGTGAAGGCAGAGATGCTGGCGGCAAGCTCGTGGCGGGTGGCGGTCAACGCCGGTTCGGAGTCCAGCGACCGACTGATGCAACATCTGCAGGCGCTCGAGGCCATGCGCAGCACGCTGCTGGAGCGGATGTCGACCAGCTTGAGCGCGCGATTCGATCGGGCATGCGCGCAGTCGCCGCTACCGGAAGCCGTCATCGCTGCGCTGATCGGAGTGAGCACCGACGAAATGTGGGATATCCGCAATAGAGGGGTCATCCCCCCGGGCGCTCTAACCCGCGTCCGGGCCTTCGTGGACGCCATGGCGGCTGCCGAGGCTATCGAGACGGCGGACCCGGCCCAGCGACACCACAACGGCGGAGAACAAGACCAGTGAGCCAAACCGAAATCGAGGTGTTGAGCCGCGCCCACCGGCTTTTCGACGGCAGTGGTCTAAGTGGTCTGCCACCGACGCTGAACGTTGAGACCGCACACCACGAGCAACTGCTGCGACGCGCCGCCGCGCTCGATATCGATGCTTCCCGGGGTCGGTATGAACGCCGGGCAAACGACGGCAGGGACGCCCTGTTGTCTGCGGCTCGAACCGATGCGGCCGTTGCCGCGGTCATGGCCGATGCGCACCGGGACCGGGACCGAGCTCGCCAGCTGACCGGAAACATCGTCGAGCAGGCCCGCACAGACGCCGCCGTCACCCCGGCGACGCCAATGGCCCGGCGCGAGGCCATCCGTCGGCGCGTCGCACGGTTGCGCGCGCAACGAGCGCATGTCGTGTCGGCCCGCCTCTGGGCGCGACGGCATCAGGCCGCGCTGCGCGCGCTGCGGTACCGGATGTCGCGATACGGCAGCCGGGCAATGGGTGGCCGAGCCGGGATCGCCGTGCGGGCCGCGCTGTCACGGCTGGGCTGCCCGTATGTGTGGGGCGCGACGGGGCCCAGCCAATTCGACTGTTCCGGGTTGGTCCAATGGGCCTACGCGCAGGCGGGCGTTCACCTGGACCGCACGACCTATCAACAGATACACGACGGGATAGCCGTGCCGCGTTCCCAGGTGCGCCCCGGTGATCTCGTCTTTCCGCATCCGGGACACGTCCAGATGGCGATTGGCAACAACCTGGTCGTCGAGGCGCCGTACTCGGGTGCATCGGTGCGGGTCAGCCGGTTGGGCAGCAACGTGCAGATCCGTAGACCGCTGTGAGTGAATAACGCCCGGTCGGGCGGGCAGGATGGGAAGGTTGAACCCATGTCGGAGCAAGCCGGATCCTCGCCGGATGCCATCGCGGCGCGGCAGGCGGTGCTGGGTCGGCAATACGAGGCGATAGCCGAGGCCGACCGCGCGCTGGCCGAGGCGCTTGCCAGCGCACACGCCGCGATGCGGGAGAGCATCCGTCGGCTGGACGCGATTGCAGCCGACATCGAGCGTGCCGTTTCGGACCAGGCTGAGCTCGCCGTCGACACCCCCATCGGAGCCCGGGAGTTTCAGCGATTCCTGCTCGACAAGCAACGCGAGATCACCGCGATCGTGGCCGACGCCCGCGAGCTCGATCGCACCAAAAGCACAGTGCTGGCCCGATTGCTGGCGCAGTATGCCGGCCCCGCGGGTTAGCCGCGGGTTAGCCGCGGGTTAGCCGCGCACCGCCAGCCGAGGTGAATTGTGGGCACCCGAACACCTGGGTACTGTCACGCGGCATGGCAGGGTCGCGTGATCGCCCGCAGCGGGGCGAATCTGCATCCGCACCGCCGGACAGCGGTCAGGCAACTGCCGCCGACGCGATCGCAGGAGCTGAAGCCGCTCTGGCACACCAGAATTCGGCGAGTTCGCAGCTCGACTTGCAAGTGATTTCGGCGATCCTGAACGCACACCTGACCGCTGTCGAGGGTCGCGACGCGCTCGACCAACTTCAGCAGGAGACCGAGGCAGCGGTCCGGACGCGATCGGATCTGGACACACCGGTGGGAGCCCGCGATTTCCAGCGGTTCCTGATCGGCAAGCTCAGAGATATCCGTCAGGTGGTCGCCAACGCCAGCCTCGATGACACGTCCAAGGCGGCTCTGATGGCGGCGTGGACGTCGCTGTACAACGCCTCGAAGAACGAGCCCGGGGCGGTCGGTCCGGGGCCGGTGACGCCCGCAGGCACAGCCTCCGATGGCACCGGTGAGCAGGCGGATCTCCTGCCTGACGACCCTCTTCTCGATTCGCTGTTGTTCGACGATCCAGCCTTCACGGACGGGGACGCCCCGATGCCCGGCGCAAGTCCCCCGGCGCCGCAGATGGCACCGACGATGCCCGGCATGCCCAACCTCGGCGGCCTACCGATGCCGGGATTACCGGCCGGGGCAACCTCGCCGATGTCCGGCCTCGGTTGGAACCCATCGGGTGGGTCACCACTGTCCGGATTGCTTCGGGGATCTGAACCAGGATTCGGCGACCGTGACGAACGCGAACTGGATTCCGGCGGTCCGGAGCACGAGACAGCCGGGCACGCTGATGAGCCCAAAAACCGGGAAGGCCAGGGGGAGACGGACGGCGGCGAAGCGCCGGATAAGCCGGACTCGCCACCGACGGGTCCGACGACCGTCACGTTGCCCGACGGTGAGACGGTCACCGCCGCCAACCCCAAACTCGCAGCCGCCATCAAGGCCGCAGCCGGCGGAGTCCCGATCCCAGATGCGTTCCAACAGCAGGGAATTGCCCTGCCGTCGCCGGGCACGGCGGTCACCGACCCGATAGACCCGGCTCGGCTCGAACCCGGAGACATCGGCCTCTTCATCGATCGGCATGCGCTCGCACTTGGCCGCAACAAGGCATTGCTCGACGGCCAGATTCAACAGGTTTCCAGCATCGGCGGGCCAAGCTTCCTAGGCTGGGAGCATCCGCCCGCCACGGCGACGACCGGTCCGGCCCGGGCCGGCGCACCGACACCGACCCGGCCGGCGGCTCCCTCGGCCGCTTCGCAATACTGACCCCGCCGGCCTGACCGCCAGCACACAAAAGGAGACGCGGATGGCAGATCGAATCCATGTGGTACCGGCGCACTTACGCGAAGCCGCCGCCCATCACCAGCAGACTTCGGAGTACTTGCGCACCGTCCCGTCGTCGCATGCCGCGATCCTGGAGAGCCTGGAGTCGCTCGGGCCGATCTTCGCCGAGCTTCGGGGCACCGGCCGTGAACTCCTCGAGTTTCGGCGCCAGTGTTACGAGCAGCAAGCCGATGACCATGCCGATATCGCCCAGAGCCTGAGGACGTCAGCCGCCATGTGGGAACGGCATGAGCAGGGCGCGGCACAGGACTTCAGCCGAGTCTTCGACCCCGATCGATGACGGGACGATGACGGACGCCAATCCTGCTTTCGACACCGTCCACCCCAGCGGGCACACATCCTGGTTCGCTCCTGTCGCGGTGGATACATGCACAGTGTCGCGTTGAGTGAGGGCGTCATGGATACCGATGCCGAGACTTTGGCCGAGGGCATCGTGCTGACCGCCGACGTTTCCTGCCTCAAAGCCTTGCTGGAAGTACGCGACGAGATCATCGCGGCCGGGCATACGCCGTCCGCGAGCGTTCCGACCAACCAAGATCTCGACGCGGCGATTGAGAAACTACTGGCGCACCAACTGCGCCGGCGCCGGCGCTCTAGCTAGAGCATCCAGGTCTTGGCCGTCTCGGGATCCGGGACGATATAGGTGGGCGGTTCGATGGGATTGGCGCCGAACAATTCTCGCGCTCGGGACAGTAAGGTCCGCACCTCGTCGAGTTGCTGCTGCAGCGCAGAATCAGCCATGGCTTTACGCTACCCAGGCCATGGAGCCGGCACAATTCAGGCATCTGCAGCGGCTCTCGGAGTCCCGGTACGCTTAGCCGGTGGGGATCTTCGGCAGGCGGACGGCGCGCCAGCGCCTGCGGAGAGCGACGGAAGAATCCCTCACGATTCCGGCTTTCAGTTCTCCCCCCGATTGCACCCCGTGGGTGATCGGCGGGCTCTGGCCCGTCGAGCTGTCGCCCAACAATGCCGAAACCGCTGCGCTGGCAGCGTATCTAAAGGACGACTTAGACCGGATCGTCAGTTCTGCCAACGACGAGTTGAGGATGCTCAGGTCAGCGGTGCTGCTCGATTCCGCCCGCCGCGCGGCCGAAGCCACGGTGATCGACGAGGCCCGCGCGCGGGCGGTGCGACGAGTCGAGTCGACACTGCGGCAACTCCGCGGACAGCCTGCGCCGCCGGTCGTCCCGCGTCCGTCGGTCACCCCTGATTCGGGCGGGACGGATCTGGAACGGACCAGGGTGCTCCCCGCCATCAAGGATGAGGAGCCGGGTGCCGCAGGAGACCTGGCGAGCACCCGAGTGCTTCCTGCCGTTGAGGACGCCACCGGGGATGAGCAACCGGTTACCAACGGCGAGGAACAGGTCCAACTGGCCGCGCCTCCTGAAGCGGAGGTCGCTGTGGCCGAGTCGCTCACGCCGACGCTGGGCGTGGCCGCGCCCGAGTCCGACGACGAACGGTTGCAGCGGCTCCTGACCTTCGTGGCTCGTCAGGAACCGCGTCTGAACTGGGCGGTCGGGCAGCGCGCGGACGGTATGACGGTACTGGTCACCGACCTGGCCCACGGTTGGGTACCTCCTGGGGTCATGCTCCCCGAAGGTGTCCAGTTGCTGGAGCCGAAGCGCCGTAGCGGCGGCGTCGCCAAGCTGATCGGTACGACGGCGCGCCTGGCAACCTATCGCCCCGGCGACTTCTTGGGCTGGACAAGTGACTTCACTCCGACCACATCCTCGCCGAAGCCGCGCGAGTTACCGACGTTGGACAACCTGTTATCGGAGCTGAGTGGGGCTACCCGCTGGCGCGACGGACTGCCGCGGATAGTGCACCTGCTGGCCCAGGCCTCGGCCGCCGAAGGCGGCGTCGGCGAAGACGAAATCGACCTGCTGCGAGTGCATCTCGATACCGCACGGCATGAGGTCGTGGCCCAGTACCCGAACGTCGATGCCGCGCTGTTGCTCAACTGTATGTTGTTGGCGGCCACCGAAAGCGGGGTTACCGGAGATCCGGTATCAGCCAACTATCACTTCGCCTGGTTCCGCGAACTCAACCAATAGCCGGTCAAGTTGGCGGACGGTTGAATTGACGCTGGTTAGAGCCGTGGACATACTGTTTTGGTGCCGGGGTCTGGTGATCGCGCGGAACTGAGCGACAAAGATCTCGTCGAATCGGTTCTTCGTGAGCTAAGCGAGGCGGCCGACAAGTGGGAAGCGCTTGTCGCACAGGCGGAAACCGTCACCTACAGCGTGGACCTGGGAGATATTCACGCCGTTGCCAATTCGGATGGGCGGTTGCTCAGGTTGAGATTGCATCCTGGCGTAATGACCGGCTATTCCCACGGAGAACTGGCCGACAGACTGAACGCCGCGATCGCGGCGTTACGCGAGGAAGCAGAGGCCGAAAACCAGGCACGGTACGGCGGCTCGTTGCACTGACGCTGGCGCGCGCTCATCGCCCGCGGCGGGGCTGATGGGCCGCGGCTCTCTTCGCGCGCTGGCGCGCGCTCATCGCCCGCGGCCGGGCGGGCCGGCGAAGGCTTGAGCGATCGTCAGCCACCGCTGCGCGTCCTCTCCTACCGCGGTGATGTCGAGGGTGGGCAACGCCCGCCGCTGGGTGACCAGGAAACAGAAATCCTCGGCGGATCCGGTGACGTGCTGAGCCGCATCGTCCGGCCCCCAGGACCAGGTGTCTCCGTCAGGGCCGCACAACTCGACCCGGAAAGGCTCCGCCGGCGGGGTCAGATTGTTGACGACGAACGCGTAGTCCCGGGTGCGGACACCGAGATGCGCGATGGAGCGCAGCCGGTTGGTGGCAGGCCGACTGACACCGAGGGCGTCGGCGACGTCAAGTCCGTGCGCCCAGGTCTCCATCAATCGCGCGGTGGCCATCGACGCCGCGCTCATCGGTGGCCCGAACCACGGTAGTTTGCGGCCATCGGCGACCGTCAGCAGCGCATCGTGCAACCGGCCCCTCGTCATCCGCCAGTCGTCGAGCAGCTCGCCCGGCGGCCGGGCCGCGTGCTCTTCGGCTCCGGCGTCCACGAAGCTGGCAGGATCAGCCGCCGCCTGGGTCAGTACGTCGGCAAACCCCGCCTCGTCGGTGACCGCGGTGAGCGCCACCCGATCAGTCCACAACAGGTGGCCGATCTGGTGTGCGATGGTCCAGCCCGGTGCCGGTGTCGACTCGGCCCATCGCTGCGGCGGAAGAGGCGCCACCAGCGCGTCGAGGTCGTCGCTTTCGGCCCGCAGGTCAGCGACGATCGAACCCGGACCCGCCATCAGTACCTCCCTTAGTCGCCGTTGACCGGCTGGCCCCGTCGGCCAACGATGCTGTGAACCACCAGCCCGGTCAAATAGATCACCGAGCCGAACAACACGAACGCGGGCGCGTGCCCGTCGGCTGGAATCAACGCCGCGGCCACGGTAACCGAGGCGATGTAGGAGACCCAGAACACCGCATCCTGGACCGCGAACACGTGCCCGCGCAACGCGTCGTCGACGTCTATCTGCATCGCGGAGTCGGCGCACAGCTTGACCACCTGGCCGGCCACCCCCAGCAGGAACCCGCATGCCACCATGATCGGGATCACCAGGCCGGCGCCGGCGATTTCGATCGTCGCGGCCGCGATCAGGGCGCCGTTGGCCGTCGCATAGCGCCCCCACCGCCGGATTAACACCGGGGTCAACACGTTGGCCAGGAATGCCCCGAGACCCGTGGCAGCGAAGAACACCAGGGCGGTGCCGAACCCTACGACGTCCGCGTCTTTCATGTGGTGGACCAGCAGCAAGATCAACAGCGAGTTGATGCCGACCACCATCCGGTGTGCGGCCAAGCCCGACAACGCAGCGCCAACCGTCGGTTGTTGCACGACGGTACGCACGCCGTGTAGCCAGCCGGTGACCACCGCGTACACGACCGACCCATGGATCGCGCGCTTGGTGTCGTCCGGACCGAGTACCCGGGGGGCGAACCGCAGCGACAGCAGCAACGCAATCAGCACCGGGACAATGGCGGTGAAGACGACCACGGCGGCACCGTGATCGCCGCCGCCGGCCAGCCAGCGGGGCAACAGCATGAAGTTCGCGCCCAGGAAGGCCGCGACCGCCCCCGACGCGGTGGCCACCGAGTTCATCGTGACCACCTGTTCGCGTGGCACCACATGGGGCAACGATGCCGATAAGCCCGATGCCACGAACCGCGATAAACCATTGGCGAGCAACGCTGCGATCAGCAGCAAAAGATCCCCGCCGCGAACCGCCAGGATCGTGCCGATCCCGGCAATGAAGGCCAGCCGGCCGATGTTGGCGCCGACGAGCACCAGCCGCCGGTCCCAGCGATCCATCAGTGCTCCGGCGAATGGGCCAAGCAGTGAATACGGCAAAAACAGCACCGCAAAAGCTCGTGCGATCGCCATCGGGTCGGTGGCCCGGTCCGGGTTGAACAGCAGTGCTCCCGCGAGTCCCGCCTGGAAGAGACCGTCACCGAATTGACTCGCTATGCGAAGCTGCAGCAGTCGACCGAAGTCGGGCAGAGCACGCACCGACCGCCACAGTGTGACCGGTGCGCTGGCTTGCGTCTGGCTGGGAATCACAAAACCCACTTCCACGATCGGGCGCAGGCAATGCTGGTTTCGCGCTGTGCCGACCCAATCACAGTACAAATATCTGCCGACCGTGCTTGTTTGGCCCGGTGATGCTGTGGTGAGTGCGATGATGGTGTGGTGGCGCCGCAGGAAGACCCCGAAGACTACATGGCACCCGCCGCGCAACGTGTGCGCGCGGGTACTTTGCTGCTGGCCAACACCGATCTGCTGGAGCCGACTTTTCGGCGCAGCGTGATCTACATCGTCGAGCACAACGATGGCGGCACCTTGGGTGTGGTGCTCAATCGACCCAGCGAGACAGCGGTTTACAACGTGTTGCCGCAGTGGGCCAAACTCGCTGCCAAACCGAAGACGATGTTCATCGGGGGCCCGGTCAAGCGTGACGCCGCCCTGTGCCTAGCCGTACTGCGGGTCGGTGCGGATCCAGACGGGGTGCCGGGCCTACGCCATGTTGCGGGTCGCATGGCGATGGTGGATCTGGACGCCGAGCCCGACCTGCTTGCGCCGGTGGTCGAAGGTGTGCGGATCTTCGCCGGGTACTCGGGCTGGACCATCGGTCAGCTCGAAGGCGAAATCGAACGCGATGACTGGATTGTGTTGTCGGCGTTGCCATCTGACGTCTTGGTTCCGCCCAGAGCCGACTTGTGGGGGCAGGTCTTGCGGCGGCAGCCGTTACCGCTTTCGCTGCTGGCCACCCATCCGATCGATCTCAGCCGCAACTGACACCAAACCACGCGTCACTCCGCGGATCCGGCAAACGCGGATGACGCGTCAGGAAAACCGACGGCCCAGCGCCGAATTCATCGGCAGGACAACGTGCACGCCGCGCAATCGCCGCCGCAATCAGCCGACTTGGGTCGGGCAGCCTCCCGGCGCAGCGCGTAGCGGGCGCTCTGCCAGGAGCCGGTGGCCAGCGTGCCGAACGCGCCGGCAACGCAAACGACCAGCACCACCAAAGCCGTTGGCGTAGCCGCCACAAGTGCCACGACACCTCCGGCAGTCAGCATGACCGCGGCCGCGAACTGGGTAGGTGCCATGGCACGCAGCGCCAGCTGCGTCGGATCGGCGGCGTGGGTATGAGAGAGTGACCAGAACCCGAAGACGGCGGAAGCCACCGCCGCACACACGCACAGCACACCCGCAATCAGCATGGGCTCACAATACGAGTTCGCCGGTGCGTCCGCCCGACCCGATCCGCCCAACGCCGATCGGTCAGAGGCGCCAGGACTCAGCGCGACGGGACGGGTGTGAGGGTGACCAGCGGCGGCAGCGTGGTTGTCACCCCGGGCAGCGACGGTGATGCGGGATTTACGTTGGGTGCCGTCGCCTGCGGAGCGGGGGCTGCCACCGGTGCCGAATGCGTCGCCTGCGCGGGCGCCTGGGGAGCGGGCGCGATCGCTTGCGCGGGCGCCTGGGGAGCGGGAGCGATCGCTGCTCCCCCGCGCGCGGGCGCCTGACCGGCCGCCCCGGGAGCCGTCACCCGGAATCCGTTGACGATGGCATCCGTGGCAGGCGCATCGGCAATCGCCTGAGAGGCCGCGGTGGTCACCGACAACGACACCAGGTACTTGTCAGCCCCCGAAGTGGCAAGGACATGGCGGCGCGAGGTGTTCAGCGTCATGTCGTTCTCGCGGTACGTGCCCTCAATGACCGACGACGGGAAGCCGTTGAAGTCGGCCATGGACGAGTTAGTCGTCCGCCACGCC
The DNA here is from genome assembly GCF_002102175.1 of Mycobacterium gastri. Lineage (GTDB taxonomy): Bacteria > Actinomycetota > Actinomycetes > Mycobacteriales > Mycobacteriaceae > Mycobacterium > Mycobacterium gastri. The sequence goes on along the minus strand of NZ_LQOX01000077.1, from coordinate 23,717 downwards.
AGCAGCTTCTGGCTGTCGACGAAGCCGTGCGTGATGGCCTCCGCCGGGTCGAAGCCGCCGACCAGCTTGTAAACCACCACCTGCGCATTGGAGGTGTAGACGCTGTTACCGCCGACCCGGTCGGCGATCACCAGGAAAGCGTCGGGCACGTTGGGATCGGGCACCGGAGTCCATCGAGGCGGCATCGGCAGCGTGACGTCGAGCGCCTTGAACCCCGGCGACCGCTGGGGCTCGAGCTTGACCCCCTTGCCTTGGAGGAACTCTCGCAACGTCCCGGCTACGGCGGGCGTCACCGCCGGCGGCGTCGGCACCACGGCCACCGGGGGTAGCGCGGACACCACCGGCGCGGGTGCCGGCGCCTGTGCGGGAACCGGGGCGAATCTGTTGCTGGCACCGCCGGGAACCGCGGTGAGATTCTGGACGGGCGGCGCCGCCGGTTGCACCGGAACCGGCGCGGGCAGAGGCGGTAGGGGATAGAGCGGTTCGGCCGACGCCTTCCCGCCCGCGATGAGTACGACGCCGACGAAACCGGCAGCCATGCCCCCTGCGAAGACCCGCCAGGTACGCGCGATGTGGATCATGTGCGTCGGTCCCTCCGAACTACTCGGGCGTCAATGCCCGTTATCGAGCTGAATTTAACGAACTCTTAAAGGGGCCAATAGTGCCGAAATCGAGCTGGGATGAACCTCTGACCAGTGTGCAACGCAACCGAGACCAACCCGTGGCCGGCGGCTTGGTCGCCGACCTGCAAGGGGCGTCCTTATACCCTGTTGGGCGTGACCGAATCGCCGACCACGACGCCGGGCAGCGCCTCCGGTGGCACGTCCAGTGTCAGGGACACGGAACCCGACGCGCCGCGGTACCGCTACACCGCCGAGTTGGCGGCGGGGATTGAGCGGACCTGGCAGGACAGCTGGGCTCGGATGGGGACGTTCAACGTGCCCAACCCGGTCGGGTCCTTGGCTCCCGCGGACGGTTCGCCGGTACCTGCGGACAAGCTCTTCGTCCAGGACATGTTTCCCTATCCTTCCGGCGAGGGACTGCACGTCGGGCACCCGCTGGGCTACATCGCGACCGACGTCTTCGCCCGGTACCACCGGATGAAGGGCCACAACGTATTGCACGCCTTGGGGTTCGACTCCTTCGGGTTGCCCGCGGAGCAGTACGCCGTGCAAACCGGCACGCACCCGCGTACCCGGACCGAGGCCAATATCGTGAACTTCCGGCGGCAGCTGGGCCGGCTGGGTCTCGGTCACGACAGCCGCCGTAGCTTCTCGACCACCGACGTCGAGTTCTACAAGTGGACGCAATGGATCTTTCTGCAGATCTACAACGCGTGGTTCGACACCCGCACCAATAAGGCCCGTCCGGTCGGCGAGCTGCGTGCCGAATTCGAAACCGGCGCAAGAACTCTCGACAATGGGCGGGAGTGGGCCAAGTTGTCGGCGGGGGAGCGGGCCGACGTGATCGACAGCTACCGCCTGGTTTACCGGGCCGATTCGATGGTGAACTGGTGTCCGGGGCTGGGCACGGTACTGGCCAACGAAGAGGTCACCGCCGACGGCCGCAGTGACCGGGGAAACTTCCCGGTGTTCCGCAAGCGGCTGCGGCAATGGATGATGCGCATCACCGCCTACGCCGACCGGTTGCTCGACGACCTCGACCTGTTGGACTGGCCGGAGCAGGTCAAGACCATGCAGCGCAACTGGATTGGTCGCTCGACGGGAGCCGCGGCGCTGTTTTCGGCGACTATTGCGACGGGTGACCGGGCCGGTTCGCGAATCGACATCGAGGTGTTCACCACCCGGCCCGACACCTTGTTCGGCGCCACCTACCTGGTGCTGGCTCCCGAGCATGAGCTGGTCGACGAACTGGTCGTGCCCGCCTGGCCCGCCGGCGTCAACCCGTCGTGGACCTACGGCGCCGCCACGCCGGCCGAGGCCGTCGCCGCCTACCGCGGTGCGATCGCGGCCAAGTCGGACCTGGAGCGTCAGGAGAGCCGGGAGAAGACCGGCGTCTTCTTGGGAAGCAATGCGATCAACCCGGCCAACGGCGAACCGGTGCCGATCTTCATCGCCGACTATGTGCTGGCCGGCTACGGTACCGGGGCGATTATGGCGGTCCCCGGCCATGATCAGCGGGACTGGGATTTCGCCCGGGCGTTCGGACTGCCGATCGTGGAAGTCATTGCCGGCGGCGATATTTCACAGGCCGCACACACTGGCGACGGCGTGCTGGTGAACTCCGGATATCTCGACGGCATGGGCGTGGCACAGGCCAAGCAGGCCATCACCGCTCGGCTGGAATCGGACGGCCGCGGCCGGGGCCGCATCGAATTCAAGTTGCGGGACTGGCTTTTCGCGCGGCAACGGTACTGGGGTGAGCCGTTCCCGATCGTCTACGACAGCGACGGGCGCCCGCATGCGCTCGACGACGCCGCGCTGCCGGTGGAATTGCCTGAGGTGGCCGACCATTCACCGGTGCTGTTCGATCCCGACGACGCCGACAGCGAACCGTCCCCGCCGCTGGCCAAGGCGACCGAGTGGGTCCACGTGGAGCTGGATCTCGGTGACGGCCTCAAGCGGTACCGTCGTGACACCAACGTGATGCCGCAATGGGCCGGCAGCTCCTGGTACGAGCTGCGCTACACCGATCCGCACAACTCAGAGCGGTTCTGCGCCAGGGAAAATGAGGCGTACTGGATGGGCCCGCAGCCGGCCGAACACGGCCCGCAGGACCCTGGCGGCGTCGATCTGTACGTCGGTGGCGCCGAGCACGCGGTGCTGCATCTGCTGTATTCGCGGTTCTGGCACAAGGTCTTGTACGACCTGGGTCACGTGAGTTCACGGGAGCCCTACCGCAAGCTCATCAACCAGGGCTACATTCAGGCCTTCGCCTACACCGACGCGCGCGGAGCCTACGTGCCGGCAGATCAAGTGGTCGAGCGCGACGGGCGCTTTTTCTACCCGGATTCCGGCGGTGAGGTCGAGGTTTTCCAGGAATTCGGCAAAATCGGTAAGAGCCTGAAGAATTCGATATCACCCGACGAGATCTGCGACGCATACGGCGCCGACACGTTGCGGGTGTACGAGATGTCGATGGGCCCGCTGGAGGCGTCGCGTCCGTGGGCCACCAAGGATGTCGTCGGAGCGCATCGCTTTCTGCAAAGAGTGTGGCGGTTGGTGGTCCGGGAAGACACCGGTGAGATGCGGGTGGTCGATGGGGTGGAATTGGACACCGACACGCTGCGGGCACTGCACCGCACCATCGCGGGTGTGTCCGAAGACTATGCGGCACTTCGTAATAACACCGCGGCTGCCAAACTCATCGAATACACCAACCACCTCACCAAAGAGCATCGTGATGCGGTGCCGCGCGCGGCGGTCGAGCCATTGGTGTTGATGCTGGCTCCGTTGGCTCCGCATCTGGGCGAGGAGCTGTGGCTGCGCCTGGGCCACACCGTATCGCTGGCGCACGGTCCCTTCCCTGAAGCAGATCCGGCGTACCTCGTCGACGAGACCGTCGAGTACCCGGTGCAGGTGAACGGCAAAGTGCGTGGCCGGATAGTGGTAGCCGCCGAGGCGGACAACGAGGCGGTTGAAGCCGCCGCGCTGGCTGACGAAAAGGTGCAGGCGTTCCTGGCGGGAGCCACGCCCCGCAAGGTGATTGTGGTTCCGGGCCGGCTGATCAACCTGGTGGTCTAGCGCCTAGACCGGCGCGCGAATGTGAATTGGCCGACGCGACACGCCGAAAACCCATCGCGTGGTACACACTCGGCAACCCGCTAGCGGGGCCGGATGACCACCTCGTGGACGTGACCATCGGGTGGGGTGGCTACCACGTTTGCGACCACCGCGGCGACCGTCTCGGCCCGCAGGAACCTGGCGGGATCGTAGTCGCTGCCTTCGAAGTCGACCAGTTCGCGCTGCATCTCGGTGTCGGTGCGGCCCGGGAAGATCGTGGTAACCCGCAGGCCGGGCTCGTCGGCGCGCAGTGAGTCGGCGAAGGCCCGCAAGGCGAACTTGCTGGCCGAGTAGGACGCCATGCCCGGCGAAACATTGCGCCCGGCACCGGAATTGATGAAAACCACCTGGCCGCGGGCTTGCCGCAGCGCCGGTAATAGTGCCAGAGTGAGTGCCACCGCGCCAAAGACGTTGACGTCGAAGGTGGCGCGCCACTCGTCGACGTGCGAATCACCGACACGGCCGGGAATGGATAGCCCGGCGTTGTGCACCAGCACGTCGAGCTCGTCGACCACTTCGCAGCTGGCCTCGATCGTGCTGGCGTCGGCCAGATCCAGCGGAAAAGTGGTGGCGCCCAACCGTTCCGCGACGGCGTCGAGACGCTCGGAGGGCCGTCCGGCCAGTAGCAGGGTGTGTGCCGGCGCCAAGGCGGTGGCAATCGCCGAACCGATGCCGCGGCTGGCGCCGGTGATGAGTGCGGTGGGCATGACTCGGGCGGTTACCAATCAGCTTGCCGGGCCGTTGCTTTCACGCCTGTTCGCGGGCATCGTCAGCGGCGGCACTGGCCGGCTCACCACTGGCCAGGCGTTCCAGCGGCGGCAGCGCTTTCATCAACGTGTCGAGGTCGGGGTGGGGGAGCTGGCTGAGCATCGCGGCAAGGGCGGCATGCCGGTTGGCCAACGACTCGGCGTGCACGGCCCGCCCTTGCGGCGTGATGTCGACCAGCACGGCCCGCAGATCGGAGGGATCACGCGAGCGTTTCACCAGCCCGATCTTTTCCAGCCGGCGGATGGCCACGGTGGTGGTGGGGGTCCGTACCCTCTCGTGTGCGGCCAGGTCCGTCATCCTGATCGGACCGCGATCGAGCAAAGTGACCAGAATCGACAGCTGTGCCAGGGTCAATTCCCCGGCGAACGCGCCGTTGGGATCCCCGCGGCGCAAGATCGAGAACAACTTGGACAGTGCGCGGTGCAGACCCTCCGCCAATTCCGTCACCTCAGGTGCGGTGGATTCGCTGTCCGCCATAAGTCGGCAGTCTAACCCGACATGGCGATAGCCGACTGTCAGCGGTGCCTAAAGCACCTGGGCCAGGAACCGCTGTAGCCGCTCGGTCTGTGCGGCCTCGAAGATCTGCTCCGGAGGACCGGCTTCCACGACCTTGCCGTGATCCATGAAGACGACCGCATCCGATGTCGAGCGGGCGAAGCCCATTTCGTGGGTGACCACTAGCATGGTCATTCCGTCGGCGCCGAGGTCGGCGATCAGTCCCAGGATGTCCTTGACCATTTCGGGATCCAGCGCAGAGGTCGCTTCGTCGAAGAACATCACCTGCGGGGCCATAGCCAGTGCTCGTGCAATCGCAACACGTTGCTGTTGCCCGCCAGACAGCGTGCCGGGACGGGCAGCGGCCTTGTGTTTGAGGCCAACTCGCTCCAAATGGCGTAGCGCAAGGTCCCGGGCCGCACCGGCGGACAGCCCGCGCAGCTTGCGGGGCGCCAGCGCCACATTGTCGAGAACGCTGCGGTGTGGGAACAGGTTGAAATGCTGGAACACCATGCCGATGCGCTGGCGCAGTTCGTTGGGGTTGTCCCGCAACACCGATCGCCCGTCGAGAAGGATGTCGCCGCTGTCCGGCTCGTGCAACCGGTTGAGGGTGCGCAGCAACGTCGACTTGCCCGAGCCCGACGGGCCGATCACCGCCGCGGTGGTGCCTGCCGGGACGTCGATATCGACGCCGCGCAGCACCGCATTGCCGCCCAGCGCCTGGTGAATATCCTTGGCAACCAACGAAACCGGCGTACGGCGCGCCTCGCTGGTCATGTCATCTCCTGACCGATGGTCGAACTGACGACCTCGGAGGGATCCTGCGGATCGATCCTGGCGCGGCCGCGCCGAAGACGGGTGTCGATGTAGTTCACCAGGTGGGTCAACGGGATGGTCAACAGCAGGTAGAAGATGCCCGCGGCCACCAACGGCGACAGGTTGCCGGTTTGCGCGTTGAGGTCACGGCCGATTTGGAACAGTTCGCGCTGTCTGGCGACCAGGCCCAGGAAGTACACCAGGGCAGAGGCTTTCAGCAGTGCGATGAACTGGTTGACCAATGCCGGCAGGACTCGCCGTATTCCCTGCGGCACCACCACCAATCGCATCGCCGCGGAGTAGCTGAAACCCAGGGCACGAGCGGCCTCGAGCTGCCCGGGATCCACGCTTTGGATTCCGGAACGCAGGATCTCGCCGACGTAGGCGCCGGCCATTAACCCCAGCGCGGCGATGCCCAACGGATAGGGGTTGTTGTTGGTCAGCCCGCCCACGATAGGCCCGACACCTAGCCCGATGATCAGGATGATCACCACCTCGGGCAGGCCGCGGAAGATATCGGTGTACACCCGTGCCGGCCACCGCAGCCAGCGCTTCCGCGAGATCCCGGCGACGGCCAGGGTCATGCCGATTGCCAGCCCGATAGCGCTGGCGCTGACGGTCAGGATCAACGTGTTGGGTAGCCCCGTATGGAACAGCGTCGGGATGGCCTGCCGGTACATGTCCCAGTCGAAAAAGGACTCCCGAAGCTGCGCCAGGGTCGACTTGGGTGCGGCCGGCTGGACCGGCTTGCGGTGCTGACCGGCCGCGATGGCGGCGAAATCCGGCAACGTCGGGGCAGCGACGGCTTTCGAACCGGGTTTCCACCCGGGCGGCAACGTGCGGGGAACCCAGTTGCTGTAGAGATCCGCCCAGGTTCCGTCGGCGATCACCGCGTCCAGCCCCGAGTTCAGCGCGTCGACGAGCGCGGGGTTGTCCTTGGCGACCGCATAGGCCACGAAATCGTCGGTACTGAAGGTGTTCGCGACGATCACCGCCGGATCGCCCGGCCGCATGGCCGCCGCTGCTTGGTTCGCTGGCGCCACCCACGCGTCGATCTGATGGGTTTTCAGACTGCCGTACACGGTGGCGAAGTCGGGATACTTCACCGGTTGCAGGTGCAGGGTGTCGACGACGTAGGACTCCTCGACCGTGCCTTGCACCACGCCGATGCGCTGACCCGCGGCCAGGTCGGTGAAACTGGTGATCGCCGAACCGGGAGGCACCACCAGCGAGTAGTAGCCGAAGTCGTAGCCGTTGGTGAAAGCGACCGTGCGACGGCGCGCATCGGTGGCCTTGACCGATGCCGAGCCGACGTCGAAACGCCGTGATGCCACCTGGGCGAGTAGCCCGGAGAAGTCGGTGCCGACGAAGCGGACATGCAGGCCTAGTTTGGCGGCAATGGCGCGCAACAGCTCGTTGTCGAAGCCGGTGAACCGTCCGGTCGAGTTGATGCAGACGTTCGGCGGGGCATCCGAGAGCGTGCCCACCGTCAGCACCCCGGGTGCGCCCAGCCCCAGCGCGTTGACATCGATTGAGCTCAGCGGCACGACGGTGGCGGTGGTGTCGGTGTCGTCGTCGGCGCCGGGCCCGCCGGGCCTGGACAGGTTACCGGGCAGAACCGTGGCACTCTCCACACCGGCGGGTGCGCACTGATGCCGGTCTGCCGCCGCGGGCGCGGCGGTTGCCAGGCTAGCGAAGATCAGCATTGTCGCGGCCGCGGCCAGCAGTCTGCGCCCGCTTCTGGTGCGGGGATCCGCGCGTGGACTCATCACCGCCACCGTATCGGCCGACCGGATGGCGCGCGCCGCTCAGAGCACGATCGACGACGGTTCGAGAGGGCCGGCCAGAACGCCGACGGCCGATGGCTCCGGAGCCATGGCCGTGAGGCGTACCGGAACCTGGTCCGGCGCGATCCCGCCGTGCGGCGTGAAGACTCCGCGGCGGAATAGTTCGGCCAGCATCGTATGAGCCATCAGCTGGGAGCGTCCGATACATGCGGCCCGCGCGGCTTCCGGATCACGCCGATGTATTGCGGAATGCTCGTCTTCGTAGAACGACAGCATGTCGTCGCGGCCGTTCTGGTAGGTCAGCCAAAAAACGCGGGGAATCAGGTTTTGCGAGGCACGGATGCTGGCGTGCAGCCGCGGCCCCGCGTACTCGTCGTTGACCGTTCGACGGTATTCGTGCGCGACTTCGGAGAAAGTCCGCGGTTCCTTCGACGTGTGCAACGAGCGCATCAGCGCGTCGAGCTGGCCCAAGATCCGCGGTGTGGGGTTGGCCGCGGCTCGTGCCGAAGCAATGCCGTTGAGCAGGCCGTCGAGCTCGTGATGTTCGAGGACGGTGGCTTCGTCGAACCGCTCGATGAACGCCCCGCGGTGGTAGCGAGTCGACACGACGCCGTCGTGTTCGAGTTGCACCAGCGCCTCTTGTATCGGGACGCGGCTGACCCCCAAGCCCTGCGCGATTTCATTACGGTCGACACGGTCGCCGCTGCGCAGTTTGCCAGTCAGAATCAGGTCGAGGATGTGGGAAACGACCTGGTCTTTTTCCTTGATCCCATATTTCTTAGGCATCACTATCCGTCGAGTTCCGTCGAGTCTTTTTCAGCCGCTGCGGCTATCGGCGCTGGCAAGTTTCTCATGACTGGCTGCGCGCGTTCGGGTGTTTGGCGCAGAAATCGACGCAAACGCAAACTACCGACTGTCACGCCATCTGCAGAGCGCTTCAGCGGCGGTGAGGTCGTAATCGGGACCGTCGCAGCCGACCGTCAGCAGCGTGACCCCAAGCCGGGTGAGGGCTTCGGCGTCAGCGATCCCGCCCGTTACCGAGGCCGAGCGTTCGATCGCGGCCGGATCCCGGCCGACATCGGCGCAGTGCCGGTTCAATACCGCGGCCTTGGCCCCGAACTCGTCGGCGGCGGTGAAGCTGTGCCACATGTCGGCGTGTTCGGCCACCAGTCGCAGCGTCTTGCGTTCGCCGCCGCCGCCGATCAGCACCGGAATATCACGGGTGGGCGGTGGATTCAGTTTCGCGAGTCGGGCCTTGATTCGCGGGAGCGCGGCGGCCAGATCGTCGAGGCGACTGCCGGCGGTGCCGAATTCGTAGCCGTATTCGTCGTAGTCCTTTTGCTTCCAGCCCGAACCGATGCCCAGCACGAGGCGGCCATCCGAAATGTGATCGACGGTACGGGCCATGTCGGCCAGCAGCTCCGGATTGCGATAGGAGTTGCAGGTCACCAGGGCGCCGATCTGGATGCGCGACGTCTGCTCGGCCCACGCTCCGAGCATGGTCCAGCATTCGAAGTGCGCACCGTCGGGATCGCCGTAGAGCGGGAAGAAGTGGTCCCAGTTGAAGGCGATGTCGACGCCGATGTCCTCGCAGCGGCGGACGGCGTCGCGGATGTGGCCGTAGTGCGGGGCGTGCTGCGGCTGGAGCTGCACGCCGATGCGGATGGGAAGCTCGGGATGCGCGGCTGAGGTCATACGACCACGGTAGGCCCGGCGCCCTGGGCAGCACGCTCAGCGTCTGCCGAACACTCCGCGCAGGATGTCGACCAGCGCGCGCGGTTGGTCGCTTTGCACCGAGTGGCCCGAATCCGGAACGATGTGCGCACCACGAAAATGCGTTGCACGCCTGCTTAATTCGGCAACATCTTCGTCGGTGACAAAGCCCGACTTACCGCCGCGCACGAGGGTGATCGGTGCCGACAACGCGTCGACGTCATCCCACAAACTGGCGAAGTCCGGGAAGCTGCGGATGGCGTCGTAGCGCCAGGTCCAGTTGCCGTTGTCGAGTCGACGGGAGTTGTGGAACACGCCGCGGCGCAACGCCTTCACCTCGCGATGCGGCGCCGCGGCGATGGTCAGGTCCAGCATCGCCTGGAAGCTGGGAAATTCTCGCTCACCGTGCATCAGCGCCACCGTGCCGCGCTGGTCGGCGGTCATTTCGGCGTGTCGCTGCAGCGCCGACGGGGTGACGTCGATGACGACGAGCTCGTCGACGAGCTCGGGGGCGACCGCGCCCAGCCGGATCGCGGTGAGCCCGCCCAGCGACATCCCGACGACGAATTCGGCCGCCGGTGCCAGCTCCCGCAGCACCGGGGCCAGGGCGTCGGCATTGTGCTGCGGCGAGTACTCGCCGTCCTCGCGCCAACCGGAATGACCGTGCCCCGGCAGATCTACCGCCAGCGCCGGCTCGCCAAGGCCGACGATCACGGTGTCCCAGGTGTGGGCATTCTGGCCGCCGCCGTGGAGGAAGACCACTCGCGGCGCCGAGCCGCCCCAGCGCAGCGCGCTGATTCTGCCCGCGGCGGTGTCGGCTTCCACCCGCTCTACTTCCGGCAGCGGGCCGGTAGCACCGGCCTGCTCGGCGTTTTCGGCCAGCAGATCGAATTCGGAGAGTCCGGCCAGTTCGTCGTCGGAAATCTCGGTCACGGCTCCGACTCTACGAGTCCTGCCCGAGCGTCATGCGAGCGTCACGGGGGATCGCTTTGTCATCGGGGAGTGGCGGGCACCATCGCGCTTCTGGTCTACGGGAATGCGGTGCCGCAGGCCGCTTTCTAGCTCTCACTCGGAAATTCATGGTGATCACGAATGCTGCTGGTCAACGATGTCCGCTTGCGCAGCGTTGAATGCCACGCACACCTGGGCTCTGTTTCAGCACGTCGATACCACACCGTCGCTCAAACCCCTTGTGATGGCAGGTGTTAGCCGGATGTCTCACGTGCTCACCGAGTCGGATGTCACTCCGCCGCAGCGTCGTCAGCGTTGCACACTCGGCGCCATCAGCCGCCGACCCAACCGCGTCAGTACGCGATTTTCATCTCCGCACACCGGGGCGCAGCCCCACGACCGCTCTTAGGGACGATGCGGGGCATGGTCGTTCTGGCGAGGACCTGGTTGCCGTCGGCAACCCGCATTCACGTGTGAGGCAGGCCCGGCGGCGAAAAGACGCTTTTAGTCGGACCCGATGATGAACTCTTCGAGTTGCGCGCGCGCAATGTCGTCCGGCAACTGCTGCGGCGGGCTCTTCATCAGGTAGGCCGATGCCGGGATCACCGGTCCGCCGACGCCGCGGTCCTTGGCGATCTTCGCCGCGCGCACCGCGTCGATGATGACGCCGGCCGAGTTCGGCGAATCCCACACCTCGAGCTTGTATTCCAGGTTCAGCGGCACGTCACCGAAGGCACGCCCTTCCAGGCGCACGTAGGCCCATTTGCGGTCGTCGAGCCAGCCGACATGGTCGGACGGGCCGATGTGCACATCCTTGGTCTTGAACTCGCGCTGCAGGTTGGAGGTGACCGCCTGCGTCTTGGAGATCTTCTTCGATTCCAGCCGTTCCCGTTCGAGCATGTTGAGGAAGTCCATGTTGCCGCCCACGTTGAGCTGCATGGTGCGGTCCAGCTGCACACCGCGGTCCTCGAACAACTTGGCCAGCACCCGGTGCGTGATCGTCGCCCCGACCTGGCTCTTGATGTCGTCACCGACGATCGGCACTCCGGCGTCGGCGAACTTCTTGGCCCACACCGGGTCGGAGGCGATGAACACCGGCAGCGCATTGACGAACGCCACCCCGGCGTCGATGGCGCACTGGGCGTAGAACTTGTCGGCTTCTTCCGAACCCACCGGGAGGTAGGAGACCAGCACGTCGACCTTGGTGTCCCGCAGCACCTGAACCACGTCAACGGGCTCGGCGTCGGACAGCTCGATGGTGTCGGCGTAGTACTTGCCGATGCCGTCCAACGTCGGGCCACGCTGGACCACGACGTTGGTGGGCGCCACGTCGGCGATCTTGATGGTGTTGTTCTCCGAGGCGAAGATCGCGTCCGACAGGTCGAAGCCGACCTTCTTGGCGTCCACATCGAACGCCGCGACGAACTTGACGTCGCGGACGTGATACGGGCCGAACCGCACGTGCATCAGCCCCGGCACCGTCGAGGAGTCGTCGGCGTTGTGGTAGTACTCGACGCCCTGGACCAGCGAGGACGCGCAGTTGCCGACGCCGACGATGGCGACCCGTACCTCAGGCTGCGCCTCCGGCGCCCCTAACGGCTTGTACTCACTCATTCGGGCGTTCTCCTAACCTCATAGCTTTCCGGCAGTGTTTTGTGTCGTTGTGCAGGGCTGTTGTGCAGAGTTCACGTCTGTTCGGCGTGATTGGGCGCTGCCCGTTCTGCGGCGATGAGCTCGTTGAGCCACTTGACCTCGCGCTCGCTGGACTCGAGCCCGAGTTGGTGCAGTTGCCGGGTATAGCGGTCCAACGAGTTGCTGGCCCGTGCCACCGCTTCGCGCAGGCCTTCGCGGCGTTCTTCGACCTGGCGGCGACGGCCTTCCAGGATGCGCATTCGCGCCTCGGCCGGAGTGCGGTTGAAGAACGCGAGGTGCACCCCGAAGCCGTCGTCGGTGTAGTTGTGCGGGCCGGTGTCGGCGACCAGTTCGGCAAACCGTCGCCGGCCCTCGTCGGTCAGCTGGTAGACCCGGCGCGCGCGCCGCACCGGCGTGCCCGCCGGCGCGGCGTTCTCCGCGATCAGCCCCTCGGCCTGCATCCGCCGCAGCGCCGGATACAGCGAGCCGTACGAGAATGCTCGAAACGCGCCGAGCAAACCGGTCAGCCGTTTACGCAACTCGTAGCCGTGCATGGGCGACTCGATCAGAAGGCCCAGAATGGCAAGTTCCAGCATCGGGTCACCCCCTTTGTATGGCTGTTGTATGGCCGGTTGCGTGAACTAGTTAGCGGTTCGACGCCTCGCGTCATCGTATCGTTTCGATATATTTGCCACAACACCACGCGTCGTTGGTGAGTTGTTCGTCACGTGTGAGCGACGCGCGCGCGTCGCGCGGCGGCTTCGCTACGACGGGTAACTGACCTGTTTGAGGGTGCCGTCGCCGGCAAAGACGAGATAGCCGCTGCCGTAGTCGCTGGAAACATACACCGACAGCGATAGCTCCCCGGGCGCGGTCGGGTCTTCGGCCGGATCGATGACCAGGTACATGTTGGTGACATCGGACTGCTTCATGCCCAACGTTTCCGCGGCCCCCCGCATGATCCCCACCGTCGCCTTCACGTCGAACTTGCCCAGATCGACCAGGGCCCCATCGCTACCGCTCTTAGCGGAGCTGGTCGGATCGCCCCAGCCGCCGCGATAGGTGTAACTAAGCACCCTTCGGTCGTCGGCCGGGTCCTTGCGATCGAGCACCGCGTACGTCGGATAGATCACCAAGCGGTACCCCATGGTGTCGCCGAACCTTTTGCGCGTCTGCTCCAGCAGACCGGTCAGCCCACCGAGGGAGTGCAACTGCTTCGGCGGGGTCAGCACCACGGCCGCGACGCCGTCGGGCTTGGCTCCCGGATCCGTCGTGAAATCCAGCGGTGAGCTGGTGTTGCCGTACAAACCCCAGCCGATGCCGACACCCAACAGCACCGACACCCCGAATGCGGCCGCGAGCAGCGCCAATCCGTTGCGCCGCGCCCGCGACTTGAGTGCGGGAACCTCTGCGGGCGCACTCTCGGACTGCAGATCGGCGATCAGGTCCTGCAGGTCGCCCAGCGTCACGGCCTTGGTGGCGGTGCTCACCCGATCTCGGTGCTCTTCCATCGAGAGCTGGCCGTCGTTGAGGGCGGCGTCAAGAATCTGGCAGGCGTCTTGCCGGTCGCTGTCCTTGGCCCGGGTCGTCGTCGATCCTCCACGAGCAAGCGGTGTGCCCAGCCATTTCGCCACGGGCATGATCGTAGAAGTCCGGCCTCTCGGCACGCGATACAGCATCGGTTGCGTGTCTGTGACGCGCGTTCGAGTGCCGCCGCTCCTGCCCAGGCCGCGCCCGGGCTGCATCGGCGCGACGCGAAAGCGACGTACTCTGGTCAGCGTGCAACTGCAGCGACAGGTGGTGGACTACGCGCTTCGCCGGCGTTCACTGCTGGCCGAGGTGTACTCGGGGCGCACCGGCGTGTCCGAGGTCTGTGACGCGAATCCCTATCTGTTGCGCGCCGCAAAGTTTCACGGGAAACCAAGCCGGGTGGTCTGCCCGATCTGCCGCAAGGAGCAGTTGACGATCGTGTCCTGGGTGTTCGGCGAGCACCTGGGCGCGATCTCGGGATCGGCGCGGACCGCCGAGGAGCTGGTCATGCTCGCCACCCGGTTCGCCGAGTTTGCGGTCCACGTTGTGGAGGTGTGCCGGACCTGCAGTTGGAATCATCTGGTCAAGTCGTATGTGCTGGGCGGAGCACGCCCTGCGCAACCCCCGAAGGCTCCCAGGGGGGCTGGAACGCGGACGGCGCGCAACGGCGCCCGCACGGCCAGTGAATAGCGAAGGGCGCCACCACCAGTCGTCGAGTGACGCACCAGGTGGATCGGCGACTGGGGGTGTGGATCAACCTCACGGGAACCCCGGTGGCCCGGAGGCGGCGCGTCCGTCGGCGGGCTCGCGCCGCCAGGTTCCGCCCGATGATCGAATGACCACGATCATTCCGCCGGTGACCGATGACCGATCGTCTCGGCACCCGGACCCGATCGAGGAAGTCAGGGCTGCCCTGGACAATCCGCCGACGACGCCCCTGCATCGCGACCCGCTGGAGCAGGTCAAGGCGGCGTTGAACAGTCCTGAGCCGCGCCCTCGGCACGAGCGGCTAAGCGGCCCTGCCCGTAGACCGGGGCCGCCTGGCCCACCCGGCTCGGGCGGGCCGACGGGCGCACGGTCCGCCCGGCCGGGACCCGACTGGCTCCGGCAGATCAACTGGAAATGGGTGCGGCGGTCGGCAGCCTTCGCCGCAGCGGCGATGATCCTGTTGCCGATCGCCACCTTCACCATGGCCTACTTCATCGTCGACGTGCCGAGGCCGGGGGACATCCGGACCAACCAGGTCTCCACGATTCTGGCCAGCGATGGCTCTGAAATTGCCAAAATCGTTCCGCCTGAAGGCAATCGCGTCGACGTCAACCTCAGCCAGGTTCCGCTGCACGTTCGTCAGGCGGTCATCGCCGCTGAGGACCGCGGCTTTTACTCGAACCCCGGCTTCTCGTTCAGCGGTTTTGCCCGGGCGGTGAAGAACAACCTGTTCGGCGGCGATCTGCAGGGCGGTTCCACGATCACCCAGCAGTACGTCAAGAACGCGCTGGTCGGTTCCGCGCAGCACGGGTGGAGCGGCCTGCTGCGCAAGTCCAAGGAATTGGTCATCGCGACCAAGATGTCCGGGGAGTGGTCCAAAGACGACGTACTCCAGGCTTATTTGAACATCATCTATTTCGGGCGGGGTGCTTACGGGATCTCGGCGGCTTCGAAGGCCTATTTCGACAAGCCGGTCGAGCAGCTCACCGTGTCCGAGGGGGCGTTGCTGGCGGCGCTGATCAGGCGACCGTCCACGCTGGACCCGGCGGTCGACCCGGAAGGCGCACTCGCGCGGTGGAACTGGGTGCTCGACGGCATGGTCGAGACAAAGGCCCTGTCCGCTCAGGACCGCGCCGAACAGCGGTTCCCCAAGACCGTGCCGCCGGAGCAGGCCAGCGCGGAAAACCAGACCACCGGTCCCAACGGGCTGATCGAACGACAGGTGACCAAGGAATTATTGGAGCTGTTCAACATCGATGAGCAGACCCTGAACACCCAGGGTTTGCAAGTCACCACCACGATCGATCCGCAGGCCCAGCGGGCGGCCGAAAAGGCGGTGGCCAAATACCTCGACGGGCAGGATGCCGATATGCGGGCGGCGGTGGTGTCCATTGACCCGCATAACGGAGGCGTGCGCGCCTACTACGGCGGCGACAACGCCAACGGCTACGACTTCGCCCAGGCCGGATTGCAGACCGGATCGTCGTTCAAGGTGTTCGCGTTGGTGGCGGCCCTCGAGCAGGGAATCGGGCTGGGGTATCAGGTCGACAGTTCACCGCTCACGGTCGACGGCATCAAGATCACCAATGTCGACGGCGAAGGTTGCGGGACGTGCAACATCGGCGAGGCGCTCAAGATGTCGCTGAACACCTCCTATTACCGGCTGATGCTCAAACTGAAGGGCGGCCCCCAGGCCGTCGCCGACGCCGCCCACCAAGCCGGTGTGGCCGACAGTTTCCCGGGCGTACCCCACACGCTGTCCGAGGATGGCAAAGGCGGGCCGCCGAACAATGGGATTGTGTTGGGCCAGTACCAAACCCGGGTGATCGATATGGCGACGGCGTACGCCACGCTGGCCGCGTCGGGCATCTATCACCGGCCGCACTTCGTCCAAAAGGTGGTCAACGCGGAAGGTCAGGTCCTCTTCGACGCCGCCACCCAGAACGACTCCGGCGAGCAGCGCGTCCCCAAAGCCGTGGCCGACAACGTCACCGCGGCGATGATGCCGATCGCGGGCTATTCACGCGGCCACAACCTGGCCGGCGGCCGGCCTTCGGCCGCCAAGACCGGCACGGTGCAATTGGGTGACACCACCGCCAATAAGGACGCCTGGATGGTCGGCTACACCCCGTCACTGTCCACCGCCGTATGGGTCGGGACGGTCAAGGGCGACGAGCCGCTGGTGACCGCCTCGGGCGCAGCGGTTTACGGCTCGGGTCTGCCATCGGACATCTGGAAGGCGACCATGGACGGGGCGCTGAAGGGCTCTCAGGACGAGAGCTTCCCCAAGCCCACCGAGATAGGCGGCTACGCCGGTGTGCCGGCACCGCCGCCACCGCCGCCAGCGGCACCCCCTTCGGAGACCGTCATTCAACCCACCGTCGAAGTGGCGCCGGGGATCACCATCCCCGTCGGTCCGCCCACCACCGTGACCCTCGCGCCCGGGCCGCCGTCCGCGCCACCGCCGACTGACAATCCCACACCGCCACCGTGACGGCTATTATCCGGACCAATCCCGCAACCGTCTCAGCTACCTCGCCCGCGCCGTTGGCCTGCGACCTACGTAGTGCAGACACCCGCGATTTCCCCAGCCGCACCGATGTTTTAGGTTCTGCTCTGGCCGATGTCATCGGCGGACCGGTGGGCCGGCACGCCCTGATCGGGCGGGCCCGGTTCATGACCCCGTTGCGGGTGATGCTAGTGATCGCGTTGGTGTTTCTGGCGCTCGGCTGGTCGACGAAGGCCGCCTGCCTGCAGAGCACCGGGACCGGGCCGGGTGACAAGAGGGTGGCCAACTGGGACAACCAGCGCGCCTATTACGAATTGTGCTACTCCGACACGGTGCCGCTCTACGGCGCAGAGCTGTTGAGCCAGGGCAAGTTTCCCTACAAGTCCAGCTGGATCGAAACCGACAGCACCGGCGCACCGCAGATCCAATACGACGGACAGGTCGCGGTGCGCCACATGGAATATCCGGTGTTGACCGGGATATACCAGTACGTCGCGATGGCTATTGCCAAGACCTACACCGCGTTGAGCAACGTCACGCCGCTACCGGTGATCGCTGAAGTGGTGATGTTCTTCAACGCCGCGGCGTTCGGGCTGGCGATCGCGTGGTTGGCTACCGTGTGGGCAACCTCGGGCCTGGCCGCCCGCCGGATCTGGGATGCGGCATTGGTGGCAGCATCGCCGCTGTTGATCTTCCAGATATTCACCAACTTCGACGCACTGGCAACGGCTTTCGCGATGGGTGGACTGCTGGCCTGGGCGCGGCGCAGACCGTGGCTGGCCGGACTGCTGATCGGTTTGGGTGCCGCGGCCAAGTTGTATCCGCTGTTGTTCCTGGGCCCGCTGCTGGTGCTGGGAATTCGGACCGGGCGGCTGGGTGCCGTGCGGCGCACGGTGTTGGCCGCGGCGGTGACCTGGCTGGTGGTCAATCTGCCCATCATGGTGCTCTATCCGCGGGGCTGGTCTGAGTTTTTCCGGCTCAACACCCGGCGCGGCGACGACATGGATTCGCTGTACAACGTCGTGAAGTCCTACACCGGCTGGCGCGGCTTCGATCCCAGGGTGGGCTTCTGGGAGCCGCCGATGGTGCTGAACACGGTCGTCACGGTGCTGTTTGCATTATCTTGTGCCGCAATCGCTTACATCGCGTTCACCGCGCCGCAGCGGCCGCGGGTGGCGCAGCTGGTGTTTCTGGTGGTGGCGGTATTCCTGTTGACCAACAAGGTGTGGAGCCCGCAGTTCTCGCTGTGGTTGGTACCGCTGGCCGCGCTGGCCCTGCCGCACCGCCGGATTCTGCTGGCGTGGATGACAATTGACGCGCTGGTGTGGGTACCGCGGATGTATTACCTGTACGGCAACCCAAACCGCTCACTGCCCCAGCAGTGGTTCACCACGACGGTGCTGCTGCGCGATATCGCTGTTATCGTGCTGTGTGCGTTGATAATTCGACAGATATATCGACCCCGGGAGGATCTGGTGCGCTGGAATGGCCGAGTCGACGATCCCGCGGGCGGTGGTTACGACCTCGCCCCAGACGCCGCACCCGGCTGGCTGCCGAACTGGCTGCGCCCCGTTGCGTCGCGGCCGGAGCGGACGGCGCCTGGCGCAGTTGCCGCGCGGGAGCCCTGATGCAGGTCGCCATCCCGCTGTTCCCGAGGTTCACCGCCTTGGACGCCGTCGGTCCCTATGAAGTCCTGCAACGTATTCCGTCGATCGACGTGGTTTTCGTCGGGCACCGACGCGGCGAGCTGCGCACCGAAAACGGCATGCTCGGCCTTATCTGCGATGCCGCCTTCGACGAAGTCGGCACCCCCGATGTCGTGGTGTTTCCCGGTGGCATCGGAACCCGGGTGCTCCTGGATGACGAGGTCATCCGTGGCTGGCTGCAATCGGTCCACCCGCACACCAGATTCACCACCTCGGTGTGCACCGGAGCGTTGTTGCTGGCCGCCGCGGGTCTGCTCGACGGCCTTACCGCCACGACGCACTGGCGCGCGGCAGAGCAGCTCAACGAGCTGGGCGCGCAGTATGTGCCCGACCGCGTCGTCGAACACCTACCGCAGCGCATCATCACCGCCGCCGGGGTCTCCAGCGGCATCGACATGGCTTTGCGGTTGGTCGAGCTGTTGGTTGACCGGGAAGCCGCCCAGGCCGCGCAGCTGCTCATCGAATATGACCCGCGGCCGCCGTTCGCCTCGGGATCGCTGGCCAATGCCGACGAGGCGACCAGGATCCGGGCCGCTGAATTCCTGCGCAGCCGGAAGTGACCGGCTTGTTGGCGGCGAGATTGCGGTGAGGGGTGTGGTTCGGCACGTGACCGCGACCACCGGTGCAATCTGGGCGCGGGCCGCGGCGTTGTTCGGTGATTTTTCTGGTGGGCGCGCTATCCGGTAGCCTGGGACGGTTGCCGACGCAGGCGACCCTCCTGCCACGGACCGACCGTGGCCGCTACGACCAGAGGAGGTGATGAGGTCCCTATGCGTCCATACGAAATCATGATCATCCTCGATCCCACTCTCGACGAACGCACCGTTGCCCCGTCCCTGGAGACGTTCCTGAACGTCGTCCGGAAAGACGGCGGAAAGGTCGAAAAGGTCGATATCTGGGGCCGGCGGCGGTTGGCCTACGAGATCGCCAAGCACTCCGAGGGCATCTATGTCGTCGTCGACCTGAAAGCTGCCCCGGCGACGGTATCCGAGCTCGACCGCCAGCTGAGCCTCAACGAGTCGGTACTGCGCACCAAGGTGATGCGCGCCGACAAGCATTAGCCCGGCGACGATGCGGCCGCGAAGCGGGGGCGAAGGAGCCGGGCAAATCGAGCACCAGCCCTCGCTGTCAGCCCTGTTGCATAGGCTCGAGTCAAAGACGCTCATGACTACCCGCCAGGCGAGAATCGGGCGGAACAAGGAGAACCATTGTGGCTGGTGACACCACCATCACTGTCGTCGGAAATTTGACCGCCGATCCTGAGCTGCGGTTCACGCCGTCGGGTGCCGCCGTCGCGAATTTCACCGTCGCGTCGACGCCCCGGATCTACGATCGGCAGACCGGTGAATGGAAGGACGGCGAGGCGCTTTTCCTGCGCTGCAACATCTGGCGGGAGGCCGCCGAAAACGTGGCGGAAAGCCTGACCAGGGGTGCACGGGTCATCGTCACCGGCCGGCTCAAGCAACGTTCGTTCGAAACCCGCGAAGGCGAGAAGCGCACCGTCGTCGAGGTCGAGGTCGACGAGATCGGGCCGTCACTTCGGTACGCCACCGCCAAAGTCAACAAGGCCAGCCGAAGTGGCGGCGGTGGCGGCTTTGGCGGCGGCGGTTCCCGGCCGGCGGCACCGCCGGCCGGCGGCGCACCCGGTCCCGGTCCCGGTGACGACCCGTGGGGCAGCGCCCCTGCCTCGGGCTCATTCGGCGGCGATGACGAGCCGCCCTTCTGATCGACAACACGTCCCATCACTGAGCAACGGAAAGAAAGACACACATGGCCAAGTCCAGCAAGCGACGCCCGGCTCCGGAAAAGCCGGTCAAGGCGCGCAAATGCGTCTTCTGCGCGAAGAAGGATCAGAAGATCGACTACAAGGACACCGCGCTGCTGCGGACCTATATCAGCGAGCGCGGCAAGATCCGGGCACGCCGGGTCACCGGCAACTGTGTGCAGCACCAACGAGACATCGCAACCGCGGTGAAGAATGCCCGTGAAGTCGCGCTGCTGCCCTTTACCTCGTCGGCGCGGTAGCCGACGGTCAGCGCTGCAAGCCCAACGAAAGTACGCAAACGATGAAGCTGATTCTGACGGCCGACGTTGACCATCTTGGTTCCGTCGGCGACACGGTCGAGGTCAAGGACGGGTACGGCCGCAACTACTTGCTGCCACGCGGCCTGGCGATCATGGCATCGCGCGGTGCCCAACGGCAGGCCGACGACATCCGCCGCGCCCGCGATTCCAAAGCGGTGCGCGGCCGCGAGCATGCCAACGAAATCAAGGCGGCCATCGAAGCGCTTGGCTCGGTCGCACTGCCGGTGAAAACGGCGGGCGACTCCGGCAAGCTGTTCGGCTCGGTGACCGCGGGCGACGTTGTCTCGGCCATCAAGAAGGCGGGCGGCCCGAACCTCGACAAGCGGATCGTCCGGCTGCCCAAGGCTCACATCAAGGCGGTGGGCACGCATCCGGTGGTGGTGCACCTGCACCCGGAAGTCGACGTCGAGATCGCTGTCGACGTCATCGCGGAAACCTAGCCCCCAGAGCTGTCCACCCGGTGGAGCCCACGATGGCCCCACCGGGTTTTCGGCCGCTCGTGACTGGCCGCCGGGCCGCGCGGCGCATTGCCGAAAAGGTTGCCGCTGGCGAACTTTTCCGATGGCGTCTTGGCGCGCTTGCCGTTACCAACGCTTAACTCGCCGAAAATCTCGGCGAAAACCAACACGCCCGAGGCGGTAACCTGGCCCGACACGCCGGGGTGATTGTTGTCCACACAATACGGGTGCCGTTGTATGGCGCTTATCTGCAGTGATGTCGCAACTACCCGCATTGATCCACAGGTTTTGCACACCCCGTTCAACACAGCGGTCAACGGATATGCACACACCATGCACAGTTTCATAGACAACGGCCCCTTGGAGGACCGGCCAGCAACGTTTAGCGTCGTCTCGGCGCATTGGGATGTGGGTGCTCGCGGGTGGTCAATTGAGCTGCGGCGGCGACGATACAGCCGTGACGTAGCGGCCAGTTGATGGTCGGCCAATTGAGGTGGGAGCGGGGATTGTTGTCGGAGCCTTGATTTACGCTCTGGTTGTCGGCGGTCGAATGTGTGTTCGGATGCTCATGTCGGAGGAGGTGAGGGCCCATGGCGGTGGTCGACGATCTCGCCCACCCCGGAATGGATGCCCCGCCTCCCAGTGAGGACTTCGGCCGTCAGCCACCGCAGGATCTTGCCGCGGAACAGTCCGTACTGGGCGGGATGCTGTTGAGCAAGGACGCCATCGCCGATGTGCTGGAACGGCTGCGGCCCGGTGATTTCTATCGTCCCGCCCACCAGAACGTCTACGACGCCATCCTCGACCTGTATGGGCGCGGCGAGCCGGCCGACGCGGTGACGGTCGCGGCCGAACTGGACCGTCGCGGGCTACTGCGCCGCATCGGCGGCGCACCGTATTTGCATACCCTGATCTCGACGGTGCCGACCGCTGCCAATGCGGGTTACTACGCCAGCATCGTCGCGGAGAAGGCGGTGCTGCGCCGGTTGGTTGAGGCGGGCACCCGGGTGGTGCAGTATGGCTATGCCGGTGCCGAGGGCGCCGACGTGGCCGAGGTGGTCGACCGCGCCCAGGCGGAAATCTACGACGTCGCCAACCGGCGGTTGTCGGAAGACTTTGTGCCGCTTGAGGATCTGCTGCAGCCGACGATGGACGAGATCGACGCCATCGCATCCAACGGCGGTGTCTCGCGCGGTGTGCTGACGGGCTTTAGCGAGCTGGACGAGGTGACCAACGGCCTGCACCCGGGGCAGATGATCATCGTCGCGGCGCGTCCGGGAGTGGGTAAGGCGCTGGCGCTGGACACGCCGCTGCCCACACCGGCCGGTTGGACCACGATGGGCGACGTCGCGGTCGGCGATGAGTTGCTCGATGCCGACGGCTTGCCGACGCGGGTGGTCGGTGCGACGGATGTCATGTTGGGACGCCCGTGCTATCGGATCGAGTTCTCCGACGGCACAACGATTGTCGCCGATGCCGAGCATCAGTGGCCGACCGGCCATGGGATCCGGACCTCAGCTCAATTGCGTTGTGGGCTGGACACGATCACGCCGGCCGGCTCCATGGTGCGTTGCACCGGACGCCGGCCCACCGCCACGCTGGCACCGGTTTTGCGGGTCGTCTCGGTGCGCCGGGTCCCCAGCGTCGCGGTGCGCTGCGTCGAGGTGGACAACGCCGCACATCTTTATCTGGCCGGTCGCGGTATGGTGCCGACCCACAACTCCACCCTCGGGCTGGACTTCCTGCGGTCGTGCTCGATCAAACACCGCCACGCCAGCATCATCTTCTCGCTGGAGATGAGTAAGTCCGAGATCGTGATGCGGCTGTTGTCGGCGGAGGCGAAAATCAAGCTCTCCGATATGCGCTCGGGCCGCATGACCGACGATGACTGGACGCGGTTGGCCCGGCGGATGAGCGAAATCAGTGAGGCGCCACTGTATATCGACGACTCGCCGAACATGACGATGATGGAGATCCGGGCCAAGGCGCGCCGGCTGCGGCAGAAAGCCAGCCTGCGTCTGGTGGTGGTCGACTACATGCAGCTGATGACCTCGGGGAAAAAGCACGAGTCGCGGCAGGTCGAGGTGTCGGAATTCTCGCGGCAACTCAAGCTGCTCGCCAAGGAGCTCGAGGTGCCGGTGGTCGCGATCAGCCAACTCAACCGCGGCCCCGAGCAGCGCACCGACAAGAAGCCGATGCTGTCCGATCTTCGCGAGTCGGGAAGCCTGGAACAAGATGCTGACGTCGTGATTCTGCTGCACCGGCCGGACGCATTCGACCGTGACGATCCACGCGGGGGAGAGGCGGATTTCATTCTCGCCAAGCACCGTAACGGTCCGACCAAGACGGTGACCGTCGCACACCAGCTGCACTTGTCGCGGTTCGCCAACATGGCTCGGTGAGTTACATCACGAATGATGGCGGAGTGATGGCGGATCCGCCAAGTTCGTGAGACACACGGGTTGCTGAATCCCAAGGGTGCGTCGACGGGTGTGTCCCGAGCGTGGAAGGGAGTTCGATGTAGGTAGAGCTTTCCGAAGCGGTGCTGTGCAGGAGATGAAGGATTGTCGGCCCTTCGGAGTCGCCCTGCGGGGGGTGGCTTCAAACCGCCACATGCTGCAGGAGCGGTGACGTGACTGTGGTGAGCGATGTGGAAAAGGCACAGGTCGATGTGTCAGGTGGGGATCGGGAAGGTGAGCGCAAGCGATTCGCTGTTGACGTGTCGAAATGCACATAGATGACATCGAAACCGGGGTGTCCGTCAAATCCCGGGATGAGTCTGGCGGGTGCCCGTTGATTGGCCAGGCGGTGTCCGG
>NZ_LQOX01000076.1 GCF_002102175.1 Mycobacterium gastri | reverse complement strand
CGGCGCACTCGGCGCCATCAACGCGCACTCGGCGCCATCAGCCGCCGACCCAACCGCATCAGCACGCGATTTCCGTCTCCCCACACCGGGGCGCAGCCCCACGACCGCTCGGAGGTGGATTCGAGCTGCTGACCTGAGCGCCGCGATCCGTCAGCCATTCGCTGGTGGGCGCCAGTTCGGAGGAAAACCGGCCCAAGCCGGCCCAAGCCGGCCCAAGCCATTGCTTCAATGCCGATGTAACCGCCCGCTAGGTCGTGTAAAAGGTGTCTGTGGACAATTTGGCGCCCAGCTCCGATCAGCCCACAGCGCTGCTGAAGGAGTCCATGCTCCGGCGGTTCTACACCCGCTCCCAGGTCGCCGGCGAGATCTCGCTGCCGGCCGTTCCGGGCATGATCGACGAATACGTGGCGATGTGCGCCAAGCTCTTTGCCACTGTGGGCCGGGAGTTTTCCGACGACGAACTTGCCCACGTCAGACGGGTTCTGGAAGGCCAGTTGGCCGAGGCGTACGCAGCTTCCCAGCGTTCGAGCATCGTCATCTCGTTCAAAGCGCCGATCGGCCCGACCTTGCACTACCAAGTTCGGGCACAATGGCGGACCCTGGCGCAGGAATACGAGAACTGGATCAGCACCCGCGAGCCCCCGCTTTTCGGCACCGAACCCGACGCGCGGGTGTGGGCGCTGGCCAGCGAAGCCCCCGAACCACGCGCTCATCGGGTGCTCGAGATCGGAGCGGGAACCGGCCGAAACGCCCTGGCGCTGGCACGCCGCGGGCATCCGGTCGACGTGGTGGAGCTGACCCCGAAGTTCGCCGACATCATTCGCTCCGAGGCCCAACGGGAATCCCTCGATGTGCGGGTCATCGTGCGTGACGTCTTTGCCAGCACGGCCGACCTGCGGCAGGACTACCAGCTGATGGTGCTCTCCGAGGTGGTGCCTGATTTCCGGACGACACAGCAACTGCGCGGGTTGTTCGAACTGGCGGCGCACTGCCTGGCTCCCGGCGGACGATTGGTGTTCAATGCCTTCCTGGCCGACGTGGACTACATACCCGACCAGGCCACCCGGGAGTTCGGGCAACAGGTGTATACGGGCATCTTCACTCGACCGGAGATGTCGGCTGCCGCGGCCGGGCTGGCGCTCGAGCTCGTCGGCGACGACTCGGTCTACGACTACGAGAAGGCGCACTTACCCCCGGGCGCCTGGCCGCCCACCAGCTGGTACGCCGACTGGGTCAGCGGCCTCGACGTGTTTCCCGTCAAGCGTGAGATGAGCCCGATAGCGATGCGCTGGCTGGTCTTCCGGAAAACCCGCTGAGGCGGGTCACACCGGCAGTAGCCGGTCGATCACCTCGGCCAGCTGTTTCGCCGACCGGCATTCGTGCATAGTGATCACTTCCTGATAGCGCGGCACCGCCGAGTCGCCGCTGCCCCACAGGTGTTTGGGCTCGGGGTTGAGCCAGTGCGCGTGCCGGCTCGCGGTGACCATGTCGGCCAGCACGTCGACGGCCGGGTTGCGGTAGTTGGTGCGCCCGTCGCCGAGCACCAGCAGTGAGCTGCGCGGCGACAGCACATTCGGGAAAGCCTGCATGAAGGAGACGAACGCGTTGCCGTAGTCGGAATGACCGTCGCGGGCATACACCCCGGCTTCCCTTGTGATCCGCTGGATGGCCACGGCCAGATCGGCTTCCGGGCCGAACATGTGCGTCACCTCGTCGGTGGTGTCGATGAAGGCGAACACCCGGACCCGGGAAAACTGTTGGCGCAAAGCATGGACCAGCAGCAGCGTGAAGTGGCTGAACCCGGCGACGGAACCGGAAACGTCGCACAGCACAACCAGTTCCGGACGCGCCGGGCGCGGTTTGCGCAGCACCACGTCGATCGGGACACCGCCGGTGGACATCGACTTGCGCAGCGTCTTTCGCAGGTCGATCGATCCCGCGCGGGACCGGCGCCGTCGCGCCGCCAGCCGAGTGGCCAGCGTGCGGGCCAGCGGAGCCACCACCCGGCGCATCTGTCGCAGTTGCTCACCAGAAGCCCGCAGGAACTCGACGTTCTCGGAAAGCTGTGGGATGCCGTACATCTGGACGTGGTCACGGCCGAGTTGCTCGGCGGTGCGCCGCTTGGTCTCGGCGTCAACCAGCTTACGCAGTTGGGTAATCCGTTGGACTGCAAGCGCTTTAGCTATCTGCTCTTGGGTAGGGGTGGGCTCGTCGCCGTAGGGTGCCAGCAGTCCGGCCAGCAGCTTGCCCTCCAGTTCATCCAACGCCATCGCCTTGAGCGCCTGATACGACGAGAACGACGGCCCGCGGCTGGAGCTGTATTTGCCGTAGGCCTCGACGATGCGCGCGATCATCGCCACCAGCCGCTCGTCCATATCGGCTAGGTCGGGGTTGTCGGTCAGCAGATCCAGCAGCAGCTGCCGCATCGCCTCGACGTCGTCGGGCGGCAGGGACTCGTCGTCGCCGACCTCGTCCTCGGTGACCGCCGCGCGGGCGCCTAGTGCTGCGGGAAACCACAGGTCGAACATCGCGTCGTAGGTCTCGCGGTGATCGGGCCGGCGCAGCACCGCGCACGCGATGCCCTCCCGCAACACGTCACGATCGCCCAGACCCAGGGTTGCCATCACCCGCCCGGCATCCACCGTTTCGGACGGACCCACCGAAATGCCAACGGCGCGAAGCGCTTCCACGAACCCGACCAGATGGCCGGGCAGCCCGTGCGGGGCCAGCGGCCGGGCGGGACGGATACGTCGAGTAGCCATCGGTGCAGCCCCGTCAGTTGAGCCGCAACTCGCCGGCCGCGCGTTGCTGGTCGGATTGGTGTTTGAGCACGACGCCGAGCGTGGCGGCGACCACGGCGTCGTCGATGGTGTCCAGGCCCAGTGCCAGCACCGTCCGGCCCCAGTCGATGGTCTCGGCGATCGACGGCAACTTCTTGAGCTGCATGCCGCGCAGCACGCCGATGATGCGCACCAGCTCCTCGGCCAGGTGCTCGGGCAGCTCCGGAACCCGCGACAGCAGGATGCGCCGCTCCAGCTCGGGACTGGGGAAGTCGATGTGCAGGAACAGGCAGCGACGCTTGAGTGCCTCGGACAGCTCGCGGGTGGCGTTGGAGGTCAGCACCACGAACGGCGCCCGCTCGGCGGTGAGTGTGCCCAGCTCGGGAACGGTCACCGCGAAGTCGGAGAGCACCTCCAGCAGCAGGCCTTCGATCTCGATGTCGGCTTTGTCGGTTTCGTCGATCAGCAGCACCGTCGGATCGATGCGCCGGATCGCCGTCAGCAACGGACGCTGCAGCAGGAACTCCTCGCTGAACACGTCATCTTTGGTCGCCTGCCAGTCGCCCGAGCCGGCCTGGATGCGCAGGATCTGCTTGGCGTGGTTCCACTCGTAGAGGGCCCGAGCCTCGTCGACGCCCTCGTAGCACTGCAGCCGGACCAGTCCGGATCCGGTGGCCTGGGCGACGGCACGCGCGAGTTCGGTCTTACCGACGCCGGCCGGGCCTTCGACCAGGAGCGGCTTACCGAGCCGGTCGGCCAGGAAGACGGCCGTCGACGTGGCGGTGTCGGGCAGGTAACCGGTCTCGGCCAGCCGCCGCGACACGTCGGCGATATCGGCGAATAGTGGCGCGGACCGAGCGGGTACCGTCACAATCAGTTCTCCTTAACAGGGCCGGCTAGGCCGGACGAGTATGGCCGTCTCCCCACACGATCCACTTGGTCGAAGTCAATTCCGGCAGTCCCATCGGACCGCGGGCATGCAGTTTCTGGGTGGAGATGCCGATCTCGGCGCCGAAGCCGAACTGCTCACCGTCGGTGAACGCCGTCGACGCGTTGACCATGACCGCAGCGGCATCGACCCGTTCGGTGAACCGTTGAGCCGCAGCAAGATTGGTGGTCACGATGGCTTCGGTGTGTCCGGTGCCGTACTCGTTGATGTGAGCGATCGCCGCGTCGACACCGTCGACCACAGCCACCGCGATCTCCAAAGCCAGATATTCCCGGCGCAAGTTGTCTTCGTCGGCATTCGGATGCACGGTGACGCCGGCGTCCTGCAGGGCCGCCAATAGCCGGGGCAGCGCGTGACCGGCGATCGCCGCGTCCACCAGCAGCGTCTCGGCCGCGTTGCAGACGCTGGGCCGGCGGGTCTTGGAGTTCAGCAGAACCCGTTCGGCCACCTCCAGATCGGCGGCTTCATGGACGTAGACATGGCAGTTGCCCACACCGGTTTCGATGGTGGGCACCTGCGCGTCCCGCACCACCGCCTCGATCAGGCCCGCTCCCCCCCGCGGAATGGCCACGTCCACCAGGCCGCGCGCCTGGATCAGGTGGGTGACGGTGGACCGGTCGGCAGCCGAGAGCAGCTGCACCGCGTCGGCCGGCAGCTCCTGGCCGACCAGCGCCGTGCGCAACACCGTGACCAGCGCTTCGTTGGACCTCGCGGCCGAGGAGCTGCCACGCAGCAAAGCGGCGTTGCCCGACTTCAGCGTCAGGCCGAAGGCGTCGACAGTGACGTTGGGCCGGCCCTCGTAGATCATGCCGACCACGCCGAGCGGGACGCGCTGCTGGCGCAGCTGCAGCCCGTTGGGCAGGGTGTAGCCGCGCAGCACCTCGCCGACCGGATCGGGCAGGCCCGCGACCTGACGCAGACCGGCGGCGATACCGTCGATACGCTGCGGGTTCAGGGCAAGCCGGTCGAGCATCGCGGCCGGTGTGCCGACGGCGCGCGCCGTGTCGAGGTCTTCGGCGTTGGCGGCCAGAATCTGGTCGGCGCGCGACAAGATCTCGTCGGCGGCGGCGTGCAGCGCGCGGTCTTTAACGGTCCTGGGCAACACGGCCAGCAGCCGGGCAGCCACCCGCGCCCGGCGGGCGGCGTCGTGCACCTGTCGACGGTAGTCCGGCTCCCGCTCGTGAGTCGTCCCCTCGGTCTGGGGGCGGGAGGTGCCCCCAGCGCTCGGGGACGGCGCTTGCACACTCATTGCCCCAGCGTAACGGGCGTTAGCCGACCGAGTGCGACGGCCTGTTTCAGGCGCTGCCGCGGCGAAGGCGGGAACGGACTGGCTCGGCTGCTCGAAGCGTGTGACAATTCACCCGCTCCACCGCGGCAACGCCGATCACGGCAAGGTATTGCACCGCGGTATCTGACGGCATCGACTCGGATCGTTCGGTGATAACCGAGCGTCGGGTTCGGCACAATGGGGCCTCTTGACCCGATTCGACCACGTCGAGCGGCGGGACGCGGCAGGCCGGGAAGACGGGAAGGGACGAAATACATTGCAATCCGGAGAAACGTTTTCCGAAGAAGGGCCAGCCCAGAAGGTCACGCACAAAGAATTCGAGAAAATCACCGTCTTCCCGGCGCGCGAGATCATCACCATGTGCGAGGCGATGCCCACGGCAACGGCGGTGGCCGTGGGTGGCGGGAAGATCGTGGCCGTCGGCACCGCCGAGACGCTGCAGCCGTGGCTCGACCGCTATGACTACGAAGTCGATGACCGGATGAAGGACAAGCTCCTGATGCCGGGCTTCATCGACCCGCACGTCCATCCGTCCTTGCCCGCCGTTTTGACGCAGTATCCGTTCCTGGCGCCTGACGACTGGACCCTGCCGACCGGGAATTTCCCCGGGGCGAAAACTCCGGAGTCCTACCTTGCCGCACTCGACAAACAGGTTGCGGCCCACCAGGACTGGGCGGTGCCGTTCATTTCGTGGGGCTACCATCCGCTGTGGCACGGAAAATTCACCAAGACCGACCTGACTCAGCGCTACGGCGACAAGCCGGTCATCTTGTGGCATCGGTCGTTCCACGAGCTCTTCCTCAACGACGCCGCGCTCAACTGGACCGGGGTAACGCAAGAGCAGTTCACCGGGCATCCGGACGCCGACTGGGAAGACGGACACTTCTGGGAGAACGGGGCGCAGCTATTGAACGCGTCTCGGCTGGGCAGACTGCACTTCGATCCGGCCCGTTATCGGAAAGGGATGCAGAACTTCCTGGAAATGGTGCATATGGCCGGCGTGACCACGTGCCTGGACATGGGAGTCGGCATCTTCGGCGATCCGGTCGGCGAGACCAAGCTCATCCGCGACACCGCCGAGTCGATGGGGGCGCCTTGCCGCATCATTCTCACGCCCACCACGGCTGACTTCATCCCGCGCGGCATCACGCCGGAGGAGGCGCTCGAGGCGGCCGAAGAGTGGGCAACCCACAACAGCCGGCGGGTGATGTTCGACCGCCACTTCAAGCTGCAGGCCGACGGCGCGATCTACAGCGGGCTCTCCCAGTGCGACTTCCCTGGGTATCTGGACGGCCACCAGGGCGTGTGGATGGCCTCGCCCGAACTGTTGTACAGCTACGCCGAACCGTTCTGGAAGGCCGGCTACCAACTGCACGCCCACATCAACGGCGACCTCAGTTCCGCAATCTACATTGACATCATTCGTAGGTTGCTGGACGTCAAGCCGCGCTTCGGCCACCGCGCCACGCTGGAGCACTATGCCTTCAACAGCGAGGACCAGTGCCGGCAAATGAACGAGATCGGCATGCTGGTCTCCTGCAACGCGTACTACCTGTACATGCTCAGCGACATCTTCAGCGAGCAATGGCTGGGCGCCGATCGCGGAACGCAGATGGTGCGCATGGGGATGCTGGAGCGGATGGGTGTGCCGTTCACCGTGCACTCCGACTGTCCGATGGCGCCATTGTCGCCGCTCACCCTGGCCTGGGTGGCGGCCAACCGGGTGACGATCAACGGCAACCTGAACTGTCCGCAGGAGCGGGTCGGCCTGCATACCGCGCTCAAGGCGATCACCATCGATGCTGCCTGGATTCTGCGCAAAGAAGACGAAATCGGCTCCATTCGCGCCGGCAAGAAAGCGGACTTCGCCGTGCTCGACGAAAACCCCTACGACGTTGGCGCGGAAGGCCTCAAGGACGTCGGCATCTGGGGCACGGTGTTCGAAGGAGAAGTGCATCCGCTCGGGTAAGCGCATGCCGCAGTTTCCTCAGTTGAACCATTCCCGGTGTAAGCCCTGGCGCACCAGGCTTTGCCGCTCTTCGAGGATGTGGCCGAAGTCCTGGAGCAGCAACGGTTGACGCGCCACCAAATGCTCGACGTGCTCGCGGCCGATCTCCACCGTGGTCACCTCATCGATCGCGTATGCGCTGGATAGATTCGGTTGCCGGGTCAGCGCGGTCAGACCCAGAAATCCGCCTTCTTCCAGGGTGGTGATCGGCACCACCGATCCGTCGTCGGCCGTCGCGGTCAGCCGCACCCTCCCGGCGACGACGAACATCATCTCCGCGGGCACCTCGCCCGCGCACTGCACGATTTCGCCGGCACCGTAGCGCAGCGTCCTCGCGTGCGACAGCAACGCCTGCTGGTCGGCGTCGCTGAGCCGCAATGCCGGCCCCACCACCGTTTTCAGGGCTTCCTGCAGGCGCTCGGTCGTCGAGAAGTCCTCGTCGGCGCCGTCGAGGTGCAGGTTTTCCCGCCGCGCGGCATACCAGATCCAGCGCAAAAATGTCGCTCGCGCGGCGCTTTCGTCAGCGGGTGACCGCAAGCCGATGGTGGTGCAGTACTCGCCGCCGCCGACCGGCTCGGAGGTGGGGCTGAAACCGCTGTAGAGCTGAGGCAGCGCGCCGGCAATCCGCGACAGCGTCGCACAAACCCGGTCGGGCGAATCCGCGTCGGAAAATGTGGTCTTCATCGCCAATTGGTAGGCGCCCGCCGGCCGGCTCAGATTGGTGAACGGCGTGCTGGCCAGCACCGAGTTCGGGGTTATCCGCAGGCCGCTGCCGGTGTCGATGTGGACAGCACGCCAGTTGACCTCGACGATTCGTCCCCGCGCGGTGGCGGTGTCGAGCCAATCGTCGATCTGAAAGGGCTGCTCGAACAACATGAACAGGCCGGACACGATCTGGCCGACGGAGTTCTGCAACATCAGGCCGATGACGACCGATGTCACGCCCACGGCGGTGAACAGTCCGCCGATCCGCACACCCCAGACATAGGAGAGGATCACCGCCAGCCCGGCTCCGATGAGCACGAAGCGGGCCACGTCCAGGAAGATCACCGGTAGCCGCTTGCGCCATGAACCTTGCGGAGCTGCGGCGAAGACGGTCGCATTGAGCCCGGACAGCAGCAGCACCAGTACCAGGAAACCGAAGACCGTGGTGAGAATCCGTATGGCGTTGTCGTGGGCCGGGACGCCCTCCGAATTCACGATGAGCAGCAGCAGCGCCCCCAGCGGCAGCAAGTAGTTGCGCAGCAGGCTGATCTGCCTGGCGAGATGACTTCCCCTGCGGCGCAACGTGTGCTGCAACTCGGTCAGAATGACGATCAGGACGGGCAGTCCCACCGCGACCGAGACGGCCCAGTAGAACCACGAGGCGCTGAAGATGTTCATTGGCGTTCCACCAACCGCCAGATTTGCTGCTCCGAACCGCCGACCGAGATGGTACCGGCCGGCACGAACTTCCAGATGTCGCGCATCGCCTCGTACACCTGCGCGGTGACATAAATGCCGGGTTGCGGTGAGCCACTGTTCATTTGGTAGGCCAGGCTTACCGCGGCACCCCACATGTCGTAGGCGAGGCTGGCGCGACCGACCAAACCGCTGATGACCTTCCCGGTATTGATGCCGACCCGCAGCCGAAGCTTGTGCCGTGACCGGCTGTTGAATCTGTCGATGATGCGCTGGATCTCGATGGCGAAGTCAACGCTTCGGTGGATGTTGTCCAGCCGCGGGGTGGTGGCACCGCAGCTGGCCAGGTAGCCGTTGTGGAACGTTCGAATCCGCTCCACGCCAAGCGCTTCGGCCGCGGAGTCGAACTGCCGGAAGAGTTCGTTGACGACGGCGACCAGTTCGTCTCCGGACAGGTCGTCGGACAGGTCGTCGAGCCCCACCATGTCGGCGAAGATCACGGCGACGTCCTGGTGTTCCTGCGCGACGGTCTGCGCTCCCTCGCGGTAGCGCTGCACGACCGGTTCGGGCATCAGTGACAGCAGCAACCGATCGTTTTCCTTGCGTTGCTCGTTGAGCAATTCCTCTTTGATCTTGAGGTTGCGGCTCATCTCGTTGAAAGCCGCAGTGAGATCGCCGAGTTCGTCGCGTGACCGCACCGGAACGGTCACCTCGTAGTCGCCGGCGCTGATTCTCTCGGTGCCGGCCTCCAGCCGCCGGATCGGGCGCACGAGCAGCTTGGCAAGCAGCATCGATACCACGCAGATGGCCAAGGTGATCCCGGCGACCGCCAGCACCAGAGTCTTGCCGAACGTGGACAGCCGCTGATAAGCATCCCAGTCGTCCCTGGTCGCCAGGATCGACCAGTGCAGATCGGAGTTCGGCACATCCAGCGGCGCATATGCTTCCAGCTCCCGATTGCCCAGGTAGTCGGTGTCCTTCGTGACGCCGGTCTGTCCGCGCTGGGCCGCACGAACCCCGGCACTCGGGACCGGCTGCACCAGAACGGTGGTTCCCAGCCGGATCGCGCTGTCCACCACGTCGCGTGGAGTGCCGCCCGCCACCGCCTCCCGTCGATACTTGTCTCGGTCTTGCAGGAACAGCCGTGAATCGGAACGCATCAAGTTGTCCGGGCCCACCAGGTAGGTCTCGGTCGAGCGGCCCATGCCGACGGCTTCCCAGTGTTTGTGGGCGTTCATGATGTCGTTGATCTTCGAGATCGGCAGTGGCAACGCCATAACGCCTTCGATCTTGCCGGCCATCCCGATCGGCGACACCACCCATGCGGTGGGGGCGTCCAGCTGCGGCTGATACTGCTGGAAATCGGTGATCCATACGAAGTCAACGTTGTTGGAGCGCAACGCTTTCTGGTACGCGTCCCGCAGGGCCGTTTCCCGATATGGCCCGGTGAAGATGTTGGTACCCAGGTCGGGGCCTTTGCTCACGGTGTAGACGACATTGCCCTGAAGATCGAGCAACAAGGCGTCTCGATAGTCAAAGCGAGTGACGATGCCGCGGAAGAAGTCGTTGTAGCGGGCATTGGCTGCCGACCAGGCGCTGCCGTCGCCGGCGTCGCGACACCGCACCGATTCGCTCGCCGACGCGCACGGTGCGGTGTAGTTGGCCTGAAGGTACTTCTGCGAGTTGGAGGTCGGCAGCAGCGCATTGATGTCGACATCGTCACCGGTCAGCCGACTGATCGGTTTAACCACCGCATTGCTGTAGTAGTTGGCGATCGATTCCTGCTGGGCGGGGCTGATCGTGGCGTCGGACAATTGGTTGAAGCCGGCGGTGAACGCCTCGATCGCCTGGACGGCACTAAAACCGCTGCTATACACCTCCAAGGAATTGGTGAACTCGTCGAACAGCCCCTCCAACTGCCGCTTGTGCGACTCCCGCAACTCGAGCAACCGCTCCGTCGCCACTTGTTGCAAAGCGTTGCGGCCGGTCACATACCCGGTGAGGCCGACCACCGCCACCGACATGATGCTGCACAGCAGCAGCGTCACCAACAACTTCGATTGGATGCCCATCCGGAACAACCGCAGCAGCCGGCGCCCACGACTCCCGGTTGGGGCGGACCCTTCTTGGGATACCGGTTGCGTTGGCTGCCCCGATGTCACTCGGCTTCCTTTCGCTTGCGGCGGCAAGACCGGCAGATCAGGCAGCAGACTAACCCGAAAACGCAGGAAACATCGGGTTTGGCGAAAACATGCTGCCAACGTCGGCTGCCCCCAGGACGGCCGTGGGCACCGCAATGGCCTATGTTGGTCGATGGCCCGGTTGGCCGACTTGTCACGGCAGCCGGGCACTGGTCCGTTACCCCGGTGCCGCAACTTCGCCTCGGAGGAACTTCGCTATGCGAATCACAGTGCCCCTGCTTGTCCTGGCCGTCGTTACCCTCGGCAGTCCCGCCGTCGCCGCGGCCGCACCCAAGACCTACTGTGATGAGCTGAAGGGCACCACTACCGGCCAGGTATGCCAGATTCAGATTTCGGACCCGGCTTACAACGTCAATATCAGCCTGCCGAGTAACTACCCCGACCAGAAGTCGCTGCAAAGCTACGTCGCCCAGACCCGAGACGACTTCCTCAACGTCGCCAAATCGTCTGCTCCCCGCGAGGCGCCGTACCAGTTGGAGATCACCTCCACCAACTACGAGTCGGCGATACCGCCTCGCGGCACCCAGTCCTTGGTGCTCAAGGTCGTTCAGAACGTCGGCAACGGGCAGCCCACGACGAAGTACAAGGCGTTCAACTGGGATCAGGGATATCGCAAGCCGATCACCTACGACACGCTGTGGCAGCCCAAGACCGACCCGCTGCCGACCGTTTTCCCCATCGTGCAAACCGTGCTGCAAAAGCAGACCGGACAGCAGGTGGCGCCCGCAGCCGGTTTGGATCCGGCCAATTACCAGAATTTCGCCATCACCAATGACGGGGTGACCTTTTTCTTCAACCCGGGTGAACTGCTGCCCGAGTCCGCCGGCCCCACCCAGGCATCGGTCCCGCGGTCGGCAATCGACTCGATGCTGGCTTAACTCAGCGCGCGGCGCGACCGTTCTAAACTCTGAGTTCCGCTCACTGGTCGACCCCGAACGACGTTGGGTCGCTTGACTTCCCGCGTTCGTGGCCCCAGGTGGTCCGGCGCGTCCGGTGCGCAAATTGGTCGGGGATCAGATCAGGCGGTTGGATAGCCGAGGTACGGGCCGCCGCCGGTCTCGAGGCGTCCCAGACTTACCGGGTGCTCTCAGACCGGCAGGGGCTGCACGACGCATTCTTCCACCGGGTCTGAGCCGCCATTTGGCTGCGACGTCGCTCGGCGGCGGTTCCACAACCATCGGTCCACCCGGCGCAGGACCGCGAATGGGATCGGATCGCGGAACCGAATCTTCGGTCGCGGGCCCGCCGCTGAGGCGGCAAGGGTCACGATCTCTTCGGCAGCCAAATAGCCGGAGCTGGCGGCCTTCTCCATGGTCGGCACAAAGAAGGTGAGATCCGGGGAATACGTCGCTTCACCGGCAAGAAAAAGATTGGGCACTTCCGTGCGAATACGCGGCGATCGATACCGGGCGCCAGGCATCAGAATGGTAAGCGGCGAGAGGTTTACCATACGATTCCCGGCCGCTGGCGGGTACGCAAGATGCGGAGGCAACTTACTCGCCAAGCCTTCGTAGTCGGCCTCGCGCAGATGCTTCAGCTCATAGTCAATCTGCCAATCCAGGATTGCTGACCGATCGAGGCCGCATTGCGCCAAGCATTCGGTCAAGATCTCATCTGGACTGCATTCGCTCAACGGCCGATGGAAAACCCGTCCCGGCTGGTCTACATCGCTCCAAGTCAGCGACAGAACGTACTTGGTTCCCTCGGGCAGGCTGACATTCTGCCAAAAGCCCTCTCCCTGGATAACCGAGACTAGGGACCACTCGCTGTCCACATAGCTGGCAGCGACCCCGGGACGCATGAAGTGAGGCCATGTGCCCGGGATGTCGCGCAGAAAACACTGGATCCCGTTCGACGACTCGAGCGCAATGGCATGTGCTTCCGCGAGATGCGGAACATGTTGCTTGACATGGGCTTTATTAGCGATTTCGCGAAGCATCAAATAGGGCACCGCGAGAATGGCGTAGTCGCAGGCGACTTTGCGGCCATCGGTCGATACTAGTGCGGTGACGCGGCCGTCGTCGAACTCGAGATCGCCAACGCGCATATCGAAATGTATGTCTACACCGAGATTTCTTAGGTGGCGAATCCAAGGGTCAATCATTCGCTCGCTGGTCGGCCCGTTCATCATCATGACCGAGGGCAGCTTCGTATCGTTCAGGGCTTCTGGGCAACTCGTCAAGTGAAACAACGCCTTGAGGATGATAGGTGCGATCGCCGCTGCTTCTGCGGTCGGGCGCGCAGCGACGAAGATGCGCGGCAACGCGGAGAAGAACGCCTGCGCCCGCGGCGACCTGCGGCTAAGTTTTAGGAAGTCCCCATAGGAGATGTCCCCGAGCTCGGCGAAAAATCGCTCCCGGCACATCCATACCAGGCGCAGATGAGCGTGCAAATAGTGGATGGAGTCTGCCGGCGGTACCCCCATTCGCGCCAGCCCGATTATCACGATTGCGCTTCGCAACAGGATCCGGCCGGCTTGCTGTAGTGGTTTGAATATCTTGCTCACAATTCTCGCGAGCGCTCGGCGCCGTCGTTCCACCGCGACGGGCGCAGCCGGCTTGCCGATCACGCCCTGTTCGGTAATCCGAATCGGACTTATACCGACCAAATTGTCGAGCACCGTCATGCCATTTTCGGTGGGTATGCGCGAGAAGAGCGTCAACAGAGTTTGGTAATAATCCAAATAGATTCGCAAGCTGTGTTCAGTCGGATGATTGTCCGTGCGGCGAAGGCTCTTGGCCTTGCCGCCGGCTTCGGCTGCGGCTTCGCACAAAGTTACCCGTACACCGGCATCAGCCAAAGTCATAGCAGCGGCCATACCCGCGATTCCGGCGCCAGCTATGACAACATGAGTTTCGGCAGGCATCGACGGTTTCATCTAATCTCTCTTTCAAGTGCCGAGTAGACCTCGACACGAGGTAAAGCCCCGGCAAGGAAGTTTTTGTTAATCTCACCGCGACGTTATGTCCGCGGCGGCGCTGGCATTTGTTTGGTGTGCAGCGGCGCAACACTTGGCGTCATCCGCGCAACGAAGGACGTTAAATCATCGCGTCTCGTTCGGCTCGCCGGAACCAAGTGACACTTATCACACATTCTCGGCGAGCGTGCGTCGCTACCGCCGAGTAGCTTAGCCGATCATACACCTAGGCAATAGTATCATCCTCACATAGTTTGGAGCCGGCGATCACCGTCCACACCGTCCCCCCCGTCACGACCTCGTCCGCCATTGACGCCAAACCAGACCACCTGCCGCAACGCCGCCAGCCCTCCGCCACGGTGGTGCTGCTGGTAGCGGCTTTCGGCGCCTTCCTCGCGTTCCTGGACTCAACGATCGTCAACGTCGCATTTCCGGACATCCAGAGGTATTTCCATAGCAACATCAGCAACTTGTCGTGGGTGCTCAACGGCTACAACATCGTCTTCGCCGCATTCCTGGTGGCCGCGGGCCGGCTCGCTGACCTGCTCGGGCGCAAACGGATGTTCGTCAACGGCGTCGTGTTGTTCACGGCCGCATCCGGGCTATGCGCTGCCGCCGATAGCGTCGGGCAACTGATTGCGTTTCGCGTGCTGCAAGGTATCGGGGCTGCGGTGCTGGTACCGGCTTCGCTTGGGCTGGTCGTCGAAAGCTTCGACGCAAAACGGCGCGCACACGGGGTAGCTCTCTGGGGTGCCGCCGGGGCAATTGCAGCGGGCCTGGGCCCACCTATCGGTGGTGCGCTCATTGAGGCGTCCAACTGGCGGTGGGTGTTCCTGGTCAACGTTCCGCTGGGCATTGTGGCTGTGCTCGCGGCTCGCCGCTCGCTAGTGGAGAGCCGGGCCGCAGGCCGGCGCCGGGTGCCCGATGTCCGGGGAGCGGTGCTGCTGGCCACCGCGCTCGGCTTGCTGACGCTCGGCTTGATCAAGGGCCCGGACTGGGGTTGGGTCAGCGTAGCGACCATCGGGTCGTTGGCAGCCGCCGCAGTCGCGATGGCCGGATTTGTGATCAGCTCGCGATACCACCCGGCGCCGCTGATCGAGCCTGCGCTGCTGCGCATTCGGTCGTTTGTGGTCGGCACCGGGTTGACCGCCGTCTCGGCCGCCGGTTTCTACGCCTATCTGCTGACCCATGTGTTGTTCCTCAATTACGTGTGGGGCTACACGCTCTTGCAGGCCGGACTTGCACTGGCTCCCGCCGCATTCGTCGCCGCCATCGTCGCGGCGGTACTCGGCCGAGTCGCCGACCGGCACGGCTATCGCTTGATCGTCGGCGTCGGCGCGCTGATCTGGGCCGGCAGTCTACTGTGGTACCTCGAATTTCTCGGGTCCAAGCCCGATTTCCTCGGTGAATGGTTGCCCGGCCAGT
Organism: Mycobacterium gastri; assembly: GCF_002102175.1. Lineage (GTDB taxonomy): Bacteria > Actinomycetota > Actinomycetes > Mycobacteriales > Mycobacteriaceae > Mycobacterium > Mycobacterium gastri. The sequence continues at coordinate 11,295 of NZ_LQOX01000076.1, read as the reverse complement.
TGCTGCAAGGAATCGGGGTGGGCGCGACGTTCCCGCTGCTGGGCAGCGCGGCCCTGTCCGGGCTGGCCGCGGGAGGCAGCTATGCCACCGCCTCGGCGGTGACCGGCACCATCCGGCAGGTCGGCGCCGTGATCGGTGTCGCGATGCTGGTGATCCTGATCGGCACACCGGCCCGTGGCGCCGCCGAAGACGTGCTGCGCCGAGGCTGGGCGATGGCCGCCATCTGCTTTGTGGCGGTCGCGTTGGGAGCGGTGTTCCTGGGTCGCACCCGCCCCGCCGAGTTGGTCGAATCGGAGCCCGCACCACCGCTCGATCCGCCGCGATTGCAGCCACCGGGACCGGCCACGCCGGTGCTCTCGACTTCCCCCGCAGTTGACGGCCCGGGCGCTCCGGCTGGGCTGGACGCGTTCACCCTGGCGGAACTACGAAGCCGCGGCGAGCAGGTACTGCTGAAGGCAGGCTCGTATCTGTACCACGCGGGCGATGTGTCTGATTCGCTCTACGTCGTGCAAGACGGCCGCCTGCAGGTGCTCGACGAGGACGGCATCGTCGCAGAGCTGGGCCGCGGCGAAGTGATCGGCGAGCGCGGATTGCTGATCGGCGCGGCCCGGTGGGCGTCGGTTCGAGCGGTACGAGACTCGCTGTTGACACGGTTGACCAAGCCCGAATTCGACAAGATCACCGACGCCCGGATCCTCGGGGCACTCGTGCGGGTGCTGGCCTATCGTGAGCACCAGACTCCGCGCGCGGCTTTCCGGACCACGCCCGAGGTCGTCGTCACGGTCATCGGAGCCCACGCCAACGCGCCCGTGGCGATGGTGGCCAACGCGCTCTGTGGTGCACTGTCACATCGACTACGGGCCGTCGCTCCGGGCCGCGTCGATCGCCAGGGGCTGGAACGCGCCGAGCGTGCTGCCGACCGGGTGGTGTTGCATGCCGCGGCGGCCGATGACCCACAGTGGCGGGACTTCTGTTTGCGGGTCGCCGATCGCGTCGTCCTGGTTGGGACTGCACCCGCCCCGCCCTCAGCGCCACTGCCTGCCCGAGCCAAGGGTGCTGATCTGGTGCTGGCTGGACCGCCCGCCAGCCGGGAGCAACGGCGTACGTGGGAGGAATCGATCTCGCCGCGGTCGGTGCACACGTTCCGCCCCGGACGCTGCGAAGACGACCTGCGCCCGCTCGCCGCGCGTATCGCAGGCCGGTCCGTCGGGCTGGTCCTCAGCGGTGGGAGCGCACGGGCACTGGCCCACCTCGGCGTGTTGGAAGAGCTGGAAGCAGCCGGGATCACGGTCGACCGGTTCGCCGGCACCAGCATGGGGGCGGTCATCGCGGCCCTCGCCGCCTGCGGTCTGGACGCCGCCGGCGTGGACGCGCAGATCTATGAGCACTTCGTGCGTAAGAGCCACGGCGACTACACGTTGCCGAGCAAGGGACTCATCCGTGGGCACCGCACCATGACCACCTTGCGCACCGCCTTCGGAGAGCAACTGGTGGAGGAGCTGCCAAACCAGTTCCGCTGCGTCAGCGTCGATCTGCTGGCGCGTCGGCCTGTCGTGCACCGCCGCGGCCGGCTCGCCGACGTCCTCGCCTGTTCGCTGCGGCTGCCGGTCCTGTACGCGCCGATGGTCTATAACGGCACGCTGCACGTCGACGGTGGTGTGCTGGACAACGTGCCCGTCGCGACGCTGGCCGGCCAAGACGGACCCCTGGTAGCGGTGAGCGTCACCTCCGGCAGCGACCCAAACCCGGCCACCAACCGGACGCGTAGGCGCAACCCACGGGTGCCCGGCATGGTCGACACCCTCATGCGCACCATGACGATCAGCAGCGCAATGGCATCCACGGCAGCACTGGCGCAGGCCGACGTGGTGATCAAGCCCAACCCAATTGACGTCGGGTTGATGGAGTACTACCAGATCGACCACGCTCGCGAGGCCGGCCGGATCGCGACTCGCGAAGCCTTGCCGCAAATTATGGCGCTGGTGGGCCGCCGCGCGGCCCCGGCCGTGACATCGAGCGAGTCGAACCGCTGCTAGCCAACCCGTTCGCGGTGGCCTACCCGCCGCGCCTTGCTTTGCCGTTCGTCGATGAGCCGGCCCAGCTCCTGCAGCAACATCGGCTTGTTCATGACGACGCGCTCGAGGTGTTCGCGGTCGATCTCGAGTGCGGTCATCTCCTCCACTGCCACCGCCCCGGCCGGGTTGGGTTGCCGGGTCAGGGCGGTCACCCCCAGAAACGCGCCCTGGTTGAGCGTGCCGATCGGGATAACGGAGCCGTCCTCCGCCGTCGCGGTCAGACGAACGCTGCCGGCGATGATGAAGGCCATTCCCTTGGGGACGACGCCCGCGTGCTGCACGATCTCGTCGGCGCCGTAACGCACCACCCTCGCGTAGGGAACCAACGACTGCTGTTCGGTCAGACTCAGCCGCAGCTCCGGCCCCACCATCGTGCGCAACGCGTCCTGCACGCGGTCGGACGTCGAGAATTCGTCATCGGCCTCGTCGAGGTGAAGCTCTTCCCGTCGGGCGGCGTACCAGACCCACGGCAAAAATGTCGCCTGTGCGACGCCGTCGTCGGCGGGCGATCTCAGCCGGACCGTGGTGCGATACTCGCCGCCACCCAGCGCGACCGTTTCCGGCATGGTTCCCGACTTGAGCTGGGGTAGCCCGGCGGCAACCCGGGTCAGCATCGCACATACCTTGTTGGGTGCGTCGGCGAGGGCGAATTTCGTTGTGATCGTGCATTTGTGCGAGCCACCCGGGCGGGACAGATTCGTGAACGACGTGGTTGCCAGCATCGAGTTCGGGGTGATCCGCAAGCCGGTTCCGGTCTCGATGTGGACCGCGCGCCAGTTCACCTCCACAACTCGCCCCCGCGCGGTGGGCGTGTCCAGCCAATCGTCGATCCGGAAGGGCTGCTCGAACAGCATGAACAATCCCGACACGATCTGGCCCACGGAGTTCTGCAGCATCAGGCCGATGACGACCGAGGTCACCCCCAGCGCGGTGAATATGCCCCCGACCCGCACCCCCCAGACGTAGGACAGGATCATCGCCAGGCCGACGCCGATCAGCGCAAACCGGGCCACGTCGAGGAAGATGGTGGGCAGTCGCTTGCGCCAGCTGTCTTCCGGCGCTGACTGAAATACCGTGGCGTTGAGCGCCGACAACAGCAACACCAGCACCAGGAAGCCGAACAGTGTGGTGAGGATTCGCACCGTGCCGTCTCCGGCCGGGATCTGGGACGCCTTCACCAGGAGCAGCAGCAGGGCACCCAGCGGCAGCAGATAGTTACGCAGCAGGCTGACCTGCCGGGCCAGATGGCTCTGGCGGCGGACCAGTGAGTTGTGCAGCTCGGTGAGGATGATCAGCCCGACGGGTAATCCGATGGCGATCGCGACAGCCCAGTAAAACCATGGTGTGCTCAAGACATTCATGATCGCTCCGACAATCGGTAGATGGGCTGGTCTACGCCGCCGACGGAGATGGTGCCCGCCGGGGTGAACTGCCGCACGTCTCGCATCGCCTCGTACACCGGCGAGGTGACGTAGATGCCGGGTTGCGGTGAGCCACTGTGTGTTTGGTAAGCCAGGCTCACTGCGGCGCCCCACATGTCATAGACGACGCTGGATCGGCCTACCAGTCCGCTGATGACGTTGCCGGTGTTGATGCCGGCCCGCAGCCGAAGTTCGTGACCCGTTTGCCGGTTGAACCGGTCGACGATGCGGCGCATTTCCAGCGCGAAATCGATGGTCCGCGCGACATTGTCCAGCCGCGGCGTATTCACCCCGCAGCTGGCCAGATACCCGTTGTGCAGGGTGCGAATTCGTTCCACACCAAGGGATTCCGCGGCCGAGTCGAACTGCCGGAACAAGTCGTCGACAATTCCGACCAACTCGTTGCCCGACAGGTCTCTGGAGACTTCGTCCAGGCCCAGGATGTCGGCGAAGATCACGGTGACGTCTTGGTGCTCCTGGGCAATGGTCTTTTCCCCCTCGCGATAGCGCTGCACCACCGGCTCGGGCATCATCGACAGCAGCAGCCGGTCGTTTTCCCGGCGCTGCTCGTTGAGCAGACCCTCCTTGATTTCCAGGTTTCGGCTCATCTCGTTGAAAGCCGCTGTGAGATCACCGATTTCGTCGCGTGTGGTTACCGGAATGGTGACGTCGTAGTCGCCGGCGCTGATCTTCTGGGTACCGGCCTCCAGCCGCCGGACCGGCCGCACCATCGCCTGGGCGATCAGCATCGAAGCGACGCAGATGCCAAGAATGATGGCCACGGTGACCAACACCAGGGCCTTGCTGAACGCGGCCACAGCGGCGAATGCCTCGGAGTTGTCGCGTGTTGCCAGAATCGACCAGTGCAGGTCGGAATTCGGCACATCCAGCGGCGCGTAGGCTTCCAGCTCCTTGTTGTCGGTGTAGTCGGTGGCGGTGAGCGTTCCGGTCTGACCGCGTTGGGCGGCGCGCAAACCCGCGCTTGCAACGGGCTGTAGCAGCGTCGTGCCACCGAGTTGTATCGCGCGGTTCACCACGTCGAGCGGGGTGCCAGCGGCCACCGATTGTTGCCGGTACTCGTCGGGGTCTTCCACGAAGAGCCGCGAATCCGAACGCATGAGACTGTCCGGGCCCGCGAGATACGTCTCCGTGCCCCGGCCCATGCCCGCGGCCTGCCACTGCTGGTTGGCGGTCATGATCCGGTTGATCTTGGCGATCGGCAGCGGCAGCGCGATGACACCTTCGGTTCTGCCGTCGGCCTGAACCGGTGCTACCAGCCACGCCGTCGGCACGTCCAGTTGCGGCTGATACGGCTTGAAGTCGGTGATCCAGGTGAAGTCAACGGCATTGGCGCCCAGCGCTTTAAGATAAGCGTCGCGCAGGTTGGATTCCCGGTACGGCCCGGTCAGGATGTTGGTGCCCAGGTCGGGATCCTTGCTCAGGCTGTAGACGATATTGCCCCGGGTGTCCAGCAACACTGCATCGTCGTAATCGAACCGGGTGACGATTTCGCGGAAGTAGCCGTTGAATCGCGCGTTGGCGGCCGACCATGCGCTGCCGTCACCGGCGTCGTCGAACCGCATCGAGTCCTGATCCGAGGTGAACGGCGCGGTGTAGTGGGCCTGCAGATACTTCTGGGCCGGCGACGTCGGCAGCAGCGCGGTGATATCGAGCTTTTCGCCCATCGTTCGTTCCACCGGCTTGATGAGCTGGTTGGTGTAGTAGTTGACAATCGCCTGCTGCTGGGCAGGGTTGATGGTCGCGTCGGCCAATTGGTCAAACCCGGCCGTGAACTGCGCGACCGCCTGCACCACCGTCAATCCCCGCGCATAGATGACCAGCGAATTCGTCAGGTCGGCAAACAGCGTCTCGATCGCCCGCTTCTGCGATTCACGCAACTCGGTCAACCGCTCGTATGCCGCCGCCTGTAGCGAGGCACGGCCGGTTTGGTAGCCGACGATGACGACGGCGGCCACCGAGACGATGCTCGACAGCAGCAGCAGCACCATCAGCTTGGACTGGATGCTTACCCGAAACCGCGGCCGGCGGCGGCGCTCCTTCCCGAGGCTCTTGGGGATGATGCTCGTGTGGACCGGGGCGTCGGGTGCCTCCGGCACGGAATCTGTTGCCTCGCCCGATATCACCGGCTTCCTACCTGCTTCCTCTTTACTTCCGCTCTACAAGCACCGAATCACCTCGCAGACTAGCGCCGACACGCGCGCGTAAACGATGTTTGCCGACAATGTAATGACCTGGGCCGAGCGTTGTTAACGTCGGCACAATGACGGCGCGGCGAGTCTGTGTGGTGGGCAGCCTGAACATGGATCTGACGTTCGCCGTCACCACGCTGCCGCGCCCGGGCGAGACGGTGCTGGCGTCGACACTGACCTGTGCGCCCGGGGGCAAGGGCGGCAACCAGGCGGTGGCCGCCGCGCGCGCGGGCGCACAGGTCCAGTTCGTCGGCGCCGTGGGCGACGACGCGGCTGCCGACCAGCTGCGGGCCCACCTGCTGGCCAACGGCGTTGGCGTTGACGGAATGGTCCGGGTGCCCGGCCCCAGCGGGACGGCGATCATCGTGGTCGACGCGGGCGCCGAGAACACGGTTGTGGTGGCTCCCGGCGCAAACGGGCGGCTGAAGCTGGCGCCCGGCGCGGTCGGCGACTGTGACGTGTTGCTGACCCAGTTGGAGATTCCGCCGGAGGCGGCGGTGGCCACCGCCCGGCAGGCCCGGTCAGCCGGGGCGGTCGTCATGGTCAATGCTTCCCCGGCAGGCCGACTGCACGGCGCCGGGCCCGAATTGGCGGCGGTGGCCGACGTGGTGATCGCCAACGAGTCCGAAGCCGAGCAATGGCGTTGGCCGCCGGCCCACCTCGTGGTCACCCTCGGCGCGCGCGGCGCCCGCTACGTCGGCGTCGACGGCGAGTTCGACATCGCCGCCCCCGCGGTGACTGCGGTCGACACCACCGGGGCCGGCGACGTATTCGCCGGCGTACTGGCCGCCCACTGGCCACCGGACCCGGCTGCGCCGGCCCAACGACTGCGGGCACTGCAACGAGCATGCGCGGCGGGGGCACTGGCGACCATGGTTGCGGGCGCCGGAAACTGCGCACCCCACGCAGCTGCGATCGAGGCGGCCCTCACGTAGGCTCGCGGCGCACGTCGTGGGCGATCGCCAGACCGTCGGCGGTCTCGAGTTCATCCGCGGACTGAGTCAGCAGCACGCGGCTGCGGGTCGGCGACAAGAGTACGGATTGGTAGCGATGTGGCACACCCGCCGCGAATATCAGCCGGTTGATCCGCAACAGCGCGGCGCCGATCGCCGTCTCGAGGAGCTGCGCGTTACGGGGACCGGCGATTTCGGCGGTGATCTCGTGTTGCACGCGATCCACGACCACCCCGGTTCGCCTCACCAGTTCGTACAGCGGTGCTTTGCGCAGCGCGGATTCGGTCAGCGTGCCGGCCAGTTCGGCCGGCAACCAGACGTCGCTCAGGATCAACGGCTCGCCGGTGCGGCGTTGCCGCCGCAACCGCAGCACGTGGAGCAGCTCCCCGGTCGTCTGCAGCGCCTGCGCCACCGCATGCGGCGGTCGCCGTACCCCGAGTTCGACGATCTCGGCCTCGGTCTCGAACTGGGTCTGGCGCAACCCGTCCAGATACGAGCGGCCCGGCGCCGACCGGTCTGCTGGAACCCGTTCCCGCACAAAAGAACCCACGCCGTGCTTGCGCTGGATGTATCCCTGCTCGGCCAGATCGGCTAGGGCGCGCCGCACGGTGATCCGTGAAATTCCGAATTGCTCGCACAGCGCCTGCTCGGTGGGTAACGCATCGCCCGGGGCAAGGACGCCGCGCTCGATCTCGTCGTGCAGGACCAGGAAGAGCTGCCGGTGCAGCGGCACCCCGGCGGTGGCCGACACGGGTGCGGGTTTCCCGCTGTTTTGCTGCACGGCGCCCATGCTTCCACATCCCCGCGGTTGCGCCTCCCACCATGTTGTTATATGTATATAACAACCTTACCAACGGCAGAGAGGACCGGCATCCATGCCAACGACACCGGCCCGCCGGCGACTGCGAGCCCTCCTCGACACAGGTGAACTCGTCATTGCGCCAGGGGTTTTCGACGGAATCTCGGCGCACCTGACCAAACGCACCGGTCACGTCGCGGCGTATCTCACCGGATCCGGGGTGGCCGCCTCCGGTTTCGGCCTACCCGACATCGGCCTGGTCACCGCGTCGGAAATGGCCGAGCGGGCGCGGATGATCGCCGGCGTACTGGGCGACGTCCCGCTGATCGCCGACGCCGACACCGGCTACGGCGCCCCCAAGAACGTGGTGCGCACCGTCCGCTCCTATGACAACGCCGGGGTGGCCGCGATCCAGTTGGAGGACCAGTCATTTCCCAAGCGGTGTGGCCATCTGCCCGACAAACGGGTGGTGGACGCCGCGGTGTTCGAGCAGACCCTGGCGGCCGCGCTCGACACCCGCTCCGACGACGGCCTGTTGATCGTGGCACGCACCGACGCGCGAGCCCCGCTCGGCCTGGACGCCGCCATCGAACGAGCCAGCCGCTATGCCGCCGCGGGCGCCGATATCGTCTTCGTCGAGGCTCCGCAGGGTGTCGACGAAATCGAGCGCATCGCACGCGAAGTCGAGGCCCCGCTGTTGATAAATCTGGTCATTGGCGGCCTGACTCCACCGGTGCCGGTGACGCGACTGCAGGAACTGGGTTACGCGGTAGCGATCCATCCGGGTCAGCTGGTGCGACGGGCGACGGCCGCCATGCTGGCGGCGCTGGGTGAACTCAACGGGACCGACCGCACGGCCCACCGGGCCGGCACTCCCGCCGAATTCTTCGACCTGGTCGGTCTGGCGGAGTGGTCGGAAATCGAAGCGAGGTACTCCTCCACCGAGGCCTGCGCATGGGCATGACCGTCATCGAGAAGATCTTCGCCCGCAAGACCGGTCAAAGCACGGTATCGCCCGGCGACACCGTCGTCGTCGCTGTCGACATGACCGTGTTGATCGATCTCCAGTTCGCGCGAGAATGGATACAGCCCAACCGGATTCATGACCCGGGGAAACTAGCCGTGGTGATGGACCATGCCGTGCCGGCACCATCCATCAGGGACGCCGCCGGCGGTCAGCAAGCCCGGAAGTTCGTCGCCGACTTCGGCATCCGCCGCTTCTACGACGTCGGCAGGCATGGCATCAGCCATCAGGTCATCGCCGAGAACGGACTGGCCCGGCCGGGAGAAGTACTGGCGTGTAGTGACTCCCATACCTGCGCCGCCGGTGCCTACAACACCGCGGCCCGTGGACTGGGGGCCGCCGAGGTGTACTCCGTCATGTGCACCGGCCACACCTGGTACCACATCGCACCAACCATCCGCTACGAGTTCTCCGGCATCAAACCCGACACCGTCAGCGGCAAGGACATCTTCCTGCATATCGCCAGCCGCTACGGTGACGCCGCCAACCACAATCTCGAGTATGGCGGCAGTGGTCTGGCCAGCATCCCGATACCCGATCGGCGCACCATCGCCACCCAGGGAGCCGAGTTGTCAGCTGATTTCGCCATTTTCGAAGCCGATCACATCTTGACGGATCACCTGCAAGAGCGCGGCATCAACGGATACCGCTGTGCGGAGCCGGATCCCGATGCCGGTTACCGCGATGTCCGGACCGTCGAGTTGGCCACGCTGGAGCCCTATGTGGCCCTGCCGGGCACCGTCAGTCGTAACGGGCTGCCCGTTTCGCAAGTGGGCGCTCAGCACGTCGACCAGGCGTTCATCGGATCCTGCGCCAACGGCCAACTCGAAGACCTCGAAATCACCGCGCGGGTGCTGCGCGGCCGAAGCATAGCGCCAGGGGTGCGGCTACTGGTTACGCCCGCTTCCCAAGCGGTGTACCGGGAGGCCATGCGGCTGGGCTACTTACAGGCCATCGCCGACGCCGGCGCCGTCGTCACCAACGCCACCTGCGGTGCCTGCTTCGGCTACCACATGGGGGTGGTCGGGCCCGGCGAGGTGTGCATCACCTCGAGCACCCGCAACTTCACCGGGCGGATGGGCAGCACCGAGGCGCGGATCTTCATGGCCTCACCGGCGACCGTCGCCGCCTCAGCGGTCACCGGTTACATCACCGACCCGAGGAGTTTGGCTGCATGACACTCACTTTCAGCGGCAGGGTGTGGGTCTTCGGCGACAACCTGAATACCGATGCCATGTACCCCGGCTTTGCCATGAAGATGGATCCGCCCGAGGCGGCCAGGCACGTTTTCCACCAACTTCGTCCCGGCTGGACCGATCAGGTGTCGCCGGGCGATATCCTGGTGGCCGGCAAGAACTTCGGCGTCGGGTCGTCGCGGCCGGTTGCGGCCCTGTTCGTCGAGCTCGGTATCGCGGGGCTGGTCGCCGAGGAATTCAACTCCCTGTTCTTCCGCAATGCGGTCAACGCCGGGCTGCCCGCGATGACAGTTCCGAACGCCACCAGTATCTTTCGCGAGGGCGATCGCGCAACCTTCGATCTGAGCAAGGGCAGCTGGCGCAACGACACCACCGGAGCCTGCGCAACGGTGCCCGTACTGCCCGACCTGATCCTCGAGATCATCGACAGCGGCGGGGTCCTGGCGCGGCTGGCGGCCCAGGGCTATCTGCCGCTTTGCCAACAAATTTAAAGCGTCAATCGGGTTCGTCGTCGTCGCCGTCGCCGCGTAGGAATCGTTCCGGGTGATGGTAGGGGTTGGTGCGAGGCTGTCCGCGATCGAGGTGCGCCGGGGGTATCCATTCGGTGTCTCCGTGGGCGTTCTTGCGGGTGCGCCAACCTTTTTCGACGAGTCGGTTGTCGACTCCGCAGGCCAGGGTGAGCTCGTTGATGTCGGTGCGCCTGGGGGTACCTCCCGCTTGCGGGGGAATAGTGATTGGCGTGGCTGGCCAGGCGGATCAGATCCGACATGGGCAGCAGCGAGCCGCCGCCGGTCAGGCCCTTGCCTGCGGCGGCTTGTAGGTCCTTCAGCGTGGTGGTGACGACGATCGACACCGGCAGGCCGTTGTGGCGACCCAGATCCCCGCTGCACAGCAGGCCTCGCAGTCCGGCCAGCAAGCCGTCGTGATTTCGTTGCGCTTGGCTGCGGGTGTCACGCCCGACCGCGTCCGCATCGGACGTGGTGTCGATGACCGGTGTTTGGTCGTCGGGGTTGCAGGCGCCGGGGGCCGCCAGTTTGGCCAACACCGGTTCGAAGGTGGCCCGCGCCTCCGGGGTCAGGTGACCGCTGATGCGCGACATACCGTCGTATTCCTGCCTGCCGATCATGATGCCGCGCTTGCGGGCCCGCTCCTGCTCGCTCAATTCCCCGTCGGGGTTGAGCCAGTCCATGATGCGCTGGGGCCAGCGCCGAATGCAGCTTGGCGCCCAGCTCGGTCTCGCCGGACTGCGCGCCGAGCTGATTGATCAGCGCGTGCTGCGGGGTCCGCAGCCGCCGCGCCACGCGCTCCAAACGCTCAAGCGCCCGTAGCCGCTCGGGGGTGGTGAGCACCTCAAAAGACCACTCGCACAACCGATCAAGCTCAGCATCGAGCGCGTCAAAGACCTCAATGATGTCTTCACGACTACCCGAACCCATGCCTGAAATCTTACGAACACCCACCGACAAGAATCGCCGTCATGTGACCACTGAAACTACAGTGACACAAGGGATTACAGAGATCCGAAACAAATTCAAATCAATTACTAAGTCGCGCATAAGTAAGGCGACACACGGTGTACGGTGCACTGTCTTTCCGGGGCGGTCGTGTTGACTTATT
>NZ_LQOX01000075.1 GCF_002102175.1 Mycobacterium gastri | reverse complement strand
GTGCCGGCGGCCGGGGCGGTGACGGCGGTGCGGGCATCGGCGGGGTCGGCGGCGGCCAAGGTGGCCAGGGCGGCATCGGTGGGCAAGGCGGCGGCGGCGGCGCCGGTGGTACCAACACGGCCACAGGTGTCGGCGCGGTCGGCGCCAACGGCGGCAAAGGCGGCACTGGCGGTGCCGCCGGGGCGGCTGGTTCCGGTACCGACGGCGGCGCGGCCGGCACGATCGGCACGGGTGGCAAGGGCGGCACCGGCGGTGCCGGCGGCAACGGAGGCACCGGGCAAGCCGGCACGACCGGATCCTCGCCCAGTCCAGGCGGCCTCGGTGCAGCGGGTGGTGGCGGTGGCCAAGGCGGTGACGGCGGTGCGGGCATCGGCGGGGACGGCGGCGGTCAAGGCGGCCAGGGCGGCGCCGGTGGCCAGGGTGGCACCGGTGGCCCCGGCGGCAGCTACAGCAACAACAAGAACAGCGGCGGCGGGGCCGGTGGCGGCGACACGGGCAACGGCGGCGCAGGCGGCGCCGCTGGGGCCGGTGGCAGAGGTGGCACCGGAGGCAACGGTGGCCAGAACGGGATCATTACCGGCGGTGCCGGCGGCAAAGGCGGCGCCGGTGCTGTCGGCGGAACCGGCGGCGCCGGCGGCAACTCGCAGTTCGGTACCGGCGGAACAGGCGGAACCGGCGGAAGCGGCGGCGACGGCGGCACCGGCGGCAAAGGCGATGGCGGTCCCGGCACGGTCGGCACCACCGGCGGCAGCGGCAGTGCGGGCAGCGGTCCCAGCGGTCGCACGGGCGGTGCCGGCGGCGCCGGCGGGACCGCGGGCACCGGCGGCGCCGGCGGTCCCGCCTGACCACGGCGCGGCTTGCACCACGCCGGCAGTCGCTACGGTTTTCGAACGGCCGACCCGACCGCCTCACCCAGCGACGCGAACCCCCCGTCATGCAGCCGGCGGGCAATGCCGTCGTGAATGTGCTTGGCCCACAAGGCTCCGCCGTAGATGAACCCGGTATAGCCCTGCAGCAGCGACGCACCCGCGGTGATGCGCTCCCACGCGTCGTCGGCGGTCTCGATACCACCCACGCTGATCAACACCAGGCGATCACCGACCCGGTGTTGAAGCCGCCGCAACACCTCGACAGCGCGGCCTGCCACCGGCGGTCCGGAAATGCCGCCGGCACCCAGCTCGTCGACCCCGGGGGTCGCCAGGCCGTCCCGCGACACCGTGGTGTTGGTCGCGACGATCCCGGCAAGGCCCAACTCGACCGCCAGGTCCGCAATGTCGTCGATGTCGGAGTCGGAGAGATCCGGCGCTATCTTGACCAGCACTGGAGTCGAGGTTTCGGCCAGCACGGCGGTCAGGATGGGCCGCAGTGACTCCACCGCCTGCAAATCGCGCAGCCCGGGTGTGTTCGGCGAACTGACGTTGACCACAAGGTAGGAGGCCAGCGGGCCGACCAGCCGGGCACTGGCCCGGTAGTCGTCAACCGCTTTGCCGGCCGGCGTCGTCTTGCTCTTGCCGATGTTGACCCCGATCGGCACCTGGGGACGGTGCCGGGTGAGCCGAATCGCGAGCGCCCCGGCGCCATGGTTGTTGAATCCCATCCGGTTGAGCAGGGCGCGGTCGGTGGGCAACCGGAACATGCGCGGCGGCGGGTTTCCGGGTTGTGGATGCGCAGTGACGGTGCCCACCTCGGCATAGCCGAATCCCATCGCGCCCCAGGTGTTCAGCCCTGTGCCGTCCTTGTCGAACCCCGCGGCCAGCCCGAGCGGCCCGGGAAAGCGCACCCCGAACACCGTGCTGGCCAGCACCGGATCGGTCGGGCCCAGCCACCGGCTCATCCTCCGGCGCGCTGGTGCGACGGCAGTGACGGCGCGCAGCACGGCGAAGACGAACGTGTGGGCACGCTCGGGCGGCAGGAGGAACAGCAGCCGCCGCACCACACCGTAGATCCAGCCTTGGCGGCGGTCGCCGACCGTCACGGTTCCGGCTGGTCAGACGACGTGTTTTCCAGACGAGACTTCTTGCGGCGCAACAGCACTCGTCTGCTGCCGTCGGTGTAGAGCCGCACCCGCGTCAGCTCCCAGCCCCGGTACTCAGCCTCGATGGACAACCGGGTGGACGCGCTGAGCCTGGTCACTTCCGGCGGCAGGCGCAACGGCGCCCAGTCATATTCGTCCGACATGTCGATATCCCAGCCAGCGGGCAGCCGGCCCCGTCTGGGCGCGGGCCGGCCTTTCACGCGATACCCGCCGCATGCTCGATGACCTGGACCCCGGCACCTGACCCCGACACCACGTACAAGGTGCCCGACACATCGTCGAAGGCCAGCGAGTTGGGTTGCTGCACGGTTGGGTAACGCACCTTTTCCACGGGTATTCCGGTGCTGAGATCGTAACCAATGACGACGTTGGATGCGGTTTGGGATACCCAGGCCAGCTCGCGGGAGCCGGCCAGCCCGTACGGGGCCTGCGGCACGGGGTAGGCCTGGCGCAGGATCAGCGGGGTTCGCTCCGAACAACAGCCGTACACCAGCAGTTGGCCGCCGCGGGTGTCGGCGACCAGCACCCGGCCCAGCGGATCGGCAGCCAGGGTGGTGGCGCCCTCTCCGGCGCGCAGTGCCTGCTGGGCGCGACCGTCGGCGCCGATCGTCGTCACCGACGTCTGGCCGCGATCCAATACGACAGCGGTATTGCCTTGTGTCACAAGGGAATCGACGCGGGCAAAGATCTTGATGCGGTTGGCTACACGGGCAGTGCCGGCGGTCTCGGAATCCAGCACATACACGGCGCCGTCGGCGCTGCCCAGCACCAGCTTGCCGTCGGCGCGCCGCGCGATCGCGGTGAACTCGGTGCCTGCGGCGTCAGCAACGCCGACCTGTGCGACGTGGCCGTCGGACAGGTCGACCACGAAGTAACCACCTCGGGTGGCCAGGTAGGCGGTGCCGTGGTCGTCGCAGGTCATCGCGGTCGCGGGTCCGGGCAGGGTGATCACGCGCGGTGGCGTCTGCGCATCGTCGAACACGGTGATGCTCGATGGCGCTGATGGAACCGCGCCCGGGGTAAGAACGGCCAGTCGGCGCGTGCCGTTGTCGTACAGCGCCGCCTGCGGATGGCCGCTCAACGGCCGAATCACCCCTGCCGGAGCCTTGGAAACCGGCGGAGACACGGCGGGCTGCGCAGGCGGGATCGTCGGCGGCGCGGTTTGCAGCGGATTCGACGAACACGCCGTCACCAATGTCAGCAAAGCGACAGCAGTCCAAAGGCAGCGGTGAGCTGCTTGCTTAGTGGCTGCCAGCAACTACCCGGCCCTCCGCACGTCGAGCATGGGTCCCACTTTCCAAAGAATTTCGACTATTCAAGTCGCGTCCGATTTCGTCATGTTGCCCACGAAAAGTGGTACTAGAGAGGTATTGTCGCGGCATGACCGTCACCGCTGACCGGCATGTCGCAAACAAACAGTTTGCTATCGAAGACATGTCGACGGGCATCTTCGCCAGCGGCTATGGACAGGTCGGCGACGGACGTAGTTTTTCCTTCCGCATCGAACACCGGTCACTTGTGGTCGAAATCTACCGGCCGCGCCTGACCGCGCCCGTCCCGCAGGCCGAAGACGTCGTCGCGCGGTCGGTCCGCAGTCTGGTCGACATCGATGTCACCGACGAGCGCAGCTTGGCCGCCGCGGTGCGTGATTCGGTCGCCCAAGCCATACCCGTCTCGCGCTAGTCGCACCCGATACCCGCGTGCCGTACCAGGTACGGTCGTCGTCGTGTCTGCGGTTGCGGCGATGTCCTGGTGGCAAGTGATTTCATTGGCGGTGGTGCAGGGTTTGACCGAGTTCCTGCCGGTGTCTTCCTCGGGGCATCTGGCGATCATGTCGCGGATCTTCTTCAGCGACGACGCCGGCGCCTCGTTCACCGCGGTCACCCAGTTGGGCACCGAAGCCGCCGTCCTGGTGTATTTCGCACGCGATATCGTGCGCATTCTGCGGGCCTGGGTCCGAGGTCTTTTTCCAGGTCTGGGCGGCAAGTCGCATCGCAACGCCGACTATCGCCTGGGCTGGTACGTCATCATCGGGACCATCCCGATCTGCATTCTGGGCTTGTTCTTCAAAGACGAGATCCGCTCCGGGGTCCGCAACCTGTGGGTGGTGGCGACGGCAATGGTGGCGTTCTCGGGGGTGATCGCACTCGCCGAATACCTGGGTCGTCAGAGTCGTCACGTCGAGCAGCTGAACTGGCGTGATGCCGTGGTGGTCGGCGTCGCCCAGACTCTGGCGCTGGTCCCTGGCGTCTCGCGGTCCGGCTCGACCATCAGCGCGGGCCTGTTTTTGGGGCTCGACCGCGAGTTGGCCGCCCGATTCGGCTTTCTGCTGGCCATCCCCGCGGTGTTCGCCTCGGGACTGTTTTCGCTACCGGACGCCTTCCACCCGGTAACCGAAGGGATGAGCGCCACCGGGCCGCAGCTGCTGGTGGCCACCCTGATCGCGTTCGTGGTCGGCCTGTCCGCGGTGGCGTGGTTCCTGCATTTCCTGTTGCGGCACAACATGTATTGGTTCGTGGGTTATCGCATCGTGGCCGGCGGGGCAGTGCTGGTGTTGCTGGCGACCAGGACGGTGGCCGCGACGTGACGGTCATCCTGTTGCGTCATGGCCGTTCCACCTCCAATACGGCGGGCATCCTGGCCGGTCGGTCCGAGGGTGTCGACCTTGACGACAAGGGGCGAGAGCAGGCGGACGGGCTGATCGACCGACTCGGTGACCTACCGGTCCGGGCGGTGGTGACGTCTCCGATGCTGCGGTGCCGCAGCACCGTCGAACCGCTGGCTGACGCACTGTGCCTGGAGCCGCTCATCGATGACCGGCTTGCCGAGGTCGACTACGGCGAATGGACCGGCCGCAAGATCGGCGACCTGACCAACGAGCCGTTGTGGCGGGTGGTTCAGGCGCATCCCAGTGCGGCGGTGTTCCCGGGTGGCGAGGGGTTGGCGCAGGTGCAGGCCCGCGCGGTAGCCGCGGTGCGCGAGCACGACCGGCGGCTGGCCCTGGAATACGGCGGCGATGCGTTATGGCTGGCCTGCACCCATGGCGACGTCATCAAGGCGGTGATCGCGGACGCGTACGGGATGCATCTGGACAGCTTTCAACGGATCACCGCGGACCCCGCGTCGGCGAGTGTGGTCCGCTACACCGAGTTACGACCCTTCGTGGTGCACGTCAACCACACCGGGGCGCGGTTGTCGGCGGGGCTGCGTGCGGCGCCTCCGCCCAAGAAAGACCTTGGCAACGAGCAGGCGGCGGGGTCGGACGGTCAGGTGCCATCCGGTGATGCGGTGGTCGGCGGCTCTACCGATTAGCGCGATCGAGCCCCCGCCGGCCCGGTCGATCCAGGGGCGTCCGCACGGTATTTTGGAGGTGCCATGGCGCGCGCAATTCATGTATTCCGCACACCCGACCGCTTCGTCGCCGGGACCGTCGGCCAGCCCGGAAACCGCACGTTCTACATCCAGGCGGCTCATGATGACCGGGTTGTCTCGGTGGTGCTGGAGAAGCAGCAGGTGGCGGTGCTCGCGGATCGCATCGGCGCGCTGCTGCTGGAGGTGAACCGGCGCTTCGGCACGCCGGTGCCCCCGGAGCCTGCCGAAGTCGAGGACCTGAACCCGCTGATCATGCCGGTGGACGCGGAGTTTCGCGTCGGGACGATGGGACTGGGCTGGGATTCCGAGGCCCAGACGGTGGTCGTCGAGCTGTTGGCCGTCACCGACGCGGAGTTCGACGCCTCTGTGGTGCTCGACGACACCGACGAGGGTCCCGACGCGGTACGTGTGTTTCTGACGCCGGAGTCGGCACGGCAGTTCGCTACCAGGTCCAACCGCGTCATCTCGGCGGGGCGCCCACCGTGCCCGCTGTGTCAGGAGCCGTTGGATCCGCAGGGACACATCTGTGCACGGACCAACGGGTACCGGCGCGACCTGTTGTTCGGGTCTGACGATGAACCCGGGCAATGACGACTGTGAGGTCTTGCGCGACGGCGAGTTGACGGTCTTGGGCCGCATCCGCTCGGCGAGCAACGCGACATTTCTGTGTGAGTCGACGTTGGGCGACAACGCCGTCCATTGCGTCTACAAGCCGGTAGCGGGTGAGCAGCCGCTGTGGGACTTTCCCGACGGGACGTTGGCCGGCCGCGAACTCAGCGCCCATCTGGTGTCGGCGTGGTTGGGCTGGAACATCGTGCCCTACACCGTCATTCGTGACGGACCGGCGGGGCCGGGCATGGTGCAGCTGTGGGTGCGGCAACCCGGTGACTCGTTGGACGCCGATGCGCGTCCCGGGCCGGATTTGGTGGACTTGTTTCCCACGGGCAAGCCGCAGCCGGGTTATCTGCCCGTGCTGCGCGCCTACGACTACGCCGGCGACGAGGTCGTCTTGATGCACGCCGACGACGACCGGTTGCGGCGGATGGCGGTTTTCGATGTCCTGGTCAACAATGCCGACCGTAAGGGCGGCCATATCTTGTGCGGCATCGACGGCCGCGTGTACGGCGTCGACCACGGCGTGTGCATGCACGTCCAGGACAAGCTGCGCACCGTGCTGTGGGGGTGGGCGGGCAAGCCGATCGACGACCAGACGCTCGAGGCGGTGGCCAGGCTCGCCGACGCCCTTAGCGGACCGCTCACCGATGCGCTGCGGGGCCACGTCACCAGCGCCGAGATCGCGGCACTGCGCCGACGGGTGCACGGCCTGCTGGACAGTCCGGTGATGCCCGGTCCCAACCGTCATCGGCCGATTCCATGGCCGGCGTTCTAGCGGGTTCGGCGTACAGCTACTGGACCGGAAACCCCACCGGTGCCGCGGGTGCAGACGGGACCACTGGCGCTGGCGCTTTCCGTGTCGGCGCGAGCCTCCACGGATCGGCGATCTGAGCCGGAGCGCGACCGGCTTGCCCAGGAGCTCGGTGTCGACAGCATGTTCGGCCGGCCGATTCGAAATCTTGTGCAATCGTTCGCACCACGCAATCGCCGTTGGATCGCAATGCGCAGCTCCGAATCCGAATTGCGCACGGTCCCGTTTGCCGTGCGTACGCCCAGCTCGGCGATACTGAATCGGTGAGCCCTGCGGTGGATGACCTGACTGACGCGCAGCTGGCTGCCGATCTCGCAGCCGAAGCCGGGGAATTGTTACTGGCGGTGCGCGAGGAGGTTGGCTTCGACCATCCGTGGGCGCTCGGCGATGCCGGCGACGCCCGGGCCAACGCGCTGCTGGTGCGGCGGCTACGGGCCGCACGGCCCGGCGATGCGGTGCTCAGCGAAGAAGCTCACGACGATTTGATCCGGCTGAAGTCCGACCGGGTGTGGATCGTCGACCCATTGGACGGTACTCGCGAGTTTTCGACGAGAGGCCGCGACGACTGGGCGGTTCATGTCGCCTTGTGGCAGCGCACCACCAATGGCAGACCGCAGATCACCGACGCGGCGGTTTCATTGCCAGCCCGCGAGAACGTCGTGTACCGCAGCGACACCGTGACCGCCGACGCAGCGCCCGCCGGCATTCCCGACGTCATCAGAGTCGCTGTCAGCGCCACCCGGCCGCCGGCGATCCTGCATTACATCCGGCAGACGGTGGATATCGAATTGGTGCGGATCGGCTCGGCGGGCGCCAAGGCAATGGCCGTGATCGACGGCTACGCCGACGCCTATGTGCATGCCGGTGGCCAATGGGAATGGGATTCGGCGGCGCCGGCCGGAGTGGTGCTCGCCGCGGGCATGCACGCATCACGCCTGGACGGCTCGCCGTTGCAGTACAACCAACTTGACCCCTACTTGCCCGACTTGTTGATGTGTCGCAAGGAGCTGGCACCCGTCCTGCTTGGTGCTATCCGGCGGGCCTTTAAGTGAGCAGTTGGGCAGTCGTCAGGCTCTGAGGCGCTGGTGGCGTCGAGTATGCGCTGGCGGCGTCGAGTGTGCGTTGGCGGGTGTGTCCCGAGCGTGGAAGGGAGTTCGATGTAGGTAGAGCTTTCCGAAGCGGTGCTGTGCAGGAGATGAAGGA
>NZ_LQOX01000074.1 GCF_002102175.1 Mycobacterium gastri | reverse complement strand
GCCGCCGGCCCCGCCAGCTCCGCCGTTGCCGACGAAGAGGCTGGCCCCGCCGGCACCACCAACCCCACCGTCCCCGACGATGCCGCGTCCTCCGGCGCCTCCGGCGCCGCCGTTGCCGAACAGCCCGAGACCACCGGCTCCGCCAACACCACCGCCGGCACCGCCGGTGCTCGCACCGCCAGTGCCACCCACTCCGCCCGGGCTGAACAACCCGCCCATTCCGCCCTGCCCGCCGGTGCCGCCGACGCCGCCGGCACCGGTAGCGGCTCCGCCGGCTCCGCCGGTACCGGCGGAGCCCAACAACAGCCCGGCAGCCCCGCCATTACCGCCACGCCCGCCGCTGACCCCGTCCGTGCCGGACCCGCCGGCCCCGCCGTTGCCGATCAAGATGCCGCCGTCGCCGCCGTTCTGCCCGGTTCCCGGGGCCCCGTTGGCGCCGTTGCCGATCAGCGGGCGCCCCACCAGCGCCAGCGTGGGCGCATTGATCAAATCCAGCACAGTCTGCGCGACGTTGGCGGCCTCCGCGTTGGCATAGGCTGCCCCGCCGGTCGCCAAGCCGTTGACGAATTGAGCGTGAAACTGCGCCGCCTGGGCGCTCAACTCCTGATAGCGCAGCGCATGTTCTCCGAACAGTGCCGCGACGGCCGCCGACACCTCATCGGCGGCCGCGGCCGCCACTTGCGTGGTCGGAGCCGCCGCGGCCGCGACGGCTTCGTCGATGGCCGACCCGACACTTGTCAACTCCTGGGCCGCTGCCGAGATGAATTCCGGTGTCGCTACCAACGAGTTCATGTGCGTTTCCTAGCGTTTCGGAGGCGATGGGCAGGCGATGGGCAGACGCAAGCAGCATATTGGCGCTCGCGCCGAGCCATCTGGAAATCGCCAAGAGTTATGCGTAGTTACAAGAACTCCGGAGCGCACAATACGACTGAGGTTCGCGGCTCCCGCATCGTGAGATTTTCCTGGCAGCTGGCCATTAGTTGCGTGAGCCATCACGTCTAGCCGACGTTTAGACGCGATCCACCGATGAATTGAGGCTGTGCGCGGCGGCTGGTCCTCGAATTCGTCGGTGGGCGGTGGTCAAACGGAGATGGTTCGCGGAGGCGGGCGGCGGCATACGATGCGAACTCGCCGAGTGGGTCTCAATATGGTTGGCACGGCTACCCCGAGGTCGCTGATTTGGCGGTTCAACCCAGCGATGAAGCCGGTGCGGCGCGGGTGGTAGCCAACGCCGCGGTGACCGTCGTGCGTGCGGCCAGCTGTTGGCACTGCCGCGCCCGGAGCTCGCTCGTCGCGAACATGACGTGCGATGATCGCAATGTCGTCGGCTTGGCTTTGCCATCAGCACTTCTCATCAAGGAGGTTTGAGCAATGGCGACCTGTCGAGTGCGCTCGCGCAGACGGGTGCGATCACTATTGATCGGCCTTGTCCTGGCCGTCGCGCTGCTTCGCCTCGCGGTCGTGGCGACCCCAACGGCGCAGGCCGATAGGGTCGATGACGCGTTCCTCAATGCGGTCAAGTCCAAGGGCATCAACTTCCCATCACCGCAAGCCGCGATCGTCGCCGGTCATCAGGTTTGCAACGAACTCGATCTCGGTAGGCAAAAGCCCGACGTCGCTACTGATGTGACGAATAGCAGCAACCTCGACGGCTATCGCGCCGGGTACTTTGTCGGCGTGAGCATCGCCGCGTATTGCCCCAGGCACCACACATCGACGTGACGCGCTAACCCGCGGCGCCCTGTCCGACGGCCTGCACCGATGCGTGCTCGTGCAGCGCCTTTTCCGCATCGGGATGAACGGGCTTGAGGTCGAAGATCACCTCTTTGACGGTGCCGGTGAACGCGTATGGCGCCCTGTCCTCATAGTCGCGGTCGACCACCAGCCCGTTGTCGCGGCCGATGTCCATCCCCGCGTAGGAGGTAAACGACAGGCTCACCGTTTGGGGCAGCCGACCCTCGCCGATCAATCGGTCGCCGGCCCACAAGGTCACCTTGCCGCCGGAACCCACCTCGGGCTGCTCGGTTTCGAACAACATCCGCGCCGTGACGTCGCCGGTGGGCAGCGGCTCCGTCGACACCTGCCGGTAGGTCTCGACGCCGAGGAAGGAGTAGGTGTGGTGCAGCCGCTGCTGCTCGTCGACCCAGAGCGCGAACCCGCCCATGAAGTCGGCGTTGGCGACGATCACGCCCTGCGCACCGCTGTCGGGGATGTGCAGCCGTCCCTCGATCGCGTAGGAGCGGCCGAAGATGCGTGGGACCATGCCGCGCTGGATGTTCTGCACGTCTCCCTGGAAGGCGAATCGGGTGGTGGTGGGCAGTGGTGGCAAATCTCCGAACATCACGGCCAGCCCGCCCAGCAACGGCAGCACCCGGTTGCGTTCGGCTTCCTGCCACCACAGCTGCCGTAGTTCGGCGAGCTTGTCCGGATGCTCGGCCGCCAGGTTGTTGGCCTGGGAGAAATCGTCGGGCAGGTAGTACAGCTCCCAGGTGTCCTGGTCGGGGTCGTATTCACCGGGCGCGAACCGCCGCATCGTCTGCGGTGACAGGTCCCACGGCGCCCGGTCCAGCCGCGCACACGCCCACCAGCCGTCCCGGTAAATCGCTCGGCTGCCGAAGTTCTCGAAGTACTGCACGGTGTGGCGCTCTTCGGCGGCCGGGTCGTCGAAGGTGTGCAGGAAACTCGTTCCGTCCATCGGCTCCTGCTCGAAGCCGTCAACACTGGTCGGCTCCGGTAACCCGATGGCCGCCAACACAGTTGGCGCGATGTCGATACAGTGGGTGAACTGGCCGCGAACCTGGCCGTCGGGCCGGATCCGGGCCGGCCAGGCGACCACCATCGGATCGCGGGTGCCACCGAGGTGGCTGGCCATCTGCTTACCCCATTGGAACGGCGTGTTGTTGGCGTGCGCCCAGCCGCTCGCGAAATGCGGTGCGGTGAACTCGTCGCCGAGTGCTTCGATGCCGCCGTATTGCTCGATGAGCGCGAGTTGCTGATCGGCGTCGAGATCCAGGCCGTTGAGGAACGTCATCTCGTTGAACGAGCCGGTGTTGGTGCCCTCCATGCTGGCGCCGTTGTCGCCCCAGATGTAGAAGACCAGCGTGTTGTCGGATTCGCCGAGATCCTCGATGGCATCCAACAGCCGGCCGACGTTCCAGTCCGCGTTTTCGGAAAAGCCGGCGAATACCTCCATCTGCCGGGCGTAGAGCTTCTTCTGGGTGTCCGACAGGCTGTCCCAGGCCGGGAACAGCTCAGGCCGCTCGGTCAGTTCGGCGTCGCCGGGAATGATCCCCAGTTGCTTCTGCCGTTCAAAAGTCTTCTGCCGGTACACATCCCAGCCCTCGTCGAACTGCCCGCGGTACTTGTCGGCCCACTCTTTGAACACGTGATGCGGTGCGTGCGTGGCGCCGGTCGAGTAGTAGAGCAGCCACGGCTTGGTGGTGCTCTGGGCCCGCACCGTGTGCAACCATTCGACGGCCTTGTCGGTGAGGTCGTCGGGGAAGAAGTAGGGCTTGCCGTGTTGTCCCTCGGGTATGCCGAGGACCGAATTGTCCTGCGTGATGATCGGGTCGTACTGGCCGGCGGCGCCGGTGGGGAAACCCCAGAAATGGTCGAACCCCCAACCCAGCGGCCAGTTGTCGAACGGACCCGATGCGCCCTGGACGTTGTCGGGGGTCAGATGCCACTTGCCGAAAGCCGCGGTCACATAGCCGTTGTCGCGCAGGATCCGCGGCAGCGCAGCGCAACTGCGCGGCTTGACCGTCGAATAGCCCGGGAACGGACCGGGGAATTCGCACACCGAACCGAAGCCCACCCGGTGATGGTTGCGCCCGGTCAGCAGCGCCGAGCGGGTCGGCGAGCAGACCGCGGTGACATGGAAACGGTTGTAGGCCAACCCGTTCTGCGCCACCCGCGACAGTGTGGGGGTGCGGATGCCACCGCCGAAGGTGTCCGGTCCGCCGAACCCGGCGTCGTCGATCAACACGATCAGCACATTGGGCGCATTGTCCGGCGCGCTCGCGCCGGGGACTATTGTCCAGTCCCCCACCGACTCTGCCATGGTGCGCCCGACCGTGCCGCCGAAGCTGCGCTGCGGTATCGGCAGCTTCGTACGATCGGGATTGAACTTGCCCATGGCTTCCTGCAATGCTGCGCCCAGGCTTCGCAATGTCGAATGACTCAGTTCGGCAACCGATTTCATCGGCGAACCGGCCAGCGTCTGCTCCACCGGCAATCGGCCCGCCGCCGGTGTCACGACGATGATGACGGCACTGCCCGCCGACAGCGCTTGCCCGATCTTGTCGGCCAGCCCGCTCTTGATCCGATGATGGGCGAAGGTGCCGGCCAATGCTCCGGTCGCGGCGCCCACCGCCCCTCCAACCAACCCAGCGGCCAGCAGCGCCGGCGAGAACAGCCCGACCGCCAAGCCGACACCCGCGCCCCACTTGGCGCCGCGGCGACCGAGACGATTCCCGGTGTCGAGCAGCACCGGGTTGCCCTCGTCGTCCTTGCCGACCAGCACCGCGCCCTGCAGCGGGAGCGTCTTGGCGTTGGCCCGGCCGGTCAAGTTCTCGAAGTCGTGGCGGGCCGAATCAATGTCCTGATACCCGGCGACGATGACCAGTGCGTTGTCTTCACTCATGACCAGATTTCCTCTCGGCGGCTGATGAACTCACGGCGCGAACCGGTGAGCGGATCGTCGAACTCGATGTGCTTGGCCAGCAGCTGCAGCGGCGAGCTGAAGTCATCGTCAGCAGCATGGATCACCTTGGGGTACAGGGGATCCCCCGTGATCGGCAGGCCCAGCGACGCCATGTGCACCCGCAGCTGGTGGGTGCGTCCGGTACGCGGCGTCAGCCGGTACAGGCCCTGCGGTGAGATCAGCTCGACCAGCGTCTCGGCATTCGGCTCGCCGGGTTCGCAAACCGCCTGCAGCTCACCGCGACGCTTGACAATGCGGCTGCGGACCACGCGCGGCAGGACCACCGCGGGGCTGACCATGGCCCGGGCCAGGTAGGTCTTGTGCACCGAACCGCGTGCGAACAGCGTCTGATAGCGCCCGCGCAACTCGCGCCGGGTGGTGAACAGCAGCACCCCGGCGGTCAGCCGGTCCAGCCGATGCGCCGGGCTCAACTCTGGCAACCCAAGGGAGCAGCGCAACCTCACCAGCGCAGTCTGGGCGACGTGCCGGCCCCGCGGCATGGTCGCCAAGAAATGCGGTTTGTCGACGACGACGATGTCGTCATCCCGGTAGAGCAGCGGCATCTCGAAGGGCACTGGGACTTCGTCTGGCAGCTCGCGATACAGGTAGACGAAAGACCCCGGCGGCAGCACCGTGCCGGCGTCCAGCACCGTGCCGCCAGCGTCGCGGATTTCCCCGGCCAATAGCTTTTCCCGAGCCGGCGCACCGAACCGCGCGTCCAGCTCGGCCAGCACTGGCCCGCCCCGCAGCCGCACCCGCGCGGGTCCGAGCGCGTCACGAACGGCAAGCACGCTCGCAGACTATAGAACCCGAAGCGCTCCGGTGGCGCTAACCAACCCGGTCGACTGAGACCGCCTGGTAGGTCAAAGTCGTAACTTGCCGAAATTCACGCGTGTCATCCTTCGTGCGCGCTGTTACCCCGGGTGTTGATCAGGGCTTGCGGGGGTCTTGAGGTCGCGGGTGGGTGGCGGTTGGTTGGCGCTTGCGGTGTCCACGACGCGATGGGGCGGCCGGGTGGCGGAACGAGTTTCTTGATGCCCCATGGTGTTTGGGTTTCGATGCCGTGGCGGTGGTGACCGGCCCCTCGAATTCTCTTGGCTTGCCGGCTCCGGGCGTAGCCGGTTTGTCCGGCCTCGGGGCTTGGCTGGCGCGGGGTTCGTGGTGTGCAGCGGGGTTGGCGGCTGCGGTCTAGGATCGGCTGACGTTTGTCTGCGGGCAGTGAGTCGGAGGTCGTGGGTGATGGTGTTTGCGATGGAGCCGGCGGTGGTGGGGATTTCGGCGCTAGCCCAGGCGGGGTTGGCGGCGCAGCAGGGTGTTGGGGTTGCCGCGGGGGCGCCGATGTTGGCGGGGGTGGTGCCGATGGGAGTGGATGCTGATTCGGCGGCGTTCGCTGTTGCGCTGGCCGCGGTGGGAGCAGCGTATGTGAGCGCCGCTGCTGAGCATGCCGCGGCGCGGGGGGTGTTTTCTGATGCGCAGTCGGTGGCGGTCGGGATCACGGTGGCTAGTGAGGCGATGCGAGCGGCGGCCCTGGCCCTGTAGGGGTTAGGGGATTGTGGTGGTGCATCCGTGGTCGGCGTTTTCGCCGGAGGCCAACTATGCGGCGTTGGCCTCGGGGTCTGGTCCGGCCTCGACGTTGGCTTATGCCGACACGTTGAGCGCGCAGGCGGCGCAGGTGCGGGCGGTGGTGGCGGCCTCGGCAGCCAGTGGGGCGGCCACCTATGGCACCGGTTGGCAGGGGGCGGGAGCAACGGCCTCGGCGGTCACCCACGGTGTGCTGGATGCTCAGCATGAGCTGCTGGCGGCGGCGCTGGTGGACAAGGCGTCCCATGTGGTGGCGGCGGCGGGTGCGCATCAGAGCGCGTTGGCGTCGATGGTCACCGCGCAGGAGGCGGGGGCTAATCGGGTGGATGAGGCCGCCGCGCAGCAGCTCAACCCGCTGGTGTGGGGGGCGTTGACCCCGAAGATCGTGGCGTTGAACGTCGAGTATTACGGGCAGATGTGGCCGCATAACGCGGCTGCGGGTGCGGCCTATGGGGTGGCGTTGCGCGCTGCCGCCGCAGCGATCATGGTGCCGTTTCCGCCGGCGGTGCCCGGAGCATCACTGGCGGCTGCGGCGGTGGGGTTGGCCGAAGCCGGGGCGATCAGCGCGGCCGGGGCGACCCTGCGCGCCAGCGAGCAAGCCGCCCACGCGGTGCTCACCCCGGCAGCGGCCGCGCCGCAGGGCGGTGCCGGCGCACGGGGAGGTGCCGCCCCACTAGCCGGCTCGGCTGTGCCGTCGGCCGCCCCGAATGCGGCCTCGGTGGCGGGCACCCCAACCGCGGCTCAGACAGTGCATCCGGCGCCGCAGGCTGCGGTGGGGATGTTCGCAAGGATCTCACCGGCCGGGGTAGTTGGCGCACCCACCGCCGCTCCCCCTGCCGGTGAGGGGCCGGCCTCGGCGCAGCTCGCCGAGGCGCTGCAGAGCCGCGCCGGCGCCTTGACCCCGCCTGGATCGGAGCTGGGGCCTGGTGGGGTCAGCGGTTATCCGGGTGCCGGTTTCACCAGCTACGTTCGGCCCACCGGCGACGGTTTTGCCCCACCACCGATCGAGCGGGCCGGCAGCAGCGCACCCGCGGGCATGCTCAACGCGGCCGCGCTGGGCGGCCCGGTCACCACCCCCAGCTTGACAGCGCCGATGCAGCCGCTGGCCTACGTCCACCCACAGCCACCACAACCTGGCGGCCTGTCTTTGGCTCCCCAGCCGCCCCTGCTCGACCCCGGCGACATCGCTCACACCCTCAGCTCCCCACCCCCACCGCAATCACCGGCACCCCCACTACCAGCTCCCCAACCGGATGCGCCGCCGGGCGGCCCGCCGGGGCCGGCCACCGGGAGCGGCGGCCCTAGCGGCTCCGGGGGCCCGGGCGCCCAGATGCTGGGTTTCGGTGCTGGCCCAGCACCCCAGGCACCGCCGTCGCCGATACCGCTTGCTCCACAACCACCGCCTCCACCGCCACCGTCTCCGTCGCCGGGCAAACCGCCGCTGGGCCCCCCGCCCATTCCGCCCTGGGCCAGCCCACCGCCACCGGCATCGCTGCAAGCGACACGCGACGCCTACAACAAGTTGACATACGATATCGACCACCACAACTTGAATCCGCCCAACCCTGCCGATTGGAACGCGGTAAACGCCTATAACCAAGAAGCCTGGTATTACAACTCATTAAAGGCGCAACTCGAGCGCCAATTAGATACCGCGAACGTGCAATACACGCCCGCCAAAGACGCCGCCCGCGCCGACATCCCATACTGGACACAACCCGCACCACAGCAACCGCACGCACCGTCACCAGATCCATCGACGCCCACTGGTCAGCGCGGCGGCCCAATGGATGTCCGCCCCGGAACGAATGCTCCTACGACGATCGATGGAACGTCTTTCAGCGGACACGCGCTTGACGAAATGCAAAGTGACGGCATTCCGGTAAGTGTCGTGCAAAATACGCTTCGAAATGGTCTATCCGCGCCGAGCATAGGAGGCACAACGGTTTTCTTTGATCCTGTCAATAATGTCAGCGTCGTCCAAGCCGCAAGTGGCAAAATTGTCACCGTGAGTTTCGGGGACCTACGACGTTGACGAACGACGACGTGTCTCGCGACCGGACCGCCTATCTCAGGCAACTGGCGCTTGATTCGCTGAACAGTTACGGCGGTGGATTCGCCGATCTCGAACGGGTAGATCGTGACCTGAAGTCGATAATCCGATCTCTGAACGACGTGGCGGATCCATCCTGGACCAGCTCGTTGCTCCGCCTGTGGGGCCAACTCGAGATTATCTACGCGTTAGCACTTGATGAAGAACGTTTCCGTCTTTCTGAGGAAGACGAGGCTTACGTGCAGGGAGTTATCGCCGAGCTACGTGCGAAACTCCGGGGCTATAACCTGCCGCCAGTCCGCGACACAGACGAAGAAACTCGATAGCGGTAAAGAAAGTTCTCCCAGCTTGAGCGCGGTGCGCAGCTGAGTGACCGTGGCGACCCGGGCCAACTGCGCGTGCATCAAATCTTAGCCTCATCGTCATGAGCAGGTAGACCTCAAAATCAATGATCCCTGCATATGAGGATACGTTCATCTCTGCACCCTTCATCGGCCCAATGTACGGCAAGAATTTACGAAGGTCACCCCGCAAGAGCTGTCGTCGATCCGTCAGGATATACCATCATTCCTCTTCCATACGTTAAGTCCGCAGGCAGCACCACTTTTTGTTCCGTCAGGCATGTAAACAATTTTCCTCAGTTTCACCGAAAGCGGCCTCCGCGGGGATGGCTGTTGTTCCCGCAGCCTATTTCTCGTAACGGGCGGGCCAGTGTTCCTGCTCAGCTGAAAGCTCGAAGAGGGTTCCCAACGGTGCGGGATTCTAGCTGAATATCTCAATCTTCAGGCCACGACTTCGCCGAAAACATGAAAAGTCCCCAACTGAATCCCGCACCATAACTCTCCCCCTCCCATGGAAGTTCATACTCCTCGTATGCAGGGAGAAACTTGTCAAACAACGGCCACTGACGGCCACCCCGCATGGGGCCAAAATGCTCCGTGAACTCGGTAACGTCCATGCCCCAAATGGGTACTTCGATCGGAGAATTGAATCTGTGCGAATTGCGCCCTATATGCCAATACCGTGCCGATTCAATTAACCCGTCTTCATCGGTAACGGGCATAAGCAGGTAGATCTCGAAGTCAATAATCGCAGGTGTGAAGGCCGTATTCACAACACGCATCCCCCTCACTGACCAAGGTAGGGCAGGGTCAGGGAGTGGAAGTCCGCCGCGTAGGGCAACCTCTGGTGACAACGACACTCAATCCGCTCCTCGGGCGACTTCAAGCCGGGAGCCGTCAAAGCCAGTCGCGACGCCTAAACGTCACATAGAGCACGACCATCAAGACGACGATCACGCTGGTGCTGACGATGAAACCCGAGACGGAGCCGAAGCCGGGATAGGGGATGTTCTGGCCGTAATAGCCGGTGATCGCGGTCGGGACCGCGATGATGGCCGCCCACCCGGTCAGCTTCTTCATCACGGTGTTCAACCGGGCATCCTGCAGGGACAGGTTGGTTTCGAAAATGGTTGTGACCATGTCACGTAACGACTCCGTCCATTCCGACACCCGAAGCACGTGGTCGTAGAGGTCGGCGTAGAGCGGGTCGAGCTCTCGGGCAGCGTCGGCCTGCGGGGCGTGCAACCGATGGTGCTGGATGGAGTTGACGACTTCGCGCATCGGCAGCGCAACACGCCGCAGATTCACCAGGTCTCTGCGCAACTGGAATGTTCGGCGCTGAAAGTTCGCCTGACGTGAGCTGCCGTCGAACAGCTCGTCCTCGATGGCTTCGATGCAGTCGTCGAGCGCCTCCACCGCCGCGAAATGACTGTCGACAACGACATCGAGCAAACCGTGCACCAATGCGCCGACACCGTGGCGCTGGCCGCCGATTTCCCGCCATTGCCGCGTGACCTGTGCCATGTCGAAGTCCGGCGTCAGGCGCACCGTGATCAAACCCCGGGCAAGCACGAACGCCGAAATTCGGTGCATCGCCAGCATCGGCTGGGGATCGGCGTCGGCGCGGGTGACGACGTCGACGGCATAGACGGTGAAGAACGTGTGGGTTTCGTAGGCGGTGGCCTTGACACGTTCGGCTACTGCCACGGCGTCTTCAACAGCCCAGGGGTTCAGGCCGAGTTCGGCCGCTAGCTCGCGCAATGTGTCGTGGTCCGGCTCGCACAAGTCGACCCACACCAAGGTGTCGTCCTCGACGAGGTAATCGGAGATCCGGTCGAACTCGAAGTCGTCCTGTGGCTCACCGCCACGCCATACGCGACCCTGGTTACTCGGCGCGACCTGCACCAGGCCATCTTGTCAGGCCACCTGCAGCACCGGGTACACCGTGCCCCAGTGCTCGACATGTCATCGCCCGGAGTCGAAGCCAACACCGGCGGGCACAGCGGCTGTTTTGCGCTGTCTCCCAACGTGACTGCCGCGCCGGTCGGCGCAGCGCGGCACTCGCCGACTTAGCATGGAAGCGGGTGGTGCAAACCCGCCGCCCCCGCCCGCGTGTCATTGCCCGTTAGTCTGACGCTCAGGCGTAACTTGACTCGACATAATGCACGCGCCGATGTGGTGAGCCAAATGTTTGCCCGAACCGGTCTTTCGTTTGCGGCTGGCATATTCGAGAATCGGTGCGAGGTAGGTGTGAACACACTGATCAGTCCCCGTCGTCTGCCCGGTTTCGGCCTAGCGGCAGCGCCGTTGCGTGCCGCCATGGCGGGCACTCGCGTCGCGGTTACCGCCGGCGCTGCGGTGGCGGTAACCGCCGGAAGCGCAGCCCTGCCGGGCGCCAGCGTGGCGGCAACCGTGGGAAGATCGTTATCGGCTGCGGCACAGGATATTTCAAGCTTGACCCGGGCGGCGGCGGAGGTGGCGGTCGAGTCGATAGGTGGCCCACCGGCACGGCGTCACAGCACCAACGGTTCTCGGCACTGGATCGAGGTGCGGGGCCTCGGCGGTGAGCACGCCTCGGCGATCGCCGTCGACGTACTCGCGGCCGTCCGCAAGACACCCGGCGTGCGCGAGGCTTTCCTGAACCGAACCCTGGCGCGGCTGGTCGTCACCCTGGATGCCGATGCTGCCGACGGGCCTTCGGCGGCGCAGCTATGCCGGATCGTCGACGACGCCGAACGGCGCGACCGTACCCGAGACGCGCGAGCGCAGCCGGTCAGTCTGCCGGGCGACGACGCACTGCTGATGGGACGGATGATCGCGGCCGCGGCGGCCACCGCGGGCCTCGGCCTTTCGCTGACCGGCAGCCTGCTGCGGCTGCCCAGGTTGCCCGATCTGGTGGCCGTGCCGCCGACGCTGGCCGACCACCTGCCCCGACTGCGCCGAGAGGTCGAACGACACCTCGGACCCGAGGGCACCGACGTCTTGTTCGGCGTCGTCAACGCCACCGCTGCCGCGCTGACGCTGTCGCCGACGGCGGCGGCCGCCGAGGCGGCGACCCGCGCGATGCTGGCGGCCGAGGCCTGGAGCGGCCGGCTCGCATGGCGTCGCCATGAATCCGGGCTGGGCAGCCAGCCGGTTCCCGACGAGGCCGGCGCACCCAGGAACATCCCGACTCCACCTGACGGGCCGGCCGAACGCTACGCCAACCGCGCCGGTTCGGTGGGCCTGGGCGCGGCCGCGGTGGTCGGCGCGCTCTCGCGCAACCTCGACATGGCCGGTGCCGCGGCGCTGACCGCCGTGCCGAAACCATTGCGCACCGTGCGGGAGGCATTCGGTTGCGCGATGAGCAGCGGGCTCGCCGCCCGTCACGACGCGCTGGTGCTGCGTCCCCGCGCCTTGCGCACACTCGACCGGGTGGACGCGATCATGATCGACCCGCGGGCGTTCTACACCGACGATCTGATGGTCAGTCGCGTTCTGGGCGTGCCGGATTCACTACGCACCCAAGCCTGGGAAGCGGTGCGTGCCGCCCTGGACGCCGGCGGGCTGACCCCCGGATGGCACAGCCTGGCCGACATCGGCGGAGCGGGCAGCACAGGCCAGGCGCTGGTCAGTCCGGTCCGCGATCCGTTCGCCGCGGCGGTGCTCACCGAAGCACGCCGGTCCCACCCCCGGGTCTTCTCGCTCGATGACGACGGATTACGCTCTCTGGCACAAGGATTCGACCAACTTTATCCCTCCGACGGGTCGATCGACGACGCGGTGGC
The DNA here is from genome assembly GCF_002102175.1 of Mycobacterium gastri. Lineage (GTDB taxonomy): Bacteria > Actinomycetota > Actinomycetes > Mycobacteriales > Mycobacteriaceae > Mycobacterium > Mycobacterium gastri. The sequence goes on along the minus strand of NZ_LQOX01000074.1, from coordinate 13,014 downwards.
GGCGGCAGTCGCGGAACTGAAGGCCGGCGGCGCCACCGTGGCGTTGCTGACCACGTCGCAGATGCGGGCCGCCCATCGGGCCGATGTCACGATCGGCGTGCTGCGCCAACGACATCCGCCGCCATGGGGCGCCGACGTTTACGTTTCAGACCTGACCGGCGCCTGGCGGGTGCTGCACGCGATGCCGGCCGCGCGTGCGGCCACCGACAACGCGGTACGGCTGTCGGCCTCGGCCTCGGCGATCGGCGCCCTGATGTTGATTCCCGGTGTGCCCGGGCGCAGTTCGGCATCGATCAACGTCGGTATGGCCGCCAGCCTCTGGTTCGGATTCCGCGCGGCCGCAAAGGTTTTCCAAGCCCCCCTGCCCGAACCCGACACCGTGCACGACTGGCACAGCCTATCGGTCGCCGACGTGCGGCGGCTGCTACCGCGGCCTCCAGACGAACCCGCCGATGCGGCGTCCACCTGGCGGCGAAACCCGCCGCCGGTGCGGCTGCTGCACGACGCGACCACGAAGTCGTGGGGACTCGTCCGCGATTTCGCGGCCGAGCTGCGCTCCGATCTGTCCGATCCGATCACCCCGCTGCTGGCCACCGGAGCATTGGCCAGCGCGCTGCTCGGCTCGCCGTTGGATGCGGTTCTGGTGGCTGGCGTGCTGCTGGTCAACGCCGGGCTGTCGGCCGAGCAGCAGCTGCACGCCCAACGTGTTCTGAATCGCCTGCTGGCCGTGCAGGATCCGCCTGCGCGACGGCGGGTGGGCCCGGCCGATGAGCAGCGCTGCGAAAAGGTGCCCACCAGGCGGCTGCGTCCGGGCGACATTATCGAAGTCCATGCCGACGAGGTGATCCCCGCCGATGCCCGGTTGCTGCATGCGGCAAACGTCGAGGTGGACGAATCCACGCTGACCGGCGAGTCGCTGCCGGTGACCAAGCAGACCGAGCCCACGCCCGGCGCCCCGCTGGCCGAACGGGCCTGCATGCTCTATGCCGGCACCACGATGGTCGCGGGCACGGCGGTGGCCGTGGTGACCGCGGTCGGTTCCCGCTCCGAGGCGCGCCGGGCGTTGGCGATGGCCCCGAGGAAGTTGCAGGAGATCGGGCTGCAGCGACAGTTGCGCCGGGTCACCCGGCGGGCGTTGCCGTTCAGTGTGGCCGGCGGGGCGTTGGTCGGGTTACTCAGCCTGGCCCGGGGTACCCCGTTGCGCGCGGCGGTGGGAAGTGCGGTCACGCTGATCGTCGCCGCCATTCCGGAGGGGCTGACGCTGGTGGTGACGCTGGCTCAGCTGGCCGCCGCGCGCCGCCTCACCGGCGAGTCGGTGCTGATCCGCAATGCCCACTCGATCGAGGCGCTGGCCCGGTTGAAGGTGGTGTGCTTCGACAAGACCGGCACGCTCAGCGAGAACCGGCTGAAGGTCAAAGTCGTGCGTCCGTCGACGGGTTTCACCCCGGCACAGGTGCTGGATGCGGCGCTGCACACCAGCTATGCCAGGCATACCCACCGGGTCGATCACGCCACCGACGACGCGATAGACCGGGCCGCCGACGACCCCGCGCTGCGCGGTTCGCCAATCCGGGGTTCGCAGCAAAAGCGGCTCAAGCGGGACGCATACCTGCCGTTCCAGTCCGGTCGCCCGTTCGCGGCCGCGCTGGTCGGCACCCGGCTGACTATCAAGGGCTCACCCGAGGTGCTCTCGTCAGCCCTGGTGCGCGACCACGGCACAGAACCGTTGACCCGGCAGATCGAGGAGATGGCGGCCAAGGGATTGCGGGTGCTGGCCGTGGCCGAGCGCCACCTCAGCCGCGGGCAAGCCGCCGCGGCGGCGGCAGATCCCGATCTGCTGGAAAGTCTGTGCACGTCAGAGCTCACCCCGATCGGTCTGCTCGGATTGGCCGATACCCCGCGCCCGATGGCCCAGGCCGTGCTGGCGGCCCTCGCCGACCACGAAATCGGGGTGCGGTTGATCACCGGCGATCACCCGACCACCGCGGCCGTGATCGCCCAGGAGCTCGGCATCGACGTCACCGTCGAACAGGTGGTCACCGGCAGCGATTGGGAAGCGCTGTCGGTTGACCAGCGTGCCGAGGCGGTCACGTCGCGACTGGTCTTTGCGCGGATGACCCCGGAACACAAGATCGAGGTGGTCCAGGCCCTGGAGCGGGCCGGACTGGTCACGGCGATGGTCGGTGACGGCGTCAACGACGCGGCCGCGATCCGGGCGGCCAGCGTGGGCATCGGGATGGCCGCGCGCGGCAGCGACGCCGCCCGCACCGCGGCCGACGTGGTGCTGCTCGATGGAAAGCTCGAGGCGCTGCTCGACGCCCTTGACGAAGGCGAGCAGCTGTGGCGCCGCGTGCATTCGGCGGTGTCGGTGCTGCTGGGCGGCAACCTCGGCGAGGTGTGCTTTGCGCTGATCACCACCCTGCTGACCGGACGTTCCGTGCTCAACGCGCGCCAGATGCTGTTGGTCAACATGCTGACCGACGCGTTGCCGGCCGCAGCCCTGGCCGTCAGCACCCAGGCGGGCACCGCCGAGGTCGACCGTGGCGAGGCAGCGATGTGGCGCGCGATCGGGATTCGTGGCGCGTCCACCACGATCGGCGCCATGCTGGCGTGGCTGCTGGCCAGCGCGACCGGCACCCAGCGCCGCGCGGCAACCGTCGCGCTGATCGGGTTGGTCGGCACGCAACTGGCCCAGACGCTCGCCGACTCACGCAGCGGGCTGGTGGTGCTGACGACGGTCGGGTCCTTGGGCGCGCTGGCGGTGGTGGTGAGCACGCCCGGCCTCAGCCAGGTGTTCGGCTGCACGCCGGTGGGCCCGCTGGGCTGGGGCCAGGCGCTGCTGGCCGCCGGCGGGGCGAGCCTGGTCTCGGTGCTGGCTCCCGACCTGCTCGTTCAGGCATCCGAGTACGCGCGGCGGTTCATCGGTGGCACGGCCCACAGCGCGGCATCAGTCGATGAGGCTGATTCACTCGCGCGGACGTAACCAGATGTTTGTCCGGCCGCCATCTTTCGGTCGGGTTTTCGAGTCGCGGGTGGCTAACGCTAACGCCCCCTTACCTTAGTCGGGTGCGGCGCGAAGCTTGGTTACAGCTCAATGCGGTTACAGCTCAATGCCTTTCGTCCGGTCTCGGAGCACATCGACGCCTGCTGCCGGCGCTGCACGAAGTCCCAGCCCACGACGCCGGCCAGGCTCCCGCCGACCGCGACCGCAAGGGTCCACGTTTCACGGTGAACCCTGGTTCTGGCCGGTGAGCGCGCTCAATTGAGCGGCACCGGTTCGAGGATCTCGGCGCGGGCTTCGGGCGCGCTGGCCCGCAACATGTCCGCCGACACGTCGTCGGGCTGGGCCTGCGAGAGCACCTCGGCTTCCACTCGCGCCTTGTAGTTGGCGACCTCCCGCTCGATGTCCGCGGTGGTCCAGCCCAGCACGGGCGCGATGATGTCGGCTACTTCGCGCGCACAATCCACGCCGCGGTGCGGATATTCGATGGAGATCCGCATCCGCCGGGCCAGGACGTCCTCGAGATGCAGGGCCGCCTCGGCGGTGACGGCGTAGCGGGCCTCGACCCGCAGGTAGCCGGGCGCCTCCTTGATCGGGCTGAGCAGGCCGGGATCGTCGGCCGCCAACGCCAGCACCTCGTTGATCAGCGAACCGTAGCGGTCCAGCAGATGACGCACCCGGTACGGGTGCAGACCGTGCATCGCGCCGACGTGTTCGACCTGGTTGACCAGCGCGAAGTAACCGTCGGCGCCGAGCAGGCTCACCTTCTGGGTGATCGACGGCGCGACCCGGGCCGGAATGAACTGCACGGCAGTGTCGATCGCGTCGGCCGCCATCACCCGGTAGGTGGTGTACTTGCCGCCGGCGATGGCCACCAGTCCCGCTGCCGGCACGGCCACGGCGTGCTCGCGGGACAGCTTCGAGGTTTCCTCGCTTTCCCCGGCAAGCAGCGGACGCAGCCCGGCGTACACGCCGTCGATGTCGGCGTGCGTCAACGGGGTGGCCAGCACGGTGTTGACGGTGCCCAGGATGTAGTCGATGTCGACCTTGGTGGCCGCGGGATGGGCCAGGTCGAGGTTCCAGTCGGTATCGGTGGTCCCGATGATCCAGTGGCTGCCCCACGGGATGATGAACATGACCGACTTCTCGGTGCGCAGGATCATGGCCACGTCGCTGACGATCCGGTCCCGCGGCACCACCACGTGCACGCCCTTGGACGCGCGCACCTGAAAACGTCCGCGCTGTTTGGACAACGCCTGGATCTCGTCGGTCCAGACCCCGGTCGCATTGACCACGACGTGGCCGCGGACCTCCTTGATCGAGCCGTCCTCGGAGTCACGGACCCGCACGCCGATCACCCGGTCACCCTCGCGCAGCAGCGCCACCACCTGGGTCGAGCAGCGGACGACAGCGCCGTAATGGGCCGCGGTGCGCGCAACCGTCATGGTGTGGCGGGCATCGTCGACGACGGTGTCGTAATAGCGGATACCGCCGACCAGGGAGGTCCGCTTCAACCCCGGGCTTAATCGCAGGGCGCCGGCCCGGGTCAGGTGTTTTTGCGCCGGAACCGATTTGGCGCCGCCCAGCCGGTCGTAGAGGAAGATGCCCGCGGCGATGTAGGGACGTTCCCACCAGCGCTTGGTCAGCGGGAACAGGAACGGCAACGGCTTGACCAGATGCGGCGCCAAACGCGTCAGCGACAGCTCGCGTTCGTAGAGCGCCTCGCGCACCAGGCCGAATTCGAGTTGTTCGAGGTACCGCAGTCCGCCGTGGAACATCTTCGAGGAGCGGCTCGACGTGCCGGAGGCCAAGTCACGGGCCTCGACCAAGGCCACCTTGAGACCGCGGGTGGCAGCATCCAGCGCGCACCCGGCGCCCACCACGCCGCCGCCGATGACGACCACGTCGAATTGCTCGGCACCGAGCCGCTCCCAGGCCGACGCGCGCTGCTGCGGTCCCAGCGTCCCAGCGGGCTGCTCACTCTGCGGTGCGCTCATTGGGTTGCTCACGGAAACTGACTCCTGTCGATTACTGGTCGGTAGCGTTGCTCCACCAGGCTAGTTCCTGAGGCGTCGCGGGGCTGGCCTTCAGTCCAGATCGTCGTGGGCCATCAGGCGGCGGGCGGCCTCGGTGATCGAGCCCGACAACGACGGGTACACGGCCAGCGTCTGCGCCAGCTCGTTGACCGTGATGCGGTTCTGCACGGCCACCGCGATCGGCAGGATCAGCTCCGAGGCGATCGGCGCCACCACCACGCCGCCGATCACCACGCCGGTGGAGCGCCGGCAGAAGATCTTGACGAAGCCTTGCCGCAAACCCGACATCTTCGCCCGGGCGTTGGTCCGCAGCGGCAGCATGATGGTCCGCGCGGTCACCGACCCGTCGTCGATCGCCGACTGCGGCACACCGACCGCGGCGATCTCGGGCCTGGTGAACACCGTCGCGGCAACCGTGCGCAGCCGGATCGGGCTGACCCCCTCGCCCAGCGCGTGATACATCGCGATCCGGCCCTGCATGGCGGCGACCGAGGCTAACGGCAGCAGGCCGGTGCAGTCGCCGGCGGCATAGATGCCGGGCACCGACGTCCGCGATACGCGGTCCACCGTCAGGTAGTTGCCGGGTCCGAGTTCGATGCCGACCCGCTCGAGGCCCAGGGCGCCGGTGTTGGGCACCGACCCGATGGTCATCAGGGCGTGGCTGCCTTCGACGGTGCGGCCGTCGGTCATGGTGACCAAGACACCGGTGTCGGTGCGGGTCACCGATTCGGCCCGGGCGTTCTTGACCAGCCGGACACCGCGTTCGGCGAACGACTCCTCCAGGACCAGCGCGGCGTCGGCGTCCTCGTACGGCAACACCCGGTCCCGGCTGGCCACCACGGTGACCTGCACGCCGAATTCGGTGTAGGCGTGGACGAACTCCGCGCCGGTGACTCCCGAGCCCACCACGATCAGATGCTGCGGCAGCGCCTCCAAGTCGTAGAGCTGACGCCAGGTCAGGATGCGTTCGCCGTCCGGCCGGGCCGACGGCAGTTCCCGCGGGCTGGCCCCGGTGGCGATCAGCACCACGTCGGCGTCGTGTTCGCTGCTGACGGGGCCGTCCGGCCCCGAATCGGAATGGGTCGCCTTGACCCGGTGGCGGGCCAGGCCCGGGGTGGGGTCGATCAGCTCGGCCCGGCCGGAGATCACGTGGACTCCCATGCCGAGCAGCTGGGCGGTGATGTCGGCCGACTGCTCGGCAGCCAGTGCCTTGACCCGGGCATGGATCTGCGGCAGCGAGATCTTCGCGTCGTCGATGTCGATGTCGAAGCCGAGGCGCTGAGCCCGGCGCAGCTCGGTGCGCAGGCCGGTGGAGGCGATGAAGGTCTTGGACGGCACGCAGTCGTCCAGCACTGCGGCCCCGCCGATGCCGTCGGAATCGATGACGGTGACTTGGACTGATTCGGGGTGTGCGGTGGCTGCGACGATAGCGGCCTCGTAGCCGGCCGGGCCGCCACCGATGATCACGATGCGGGTCACCACAGGCCTAACCTAGCCCGGTCACCCGGCCCTTCACGAGCAGGCCGCAGCGCGGCGCAAGGGCAAGCCCGGCGCGGCGCGCCGCAGCACCGGGTGAGGGCTGCATCACACCCGCCTCAGACCCTCGGGTAGCCGCCATCCATACAGCCGACGTTTAAGCTTTCTCCCGTGCCGCTCTACGCCGCCTACGGGTCGAACATGGATCCCGAGCAGATGCTCAAGCGAGCACCCCACTCACCGATGGCCGGAACCGGCTGGCTCAACGGCTGGCGGCTGACCTTCGGCGGTGAGGACCTCGGCTGGGACGGGGCGTTGGCCACCGTCGTCGAGGAACCGGATTCCAGGGTGTTCGTCGTGCTCTACGACATGACGCCGGCCGACGAGATGAACCTGGACCGCTGGGAGGGCTCCGAGTTCGGCGTCCACAAGAAGATCCGGTGCCGCGTGGAGCGGTTGTCGTCGGACACCACCACTGACCCGGTCCTGGCGTGGCTGTACGTGCTGGACGCCTGGGAGGGTGGGCTGCCGTCGGCGCGGTATCTGGGGGTGATGGCCGACGCCGCGGAAATCGCAGGTGCTCCGGCCGATTATGTGCACGACCTGCGCACCCGTCCGGCCCGCAACATCGGTCCGGGAACGACGACCTGACCCGTGCCGGTGGTGGGCTGTCCCCGGCAAGCCGGCGGGTATTACCCCATGACGCCGAACATCAGGGCGGTGCCAGCAGCAGCGAAGGCCTGGGACAGCAGTCCCAACTCGGTCAGCGGGCCGGCAGCAGCCGACCGGCCGGCTCGCCACGCGCCGACGTAACGCCATAGCCAGAGCATGGCCGCGACCGCGAACCCCAGGGTCACGATCCAGTTCGCCGCGGCGATCCACGCTCCGGCCCCGGACGTGGTCTGCGGCATCTGCGCTGCGGGCATCGGCGCTCCGGCGATATGCGTCGGTGCCGAACCTGCCAGCACATGGTCTGGTGAATGATCGGTGTAGCCCGCCAAGCTGCCGTTCATCAGCGTGTACATCCATGCCATCGCGATCATCATTGTCGCGTTGTAGCAGTTGGTTATTCGGTCGCCGAGGGTGCAGCGTCGCCCGCCGGCCACGAGTACGAACCAGCCGGCCGCCAGGAGAAAGAAGACAATCGGCACCAGGCTGTGGGAGGCTGGTCGGATCCGCCAGGCCATGGCAATCATGGCCGCCGCCATGGACAGGTGCAGCAGGTGGTCGAATGCGCGGGTCCAGCGAGGACCCCGGGTAGCGAAGACGTAGACGTCCGCTGCGATGCTGACGCCAAAAATCGTTGCGGCCGCCCAGCGCAGCGCCGACTCGTTCAGCACGGTCGCAGACACCGCGAAGTCGGGGATGCCTGGCGCAGGGTGGCGGACAGCCGCCGGCTCAGGTGCCCCTGCTGGGCGCGGCTGCCGATGACATCACCGCGGTTCCATTCTGGGGATTTGCCGTGAAAGAAGCCGGCTTTGACCATGCAGATACCCTACCCAGGTACTGTTGTGTTGCAAGCTGGCAAGCACGAGAGGAAAGGACCGTTCTATGGCTTCGTGGCATGGACTCTTGGCGAAATCGGTACCCACATTGGTGACCGGCCTGGTGGGCGCGGCCGCGTATGAGGCGCTGCGGAAGACGACAGCGAAGGTTTCGCTGCGCAAGGCGACCGTCGCCACCACCGCGTGGGGACTTCGTGGTCTGCGCTCCGCCGAACGCAAAGCCCAGCAGGGCTCCGAGCAGGCTCGGCTGACGCTGGCCGATGTGATTGCCGAAGCGAAAGAGCGTATCGGAGAAGATGTTTCACTGTCGGCGGTAGCGGGCGAGCGCCATGACCACGATCACTGATGTTCGCCCCGACGCCGATGTCGAGCTGACGGTCGTATCCAATGCGGCGGGGCGGATGCGGGTTCACGTCGGCGGGTCCGGTTTCGACGAAATTCGAGCCGTCGCGACCGAAGAGACCGTCGCCAGGGTGGCCGGCGTCCAGGCCGTTCAGGCATATCCGCGAACCGCTTCGGTGGTGATCTGGTTTTCGAGGGACCGCCGCGATATCGCGGCTGTGCTCACGGCAATCGTTGATGCCCAACATATTCCGGCCGAGTTGGTGCCCGCGCGTGCCCCGCATTCGGCTGCTGAGCGCAGCGGTGGCGTGGTCCGCAGGATCATCGGCCGGCTGCTGGGCCGTCCGGACGAAGCTGCCTTGGGTCATGGGGGATGCGGCGAGGTTCAGGTCGCCTCGTGCCATGCCTCGCCCGGCGTGGATCCCGCGACCGAGCGGCGGACCTGGTTGCGCCGGGTCTGGTTAGCGTGGCCGTTCGCGTTGCTGTCGGCCGGGTTGACGATGGTGGCCGCCCCGTGGGCGGGGTGGTTGACGTTTGCCGTGACGGTGCCGGTGCAGTTCGTGGCCGGCTGGTCGATTCTCAAGGAGGCCGTTGCCCAGGCCAGGGCGTTGAGCGCCAACATGGACACGCTGATCGCTCTGGGCACGCTGACCGCGTTCGGCTACTCCACGTATGAGTTATTCGCCGGTGGCCCGCTGTTTTTCGACACCGCGGCGTTGATCATCGCGTTCGTGGTGCTGGGCCGCTATCTGGAGGCCAGGGCCCGGGGCAAGGCGTCGGAGGCGATCAGCAAGCTGCTCGAGATGGGCGCCAAGGAAGCCTGCCTGCTCGTCGACGGCCAAGAACTGCTCGTCCCGGTCGAGCAGGTGCAGGTCGGGGACCTGGTGCGGGTACGGCCCGGAGAGAAGATCCCGGTCGACGGGGTTGTGATCGACGGACGTGCCGCCGTCGACGAGTCGATGCTTACCGGCGAATCGGTTCCGGTCGAGAAAACCGTGGGCGACCGTGTCGCCGGGGCCACGGTCAACATCGACGGCCTGCTGACGGTGCGCGCCGTCGCCGTGGGGGCTGACACCGCGCTGGCGCAGATTGTGCGCCTGGTCGAGCAGGCACAAGGGGGCAAAGCCCCGGTGCAACGGCTGGCCGACCGCGTGTCGGCGGTGTTCGTGCCGGCCGTCGTTGGTGTTGCCGCTCTGACCTTTGCCGGGTGGACGCTGCTGGCCGCCAACCCGGTGGCCGGCATGACCGCCGCGATCGCGGTGCTGATCATCGCCTGCCCGTGCGCACTGGGCCTGGCCACCCCGACGGCCATCATGGTCGGCACCGGCCGCGGCGCGGACCTGGGGATTCTGGTCAAAGGCGGCGAGGTGCTGGAAGCCTCGCAAAAGATCGACACCGTCGTCTTCGACAAGACCGGCACCCTCACCCGCGCCGCGATGCGGCTCACCGACGTTGTCGCCGACGAGGGGGTTCAGGACGAGCTGGTGCTGCAGCTTGCCGCGGCCGTCGAGTCCGGTTCCGAACACCCCATCGGCGCGGCGATCGTCGCCGGCGCGCGTGAGCAGGCGCTGCCGATTCCGGCCGCCACGGAGTTCGCCAACCTGGCCGGACACGGAGTGCGGGCCGAGATCGACGGCCGGCCCGTGCTGGTCGGTCGACACAAGCTCATCGTCGAGCACGATTTGCTGCTGCCCGACCGCCTCGCCGCGGCGGCCGCCGAACTCGAAGAGCAGGGCCGCACCGCGGTGTTCGTCGGCCGGGAGGACCGGGTTGTCGGTGTGCTCGCCGTGGCCGACACCGTCAAGGACGACGCCGCCGAGGTGGTCCGCCAGCTGCACGCGATGGGACTGCAGGTCGCGATGATCACCGGCGACAACACCCGCACGGCCGCCGCGATCGCCGCCCAGGTGGGCATCGACCGGGTGTTGGCCGAGGTGCTGCCGCAGGACAAGGTCACCGAGGTGCGCCGGCTCCAAGACGAGGGCCGGGTGGTCGCAATGGTTGGCGACGGCGTCAACGACGCCCCCGCGCTGGCGCAGGCCGATCTGGGCATCGCGATCGGCACCGGCACCGACGTGGCCATCGAGGCCTCCGACATCACCTTGATGTCCGGCCGGCTCGATGGCGTCGTGCTGGCGATCCAGCTCTCCCGGCGCACCCTGCACACCATCTACCAGAACCTCGGTTTCGCGTTCGGCTACAACACCGCCGCGATACCGCTTGCCGCGCTGGGCATGCTCAACCCGGTCGTGGCAGGCGCGGCGATGGGGCTCTCCTCGGTCAGCGTGGTGACCAACTCCCTGCGGCTACGCCGCTTCGACCGGCTACCCGCCGCACCGAAGGAAATCCCGGCGCGATTGAACCCACCCGATGACACGCTGCCGGGCTAGCCGCAATGCCGCGCAGTTAAGCGTATGGCTGTTGGGTCAAGTGTGATACGTGGGGAATTGGGCGTGTCGGTCCAATGGGGCAGCGGAACTCCTTGTTCGGATGGGTTGTCCTCGTAAGACACCCGTCATCCTAGGAGTTCCGCTGCTTGTTCAGCCTGTCATCCGTGCCTCGGCGATGGTTGCCGCGGGTCCGTTCGCGCCCGGGCATCTCGGCGAGTTGACCCAGATCGTTCCCTTCGAGATGGTCGACGACGTGCTCGCTTCGACGGCGCGCGTGCAGCAGCGGGTGCGTGATCTGCCCTCGCGGGTGGTGGTGTACCTGCTGCTGGCGGCCGGACTGTTCGCCGAGATCGGCTCTCGGCAGGTGTGGGCACGGTTGACCACGGGCCTAGACGGTGTGGCGGTGCCCGATCCGGGCAGCTCGGCGCTGGCTCAGGCTCGCCGCCGGGTCGGGGCCAGGCCGTTGCGTGCGTTGTTCGAGCGCTCGCCGGTCCCGCGGGCGGGGCGGCGCGCTGGCGGGGTCTGCTGGTCTGCGCGATCGACGGCACGACGTTGTCGGTGCCCGCCCCGCAGACGCTCACCGAGGCATTCCTGTGGGAGGAGCACCGCCGCGTGACCAAGACCGCGACGGTGTCGTTGCACGGCATTCTCTGCACTACGGAACCGCCACGGCCCCTGTTGTTTTCGACCGGATCATGTTCGTTCTTCGGGGTGGTCGCCGACGAGGCGGCGGATGTGGTGAGCGGTGAAGCTCAGGTCGTCGATCAGGTTGCAGGCTCGAAAGCCCGGATTGGTGCGGCCGAGACGCGTCATGAACACGGTAAGCAGATCGGTGACGTCGGTTCCGCTGCGTAAGAATTCGTCGACCTCGCCAAGCAGGTCGGCGAGGTGAACGAGGGAACCGATGGGATAGGCGAAGGTTATAGATTCGTCGGGCTGTTGCAGGTCATCGGGCTGCGTCATCATGGGTTCACGATCTTGGCGTCTGTGGTGGCGGTGCGCCCGGCGACTTCGCCGAAGGTAGGGATTCCCAGCTCGATGGTCGCCGCCCGGCGGGTCATCTGATCGAGTTGGGCGAGTTTCGTTTCCGTGCCCGCGAGGCTCACCCGCAGCCCTTCGACCTCGCCGTGCCATCCTTCACGTTCAGCCTCGATGATCCGGTCGAGAAGGTTGCTGCGGATCTCGACGATGCGTGCTCTTTGGCTCGGCGACGGCCGCAGAAGGGGGCAGCGCAGGCAGCTGTGCTCGTGGATACACGGGCTGGAATAGCTTCTGCCGCATTCGCCTAGGGCGACGCGTCGGCGTTGGAAGTGGCCGAGGAACTCCTCCCATTCCGCGTCAGTGGGCGTCCGGTATTCGTCGCTGGGCCGCAGCTCACGGCGGCGGGCAATGAACGCCCGATGCCCGTTGATGACTTCTTCGGGGTAGACGGCCTTGTATCCCATCGTGACGTTGATGTCGCGGTGCCCTGCCACAAGCTGAGCGATGTGGGGCGGCATGCCGTGCATAACGGCGTCGGTGACGAACAATCTGCGGAAATCGTGGGGGGTGACCCTCAGCGGCGCGCCGCTGGCATCGGTCAGTCCTGTGCTGGCCAGCGTGTCGTTGATCAACCGGCGAATCACGCTGGGGCTCAACGGTCTGTCTTCCAAGCGCCAGTGCGATTGGAACAGCAGCGGCATCGGCGGGTTCCAGATCTTCTCGTGGTAGTCGTATGCCGAGACGAGCGTGATGGCGCCGTCGGGCCGGCGGATACGAGTGACGATGGCGGCCAAAACATCGGCCAGTTCCGGGGATATCACCAGAAGCCGTTCGGCGTCGGTCTTGGAAGGTGTGATCTGCAGCAGCGGAATCAGTTCTGCGGTGGCCGGAAGCCGGTATTGGATGAGGCTGTGGTGGCTGAGTTCGGTCAGTTCCTCGACCCGGATGCCGGTCAGCCGCAGCACCTCGATGGCAGCCCATGCCCAAAATGCGCGTCGCTCTTCGGCTTTCAGATCGGTGCGCGTCCGGTTCACGGGATCCTCGGCCCAGAGGTGGCTGCCGGATTCCGGTGAGCACTCGGCCCGCCGCAGCACCTGCCCGTCGACATTGAACTCTCGACCAGGCTCGGTGGCCAGGGCAGCGGCCAGCGCTTGCGCGGCCCGCTGGCGCCGATGCTCGGCAGCGGCCACCAGCGTCGGCAGCACCGGCAGTCGTTCGCGGGTGCGCTGGTCCATCCGGGATTTGCGGGCGGCAACGGTTTTGGCGCGGCCGCTGGTCAGTTC
>NZ_LQOX01000073.1 GCF_002102175.1 Mycobacterium gastri | reverse complement strand
CCCCATCCGCGTCATCTTCGAAACCCCCACCATCTCCGCACTAGCCCACTGGATCACCACCCAACCCCAACACCAACCACAAACCCCACTCACACCCCGCCCCCGACCACAACACACACCCCTCTCCTACGCACAGCAACGAATGTGGGAAATGCACCATTTGGCGCCGGACGCCCCGGTTTACCACATGCCCTTGGCGTTGCGATTGCGTGGCGAGCTGGATGTCGACGCCTTGGGGCACGCACTGGTTGATGTGGTGAACCGCCACGAAACTTTGCGCACTGTTTTCACCGGCGTCGACGGTGTATTACATCAAGTCGTTTTGCCCATTGAACGGGTGGACTTGGACTGGCGAATCATCAACGCCGCCGGGTGGTCCGGGCAGCGGCTCCACCGATCCCTGACCGCACATGCCAGCGCCACCTTCGATTTGTCCACCCAGATCCCCCTGCGCGCCCGGCTTTGGCGCGTCGCCGATGACGAGCACGTATTGGCCATCACGTTGCATCACATTGCCGCTGATGGTTGGTCGCTGGCCCCACTGGCGTCTGACCTAAGCGCCGCTTACCTCAGTCGTTGCACCGGGCATGCCCCAACCTGGGCCCCACTACCCGTCCAATACATTGATTACGCCCTGTGGCAACGTGAGTACTTGGGTGATCCGGCCGACCCCCAGAGCTTGCTCGGGACCCAACTGCGGTATTGGGAAATGGCGCTCGCCGGTATCCCCGAACGCCTCGAGCTACCCACTGATCGGCTCTACCCACCCGTGGCCGACTACCGTGGCGATACGCTCGCCGTGCACTGGTCGGCGGTACTGCATGACCGGATAGTCCGGCTGGCACGCGACTATCACGCGACCGGCTTCATGGTCGTCCACGCAGCGCTGGCCGCGCTGTTGTCCGAACTCAGCGGCAGCAACGACATTCCCATCGGAATAAACGTTGCCGGGCGTAGCCATCCGATACTGGATGGCCTGGTCGGCGTCTTCGCCAACGGCATGGTGGTGCGCACCCAGCTAGGCGATAACCTCACCTTTGCGCAGGTGCTAGCCCACGTGCGTGCGCGCACCTTGCAGGCGTTCGATCACCAGGACGTTCCCTTCGGGGTCCTCGTCGACCGGCTCAACCCCACCCCGTCGCTAAGCCACACTTCACTGCGGCAAGTGATGCTGGTCTGGCACAACACCGAGTCCGCCGAGTGGGAGTTGGGCGATCTGGATATCACCAATGTCCCGCTACACACCGGGGTCGGCCGGACGGACCTACTGTTGTCGTTGACCGAAAACTTCACCGACACCGGTCTGCCCGCTGGCATCAGCGGCGTGGTCGAATTTCGCACCGATGTCTACGACGCCGCCACCATCCACACCTGGATCGACAGGTTGGAGAAGCTTTTGTCCGCCACCATGGTCGAACCGCATCGGCAGTTGACGTCGATTGACCTGGACAAGAAGCATTAATGTTAACGCCCAAGCGATTGCCGCATCTATTACTTAAATCGATTATGTTCTATCGCAGCTGAAGACGATGTTTCGGCAAAGCCCTCAACACCAAAGACATTTCTGGCATGATTGCACACTTGTTGGGCACCGGAACGAACTTCACCACAGACCAGAACGGGCCTGGCGAGGATCTCACACTGGTGGGCCCCCGCCAGGCCCATTCTCAGCATGCGCACGTCTTATTGAGGATCGCCTGGCGCATCAGGCGTTATTGTTGTCGACTGACAGAACAACCTCTGCGACGCAGAATTCTTCCTCGACGAACAGCAGTTCATATGACATGGTTTCACCCCCTTTCTCCCTGGTACATGCACTAGTCTGGGTCGCCGCGGTATTGCGCATAGAGGTGAGCGGTCGATGCGTTTCCTCGTGGAGTTAGCTTCGACTATTCCGTGGCGACCAAGCCGGATCTGTCCACCAAACGGTCGATAAAGGATGATTAACCTGTCCCCCACTCGGGGGACAACAACAACCCATTCCGAAATTCCATTCGGAAATTCCTTCGCGCACCAAGGCCGCAACCGACCACCCTCATCCCGGCCTGGTGGCTCCGAGCTATCCCGGGCGGCCAGCGGTAGGCTCGATAACGTGCCCGTGCCCACAGATCCGAGTCCCACCTTGTCGGCCTATACCCACCCCGAACGGCTCGTGACCGCCGATTGGCTGTCCGCCCACCTGGGCGCGCCCGGCCTGGCGATCGTCGAATCCGACGAGGACGTCCTGCTTTACGACGTCGGCCATATTCCGGGTGCGGTCAAGGTCGATTGGCATACCGACCTCAACGACCCAACGGTGCGCGACTACATCGACGGCCAGCGGTTCGCCGCTTTGATGGACCGCAAGGGCATTGCCCGCGACGACACCGTGGTGATCTACGGCGACAAGAGCAATTGGTGGGCGGCCTACGCGCTCTGGGTTTTCACCCTGTTCGGTCACCCCGATGTGCGCCTGCTCAACGGCGGACGTGACCTCTGGCTCGCCGAGCGCCGGGACACCACCCTGGAGGTGCCGGACAAGACGTCGACCGGCTACCCCGTGGTGCAGCGCAACGACGCCCCCATCCGCGCGTTCAAAGACGAGGTACTGGACATCCTAGGCAACCAGCCGCTGATCGACGTACGCTCACCCGACGAATACACCGGCAAGCGGACCCACATGCCCGAGTACCCCGAGGAAGGCGTGCTGCGCGGCGGCCACATTCCCACCGCCCGGTCGATTCCCTGGAGTAAGGCGGTCGACGAGAGCGGGCGGTTCCGCAGCCGCGAGGAGCTGGAAGAGCTCTACGGCTTCTTGAGCCCGGACGACAAGACCGTCGTCTATTGCCGCATCGGCGAGCGGTCCAGTCACACCTGGTTCGTGCTCACGCATCTGCTCGGCAAGCCCGGCGTCCGCAACTACGACGGGTCGTGGACCGAATGGGGCAACACCGTGCGCGCGCCGATCGTCGCGGGAGAAGATCCGGGAGCCGTGCCGCAGCGATGAGTCTGCCCGCGCCGCTGGCCGAGGTGGTGTCCGACTTCGCCGAAGTCCAGGGCCAGGACAAGCTGAAGCTGCTGCTGGAATTCGCCGACGAACTTCCAGCGCTACCGTCCGAGCTCGCCGAGTCCGCCATGGAGCCCGTGCCCGAGTGCCAGTCCCCGCTGTTCCTGCACGTCGACGCCAGCAATCCGCAACGAGTGCGTCTGCACTTCAGCGCGCCGGCCGAAGCGCCGACCACCCGCGGATTCGCCTCCATCCTGGCCGCCGGGCTGGACGGGCAGCCAGCGGCCGACATCCTGGCGGTGCCCGAGGATTTCTACGCCGAACTGGGTTTGGCCGCTCTGATCAGCCCGCTTCGACTGCGCGGCATGTCGGCGATGCTCGCCCGGATCAAGCGCCGACTGCGCGAAACGGTTTGAATCGGGGAACCGCGTGACCGGCCCCACGGCGCGACGCATAAACTTCCCGGAACAAGACTTGTAAGAAAATCTCTTAAAGACGTCAGCCCTACAGGAGGCGCAGTGGCCAGTCACGCCAGCTCCAGGATCACAAAAGTTCTGGTCGCCAACCGCGGCGAGATCGCGGTCCGGGTGATCCGGGCGGCCCGGGATGCTGGTCTGGCCAGCGTGGCCGTCTACGCCGAACCCGACGCGGACGCTCCACACGTACGGCTGGCCGACGAGGCGTTCGCCCTGGGCGGTCAAACCTCGGCCGAGTCCTACCTGGACTTCGAAAAGTTGCTCGACGCGGCGGCCAAGTCCGGCGCCAATGCCATCCATCCCGGCTACGGCTTCCTGGCGGAAAACGCCAACTTCGCCCAGGCCGTGATCGACGCCGGCCTGATCTGGATCGGGCCCAGCCCGCAGTCGATCCGCGACCTCGGCGACAAGGTCACCGCCCGTCACATCGCCGCCCGCGCCCAGGCGCCGCTGGTGCCCGGCACGCCCGACCCGGTCAAAGACGCCGACGAGGTGATCGCCTTCGCCAACGAATACGGGCTGCCGATCGCGATCAAGGCGGCGCACGGCGGCGGCGGCAAGGGCATGAAGGTGGCCCGCACCATCGATGAAATCCCCGAACTGTACGAGTCGGCCGTGCGGGAAGCCACCGCCGCGTTCGGCCGCGGCGAGTGCTTCGTCGAGCGTTACCTGGACAAGCCGCGCCACGTCGAGGCCCAGGTGATCGCCGACCAGCACGGCAACGTCGTGGTCGCCGGAACCCGGGACTGCTCGCTGCAGCGTCGCTACCAGAAGCTGGTCGAAGAGGCGCCGGCACCGTTCCTGACCGACTTCCAGCGCAAGGAAATCCACGATTCGGCCAAACGGATCTGCAAGGAGGCCCACTACCACGGCGCCGGAACCGTCGAATACCTGGTCGGCCAGGACGGCCTGATCTCCTTCCTGGAGGTCAACACCCGCCTTCAGGTCGAGCACCCGGTCACCGAGGAAACCGCCGGCATAGACTTGGTGCTGCAGCAGTTCAAGATCGCCAACGGCGAGACGCTCGACATCACCGAGGACCCCACCCCGCGCGGCCACGCCATCGAGTTCCGGATCAACGGCGAGGACGCCGGACGGGGCTTCCTGCCCGCCCCCGGCCCGGTGACCAAGTTCCACCCGCCCGCGGGCCCGGGGGTCCGCATAGACTCCGGCGTCGAGACCGGCTCGGTGATCGGCGGCCAGTTCGACTCGATGCTGGCCAAGCTGATCGTGCACGGCGCCGACCGCGCCGAGGCGCTGGCCCGCGCCCGCCGCGCGCTGGCCGAATTCGAAGTCGAGGGGCTGGCCACCGTGATCCCCTTCCACCGGGCGGTGGTGTCCGACCCGGCGTTCATCGGCGACGAGCACGGCTTCTCGGTGCACACCCGCTGGATCGAGACCGAGTGGAACAACACCGTCGAACCCTTCACCGGCGGTGAGCCGAGCGACGAAGAGGACGCCCGGCCGCGGCAGAAGGTGATCGTCGAGGTCGACGGCCGCCGGGTCGAGGTATCACTGCCGGCCGACCTCGCACTGTCCGGCGGCGGGTGCGACTCGGTCGGTGTCATCCGACGCAAGCCCAAGCCGCGCAAGCGTGGCGCCCACAGCGGTGCGGTAGCCTCCGGCGACGCCGTGACCGCGCCCATGCAGGGCACCGTGGTGAAGGTCGCGGTCGAAGAAGGTCAGGAAGTGGTGACGGGCGATCTGGTGGTGGTCCTCGAGGCGATGAAGATGGAGAACCCGGTCACCGCGCACAAGGACGGTGTCATCACCGGGCTGGCCGTTGAAGCCGGGGCGGCCATCACCCAGGGCACGGTGCTCGCCGAGATCAAGTAGCCGCTCACCGCGCCAACCCCTACCAGCGATTCTCTGAGTCGGATCGGAGAATGTTGTCGCCCCGGCACCCGCCGGGTAGCCGCAAAACGGGTTGAGTTCTCAGCGGCCCGGAGCTACGTCCTGCGCCTACTTGAGCTGGTCGCGGAGCCGCGCTAGCGATTTCGCCAGGAGCCGGGACACGTGCATCTGGGAGACGCCGACCCGCTCGGCGATCTGGGTCTGCGTCATCGACTCGAAAAACCGGAGGATCAACACCATGCGCTCGCGCTCGGGCAGTGCCTCGAGCAGCGGGCGAAGCGACTCGCGATCTTCGATCCGGTCCAGGCCGGCGTCCATGTCGCCGAGTGTGTCCGCGATGGCCCGGGCGTCGTCGTCTTCGTTACCACCACCGCTGTCAATGGACAGCGTGTTGTAGGAGCTGCCCGCCACCAGCCCCTCGACGACCTCGGCGCGGTCCATATCGAGTTCGGCGGCGAGTTCGGTAGCGGTGGGTGCCCTGCCGAGCCGCTGCGACAACTCGGCGGTGGCGGTGCCCAACCGCAGGTGCAGTTCTTTCAGCCGACGGGGAACCTTGACTGACCAACTGTTGTCCCGGAAGTGCCGCCGGACTTCCCCCATGATGGTGGGCACGGCGAACGAGACGAAATCCGACCCGGTCTCGACGTCGAAGCGGACTACCGCGTTGACCAGTCCGACCCGGGCGACCTGAATCAGGTCGTCGCGGGGTTCGCCGCGTCCCTCGAATCGCCGGGCGATGTGATCGGCCAGCGGCAGGCAGCGCTCCACGATCTTGTCGCGATGGCGCTGGAAATCCGGTGAGTCGGGGTCAAAACCGGTCAACTCACGAAACATCTCCGGGACATCGGCGTATTCGTTCGGCCGTGAAGCAGAACCGCCGGCAGCACGCGGCGTCACCTGCCAGAGGCCGCCCGTCGGGCCGTCAACACAATGCCGAACACGCTGCCGGCGGCGTCGGGCATGCGACCGTCGTGGAAAGTCTGGACGTCGTCGGCCAGCGACGTCAGGACATGCCAGCTGAAGCTGCCCGGTGCCACGACGTCGTGGGTGTCGCACATTGCGGACGCCTCCACCACGAGTTCGTCGTCGCGCGGGTCGACCACCAGCGTCAAGGTCGCGTTCGGTGTGGCGGAACGGATCAGCCGGGTACACACTTCGTCGACCGCCAGTCTCAGGTCGGCCACCGCATCGAAATCCAAGTCCTCGAAGGTGCCGATGGCGCCGACCAGGGTGCGCAGGATCGCCAGATTCTCCAAGCGCGCAGCAACGTTCAGCTCGACGGCGCGGTCGCCCCGTTGGTGCCTGTTGGGACGCGCATCGGCATCGCTCATGTGGCCTCCCGGCAATTTTTGACCGACACTACTACTACTGATTCGGGTCCCGATTTGGCTGTCGATTTCGGTCCCTTTCCGATCGCCTCCCGGAGGCCCGTTCTGGGCCGCGCGTTCTAACCGGTTGGTCATGGTCGCCACCGGGTATTCAACCAGCCATGGACGAGGCGGACCTGACCGACACAATCCGGACGCGCCGGCTCCGGCGTATCGCGGTGATCGCCGGGATCACCTTGGTGGTGTTGATCGCGGTTGCCGCAGCAATCGATGTCGGTGCCTTCGTGATTCTGTCCCCGATGATGGGGTGACAGTGCCGGCACCGCAAAGCCAGTACTCGTCATGATTCACACCTGATACCCCGTTGGCGCCACTGGTAAAACAAAACCGTCGGCCGGTTCTTGCGGTGAGGCGCCAGCCGGCACTGGAAGCCGCTAGCTGGCCAGCCGTTGGCGCGGTAGGGGTCAGAACCAACCAGCCGCCAGGGCCGGTCCGGCGATGGGAGCAACACCCATGGACACGGCCACCACCATCAGCGTCAACAAGAACCATCCGGCGCCGTGCCATCCCCACCAGGTACCGCGAGCTCGCCACACCTGATAGGTGCGGATGAAGGCCCAGATTCCACCGGCCAACAGAATCAGCGGGCCGCCGAGGGCCAGCAGAATCCGCTCCGGCGGGCCACAGGCCACCGTGTCCAGGCCCGCTCTGGCGCCGCATGTGCTGACCCACAAGGCCGCCATGATGACAAAGCCCACACCAGCGCCCGCGGCCAGGACTGCGAACCGGATGGCGGCGCGAACTTCGGCGTCGTCCTGTCCTAAGCGGTCACCAGATGACCGTTCGCGTGCTTTCTGCATTCCTGAACCCCAATCCCGCGTTCGCGGAGTAGAACGTTTCCATACCCCCGACTAGGTCACAGCCGTCAACGCGGCACGTACACCGGCGATCGCGGCATCGATCTCGGCGCGCGTGACGGTCAACGCCGGACGGAAGCGCACCCCGTCGTCACCGGCCGGCAGCACGATCACCGCGCGTTGCCACAGCCGGCGGATCACGTCGTCACGGTCCGCGGTGGTCGGCAGGCTGAAGGCACACATCAGCCCACGGCCGCGCGGATGGAGCACCAGGCCCGGGAAGTCGTGGGCAAGCTCGTCGAGCCGGGCGCGCAGGTGGTGGCCCTGCCGGGCCGCGTGTTCGAAGAGCCCGTCGTTTTCGATCACCTCCAGGATGCGGCGGGCCCGCACCATGTCGACCAGATTTCCGCCCCACGTCGAGTTGAGTCGCGACTTGACGGCGAACACATTGTCGGCGACCTCGTCGACGCGACGGCCTGCCATCACCCCGCACACCTGTGTCTTCTTGCCGAAGGCCACGACATCGGGCGCCACCCCCAGTTGCTGGTAGGCCCACGCGGTTCCGGTGATCCCACAGCCGGTCTGCACCTCGTCGAAAATCAGCAACGCATCGTATTCGTCACATAACCGGCGCATCGCCGCGAAGAACTCGGGCCGGAAGTGGCGGTCGCCGCCTTCTCCCTGGATGGGCTCGGCGATGAAACAGGCGATGTCATGGGGATGCGCCTCGAATGCCGCCCGGGCCTGGCGCAGCGACTCGGCCTCCAGCGCATCCATGTCCGACTCGCTTAGACCCGGTCGGACATAGGGCGCTTCGATGCGCGGCCAGTCGAATTTCGGGAAGCGGGCCACGGTGACGGGTTTGGTGTTGGTGAGCGACAGGGTGTAACCGCTGCGGCCGTGAAATGCCCCGCTCAAGTGCAGCACCCGGGTGCCGAGCGCCGGGTCGATGCCGCGCGCCTGATTGTGGCGGCTCTTCCAGTCGAATGCGACCTTGAGGGCGTTCTCCACCGCCAAAGCGCCCCCTTCGACGAAGAACAGATGCGGTAGCGCCGGGTCGCCCAACACCCTGACGAAGGTCTCGACGAAGCGAGCCATCGCCACCGAATGCACATCGGAGTTGCTGGGTTTGTTCAACGCGGCCTCGGTGAGTTCGGCGCGGAATTCTTCGTCACCGGCCAGCGCCGGATGGTTCATGCCCAGCGCCGACGAGGCGACGAAGGTGAACATGTCGAGGTAGCGCCGGCCGGTTCGGGCGTCGACCAGATAGCTGCCGGCCGACTGGGACAGATCGAGCACCAGGTCGAGGCCGTCGACCAGGATGCTGCGGCCCAACACCTCGTGGACCTGGTCTGGTCCGAGGTGCCGGCGGATGTGGGCAGACGGTCTTACGGCGGCAGTCATATCACCATGCTAGGCGTGGTTTTACGGAGTCAGATCCTATCTACCGGAAAGATTATGGTATGAACTGCCGGTCGCTATAAAAAGTATTCAGAATGATGGTGCTTCGAGTGCGCACGTTGGCGGCTGTCCGGATTCGCTGCAGCAGGTCCTCCAGCGCCCGGGCGGACTCGACGCGCACCAGCAGGACGTAACTCTCCTCGCCGGCCACGGAGTGACACGCTTCGATTTCATCGATGTGTTCCAGCCGGGCGGGCGCATCATCGGGTTGTGAAGGGTCCAGAGGAGTGATGGCCACGAACGCTGACAGCAGGTGCCCGACGGCCTCCGGGTTGACCCGCGCCGAATACCCGGTCAGCACGCCGCGCGACTCCAGTCTGCGTACCCGCGACTGGACCGCCGAGACCGACAGGCCGGCACTGGCGGCCAGCTCCGAGAGGGTGGCACGCCCGTCGGCGACCAGCTCGCGCACCAGAATCCGGTCGATGTCGTCGAGCCTGTCACCCATGGCCGGAGACTATCGCAGCGGCGGCGACCCGTCGGCGCCCATCGTCTACGAGGACTTCCTGCCGGCCTCGGCGGCCGGCATCTTCTGCTCCAATCCGGACGGCGACGGCAGCGATGCCCGTGCCGCCGATGCGGTCGACAATTGCGGTTACGGCGTGGAGTGGTTGGCCGGAGCCATCGGACGCGATATCCGCGACCCCTACGCACTGTATGAAGCGCAGGCCAAGGAGGCCGACGCATGACCAGCACCAACGAGCTACGTGACCGGGTCCTGGGGGTTTTCGACGCGATCGGGGTGACCGCCGGCCTGGGCGAGCCGGGCGGGCACGGGATGCCGGTCAGCACCCCGATCACCGGCGAGTCGTTGTTCACCCTCGGCTACACCACGCCCGAGCAGTCCGATCGCACGATCGCCGAGGCGGTGCGGGCGTTCTCGACCTGGCGCGGCACGCCCGCACCGGTGCGCGGCGCGCTGGTGTCCCGGCTCGGGGAGTTGCTCACCACGCACCGACACGGCCTGGCCACGCTGGTGACGGTCGAAGTCGGCAAGATCACCGCCGAGGCGCTGGGCGAAGTCCAGGAGATGATCGACATCTGCCAGTTCGCGGTCGGTCTGTCGCGCCAGCTCTACGGGCGCACCATCGCCTCGGAGCGTTCGGGGCACCGGCTGATGGAGACCTGGCATCCGCTCGGCGTGGTCGGGGTGATCACCGCGTTCAACTTCCCGGTCGCGGTGTGGGCGTGGAACGCCGCGGTGGCGCTGGTGTGCGGGGACACCGTGGTGTGGAAACCCTCGGAGCTGACACCCCTGACGGCGATGGCCTGTCAGGCATTGCTGACCCGGGCGGCCGCCGACGTCGGTGCCCCGGCCTCGGTGAGCGGCCTGCTGTTGGGCGAGGCGGATCTGGGAGCGCTGCTCGTCGACGACCCGCGGGTGGCGCTGGTGTCGGCGACCGGTTCGGTGCGGATGGGCCGTCAGGTCGGTCCGCGTGTCGCCGCCCGGTTCGGCCGGGTGCTGCTGGAGCTGGGCGGCAACAACGCGGCCGTCGTGACGCCGTCGGCCGATCTGGAGCTGGCGGTGCGGGGCATCGTGTTCGCCGCCGCCGGCACCGCCGGACAGCGCTGCACCAGTCTGCGTCGGCTGATCGTGCACCGCTCGATAGCCGACGACGTGGTGGCGCGTGTTGCCGCGGCCTTCCGGACGCTGCCCATCGGTGACCCGTCGGTACCGGGCACCCTGGTCGGCCCGCTCATCCACGAGACCGCCTACCGCGACATGGTGGGAGCGCTCGAACAGGCCCGCGCCGATGGCGGCGAGGTCATCGGCGGTGCGCGCCACCAGGACGAGCACCCGAGCGCGTACTACGTTGCGCCGGCCGTGGTCCGGATGCCGTCGCAGACGGCCATCGTGGCGACCGAGACCTTCGCGCCCATCCTCTACGTGCTGGTTTATGACGAGCTCGACGACGCTATCGCGCTCAATAATGCTGTGCCGCAAGGGCTGTCGTCGGCAATCTTCACCAATGACCTGCGCGAGGCGCAGCGCTTCCTCGACGAATCCGACTGTGGAATCGCCAACGTGAACATCGGTACCTCCGGTGCGGAGATCGGCGGCGCGTTCGGCGGCGAGAAGGAAACCGGGGGCGGGCGCGAGTCCGGTTCGGACGCCTGGAAGGCCTACATGCGCCGCGCCACCAACACGATCAACTACTCCCGCGAGCTGCCGCTGGCCCAGGGTGTGCGGTTCGGCTGAGAATCAGGTCTAGCGGAGCTGGTAGTCGACATGAGTAATATCGTCCCCATGGCGACAGCCAGGAGGCGGTTATCCCCTGAGGACCGACGCGCCGAACTGCTGGCCCTGGGGGCGGAAGTTTTCGGGAAGCGACCTTACGACGAGGTCCGCATCGATGAGATCGCGGAGCGCGCCGGGGTGTCGCGCGCGCTGATGTATCACTACTTTCCCGACAAGCGGGCGTTCTTCGCCGCCGTCGTCAAGGACGAGGCAGACCGGCTGTACGCGGCCACCAACAAGCCGCCGGCCCCGGGCCTGACGATGTTCGAGGAGATCCGCACCGGCGTGCTGGCCTATATGGCCTATCACCAGCAGAACCCGGAAGCGGCCTGGGCGGCCTACGTCGGCCTCGGCCGGTCGGACCCGGTGCTGCTGGGCATCGACGACGAAGCCAAGAACCGCCAGATGGAACACGTCATGACCCGCATCGGCGAGGTCGTCAGCGGCATCCCGGGCAGCACCGCGCTGGAGCCGGAGGTCGAGCGCGACCTGCGGGTGATCATCTACGGCTGGATCGCGTTCACCTTCGAAATCTGCCGTCAGCGGATCATGGATCCCACCACCGACGCCGAACGCCTTGCCGACGCCTGTGCGCACACGCTGCTGGACGCGATAGCCCGGGTGCCACAGATTCCCGAGGAACTGGCCCATGCGATGGCAACCGCACGCGACTTGCCGCAATCGTGACTTGTCGGTGCCCGTTGGCACGATGGTCAGGTGAGCTTTGACCCGCTAGGCCGATTCAGCGCGATTACCCGCGACTGGTTCGCCAGCACGTTCGTCGCACCGACCGCGGCGCAGGCCGGCGCCTGGGCCGCCATCGCCGATGGCGACAACACCTTGGTCATTGCTCCGACGGGCTCGGGCAAGACGCTGGCCGCCTTCCTGTGGGCGCTCGACAGCCTGGCCGCCGCGCCGGATCGACAGGCCGGAACACGCGTCCTCTACGTCTCCCCGCTCAAGGCGCTCGGGGTCG
Organism: Mycobacterium gastri; assembly: GCF_002102175.1. Taxonomy (GTDB): domain Bacteria; phylum Actinomycetota; class Actinomycetes; order Mycobacteriales; family Mycobacteriaceae; genus Mycobacterium; species Mycobacterium gastri. Next base: position 12,881 of record NZ_LQOX01000073.1, on the reverse strand, counting down.
ACGTCGAGCGCAACCTGCGCACCCCGCTGGCGGGGCTGACCCGGCTCGCCGAGCGCCGAGGTCTGCCCGCGCCCGACATCAGCGTCGGGGTCCGCTCCGGTGACACCCCACCCGCAGCGCGTCGCCAGCTCATCGCGCGGCCCCCCGACGTGCTGATCACCACGCCCGAGTCGCTGTTTTTGATGTTGACCTCGGCCGCCCGCGAGACGCTGGCCCACGTCGAGACCGTCATCGTCGACGAGATCCACGCCATCGCGGCCGCCAAGCGGGGCGCTCATCTGGCGCTGTCGCTGGAGCGCCTCGACGACCTGGCGCCGGGGCCGTCGGGAAGACGCCGCGCGCAGCGTATCGGCCTGTCGGCGACCGTGCGTCCGCCCGAGGAACTCGCCCGGTTCTTGTCCGGACAGTCGCCGACTACCATCGTCGCGCCCCCCGCGGCCAAAACCTTGGAGCTGTCGGTGCAGGTGCCGGTGCCCGACATGGCCAACCTGGCGAACAACTCGATCTGGCCCGATGTCGAGGCCCGGCTGGTCGACCTGATCGAAGCGCACAATTCGACCATCGTGTTCGCCAACTCGCGGCGGCTGGCCGAACGACTCACCGCGCGGCTCAACGAAATTCACGCCGAACGCTGCGGCGTGGAACTCGCCGCCGCGCCTGATCAGAAGACCAACCCGCAGGTGGCCGGCGGCGCACCCGCCCACATCATGGCCAGCGGCCAGAGCTTCGGCGCCCCGCTGGTGCTGGCGCGCGCCCATCACGGATCGGTCAGCAAGGAGCAGCGCGCGCTGGTCGAGGAGGACCTCAAACGCGGGCTGCTCAAGGCGGTGGTGGCGACGTCGAGCCTGGAGCTGGGCATCGACATGGGTGCGGTGGATCTGGTGATCCAGGTGGAGGCGCCGCCGTCGGTGGCCAGCGGCCTGCAACGCATCGGGCGGGCCGGCCATCAGGTCGGCGAGATCTCGCGGGGAGTGCTGTTTCCCAAGCACCGCACCGACCTGCTCGGCTGTGCGGTGAGCGTGCACCGCATGCTGGCCGGCCAGATCGAGACCATGCGGGTGCCCGCCAATCCGCTGGACATCCTGGCCCAGCACACCGTGGCGGCGGCAGCGCTGGAGCCGCTGAACGCCGACCGCTGGTTCGACACCGTGCGCCGCAGCGCCCCGTTCGCGACCCTGCCGCGCAGCGCGTTCGAGGCCACCCTGGATCTGCTGTCCGGCAAGTACCCGTCGACCGAGTTCGCCGAGCTGCGGCCAAGGTTGGTCTACGACCGCGACACCGGCACGCTGACCGCGCGGCCGGGCGCGCAGCGACTCGCCGTCACCTCCGGCGGCGCCATCCCCGACCGGGGGCTGTTCACCGTGTGGCTGGCCACCGAAAAGCCCTCACGGGTAGGCGAACTCGACGAAGAGATGGTTTACGAGTCGCGGCCCGGCGACGTGATCTCGCTGGGGGCCAGCAGCTGGCGCATCACCGAGATCACCCACGATCGGGTGCTGGTGATTCCCGCGCCGGGCCAGCCGGCCCGGTTGCCGTTCTGGCGCGGTGACGACGTCGGCCGCTCGGCCGAGCTGGGCGCCGCGCTGGGCCAGCTGACCGGCCAGCTGGCCCGCCTGGACCGCGACGCGGTCGGTAAGCGTTGTGCCGCTTTGGGTTTCGACGACTACGCGACCGACAACCTGTGGGGCCTGCTGGATGAGCAGCGGGCCGCCACCCGGGTGGTGCCCACCGACACCACCCTGCTGGTCGAGCGGTTCCGCGACGAGCTGGGTGATTGGCGGGTGGTCCTGCACTCCCCGTACGGGCTGCGGGTGCATGGGCCGCTAGCGCTGGCGGTGGGCCGACGGCTGCGGGAGCGCTACGGCATCGATGAGAAGCCCACCGCCTCCGACGACGGCATCGTGGTACGGCTGCCCGATTCTGGGGACAGCCCGCCCGGCCCGGAATTGTTCGTTTTCGACGCCGACGAGGTGGACGCCATCGTCACCGCCGAGGTGGGCGAGTCGGCGCTGTTCGCCTCCCGGTTCCGGGAGTCGGCGGCGCGGGCTTTGCTGCTGCCCCGCCGCCACCCCGGCCGCCGGTCGCCGTTGTGGCATCAGCGGCAGCGCGCTGCCCAGCTGCTGGAGGTGGCCCGCAAATACCCCGACTTCCCGATCGTGCTGGAAACCGTCCGAGAGTGCCTGCAAGACGTCTACGACGTCCCGACCTTGACCCGGCTGATGACCGATATCGCCCAGCGCCGGGTGCGGATAGCCGAGGCCGACACGGCCACACCCTCCCCGTTCGCCGCCTCGCTGCTGTTCGGTTACGTCGGTGCGTTCATCTACGAGGGTGATGTCCCGCTGGCCGAGCGCCGCGCCGCGGCACTGTCGCTGGACAGCACCCTGCTGGCCGAGCTGCTGGGCCGCGTCGAGTTGCGCGAGCTGCTGGACCCGCAGGTCATCGCCGCGACCGGTCGCCAGTTGCAGCACCTGACGGCCGACCGGGCGGCCCGCGACGCCGAAGGCGTGGCGGACCTGCTGCGGCTGCTGGGTCCGCTCACCGAGGACGAAGTCGCCGCGCGTGCGAGCGCACCCGACATCGGGGGCTGGCTGGAGGGCTTGCGCGCGGCCCGGCGCGCCCTGCCGGTGTCCTTCGCCGGCCGCAATTGGTGGGTGGCCGTCGAAGACATCGGCCGGCTCCGCGACGGCGTCGGGGCCGCGGTTCCGGTGGGACTGCCGGCAACCTTCACCGAAGAAGTCGCCGACCCGCTGGGCGAGCTGCTGGGCCGCTACGCGCGCACCCACCCGCCGTTCACCACGGCCGAGGCCGCGGCCCGGTTCGGCCTGGGCCTGCGGGTGACTGCCGACGTGCTGGGCCGGCTGGCCAGTGACGGCCGGCTGGTACGCGGTGACTTTGTTGCCGCCGCAAGCTCCGGCGCCGGATCCGAGCAATGGTGCGACGCCGAGGTGCTGCGCATCCTGCGGCGCCGGTCGCTGGCCGCGCTGCGGTCCCAGGTCGAGCCGGTGAGCACCGCGGCCTACGGCCGCTTCCTGCCTGAGTGGCACCAAGTGGGCTCCACCGACGCCGGCGGCGTCGACCGGCTCGCGACGGTGATCGATCAGCTTGCCGGGGTGCGGATTCCGGCTTCGGCGCTGGAGCCACTGGTGCTGGCCCCGCGAGTCCGCGAGTACTCCCCGGCGATGCTCGACGAGCTGCTCGCCAGCGGCGAGGTCATTTGGTCGGGCGCCGGGTCGATCTCGGCCAGTGACGGCTGGATTAGCCTGCACCTCGCCGATTCCGCTCCCTTGACCCTGGCATTGCCTCCCAACCAGCCCGCCGAGGTCGAGTTCACCGACGCCCATCGGGCAATCCTGGACACGCTGGCCGGCGGTGGCGCGTACTTCTTCCGCCAGCTCACCGGCAACGGACATGCCGAGGCCGACCTCAAAGCCGCCCTCTGGGAACTGATCTGGGCCGGCTGGGTCACCGGCGACACGTTCGCGCCGGCGCGCGCGATCCTCGGCGGCGGCCCTGGTGCCCGCAGGCGGTCCGCCCCCGCGCACCGCGGACACCGCCCGCCGCGGCTGAGCCGATACAGCGTCGCGCATGCCCAGTCGCGTGCCGCCGACCCCACGGTGGCGGGGCGATGGTCGGCGCTGCCGCCTCCCGAGCCGGACTCCACGCTGCGGGCCCACTATCACGCCGAGCTGCTGTTGAACCGCCACGGCGTGCTGACCAAGGGCGCGGCGGCCGCCGAGGGTGTGCCGGGCGGGTTCGCCACCCTGTACAAGGTGTTGAGCGCGTTCGAGGAGGCCGGCCGCTGCCAGCGCGGCTACTTCGTCGAATCGTTGGGCGGCGCCCAGTTCGCGGTCGCATCCACCGTGGACCGGCTGCGCAGCTACCTCGACGGAATCGACCCGCAGCGGCCGGAATACCGGGCCGTCGCACTGGCCGCCACCGACCCGGCCAACCCCTTCGGAGCCGCACTGCCCTGGCCTATCAGCGAACGTGCCGCCGGGGCCCGGCCGGGCCGTAAGGCAGGGGCGCTGGTCGTGCTGGTGGACGGCGAGCTGGCCTGGTTCCTCGAGCGCGGCGGCAGAACGTTGCTGACCTTCACCGACGACCTGGGGGCCAGCCACGCGGCGGCCGTCACGCTGGCCGATCTGGTGGCGTCCCGGCGAGTCGCCGCGATTCTGGTGGAGCGAGTCGACGGGGTCCCGGTGCTGCAACCCGGCGGGCCGCGCCAGGTGACCGAGGCTCTGGCGGCGCTCTTAGGAGCCGGGTTCGTCCGCACCCCGCGCGGTTTGCGGCTGCGGTGAGCCATGCCCGAGGGTGACACCGTCTGGCACACCGCGGCCCTACTGCGGCAACAGCTCGCCGGCCGGACGCTGACCCGCTGCGATATCCGGGTGCCGCGGTTTGCCGCCGTCGACCTCAGCGGGTTGACGGTCGACGAGGTGCTCAGTCGGGGTAAGCATCTGTTCATCAGAGTCGGCGGGGTCAGCATTCACTCCCACTTGAAGATGGACGGCAGCTGGCGAGTTGCCGAGCGCCCGGTTCGGGTGGACCATCGGGTGCGAATCATCTTGGAGGCAGGCAACATTCGGGCGGTCGGTGTCGACCTGGGCGTACTGGAGCTGCTGAACACTGACAGCGACGGCGCCGTCGTCGCGCATCTGGGACCCGACCTGTTGGGCGAGGATTGGGATGCCGCGGTTGCGGCCGCCAACCTGGCCGCCGATCCGGAGCGGCCCATCGCCGAGGCGCTGCTGGATCAGCATGTACTGGCCGGGATCGGCAATGTCTATTGCAACGAGCTGTGTTTTGTCAGCGGACATCTGCCGACGGCGCCGGTCAGCGCAATCACCGATCCGCGGCACCTCGCCACCCGTGCGCGAGAGATGCTGTGGGCCAACCGTTTTCGCTGGAGCCGCTGCACCACCGGCGACACCCGGGCCGGTCGGCGGCTGTGGGTCCACGGACGAGCCGGTGAACCCTGCCGGCGCTGCGGAACCCGCATCGAATATCTCCACGCCGGCGGCAGCGCCGAGCGACTCCAGTTCTGGTGCCCTACCTGCCAGCACTGACCTAATTCCGGCCGTGCCATAAAGACCTGCACAATGGCTCGCGACCGGTCGAAAGCGCGCGCGTGGTGGTCCCCGATCGCCTTGGGCAGATATTGCTTGCCGTCCGGCCAGGTATGCCCGCCGTTTTCGATGCGGGATCAGAAGATACCGCGGACGCGGTTCACGGCGGCCGCGAATTTCTTGCCCGGGGCCAGGTTTGGGGAATCCGCAGGATTAGGTAGCGGGATAGTTCGACAAGGCGGGCCGCTAAGTGCGGGCAACTGGTAGCGCGGTGTCGCCGGTTCGATCTTGGCCAGCGGGCCGTCCAAGAGCGACGGCAAGCTGGCCGGGCCGGTGTCCTTGCCGCAATGGATGACCCCCCACCCGTGGGTGTACCCGGTGGCGGCCTCGAGCCGCGGGGCCTGCCCGCGGCTGGCCTCATTTAGGTGAGGAATGGGTTGAGAACCGGCGGGATGATGTCGTTGCCGGTCACACCGGTGAGCCGGACCCAGATCTGTGCGGGGATGTTAAGCGACTGGTAGACGCCGGCGCCGATCCATGAGACGGGTAGCTGTAAGAAGCTGGGCACCGCATCGACGATGTTTTGTATCGGGGAGTACACCAGGTAGGGAATCGTGGCCGCGACCGTGCGCGACCCCAGACTCAGGTTGGTCGCGATATCGGGATACCCCTGTCCGGCGAAATCGGCGCTGAGCACACTGAATAGATTGGCGCCGGGATCAACGTAAGTGCCGTCGAAGAGGGAGGACGTCAGGGGCGCACCTTGCATATAAGGCAGCGGCGGAATGCCGAACTGATCCATGATCGTCGGCGTCGTGCTGACGATTTGCCACGAGTTATTGATAAACCCATCTCTCACATTATTGAAGGCCTGATCGAAGATGAGGAATGTCGCTGTCTCACGGGGTGATTGGAAGCCATGAGTGAGGCTGAAGTTTTGGGGTCCGCTTTCACCATGGTCGGTGACCACGAGCGTGGAGAACTGCTCGGTGGGGTTGTTAAACTCCCACTGCCATACCGCTCCCAACAGGCCACCACCGCCTGAGGTTTGGGAACCGAGGTTGTAGTCCATGTTCCGGATGGCCGCCTGGTACTGCGGCGAATCGCCGCCATACATGTGCGCGTTTTCATCGACACCTACAAAGTAGGAGAAAATGAGATTGCCCTTGTTTGGATCGGCGGCCAGAATCGCGGCTTGAGACTTCTGGCCGACCAAGTTCTGCGTCGCTATCCAGTTCGTGTCGCCCGGGATCTGCGGGACGAATTCGATCTTGTCGGCCGGGTACGAGCCGGCGCCGGCGATGTCGGTGATGATAGGCCAGTTGGCGATGACCGTGGTGTTGACCTGATCGCCCCAGGTGCCCTCGAGTTGGTTGTACACGGTAGACCAGGTGTCATACGTCCACGGGGTGAAGACGTTGTTGGTCACGCCGGCCGTCTCGCTCCACACACCGGTCTGGATCGTCGTCCATGAGGGGTTGGAGATGCTGGTGTGTCCGACGATCGTCGACGCGGAGGTGACGCTTTGCTGCATCAGCGCGTGGAAGTTCGGGGTGCCAGCGGGGTCGGCCAGGATTGCGGCCAGATTTGTGCCGTCCGTGCCGATCAACAGGAAATTCGCGTCTGGTGCCATCGAAAGCAGAGCAAGGGCCTGTTGTTGAGACACCGACAGTACCGCTGGATGCGCGCCAACGCTGCCGGTGGCTCCCGGGGCGCCGAACAAGGACAACGCTCTTCCGCCCAACCCACCGGTCCCGGCTGCGATGGATCCTATGCCGAGCCCGCCGGTGCCTCCGGCCCCGCCGTTGCCCAGCAGCCAGCCGCCCGTGCCGCCGGTTCCGCCGGCTCCGCCTCCGATACCTCCGGTGCCGCCGACGCCACCGTTACCGATCAACCCGGCATTGCCGCCGGGCCCTCCCCGCTGTCCCACCGGACCCGACCCACCGGCGCCGCCATTGCCCCACAGAATCCCGCCGGCCCCACCGGGTTGCCCGGTGCCGGGCATCGCGTCAAGCCCGTCGCCGATCAACGGACGGCCCAACAGGAAGTTCGTGGGCGCATTGATCACACCCAAAACGTCGTCGACGAGGGTCTGCAACAGGTTGACATTGGCCGCCTCCGCGGCCGCATATGCCCCGCTGGCGGCACTCAATGCCTGCACAAATTGCTCATGAAACACCGCCGCCTGCGCGCTGAGCGCCTGGTATTCCTGGGCGTGGCCGGAAAACAGCGACGCAATCGCCGCCGACACTTCGTCAGCAGCCGCAGCCATCAGCGTGCTGGTCGGTGACAACGCCGCCAGGTTCGCGGCCCGCACCGAGGAGGCGATACCCGCCGCATCTGCGGCCGCTGTCGTCAACATGTCTGGTGCGGCGATGAGATACGACATTGTGGCCCTCCAACCCGGCAACTTGTTGGCCGTTGGAAGATGTGATGCTGCTCATGATTGCACGATTCCGGCGCTTTTCCGAGTATTACTCTGCGGCGGCTGGCGTGGCACTGCTGCTGACGTCCTCGCAAGCGTTGCCGCTGCGGTGCCCTATCGTGTTGGGTTGCGCCGCAGAAAAATCCGACAAAGACGTGGCCACCGAGGCGGGTGTCTGGCCACTGACGGTAGGCAGGTGGCGGCAACGGCTCATACGCCGCAGGTCATCGACGAATGTGCGAACGCCGCACCTCATCTGCCGTCAACGAATTCCTGATCGCAGGACACCTGGTTACTCTTGGGCCCGGCCGTGCGACATGAAGAACTGCACAATGGCTTGCGACCCGTCGAAGGCGCGAGTGGTGGTACCGACGATCGTCTTGGGCAGATATTGCTTGCCGCCGGGCCAGGTGTGCCCGCCGTTGTCGATTCGATAGAAGATCACTTCGGTCCCGGCCACACACGACCGCGAGTCATAACGGCGTACCACGGTTCCATCGCCGACGTTGGGCAGTTCGTCCACGGCGGGATCGCCCTGACAGCCGTCGACCGCGCGCCAGCGCTCGACCATGCTGGCCGCCGAGATGGCTTGGCTGAGGCCGCCGCGGCCGCGCACCTTCCCACCATTGAACGGCACCACCGGATCGGCGGTGCCGTGCGCTTCCATCACCGAGACCGGCCGCGACGGGTTGCAGGCCACACCCACGCCCAGGGTGCCGGCGATCGGCGCGATCGCGGCGAACACATCGGCGCGGTCGCACGCCAACCGGTTGGACATGAATCCACCGTTGGACATTCCGGTGGCAAAGACGTGGCCTGCGGGAACGGAAAACTCGCTTTGCAGCTTGCTCACCAGCGCTACCAGAAAGCCGATGTCGTCGAGATGACGGCGGTCCGCCGGCGAGGCACCCCGCCCGTCGGCCCAGCTCTTGTCGTAGCCGTCGGGATAGACCACCAGCAGGTTGTTGGCGTCGGCAACGGAGTCAAAGCCCGAAAGACTCTGCTGTCCGGCGCCGGTGCCACCACCCCCGTGCAGGTTGAGCACCAACCCCACCGGCGCACCCGGTGGTGAATGCACGATGTAGGTCCGCTTCAAACCGCCGAACTGTAATGTTCCGGCCTGATCTCGAGAACGGGCCGCCGATACGTGCCCCTGCCCGCAACCGGCCAGGCATGCCACGAGAAGGAGCGTCAAGAGCCATCGCGCCCACGGCATGACGGCCAAGTTACCGACCGCCGCCGCGCCGGGGTTGAATACCTCGGATATTTCGGCGGCGGGATCACCACTCATCCCGCTGATGGCGGTCGGGGCATCACCGTACCCTTGAGCTCCAAACCGTATTCAAGATCTTCGTACTTCTGTTGCTTCCTCTTGCGCCAACCACTGCCTGCCGAGATCGGCGGTGGCATCAGCGGCGGGAGCATGGGGAAACCGGACTCGCCCGGAGGAAGCGGCGACACCGCCGACGCAAGCCGCACCGGCGTTTGCGCAGCAGGCAACAGCCCCACCACAGCAGGCGGAGCGGTGAGGTTGCCCATCGAAACTCCGACGCCTACCGCTGCTGTCGGCGCTTCTGCGGCACCAAGGGCCCTGACCGCGCTGGAAAAACTCTCCGCCGTTTCCCCAAGGGCCGATTCCCCTTCGGATAGGCCCGCGGCGATATCGGGGGCCACGGCCTGCAGTGCCTGAGCCGAAGTGTTCTGCGCCAAGTAACTGAAGAGGTTGATCGGAAAGCCTGACGAGATGAATTGGTTGGCATAGGTGTTGGCCAGCCCGAACCAGCCGCTGTTGGGGTCGAAGGTGACGCCAAGCGTCTGCAATACCGCATCCACCGGGGAGACAGCGGCAGCGGGTGCCGCAGTGGCGGCAACGGTCGGCGCCAGGTTGGCTTGTGCAGCCAGCCCCGCCGGATCGACAATCGAAGGCGGCGAAGCGAACTGGGTCAGCGCGAGAGCTTGCGCCGAGGCTGCCTCATAGCGATACATGGCCGCCGAATTGTTCACCCACATGGTTTCGTACTGCGCTTCGGTCTCGGCGATGGCCGCAAGGTTTCTGCCGAATTCGTCGGTGACCAGCAACTCTGCCAACTGGGTCCGGTTGGCACTGACCGCCGCGGGGTGAACCACCGTCGAGAGAGTAGAGCCGAATGCCGCTGCCGCGAGCTGCGCCGAGGATCCCAGCTGCTGGCACTGCTGCGCGGTGGTGCGCATCCAGCTGAGGTAGGGCCCAACAGCGTCGATCATCACCGACGAGGACGGACCGTGCCAGGCCTCAGCCGCATAGGACAGCGCCGGGACAAAGGCGCGAACCGTTTCCTCCATTTCAACGGATAGCCGCTGCCACGCATTGGCGGCCTCAAGAAGTGATTCCGCTCCAGGTCCCGAGTGGATTAGCGCCGACGTGACCTCAGGGGGCAAAGCGATGAAGTCCATGGCATCTCACCCTTACTAGGCGGGAAAATTCCGTGAAACATTGAGATGACTACCGCGAGAAAAACCCTGGAACATTGTGTGTCGTCGTCTCACGTGCGCCGCCACGTCATTCCGGTCCGCAAAGTGGCGTGCGGCCTTCGGGGCAAAACGACCTCTGCTCACGAGATGGCATTGACCGCGGTCGACAATCGCGAGCTGAACGCGTCCGGAATGGGGATATATCCGTTGTCCTTCAGACCATTCTGGCCGGCGCCGATCGTGCTTTGCAGGAAAGCCCTTACGGCCGTACCGACTTGCTTATCGGGATACTTAGAGCACACAACCTCGTACGTCGCCAGCACGATCGGGTAGGAGCCGGGCTCGTTTGGCCGGTAGAACGAGATCGTGTCGAGGGCGAGGTCATTGCCCTCCCCGAGTACCCAGGCAGCGGAAATCGTCTTCCCCACCGAATCCGTGCTGATCGCTACCGGGTCTTGACCGGCCGACGTGACGATCTTGGCCGTGTTCAGGTGTTGTGCCTGGGCGAACGACCATTCGAGGTAGGTGATCGACCCGTCGCCGCTCTTCACGGCCGCGGCGGCGCCGGCGTTGCCCTGCGCGCCCGCGCCGACACCGCCGTTGAACGTTTTTCCGGCGCCCTTGCCCCACGCGCCGCCCGAAGCGGTATCGAGATATCTCTGGAAGTTATCCGAGGTTCCGGACTCGTCGCTGCGAAAAACGACACGAATTGGCTTAGCGGGCAAGGAGATACCTGAGTTCAGCGCCTGAATCGCAGGATCGTTCCAGGTAGTGATGCCGCCGTTGAAGATCTTGGCTGCAGTCGGAGCGTCGAGGTTCAGCGAAGTCAGACCGTTGACGTTGTAGGCGATGGCGATGGGGCCGAACACCATCGGCAGGTTCCACGCCGGCGAGCCGCAGCGCCGCTCCGCCTTGGCATACTCGTCCTTGCTCAGCGGCGAATCCGAACCGCCGAAATCGGTTTGGCCGCCCGTAAATTCGCTGACCCCAGCTCCGGAACCATTACCAGTGTAGGTCAAAGACTGCCCGGGACACGCTCGTTCGAAAGCCTCGACAAAGCGGGTCATTGCATTTTCCTGAGCGGTGGAACCACTGGCCTTCAGAGTCGGCTTGCCGCCACAAGGAACATTCGCCGACGACCCGCGCGTTGTCGCGCTTCCGCCGGAAGCATTGTTGTCAATACCACACGCCGACAACGTCACCGCGGCGGTGGCCAGAACACTCAGTGCGACGCCAAATCGGTTGATTTTCAATTCAATTTCCTGAATGGTACAGATAAATGGTCGCCGCCGGCGCGGTGACCATCCGCCATGCCGCTGCCTTCCTCGCAGTCATAGGGAATAGTACCGTTGCGCCATTAGCCTGGCCTCGCCAGACGAGCCGAACTCGGTGAATTCAGCCACCGTTTCCAATCAGTACACGGTCTCGACACTCGCGGACTTCATTCGTCCAATCATGACGTGTAATGACCGCGAGATCGGCCGCTCGGCTTGCCGCAGCAATTCTCAGCAGGGAGGTTCCAACAATGGCGACCAGGCAAGTGCTTCGCCCAAACCCGTACGATCACAATTGGCCGGCCTAGTAACCGGCGTTGCGCTGGTATTCACACTGCTTGGCCTGGCGAGCGTGACAGCCCAGACCGCGCATGCCGGCGGGGTCGATCAGGCGTTTCCGAACGCGTTGAAATCCTAGGACATCAACTTCGCGACACCACAAGCCGCGATCGTTGCCGGTCATCAGGTCTGTAATGAGCTTGATCAAGGATGGCAGGGCGACATCGCGACAGACATGACTGATACCAGTAACCTCGACGGCTACCGCGCGGGTTCATTGTCGGCCTGAGCATCGCTGCGTTCTGCCCGAGGTGTCACCCAGCCTGACGGCGTCCGCCTCGCGCGCCATCGCTGCGGGCCGAGCGGCTGACCGCGGGTCAGGAACCACCAAGACCCCGTTTCTGCCGCGAGTGGTCGCCCAATGGCGCGGCACTCATCCCGGCGAAGACATTGCCCGCCCAGTCTGCGCATGCCGGACTTCCTGCACCGGGAACGGCTGAGGTGGCCAGGTGGCGGCATCGCCAGCAATGTCACAACCCATCGATCCCATTTGGCCCAAATATCAGCCCGCCGGCGCCGCCGAAGCCGCCGACCGCGCCTCCGCCGCCGCCCAATCCGCGATTGCCACCGTTACCGCCAGTCCCGATCAGCCGAGCGTCGCCGCCCTTGCCGCCGTCACCCGGGGTACCAGCTGCAGAGTTGTATCCACCCTGGCCGCCGTTGCCGCCGTCGCCGATCAGGGCGGCCCTACCCCCGGCGCCGCCGTCGCCTGAAGCGGTGGCGCTTTCGCCGCCGGCACCGCCGACTCCGCCGTTGCCGAAGAGCCCGATCGCGGCCCCGCCGGCCCCTCCGGCCCCGCCGGCCGTGTCGCCGAAGCCTCCATTCCCGCCGGCTCCACCGGAGCCGGCGAGGCGACCGCTACTTCCGCCGGCACCGCCGCCACCGCCGGCAGCGGTCGCAGAGGTGCCGCCGGTACCGCCCCCGCCGCCAGTGCCGAAGAGCATGGCGGCGTTGCCGCCGCTGCCGCCAGCCCCTCCAGAGCCCATATTCGAGCCGCCGCCGCCACCGCCGGCCCCGCCGCCGCCGAACAACACACCACCATTGCCGCCGCCACCGCCGACTCCGCCGGTCAAGGCCTGGCCGAACCCGCCCTGACCGCCGCCGCCACCGGTACCACCCAAGAGGCCGCCACGGCCTCCCGTCCCGCCGGCCCCGCCGGTGTTGAAGCTAGCCCCGCCGTCGCCACCGGCACCACCGGCACCGAAGAGAAGAGCGCCGTTGCCGCCGCCACCGCCGGCGCCGCCGAATCCGTCGCCCCCGCCGCCCGAGCCGCCGGCGCCCCCGGTGCCGTAGACCACACCGGCGGAACCGCCGGCCCCGCCC
>NZ_LQOX01000072.1 GCF_002102175.1 Mycobacterium gastri | reverse complement strand
ACTGGGTTGTGGGGCAATGGTGGGGCCGGCGGGGCCGGCTTCAATGCCGGCGCCGGTGTCGCCGGTACCAACGGCGGGGCCGGCGGTAACGGCGGGTGGCTGGTCGGCAACGGCGGGCCCGGCGGCGCCGGCGGGGCGAGCGGAGGCAATTCCGCTGCACCGCTTTCCGGCGGTGCCGGCGGCGCCGGTGGCAATGCCATCGGGTTGTTCGGCAACGGCGGCGCCGGCGGCCACGGTGCGACCGGCAGCACGGGCAGCACCGGCCTCTTCGGCGACGGCGCTCCCGGTGGCGACGGCGGGCTGGGCGGCTTCGGCGGCACCGGCGGCGGCGGCGGTGGTGGTGGCGCCGGCGGTGGCGGCGGCACCGGAGACGTAAGCGGCGCCGGCGGCGCCGGCGGCAATGGCGGCAATGGCGGCGACGCCGCCATTGGCGGCCGAGGTGGTATCGCTGGGTTGGTGTATGGCAACGGCGGCGCGGGCGGTGCGGGTGCCGCCGGTGGTGGTGCCGGTCCCCCCGGCAGCGGTAGTCCCGTCGGCACATCCGGCTTGGTGGGTGCCGCCTCCGGCGGCGGCAGTGGCGGCAGCGCCCAATTGGTCGGCAACGGCGGTGATGGCGGGGCCGGTGTCAACGGCGCACCCGGCGGCGCCGGCGGAGCCGGCGGGAAGCTCTTCGGCAGTGCCGGCGCGACGGGACCGGCGTAGCCGCGACTGCCGACCTGGCGGTAACCGGCTCCAACGCTCGACTACACCACCACCGACGAGCTGGCCGACTTGCCCTGCTTCCCATCCCCACCCATCGGCAGCGCCTACAGGCATCGGAAACCCTTGACACCCAACACCTCTCGACCGTGGCCGCCCGCATCGCGGCCATCAATCCGGCCGACCTGACCGCCAGATCAACGCCATCCAGACGCAGCTACTCGACCTGGCCAACGCCAAAACCGAAGCGCTCGCCGCCGCCACATCGATCTGCAAGCATTGCAACCGTCAATCAACCGATTGGCCAAGGCGAAGTAGTGCAAGCCCCCACGCGCTCACCATGCGTGAGGCGCCAGCCACCTACTTCGCGCTCACATTTAGCAGGCCCTCCTCCATGGCCGGCACCCGTGAGTCACCGTTTCTTGTACACCCAGTGACAGAATCCCATGACCTTCTCGTTGCGCGTCAGTTTGCCGGTCAATCCCTCGGATGCCCTTGCAGCAGGGCCTAGTTCGAACATGTCACGCATCACCGCCTCGTTCGGCGTCACCGTGCAGCGGACCCTTGAGCCCACCGGCGGCCGCCTTGATCGCACCGTAGATGTCGGAGCCGGTGGAGGTGACCCACCCGCGCCGCGAAGGTGGAGGCGTTGAAGCCGTGTTCGGCGCAGCGGACCATCGACCGCTGGAAAGCGTCCACGACCACGTGCTCGGGCACGTCGCCGAAGCACATGCGCAGGAGGTTCTACAGGTAGTTCAGCCGGCCATGCGGGGCGATGGGGGCAGACCACTTCGCCGGCGCATATCGGCGGCGTCGAGTCGCCTCCATCGACACCCCCACCGGCGAGCAAACCATCACCGAAGACCCCAAACCGGCCCCGCGACATTTTAGGTAACGGCTTACGAATCGGAAGTCCGCCTCTGCGCCAGCCTCTCGCGCAGACTCTTCGGCCTGATATCGGTCCAGTTCTGTTCGACATAGTCCAGGCACTCGGCCCGGGTGGCCTCACCGTAAACGACCCGCCAACCTGCCGGAATATCGGCGAACACCGGCCACAGGCTGTGTTGCTCCTCGTCGTTGACCAAGACGAAGAAGCTCCCGCTGTCGTCGTCGAACGGATTGACACTCACTCGTTCTCCTCACGGCCCAGTAGAGACGGGTCAAAGCCAAACCGGCGCGGAACCGTTCTTGTGCTAGAGCGTTGTGTCCAGATCACCGATCGGCGACGTCAACTTAGCACCAACACCCGTGAATTCGGCAGTGGACTGAGTCCCGATAGAGGCCCGGTGGGAGTCGACGGTCGCGCTCAGCTGCAGCCGGCAGCAACGGGTCAACCGCTCAACGGCTGCGTCGGCGCCGCGGGCCGGCCGGCGATCGTCACGTCACGTCCCGCGCCGGCCGCCATAGTGGCGGCCTCACCGCGCGCCAGGGCCACCGTCGCAATGATCACCACCACCGCCGAGGCCACCAGCAACAACCACTCCGGTCCGTCGGCCTCCAACGTCTCGCCGAGCACGGTGACCCCGAGCACCGAGGCGACCACCGGTTTGGCCACCGTCAGCGTCGGCAACGATGCAGTCAGGGCACCGGCGCGAAACGCCGACTGCTGGAAGATCATCCCGCCCAGCGCGGCCAGCACCCAGCCGTACAACTCGGGTGTGCGCAACAGGTTGTCCGTACCGTGTTCGAGCACGTCAACGATGCCCTTGGTGAGCACCGCGAACAGCGCCAACGACGAACCCGACACCACCGCAAGCAGCACCGCCGCAGCGGGACGATCCGACCAGATGCGGGCCCCCAGCACACAGAATCCCAAGGCCGGACCCATCACCACAGCCACCACGATCCAGGCTTGCGGCGAGCCCCGGGAGTGGCCGACCGTGGGATCTCCGGCCGTGATGACCGTCGCCAACGCCGCAGCCAGCAACACCGCCGACATCCACTCCCGTCGGGTTATCCGATGGTGGGTCAACCGCGCATAGATGGGCAGCGCGAACAGCAGCACCGTCACCTGCAGCGCCGTCACCAACATCACCGAGCCCTTGTCGAGGGCCACGGCGAGCAGACAGTAACTGGCGATGTCGCCCAGACCGCCCAGCCACCAGCGGGTGTCGCGCAGCAACATGCCGAACAGCGCGAGGTAGCCGACCGGTTGGTCAGTGATCTCCTGCGCGGATCGCTGGCGGATCACACTGCCGATCGCGGCTGCCAGCGCGGCGCACAACGCGAGAAACCCGGCGATATCCGTATTCGACATGGGGCGACCTCCTCGCCGACATCGGGCCCGCAGCCGCACACATACCCACTATTCACGTTTCGTTTGCATTGAGTCGACCGTGCGCCGCGTTCTTTGCGGTCCCGGCGCCCAATCCGCATCGCCGGCTGCACACTCGCGGACCGGCGCCCTCACTCGGAAATTCAGGGTGACCACGAATGCTGCTGATCGACGACGTCCTCTTGCGCAGCCTTGGCTGCCTGGCTCTGTTTCCGGCACACCTTGACTGTGTTTTCGGCACGCTGATACCGCGCCTTCGCTCAAACCTCTTGTGATGGCAGGCGTTCGGGGATGTCTCAGGTGCTCACCGAGTCGGCTGCCATGCCGCCGGATCGAGTGTGCAGTGACGGCTTTGAGAGTGCATGTAGGGCGGGAACGCCCGCGATCGGCCGCCCTGACGGCAGACTCGAAGCCCTCAGCATGACACTGAGCACACTGGGCGCCATCAGCCACCGACCCAACCGCGCCAGCATGCGATTTGGCCATCTCCCCACACCGGGGCGCAGCCCCACGACCGCTCAGAGCGGAAACTTGGCACCCGTCAGCTGTTCGGACAGCTCCCAGAGTGCGACGGCGGTGGCGGCGCGCTTGGCCACCCAGTTGCGCCAGGTCGGCTGGGTGCGGCCATACAAGCCGAATCGCGGGCCGACGAACGTGTTGCCCGCAAGGTCCTGCGACACCGCATACAACGTCTGGCGGGCACCGAAGTCGGCGTCGGTAGACACCACCCGGTCGACGGCCAAGACCGCCGCGTCCACCGCTTTGCGGCCGGAGTTGCCCTGCAGGTTCGTGTGCGACCAGCCCGGATGGGCGGCCAGCGCGCGCAGCGAGGAGCCGACGGCATCCAGACGCCGCTGCAGCTCGCTGGTGAACAGCAGGTTGGCCAGCTTCGACTGGCCGTAGGCCAGCCACGCCGAATACGGCCGCGACTGCCAGTTGAGATCCCTGAGGCTGATGTAGCCGATGTTGTGCAGCAGCGAGGACACCGTCACCACCCGGTCGGTGAGCTTGGGCAGCAGCAAGTTGGTCAGCGCGAAATGACCGAGGTGATTGGTGGCCATATGGCCCTCGAATCCGTCGGCGGTCAGCATGTATGGGGCGGCCATGATGCCGGCGTTGTTGACCAGGACATCGACTTTGTCGATGCCGTCGGCGAAGTCCCGCACCGAGGACAGGTCCTGCAGGTCGAGCCGACGCACCTCGACCCGACAGGCACCGGGGCCGGCCATCGGCCGGGCGACGGCCTCGCCTTTCTCGGTGTTGCGTACCGCCAGGATGACGTGGGCACCGACCCGGGCCAGCTCGCGGGCGGTCACCTCCCCCAGTCCGCTGTTAGCGCCGGTGACGATGACGGTGCGTCCGGCGAACGACGGCAGCTCGGCCGCGGTCCACTCAGGCATGGCAAACACCAGAGTGCCTCCATTGCGCTGACCCGCGCCATGTTTTCGCCGCGTACCGCATGACCGCTTCGGTGCCCGGGGGCGCCCCATCCAATCGATCATGCATCCTTCGTCTCACCCCGTCGTTTGCCGCGCTTCTCGTTTCCGGAACCACGTTCGGCGAAATCTCACACCCTCAACCCCGATGACATGGTAAAGCCCTATCCCCGGCGTGGAGCTTGCGGCGTTTGGCCGGTTCCCACCGGCGGTGACGGCGGCAGGATTCAAAACCCGTACAGCCGGGTATCGTCCCGAGTGTCCGCGTAGCACGTGGGGCCGCCGGTCTTTTCCCGAGGAGTATCCAATTGGGACGCGATGTATCCGCCACGCCAGCCCTGCCCCGGAACCGTCGCAGGCCGGCCAGTCCCACGGCGGGCGGGTGACCCGCAGATGTACCTAGGTGTCATCGTCAACCCGAAAGCACGCAAGAACCTCACTGCATCGGGTGATCGCGCCGCCGAGCTGCGAGGCATCGTCGGCCGATGGGGCGAGGTGCACGAAACCGCGTCCGTCGACGAACTCCGCACGACTGTGCAGCAGCTTTATCCACGGGTTACCCACCTCGTGGGCGACGGCGGCGATGGTGCGCTGCACTGGTTGATCAATGAAACCCAGCAGTGCGTGACCAATCCGGAACGCTGGCCGGCATTCGTGCCCACCAACGGCGGCAGTGTCAACGCCGTCGCGCGCAAGGCGGGGGTACGCGGACGGGCTGATGCGATTGTCCGTGCTCTGGCGGCGGCCGCCGAGTCGAATCAACCGCCGCCCGAGGTGTACCTCGACACTCTGCAACTCGACGGCGAGACCGCCGACGGCGCGCCATTCCATCGCCTTTGCTTCGGGCTGGCCGCCGGCGGCGTCGGCAACCGGTTCTACGACAAGTACTACGCTCACCCCGATCACGGGCGCGCGGCCGTCGCCCGGGTGATCGCGCGCACGTTCGGTGACTACGTGACCTCCAAGGTGGCCTCGAGCCACATGAACAGACCCAACTGGGCGGCCCACCTGTTCGCTCCGACCCGCGCCCGCGTGGTCATCGACGGCGAAGAGGTCCCGACGCGAACGCACCGGTTGCTGCACGCCGGCGCGATCGACCTGCGTATCGGTGGTCCGTTCCGGCTCTTCCCGAAGGCCGCCGAACCCGGTGCGCTGCATTTCCAGGCCGGGGAGACAAGGCCCTCCAGGATCGTTGCGCAACTTCCGGCGGGGCTCACCTACGGCAGCATCCGCGGTGATCGGGTACGCGACGTCAACGGCAAAGAGATGATCATCGAGGCCGAGGACGAGCCGCTGTCGCCGATCATCGACGGCGAACGTTTCGTCGGCGTCGTCAGGATTGTGGCCACCGCCGGGCCACGCATCCGGGTGGCCCAAGTAGGGCCTGCGCGTCACCTGCCTCGTCGGTGATGTCAGCGCCGGGAGCGGATGGTGCGGGTGATCTGGGCCGACAGTTTGGGGTCGCCCAGCAGTTGGTCGACGAGGGCGACCAGAACCTCTTGTCCGGTGACGCGGGCGACACCGAGGCGGTCCGCGGCTTCCCGCTGCCAGATGTCGAGGGCTCGGTGCTGCGCCGGTGAGAGGTCGACGGTTCGCCGGGTGCGTGCGGCACGTGTCGGGCCGATGGTGACGGGCTCGGTCGGCGCCGCCGCGACCGACGAGGTGAATGGTGTGTCTGCGGTGTATGCCCGGTAACGTTCGGCGTCGGCGTTGACGCGGTCGGCGGTGCTCATAGTGGTGCCCCCTCGGCAAAGCCATGTCAGTATGTCAGTACATCCGTTGCAGTATATCCGTAGATGAGGAGTTGCTGCACTATCGCGGCGGTTGCAGGTTGGGGGCCGGTCGTTACGTGGGCCCGCATGCCTGCGGGGTACCGCACCTGGTCGCGCCCGCCGGGCGGGAGGGCCTGGGGCGATCGCCGGTGAGGGAGTTGCTGTAAACGCCTGTCGCGAGGCTGCCTGGAAATCGGGTTCTGGGGGCAGTCGCGGGCGAAGCCCGGCGGCCGCCGGCGAAGTACGCGGGTGTGGTCGACGCCGGGCCGCACCGTCGGGAGGCGGATTGCCCGATCCTGCCGACGCGCCCATGGAACCAGCCGACGACGGCAGTGCCCGACTCCGCGGCGTCCGTCCACTCGCAAGCGACTCATTTTCGCAAGGCGATATAGATGGCCGTTGCTGTAATGACAGATACCAACTACATAGCGAGCACCTACGCTACAAGTTTCTCGTTTGATAATTCACCTGGACCATCGTGTTAACACTGGTTTGAGAGCAGTTTTTCAAAGCGCACTTCATGTTGTGGATCATGAAATACGGTAATACGCATCTCCGTATGTCAGTATCTCCGCATCCCGGCTGTTTTCCTGGTTAAACGGCGTTACTCATGGTACTGAGATACTGATTAACGTAAGTACGGAAATCTCGGGAAATTCTGCGCTCAGGCCTGGCAGGCCGCATGTCAGGCCGCAATCCAAGCACCGATTATTTGCAACATGGCCGATTAACTGGATTCCGGCTGTAAAATTAGTGTAAACCGCCATAAAAGGCACTCAAATCCTTTGCTTGTCATCGGTCCGAAGGGTTACGCTTGGCATTACCGATTGGTGAATGACGTGGTTCCGTCGACCCGGTCGAAGACCGGCTCGGAAGGAGGAATGGCTCCTACATGGCTCCTACAATGGATACGCTTATCGACTACCTGCGGATGTGGGAAGTACGCCGGCCAGACCAGACCCTCTACCGGTTCGTGGATGCCGAAGGCCGCGAGCTCGAGCACTACACCTACCACAGCTTCGCCGAACGGACCCGCGAGCTGGCCGCCTACTTGTTTGCAGAGGCCGGGCTCCGACCGGGAGACCGGGCGCTGCTGGTCTACCCGCCAGGCCTGGAGATGGTGGCGGCATTCTTCGCCTGCGCTCGTATCGGGGTGATCGCGGTACCGGTCAGCCCGCCTTTGCCCATGGCATTCGAAGCGGGCCTGGCCAAGCTCAGCTTCATCGCACGGGACTGCCAGGCCAAGGTGGTGCTGTCGACCAAGCAGTTCGAGTACGACTACCGCCTGCTGCTCGGGCACCGACAAGGCGGGCTGCCGTGGCCCGGCGCCGCGCGGCCTCCGGAGCTGCCGTGGTTCGCAACGGACGGCACCTGGGAGTTCGGCGGCGCTCCCGTGGCGGACACGCCCGGCCCGGTGCTCTTCCTGCAGTACACCTCCGGCTCCACCAGCGATCCCAAGGGTGTGATCGTCAGCCACGCCAACGTCATCGCCAACGGCTCGGCGTTCGCCGGTGGCGAAGTGGCCGTCAGCTGGCTGCCGCAGCACCACGACATGGGCCTGATCTCCGCTTACCTGTTCATATTGCTGCTCGGCGGGACCACGCATGCGATGTCGCCGGCTGATTTCCTGCAACGGCCGTCGGCCTGGCTCCGGCTGATCAGCCAGGTGCGCGCCACCCATAGCCCGGCGCCGAACTTCGCGCTGGAGTACTGCCTGCGCGAGGACAAGCTGCCCACCGACGAGTTGACCGGGATCGACCTGAGCAGCCTGGACAGCCTACTCGTCGGTGCAGAGCCGTTGCGCGCCAACACATTTGCTCGTTTCCGACAGCGCTTCGCTGGCTACGGTCTGCGGCCCGACGCGCTGGCCGGCGCTTACGGCTTGGCCGAAAACACCCTGATCGTGTCCATCCGGGGGCGCCAGACGCTGGCTTTGAACAAGCGAGCGCTGGGGCAGAATCTTGCCCGGGTCGAAAAGGCACTGCCGGACAACAACAACCAGGCCCACGTGGTGAGCTGCGGCAAGCCCGTTGCCGGAAACGTGGTCCGCATCGTCGACCCCCGGTCGAGGCAGGCCCTGGGCGAGGGCCGAATCGGCGAGGTGTGGCTGGACGGACCGTCCAAGGGCGGCGGATACTGGCACCGCCCCGAGCTGACCGCGGAGACCTTCGCAGCCCGTATCACCGGCGATGCGGAGCGCACCTATCTGCGGACCGGCGATCTCGGTTTCCTCTACGAGGGCGAGTTGTTCGTCTGCGGCCGCAGCAAGGACCTGATCATCGTCCGCGGCGTCAACTGCTACCCATCCGACATCGAGGCCGTAGTGGAGCGGTCGGCCGCGCAGGTTCGCAACGGCTGCGTCGCCGCCTTCTCGTTCGAGCACGAGGAGCAGGAAGCGCTGGTGGTGGTCGCCGAGGTGCGTGACCAGCACTCCCTCCCGGACCCGAAGGCACTGGCGCGGTCGATCCGGCGTTACTGCCATGTCGATCCGCACACCATCGTGTTCTCACCGCCGCGCAGCATTCCCAAGAC
This sequence comes from Mycobacterium gastri, assembly GCF_002102175.1. Classification (GTDB taxonomy): domain Bacteria; phylum Actinomycetota; class Actinomycetes; order Mycobacteriales; family Mycobacteriaceae; genus Mycobacterium; species Mycobacterium gastri. Next base: position 5,764 of record NZ_LQOX01000072.1, on the reverse strand, counting down.
CACCTCGGGCAAGATCAGGCGCGCGCAGACGCGACGACTGTGGCTCGACGGGAAACTGCCCGTACTGGCCAGCCACACCCGCCGGATCCACGAGGAGCCGGGGGTCACCGCGGGTCCGCTGGAACGCTTCCGTCATCTCATGGAGAGCTACGACCTGACCGGCCAGGAGGACTGTTCCTTCGCCGATCTCGGCATCGACTCACTGGCCCTGGCCGAACTGCGCGCGGACCTGCAGGCGCTGTTGGACGAGCATGGCGCGGCAGAGCTGACCGAGGAAGTCAACACCCGTCTGCTGCAGCGCCTGACGGTCGGCGAGTTCTTCCGGCTGGTGTGGCAGTTCGGCGATGGGTCCGGCCAGCCGATCCACGCCCTGCGCCACACGCTCGACCGGATTGCCGCCGAGTACGAGGCATACGAGGCCATGCAGATGCGCGTCGACGCGCGGCTGCCGCTGCCGGCGCTCCCGCCGGCGCGATCCGGCGCGCCCAGCGACATCCTGTTGACCGGCGCGACAGGGTTCCTGGGACCGTTCCTGCTCGCCAGCCTGCTCCGGCGGACGTCCTACACCATCCACGCGCTGGTCCGTGCCACCGATACGGCACACGGTCACGATCGGATCATCGCCTCGCTACGCCGGGCCCAGCTATGGTCGCCGGCGCTGGAGGCCGAAGTCCTGGCGCGGGTTCGGGTGATCTGCGGTGACCTGGCCGAGCCTCACCTGGGAATCGGCGAGGCGGGATTCCGGCGACTGGCCGGCACCGTGGACGGCATCGTCCACAACGGCGCCCTGGTCAACTATGTCCGAACCTACGACGCACTGCGTCCGGCCAACGTGATCGGCACCTGGGAGCTGCTGCGGCTGGCGCTGACCACACACCGCAAGAGCTTCCACCTGGTTTCCAGCACCTTCATCTACGGCTGGAGCACCATGCCGGTGGTCGGCGAGTCGTATGGGAACGAGGAGATGGCCGGGCTGGATTTCGGCTACTCGCAGACCAAGTGGGTCGCCGAGCAGTTGACGCTGGCCGCCCAACGGCAAGGACTCGACGTGCGGATCTACCGGCCGTCGCTCATCTCGCCCACCAGCGCGGGCTTCGGCAGCCAGGACGACATCTTGGTGCGCCTCACCGCGTTCATGATCGAGCACGGCCTGGCCGTCACCGCGCACAACCAGGTCAGCCTGCTGCCGGCGGACCTGGTCGCCGATCACATCGTCGCGCTGATGGACCTGCCGGCCGAGACCGGCACGGTCTTTAACATCACCGCCGACGACTACTACAACCTCACCGACATCACCCGGTTGTTGTCCGAACGCTACGGTTACCGCTTTGCCTACCACGACATCCCGTCGTTCGCCGAGCGGTTGAACCGCCGGTGCACGCCCCGCGACCCGCTGTACCCGCTGGTCGATTTCCTGACCCGCTCGGCCGGCAAGATCGAGGCGATGCGCGACAAGCGCTACGACAACACGCAATACCGGCATGCGCGCACGCTGGCCAACGTCGGGTTGCGCGAGCCGGCCCTGGCCGACACGGTCGAGGCACTGGTCGAGTTCCTGCGGCGCGAGCAGCTGATCACCGAAGCCGAGACCGAGGCGCAATGCAGTGCCTAGTCACACGCCGGTTCGGTTGCGGGGCGCTAAATTCGGGTACCAGGATGGCAAGCCCGACAACATCGAGCACTCGTTGTCACGCCGCAGCCGCCCAAGGGGATCACCATGTTCACTGTCGATGACCAGGCAGCCGGCCCGCATGACGCGTCACTGGATCACGAGCGGATCGTCCTTCAGGCGCGCGACGTCGAGTTCGATTGGGCGAAGCTGCCGTTCTACTACGTGCCCAACGAACCCTTCACCACCCACTTCTGCAATGTGTTGCACCTGCTGCTACCGGCGGGCGAAGAGTTCATCGTCGAGGCGTTCAAGAAGGCGTTGCCGCTGATCAAGGACGACCAACTGCGGCTTGATGTACAGGGATTCATCAGCCAGGAAGCCCTGCATTCCCAGGCGCATTCCGGCGTGCTCGAGCACTTCGCCGCCAAAGGTATTGACGTGACACCGTTCACCGACCAGCTCCGCTGGCTGTTCGGCAAGCTGATCGGGGACCGGCCCCGCTGGAGCCTGCGACGACGGCAGAGCTGGTTGCTGGAGCAGGTTTCGATCGTGGCGGCCATCGAGCACTACACCGCCATCCTGGGTGAATGGATTCTCGACACCCCGCAGCACGATGCCCTCGGCACCGATCCGGTGATGCTCGATCTACTGCGTTGGCACGGCGCGGAGGAGGTCGAACACAAGGCGGTTGCCTTTGACACCATGAAGCATCTGCGGGCCGGGTACTGGCGGCAGGTGCGCACGCAGCTCTTGGTCACGCCGGCGATGCTGTGGTTGTTCGTGCGCGGCGTGCGGTTCATGTACTCGGTCGACCCGCACCTGTCGCCGGAGACCAGGCCGCGCTGGCGGGATTACTTCGATGCGGCGCGGCGGGGTCTGGTGCCGGGGCCTTTTCAGTTCCTGCGGGTCATCGGCGCCTACTACACGCCGCGCTTCCACCCGTCCCAGCTGGGCGGGGTAGGGCGCGCGGTCGAGTACTTGGCCCGATCACCCGCTGCCCGAGCGGCGCACTGAGCATCGAGGAGCCATGATTCGCGCCACTGTGAACGCATCGGACGGCGTCGCACTGGCCGTGCATGCCCACACCGAGATCGATCCGCGGCGCCCGACCGTCCTGGCCATCCACGGCTACCCGGATAACCACCGCGTGTGGGATGGCGTCGCGGCGGAACTTGGCCAGCGCTACCCCGCCAAATACAACATCGTGGCCTACGACGTGCGCGGGACGGGCGAATCCGGACGGCCGGCTGGCCGGTCGGGATATCAACTCCCCCAATTGGTTTCCGACGTCGGCGCGGTGATCGACGGCCTGGGCGTCGACCAGGTCCACCTGATGGGGCACGACTGGGGCTCGATCCAGGGCTGGACGGCGGTCACCGACGACACCGTGCTGGGCAAGATCGCCTCGTTCACCTCGATCTCCGGGCCGCACCTGAACTATGCGGGCCGGTTTCTGCGCTCACCGCGCACACCGCGCGCCGTGGCCGCCGTCGCCCGACAGATCCTGGCCTCCTCCTACATCTGGTTCTTCCTGTGTCCGGTTGCGCCGGAGATCGCGATCCGGTCGCGGTTGCAAGTGAAAGTGTTTGAGGCCGTTGAGCGTATCGGGAGATCAAGCACCCGCAGCCGGCGTGGCGCGTCGCCCCGGTCGCTCGACGACTACCTCACCGGGCTCAACCTCTACCGCGCCAACATGCCGTCACCGCTTCTTTCACCGCCGGCGCAACTGCCGCAGGCGCGCGTCCCGGTGCAGGTGCTGGTGGCGCGGCAGGACTATTTCGTGACGCCGTCCCTGCAGCGGTTCGCCGGCTCGATTCCGGCCGAGGGCAGGGTCGTCTCGATTGAGGGCGGGCACTGGGTGGTGACCTCGCGTCCCGACGTCATCGCGCGGCTCACCAGCGAGTGGGTCGATATGGTCGCCGAAGGGGCGGCTCCGGCCGGTGAGTCCACCCGACCGCGCGCTGTGCGAGGCACACTCGCGCTGGTCACCGGGGCAGGCGCCGGGATCGGCCGGGCCACCGCGGTGGAGTTGGCCCGTCAGGGTGCGCGTGCCGTCGTGATCGTCGACCGAGACCTTGCCGGGGCCAACGACACCGCGGAGGCTGTGCGGGCAGCCGGCGCCGAGGCCTCGGTTTACCAGGTTGACGTCAGCGACGAAGCTGCGATGAATGAGGTTGCCGCACAAGTACGTAACAAACACGGCGTGGTCGACATCCTGGTGAACAACGCCGGCATCGGGATGGCCGGCCGGTTTCTGGAGACCACACCGGAGCACTGGGACACCATCATGGGTGTCAACGTCCGCGGCGTCATCAACGGCAGCCGAGCGTTCGGCGCCCAGATGGTGGAGCGCGGCCAGGGCGGCACGATCATCAACGTGGCCTCGGCGGCCGCCTACGTGCCATCAAAATCGATGGTCGCCTACGGCACCTCGAAAGCGGCGGTACTGGCATTGAGCGAATCGATGCGCGCCGACTTCGCCGACGAAGGCATCACCGTCACGGCGGTGTGCCCGGGCTTCGTCAACACCAACATCGCCAAGAGCACCGTCTATGCGGGGCTGACGGCCGAGCAGCAGGAGCGCGCCCGCGAGAAGGCCGACGCCGCGTACCGGCGGCGCAACTACACCCCCGAGGCCACCGCCAAGGCGATTGTCAAGGCAGTCCGCACCGGCGCGGCGGTGTTGCCCGTTGCGGCGGAGTCGCGGCTCGGGTATGCGCTGCGCCGCATCAGTCCGTCGCTGGTTCGGCTGTTCGCCCCCTTCGACATTCGACAGATATAGGGAAACCGCTGTGGCGCAGACTGTTTGGAGCAGCAGGCCCGCCGACCTTTATGGTCGCCGCAGCCGCGATCGCATGTTGACCGCATTGTGCGGGGTGGGTGCGCTGTTCGGCGGTTTCGCGTCGGCGTCGCGGTGGACGCCATCGCGGATAGTGCCGGTGCAGCGGACCACCGCCGCGGTGGTCACCAAACGCGAGCTGCTCACCCCGGACGTGGTCGCCTTGACGTTGGCCGACCCGGACGGCGGACTGCTGCCATCTTGGACTCCCGGAGCGCACATCGATGTCCGGCTGCCCTCGCGGCGGCGCCGGCAGTACTCGCTGTGCGGTCCGCCCGGGAGACGCACCGACTACCGCATCGCCGTGCGCCGGATCGACGACGGCGGCGGCGGTTCGATAGAGATGCACGACGCCTTCAGCGAGGGCGACACGCTGACGTTCGAAGGCCCCCGCAACGCGTTCTATCTGGTCACCGACGAGCGCGACGTGCTGTTCGTGATCGGCGGCATCGGGGTGACGCCGATCCTGCCGATGATCCGGCTGGCCCATCAGCACGGAATTGATTGGCGCGCAACCTATGCCGGCCGGAGCCGGGACTATATGCCGTTGTTGGACGAGGTGGTGGCGGTGGCGCCGGATCGGGTCACCGTCTGGGCCGACGACGAGCGCGGCCGCTTCCCCACCGCCGAGGACCTACTTGCCGACGCCGGTCCGACGACGGCGGTGTACGTATGCGGACCCACCGGGATGCTGGAGTCGGTGCGGGCGGCGCGCGACCAACACGCCGACGCGCCCCTGCACTATGAGCGGTTCGGTCCGCCGCCGGTGGTCGACGGTGTTCCCTTCGCGCTGGAACTGGCGCGCTCGCAGCGGGTGCTCAGCGTGCCGGCGAACCGCTCGGCGCTGGACGTCATGCTCGACCATGAGCCCGCGACCGCTTATTCGTGCCAGCAAGGGTTCTGCGGGACCTGCAAGGTCAAGGTGCTGACCGGGGACGTCGATCACCGCGGGCGCGCCGCGGAGGGTGATGACGAGATGCTGGTCTGCGTCTCGCGGGCTCGAAGCGATCGGGTGGTGATCGACGCCTGAGTTCGACTGTGAACGTTGCGATTGGTTGGTCGGCATTTCAGCTACACGTACTCGTTCCGTGAAAGGACAAGCGTCTCCGTGGGTGCGGAAATGTCGACATAGTAATGACCCGGACCGGTGGTGCTATAAGTCATCGCCGTCAACAACTCGATGATTTCTATCGCCTTGGCATCGTCGAGCCGCCACACGGAGCAGTCGGGTAGCCCCGGCGCATTGCTGCGCCGGGGCCCCCTCAGAACCGAGCAAGCGGGTTTCCCCGCACTCGGCTCAAGCAAGCCGCGAG
>NZ_LQOX01000071.1 GCF_002102175.1 Mycobacterium gastri | reverse complement strand
ACCCACCAACCCAAAAAACCACCACTGACCAGCACAAACAACGCTGATCAGGCATCAAGGGCGGAAACTCCCGCTAGCTTAGGTTTGACTACCTGAGGTGGTGACTGGCGATCGCAGGTGTCTCCCGAACGGAGGTAGTGGCATGGCTGTGCATGGGGATGTGTTGACCGTTATCGGTGCCGGCGGCATCGGTCAGGCGATTGCCCGCCGGTCGGGCTCTGGCAAGACGGTACTGCTGGCCGACAACAACGACGAGGCGCTGGCATCCGTCGTCGAATCCCTCTCCGCTGCCGGCCATCGCGTGCTGGGTCGCAGCGTCGACGTCGCTTCAGCGGAATCAGTTCGCGGGCTCGCGCAGTACGCCGCCTCCCTCGGCAATGTCACCCACGTGGCACACACCGCCGGGCTCTCCCCGGTGCAAGCCTGGGCGCAAACAATCCTGGCTGTCGACCTGGTCGGCGTTGCGCTGATGCTGCAGGAGTTCGGCGACGTCGTCGCGCCGGGCGGCGCGGGTGTGGTGATCGCCAGCATGGCAGGCCACCTGGTCCCGCCGCTGACCGCCGAGCAAGAGCACGCGCTGGCCCACAACCCGCCGGGTGACCTGCTAGCGCTCGACTTCGTCAGCCGGGTCACCGAACCGGCCTTTGCCTACCCGATCGCTAAGCGGGCCAATCATATTCGAGTGTGTGCCGCGAGCGCGCAGTGGGGCCGCCGCGGCGCTCGGATAAACTCGATCAGCCCCGGCATCATCTCGACGCCAATGGGGCAGCAGGAACTGCACTCCGGCGTCGGCGAAGACATGCGGGCGATGATCGCCAGCTCGGGCACTGGCCGCATCGGAACCCCTGACGACATCGCAGCGGCAGCGGCCTTTCTGCTCGGCCCCGACGCATCCTTTATCACCGGTACCGACCTGCTGGTCGACGGTGGCGTCATCGCGGCGGTGCGGTCGGGTAGCTAATGAGCGCCCGCGCGCCACGAGCGGCTTATTCGCTGTGGCACCTGCCACGTCCAAGCATCTTATGGCCGCGAGCGCGAATCAGCGAAATGCCGCGTCGTTCAGCGCCCGGCGGCCCGTCCACGGTGAGATCGGCGGCGAGGCGACCCAAGATCGGTGAGGAGTGCAGATCGCCCAAATCAGCGGCGACGGTCGAGTCGAGCATCAGTCGGCGTATGGGATCGGCCCTGATCTGTTCCAGCGCCACGGTGATCGCAGCTACCACGCGCTCAGGGCCGCTCAGACCATCGACGGCGTGGTGAACAGTGTCGATTATGCGAGCCGACATACGCATCACCACGGCGTCGCGTATCTGGGCTTTGCCACCCACGTAGCGACAGATAGTGGCGCGAGAACAGTGGAGTCGGGCCGCCTCGAACGCCTCCACCTGGCCTGCGAATAATTCCATCCCCAATCCTTGCGGGCGAGTGCTTTTGGCCGGAATCGGGTCGGTGCGCAGTGCGCCATGGCGCGGATGGCCGGAAGTTGCGGGCCTGGCGCTGCGGCGACTTTCGTCACGACCGCCAGTGCAGAGGGACACGCGACGTGACTTGTCCGGCTGCCATGCCGCCTGGCGGGCCAATACCGGGGCATGCGCCAATCCGCGTCGCCACATCCAGACGCCGATTTATCCAGACGTGGGCGCAACCTGGTGCTAAACAAGGTTCGTGCATCGTTTTGGTCCGCCTCCGCTACGTGCTGAGCGCGCATTCGGCGATGTCGGACATAGCGCTGCTGAGGCGCAGGTCCTTCGCGCCGGCCCGCGAAACGCTGACCCCGTCACCGGCGTGCGGAGGCCGTCGTGACCCGCGGAATGGTGCTCGGGAGGTTCTTGCCGCCCCATGCCGGCCACATTTACCTCTGCGAGTTCGCGCACCGATGGGTGGATGATCTGACGATCGTCATCTCGGTACAGGCCCAAGACCCGATATCGAGCACCCAACGCGTGGCATGGATGCGTGAGCTGTTCCCCTTCGATCGCGTGACTCGTCTCTCCATCGAGAACCTGCAGCATCCGTCGGACCAACCGCCGTCCTGGGCCAGGTGGAAGGCGGGGTTGGAGGAAGTGCTCCCAGTGCGTCCCGATTTCGTCTTTGCCTCCGAGCCCTACGGCGCGGACTTCGCCCGAATTCTCGGAGCGCGTTTCGTGTCAGTCGATCAGCCGCGCGCAGTCGTTCCGGTCAGTGCAACGTGCATCCGCGCGAACCCGTTCGCGCACTGGCAGCACATCCCACGCTGCGTGCGGCCCGCCTTCGTGAAACGGGTCAGCATCCTCAGCCCCGATCCCGCCGAGGCGAGCGCCCTCGCCATGGCGCTCGCCGAAAAGCTTGGGACGAAATGGGTTCCCGAATGGTCAAGGACACCACGGGATTTGAACGAAGGCTCGTCGACAGCACTGGATTGGACCGAAATCGTTCGCGGACAGATCGCTTCGGAGGAAGCCTTGGCGCGCGACGCCGATCGGGTGCTGATCTGTGCCACCGATCCGCTGGCGACCACCATGTGGGCCGAGTTGCTGTTAGGAAGCTGCCCCACCGGACTCCGCGAATTACCCCGGCGCCCTTACGATCTCACGCTCCTCATGACGCCCAACACGCCGTCGGACACGGCTGGTGTGGCTTATCCGCTCAGTGAGGGCGTTAACTTCGTCGCCCGCTGCGAGCGCGCTCTGCGCGCGGTGGGACGACCATTCGTCGTTGTCAACGGCGGTTGGGAAGAGCGGACTGCGACGGCCCTGCGCGCTGTCGAAAAGCTGACGCCTTCCCACTGCGCCCGGGAAGTACGGTGATACGCCGCCCGGGCGGACGGCAACCCGGCCTGCCCCCTCACCTTGCGAGCCGCGATAGCAGCAATGCCGACAAGCTCGACGCCAGGCTGTGGTGGATAGCTGGAGTGTGCGTCCTGGGCTCATTCATGAACCTTTTGGACACCACCGTTGTCACCGTTGCCCAACGCACCTTCGTCACCACCTTCGGCTCGACCCAGGCCGTCGTTGCCTGGACGATCACCGGTTACACGCTCGCGTTGGCCGCCGTGATCCCGCTGGCTGGTTGGGCAGCCGACCGATTCGGCACAAAACGAATCTTCATCGGTTCCGTCGTCGCGTTCACACTGGGCTCGCTGCTGTGCGCGGTGGCGCCAAACATCGCGGTGCTGATCGTCTCTCGGGTGGTGCAGGGCTTCGGCGGTGGCATGCTCACGACGTTGACCCTGACCATCGTGAACCGCGAGGCAGGTCCCAAACGGGTCGGTCGCGTGATGGCAGTGCTGGGAATCCCGGTTGTGCTCGCTCCAGCTTTTGGGCCTGTCTTGGGCGGTTGGCTCATCGACAGCTATAGCTGGCAGTGGATCTTCTGGATCAACCTGCCCGTCGGTGTGGCCGCAATCGGCCTGGCCGCGATCGTGTTGCCCGACGATGACTCGGCACCGTCGGAGACCTTCGACGTCATCGGGATGCTGCTGCTGTCACCGGGCCTGCCGGTGCTGTTGTACGGGATGTCCGAAATCCCTGGCCGCGGCACCGTGACCGACAGGCACGTGTGGATACCACTGGCCATTGGTACGGCGTTGATTATCGGGTTCGTGTTTCATGCTCTCCACCGGTCAGATAGGCCCCTGATCGACCTGCGCCTATTGACCAACCGAGCGTTCACCCTCACCAACGTCGCCATGTTCTTCTACATCGTCTCGACCTTCGGCGCCGGGGTACTGTTTCCCAGCTACTTCCAGCAGCTGCTGAACCAGACACCTTTGCAAGCCGGGATGAGCGTGGTCCCCAAAGGAATCGGCGCCGCGGTGAGTATGCCGTTGGCGGGAATGTTGATCGACCGACGCGGCGCTCGCGGGGTTCTTCTCATCGGCGTCACGTTGAACGTCGCGGGCATGGGTGTCTTCGCTTATGGCGTTGCCCAGCAACGTGAGTCGCTGCCGATGCTTCTGGCCGCTCTGACGATGTTAGGACTGGGCATGGGCGCTACCCGGATGCCGCTGGTCGCAGTGGCAATGCAGACGCTGGCCCCACATCAGATGGCCAGGGGTTCGACGATGATCAAGGTCAATCAGCAGGTGGCAGCCGCGGTGGGCACCGCGCTGCTGTCGGTGATCCTGACCAGCCAGCTCCACCAACCGGTAACGTCGCGGCGGCCCCTTTCTCTGAACGACCTTTCGCACGCCTACAGCGCGGCGCTTGTGGTGGCGGTCGTACTGGTCGGGTTGACTTTCATACCGCTGGCCTTCTTGTACAAGAAGCCAGAGGCCATGGCGCCGAGGCACCCTGAACGACGCGAGCCAGGTTGCGCCGCGCAGCACAGCGGGCAGTCATCGACAGGTATTCACTGACTCGCTCGGTCATGGGCGTTCTTCGCAAGCGGCGTCTCTCGCCCACGTGGCTGCGGGCCAGCACACTCCCGTCGTTGATGACGCGCTCCACCGGCGCGCCATCGAGGTCACGGCGCGTCGAAGTTGTGCAGGGTCTGGTTTGTCCCCTCACTCACCGTGACGTAGCCGGCCCCGTCCGGATGGAAGGCGATCGCCTCACCCTGGGATTCATTCGGAACCGCCGGCCCCATAGCGGGCTGCTGGCTGAACGGCGACCAGGCAGTGCTGTTCGGGTCCCGATTCCACAGCAGCACGTCGCGATAGGTGCGAACGGCCAATTCCGAACCGTCCGGTGAGAAGTCGGCGCTGGTGACAAGTTTCGAGTTGGTCTGCGACAAGTCCAGCGTCGCGACTTGTTGCAGCGTTGTATCACCGGTACTTCCCCACGCAGTTGCCGGTGCCGAATAGACGCGGGAAATGTTGGCGCTGGTCTTTTCGATGACCATCAGGTTGCCCGAGCGTGGATCGACGGCCAGTGACTCGGAGTTGATCTTTTCTCCATTGGGATAGACAAGACGAAGCTGATCGACCCCCGTCAACGTGGTGTTCGTGGGGTTGGTCGCCGTGCCGGTCACCGTCGGCTCGGGGACGCGGTAGATGACGACATCGCTGCGCGACAATCCGTTGTCGCCGATGTCGCCGACATAGATATAGGACTTGCCGTCGGCCGCGGTGGCGACCTCGATGTCTTCCCAGTCGACGGCTTTTGCACCACCAAGTGTGTAGCTGCCCAAGGTTTGGCCGGTCTTTGCGTCGACAGCGAAGATTCGCGCCGAGTCCCCCGAATCATTGTGCACCCAAACGACATTCGGGTTCTTGATGCCGGCGTCAATGCCCGAGATCTCCTTGAGAGCACCGTCGGTGATGGTTCCCCCGTTCGACGAGGCGAGATCGCCGGAACGGGCCGCGTCGACCGCGTTCTGGCCGGGACCAATCGGCCCGCCAGGATCCGGCGGACCGCCCGGAACGCCGGGTGCACCGACCTGGGTGCCGGGTGCCCCGGTGGAACCGGCACGGCCGGCCAGTTGTCCACCGGCACCACCGGCTCCACCCGGGCCGGGGTCGGCACCCGAACCGCCCATGCCACCGTTGCCGCCGTCGCCGATCAACTGGGCGGGGCCACCGACACCGCCAACGCCGCCTGCGCTGCCCGGCACACCGGCCCCGCCGGTGCCGCCGCTTCCGCCGTTGCCCCACAGCACACCCCCGGCTCCGCCCCGTCCGCCGGGCGGGGCGGCCGAGGCGCCCGCGACACCGCCGCCGCCTCGCCCACCGGCGCCGCCGTTGCCGATCAGACCAGCGCTGCCGCCGTTGCCTCCGGCCTGACCGGCCCCGCCCGATCCGCCGTCGCCGCCATTGCCGTACAGCAACCCGCCCGGCCCGCCGTCGTACCCGGTGCCGGGCGCGCCGCTGGCACCGTCACCGATCAGCGGACGGCCCAACAGGCTCTGCGCGGGCGAGTTGATCAGGTTGAGCGCCGCCTTCGCCAACGGATTGGCGTTGGCCGATTCAGCGGCCGCATACGATCCCGCACTCGACGTCAACGACTCCACGAACTGCTGGTGAAAATCGCTGACCCGCGCGCTCAGCGCCTGATATTCCCGGGCGTGCGCCGCGAACAGCGATGCCACCGCCACCGAGACCTCATCCTGAGCGGCTGCCGGTATGCCGGTGGTTGGCAGCGCTGCCGCCGCGGCAGCGGAGTTCAGCGCCGTGCCAATAGTCGCCAGTTCGGTCGCCGCGGACGACAACAGCTGTGGAACCACCACCAGATACGACATCGCCGTTCCTCCACCAAGCTATATAATCAACCGCTTGATAGTATCGGCCTCGGCCGGTTGCGGTGTCGCTATCAACCAAATAATCAATCGGTTGATAGTATGTCGTTTCGCCGTTCCGGGGAGCCATGATGGATGCAACGGATCCATGAGAAGCCGCGCCGCCATTCTCTACGAGTACGGCCGCCCGTGGACCGTCGAAGAGTTTGACCTGGATCCGCCCCGTTCCGGCGAAGTCCTGGTGCGTCTCGCAGCCACCGGGTTGTGCCACTCCGACGAACACATCCGCCAGGGCAGGCTGGCTCCCCCCGCAGAAACGCTGCGTTCCCTGGGACTTCCGGCGATGTCGCCGACGATCGGCGGACACGAAGGCTCGGGCATCGTGATCGGGGTCGGCGAGGGAGTCCGGCGCTTCGCGCCCGGCGACCACGTGGTGACGTCATTCGTCGCCGTGTGCGGTCAGTGCCGATGGTGTGCCTGCGGCATGGAATACCTGTGCGACACCGGAGCCGGGACGCTCGCCCCCGGTATGCCGACCGACGGCACATTTCGCCATCACACCGTCGACGGGCGAAACCTGGGACACATATCCAAGATCGGGGCGTTCGCCGAACACACCGTTGTGTCCGCCGATTCGCTGGTCAAGATCGATCCCGGCTTCCCGTTGGCGCCCGCCGCGCTGCTGGCATGCGCGGTTCCGACCGGATACGGTTCGGCAGCCCGTCGCGCCAGGGTGCGCGGTGGCGACACCGTGGTGGTGATCGGCGCCGGCGGGATCGGCACCGCGGCCATCCAGGGCGCGCGGATCAGCGGCGCAGCCCGCGTCATCGCCGTCGATCCCGCCGAATTCAAGCGCACGTCCGCCCCGACCTTCGGGGCCACCCATGCGGTGGCGACCGCGCCGGAAGCGCTCGAGTTGGTGCGCGAACTAACCCGCGGGGTGATGGCCGACGCCGTCGTCGTCTCCCCGGCGATGATAGAAGCGGCCGACGTCGACGCAGCGCTGAAGCTCACCCGCAAGGGCGGCACCTGCGTGCTCACCGGCCTGCCCGCACCGAACACATCCTCGGTCGACGTCGCGTTGCAGGATTTCATTTTGATGAATAAGACGTTGTGCGGCACGATATTCGGCTCCTGCAATCCCAAGAGCGACATTCCGCTGCTGGCCACGCTGTACGAATCCGGACGGCTGCTCCTCGACGAGATGATCACCAAGCGGTACGCGCTAGCCGAAATCAACGACGCCTATGCCGATCTCGCCGCGGGTGAGCTGATCCGCGGAGTCATCGATTTCGACCTGGGCTGACACGCCGTTCATCACGTCTGTCACAACGGTCACTGGCGAGCCGGAGCCCAATGCGCCGATCTACGCACCTGGTCCACCGAGCGTGCCATGGCTGCGAAAAATCGGCCAACTTCTCACTCTCAGAACACGTTCGGCGAAATCCTGGTGACGGCGATCAGCGGTCGAACAGCGCGCCTCTGACCAACACCTTGGCCGAGCTCAGCGCCGCCTGGTACTCCTCGGGGGGCAGGGTGGCGGCCAACTCGGTCAACCCGTAGATGAGTGCATAGATCGCCTCCACCGTGGCCCGCGCATCGGGTTGTTCACCGAGTTCGCCGCGCTGCTGAGCATCGTCGACAATGCCCTCGATGATCTCGCGAAACGTCGTGAATCCGCGATCACCCACCTCGGCGGCTGCGGGCCAATCGGAGCTCACGATGTTTCCCGCCCGGATCGCCCACTCGAAGGCGGCCAGCTCCGGGTACTCACGCATCAATTGGCCACATTCGTCGAGCACTGCTTCGATCCGCTCGACGACGTCGCCGCTACCTTGCGCCGCAGTTCGCAGCCGTGGCATAGCGGCGTCGGCCCTGGCCGCGATCGTCGCCTTGATCAGTTCCGACTTGTTCGGAAAGTAGTTGTACAAGCTGGCACTGGTCACCTCCGCCATCCGGGCGATCTCGCGGATCGTCGCCTGCGAGTAGCCGACCTCGGCCACGCACCGCATCGTCGCAACGATGATGCGCTGGCGGGTCTCCTCGCCGCTTGCGCCGACGGGGCGGCCAAGCTGTGCCCGGGTCATGGTGGGCGTGTTCCTCACTCACGTGGTTGCCCGCGCTTGGCGGGCGGCATGGGTTCGACACGGTCGAATATATTCGACTGATCGATTAGTTCCGGCGTCCGCGCAGGCGGGCGGTGGGTGACCGACGGATCAACGGAGGACGCCGCGCGGCATGACCGTTAGCTCTTCTGCGTCAGGGTCTCAATTGGGCCGGCCGGTTGGCGCACATGGTGAGCAGACTCGGCAACGGATCATCGCCGCGGCCATGCGCTGCGTTGCCGAGGTCGGCTATTCGCAGGCGACGGTCCGCGAGATCGCCCGCGCGGCCGACATGACCAGCGGCAGCCTTTATCACTATTTCCCCAACAAGTCCGAGCTGCTCAACGCGACCGGCGAGGAGATCGAGCAGATCGTGTTGCCAAGGCTGCGTGCGGCCGCAGCCCAGTCCGACGACGTCGTCGACCGACTCGATGCGGTGCTGGACGAGTCGACACGGCTGATTCACGACTACCCGCACCTGGCCGCGTTCCTGCGGGCTGTCCGCATCGAAAGCTATGCCCGGTCGTCGCGCGGAGGTCCGAAGTATCCGGGATCCAAGGCGCTGCGCGATGTCGTCAGCGAGATCGTCGCGGACGCGAACGGGCAAGGTGTGCTGTCCCCCGACACCGGCCCGGCCGGAGCGGTGGAGGCCATCTGCGCGTTGACGCGCGGGCTGTCCGAGCAGGCGGCCAGTTTGGCGCCGGAGGCATACGAAGCCACGCTCGGCTCGGCAAAGAGACTGATCCGGGGCACGTTGTTCGCGGGTGCCAGCCGCCCGGTCAGCGGGCAGTGATGAGTCTGCTCACCGCACTACGGCTGAACATGACCAACATCGCCGATCCTGCGGCCCGGCACACCGGCCGCTATCAGGCCGCACTGGAGATGGCCGAGTTCGCCGATACCCATGGCTTCACCGCGGTCAGCGGCGAAGAACATCATCTGGCCAAGACCGGTTGGCTGCCGTCGCCGCTGATTCTGGCCGCTGCGGTCGCCGGGCGCACCCGCAGCGTGCGGATCAGCATCAACGCCCTCATCGTCCCGCTCTACGATCCGATTCGGCTCGCCGAGGATATCGCCGTGCTGGACAACCTGGCCCGGGGCCGCTTCAGCTTCGTGGCCGGAATGGGTTACCGGCCTGAGGAATACCACGCCGCCGGCAAGGACTGGTCGCAGCGCGGCGCTTTGATGGATCGCTGTCTGTCAGTGATGCTCAAGGCGTGGAGCGACGAGCCCTTCGAATATCAGGGCGCACTCATCAACGTCACGCCGAAGCCGCATACCCGCCCCCATCCGATCGTCTTCGTCGGCGGTATGACCGGTGCGGCGGCCAGGAGAGCCGCGCGCTTCGGGCTGCCGTTCTCGCCGCCGATGGCGATGCCCGAACTTGCGGCCGTGTATCAGCAGGAGCTGCGCAACCAGGGCAAACGGGGCTTCGTCTATCACCCCGAAAACGGCAGTACCGTCACCCTCCTGCACCCCGACCCGGACGAGGCCTGGTCCCGTTATGGCAGTTTCATCATGAACGAGACCGCCGAATACAGCGCCTGGAAGCGGTCGGGCGTGCCCCGGCCGAATGAGAATCCGGCCGGCTCGGTCGAGGAGTTGCGTGGCCTGAACAACGTCGAGATCCTCACGCCCGAGCAGTTGATCGGCCAGATTCGCAGCGGCCGAAAGGAGGTCGTGATGAACCCCCTTGTTGGCGGACTGCCGCTCGATGCCGGCTGGGCGAGCCTGCAGCTGCTGACCGATGAGGTCTTGCCCCAGGTGTGACGCGGCCTGACGGCGTGTTCCAGATAACAGAATGCCGACCCTGTCGCGTTCAACACGACATATCGATGCTGGTGGTGGTACGGTTCGCTGCTGTGGTGGCTCCGATCTTCGTTGTCGGCATCCCCGATGTGGGTATGCCCGGTTCGCCACCTGCCCGCTTGCGCGGGCGTTCGATTGCGACCGTCATATGTCAGAGCTGAATCGTCGCCGCTTCCTGGGGTCGCTCGCCGCTGCAACGGTTGTCGGCGTGGGCGCGGCCCGGTGCATGGTGGACCCGCAGCCGCGCACCTTCGCGCAGACCCCGGTGGCTGCCACGCCGACTTCCGGCCCGACCGTCGCCGGTTTGCTGCCGCCGCCACCGTCGAGTGCGCGCATCCGGTTGCCTGGCGGCGGCGTATTGAGCCAGCTTCCCGGTAACGGCGACTTGCTTGCGCTGACGGTCGACGACGGTGTCAATACCGAGGTGGTGGGTGCCTACACGCAGTTCGCCAAGGACACCGGGGTGCGGTTGACGTTCTTCGTCAACGGAACATACGACTCCTGGACCGACAACATGGCACTGCTTCGGCCGCTCGTCGAGTCCGGACAGATCCAACTCGGTAACCACACCTGGTCGCACCCGGATCTCACGACGCTGTCGAAAAGCGAGATCGCCCAACAGCTCACCCGTAACGACGAATTCTTGAAGAAGACGTACGGCATTGGTGCCAAACCGTATTGGCGTCCGCCGTATGCAAAGCACAATGCCGCAGTTGACACGGTTGCCACCGATCTGGGTTATACGGTCCCGGTGCTGTGGTCGGGCTCGCTGTCGGATTCGACGTTGATCACCGAGGAATACATCGTCAAAATGGCCGACCAGTATTTCGTCCCGCAGGCCATCGTTATCGGCCACCTCAACCACCTGCCGGTGACCCACGTCTACCCGCAACTCGTCGAGATCATCCGCGCACGCGACCTTCGTACCGTTACTCTCAACGACGTATTCCTGAGGACCCCGTAGCCGGCACGCGCGTAACGCGTTGCCGCCAAATGTGTTTCAGCTAGCCAGGCAACCGGCCGCGCCGACACCCTGCACATCCCAGGTGGCCGGCAGCAACGGAGTCCGGGCACTGGCACCGAACTCGTCACCGACCAATAGGGTCAACCCTGCGGGCGACGAAGAACCAACCGTGCCGCGAGTCCCGACGAACCCCGACGTTCCAGCGCCGGGGGCTACCGCTGAAACCGGCGCACCGGAGGCGCCCGGTGCCGATCCGGCCAGCGCGCCGAGTTGGGGTATCGCCGCGGCCGGTGCGGCAGCGGCCCCAGCGCCGGGAAGGCGCCCAGGCCCGCCGCGGAACCGATAGCCGGGAGCATGCCGGCCGACAGGCCGAACGGGAGCGCAATCGGCCCGCCCGTTGCGCCGGCGATGACCGCACCCAAGGCACCCCGTCAACGACCGGAGCAGCCGATTACCTCCGCGGGACTTTAAATCTGACCGAACATAACCGTTGCGGAATGCAGGGTTACCGGAGTGTGTCTGTGCGCCGTGAGTACTCTGTGAGTGAGTTGTCCGGTAGCTGTGTTGCGGGCGATCATGCGGTCTTGCGTCGCGGCTGCGGGCGGGTCACCCAGGCACGGATGTCGTTGCTGTGTTCGCCGAGGCGCGGTGCCCTGGTGCGGTAGGTCACCGGTGTGGCGGACAACTTGATCGGGCTGGCCACCTGGCGACCGAGTGCGTCGCCGTCCTCGGTATTGCGGATCGGGTGCAGGCCCAGCCGCTCGGCCAGGGCAACGGCTTCGGCGACGTTGTTGACGGCGCCGGCGGGAACTCCCCGTGCCGGGAGGGTTTTCGTCCAATGCTCGGCCGATTCGGTTGCCAACGCGTCTTCCAGGTGCTCGCGCAACAGTGATCGATTGCGCACCCGCGATTCGTTGGTGGCGAATCGTGGGTCTCGGGCCAGGCCGGAGATTCCCAGCGCGTCGCAGAGCCGGCCGAATTGCTTGTCGTTGCCGACGGCGAGCACGATCGTCCTGTCGCCGGTCGGGTAGCTGTCGTAGGGGGCGATGCTGGCGTGTCCGTTGCCCATTGCCCGCGGAATGTGTTCGGCCAGAACGAAACCGGCGGACTGGTTGGCCAGCGCAGCCAGCAGGGCCGACATCAGATTGATCTCTACGTGTTGGCCACACCCGGACCGGTCCCGCTCGCGCAGCGCCGCGAGGATCCCAACAGTGGCAAACAGGCCCGCCAGGACGTCCACCAGAGCGGCCCCGACCTTGGTCGGGCTGTCGCCGTCGGCCCCGGTGATGCTCATCAACCCGCCGAGCGCCTGGACCAGCAGGTCGTAACCGGCCAGTTCGCGTCCCGCCGCGGTCCCGAACGCCGAGATGCTGCAGTACACCAGAGCCGGGTTCGCAGCACGAACCACGGGCTCGTCCAGGCCGAAGCGCGCCATGGTGCCTGGGCGGAAGTTCTCCACCAGCACGTCGGCGCGTTCGGCTAAGGCCCTGGCCACCCGCAGATCCTCGGCATCGCGCAGGTCGAGCACGATGCTGCGTTTGTTGCGGTTGACGCTCAAGTAGTAGGCGCTTTGGTCCGCGACGAACGGCGGCCCCCAAGCCCTGGTGTCGTCGCCACCGGGTGGTTCGATCTTGACGATCTCGGCGCCCAGATCACCGAGGGTCATCGTGCAGAACGGCCCGGCCAGCACCCGGGAGAAGTCGGCCACCAGCAGCGGCGAAAGCGGCCGTGCTGCAGTGCCGTTCATCATGTCCCGACCGGCCCGAACACCGCCGGCACCTTGCCGTTACTGCGCGACACCGGAGCAACACCGAACCAGATCCGAAGGGCTTGCGGAACCACCTCGGCGGCGCGGCTCTCGAGTTGCTCGAGGGTCAAGCTGCTGATCGGATGGGTGGCGATGGCAGGCTCCAGGCCCGCCATGCCGCGTGATTCACGCTGCAATTGGGCCTCATGCTCGAATTCCGTTGTCACGATGACCACTGTCGGCACCCCCGCCTGTTCCAGCCGCACCGCATCGTTGACGCACGCCGAGCAGCATGAGCCACAGTCACCGATCGCGGTGAGCGCGATGTCGTTTTCCGCCGCGATCCGCTCGATCAACTCGGGGTGGGCATCCGAGGAGAAATGGCGCTTGTCGTAGTAGGTGACCGAGGTGAACGTCAGCCCGTCACTTGCCAATTCGCGCACGGTGGCCCGCAATAGTTTGGCGGCGTTCCACTTGGTGTTGCTCAGCACGCCCAGGCGCAGCCCAACGACGCGGTTGGGTCGAGGGGCCATGGGGATGGTTGCCACCTCGATCACGCCACACGGGTCATAGGCAAAGTCGGTCATCGGGGTTCTCCTTCGTCGAGTTCGTCGGGTTCGTCGGGTTCGTCGGGTCGTCGGGAATTTCACAGGCGGCAGGAGCCGTCGGAGCACTCGAGGTCGCGTCCGCTTCCGGCGGAGCTGACGACGTGGTCCTCGATGGCGCGCAGCACCGGGGTGGTCGCGGTGCTCCAGCCGGGCAGGAAAGCCGAAAACCGGCCCGCCGATCCGCCCGCGACAAACAGGTGAATGTCGTCGGGGGTGAAGATGATCGGCACCCGCCGGCCCGACTCGCGCGGATACCACTTCGGCAGGTTGCGGTTATATGTGCGCGCACCCGAGGGGGCGTAGCGGTTGCCGTAGCTCACGTCGTCCCAGTCGTTGGTGCCGTTGAGCCACAGGTAGCGACGGACGTCGTCGCGCGTCCAGCCGAAGGAGGCGATGGTCTGCGCGTGCTCCACACCGATGACCACGGTGCAGGAGCCACCGAGCACCGCGTTGTTGTGGGCGATCGTGCTCATCGCCGAGGCGATGGAGTCCAGAATCCCTTGGGGGTCATCGGAAATGTGGTTGGTCACGCTGTGCGGGGCTTCGGCGCCGATGACCAGGACGGTGCTGTCGTCCGGGGCGTAACCGTGCTCGACGTGATACGGAGCCCACGGGCTGGCCGCTTCGTTTTCGGCGATGCAGAACGTGTACTTGCCGGGGTGGCCCAGGGTGCTCTTGTCGAGCTCGCCGGGAATGCCGCCGCCGACGGTGAGCATGATCAGGCGAATCGCGCGGCCGATGGTGGCATTGGCGCGGTTACCCGAGCCGAATACGTTTCCGCCGGAGTTCATTCCGATCCGGCGGGCCATCGGCCCGTTGACCACGATCAGCGGCGATACGACGTGCGTGGTGGCCTGAATGCCGTTGAGGTTGAACCGCGCATCGGTCAACGCCAGCACGGCTGCCCGCACGACGGGGGCGTACTCGGGTTTGCATCCGGCCATCACCATGTTGACCGCCAGCAATTCCCGCGTCAGGCTGCCCCATCGGGGCGGGATACGCGCCACCAATTCCTCGGGCCGTCCGCCCAGCATGTGCAGCACTGCGGCGACGCGCTCGGGTGTCGGCGGAACCACCGGCAACCCGTCGCTCCAGGGCTGATTGAAGTAGTACTCGACGAGGTCGAGTTCGTCGGTGAGCACGGCGGTCATGCGGTTGCCTTCCTGGTCTTGGTCGCTTTCGAGACCACGGTAGGACCGCTACATCTTCATAGTCCAAGACATATTGAGACAGGCAATATATTCTCAGCATATGACAGATCCGGAGTTGCGCTTGCTGCGCTACTTCGTGACGGTCGCCGAGGAACGACACTTCGGTCGCGCCGCCGAGCGGCTTCACATCGCCCAGCCGCCGCTGAGTCAGCAGATCCAAAAGCTGGAACGCCAACTGGGAGTGGAGCTCATCGACCGCTCCCGCCGCCCGATCGAGCTCACCGACGCCGGCCACGCCCTTCTCGCGGAAGCCGCACTGGCGCTCACCCACGCTGAGCGCGCCTTTGCCGCGGCACGCAGGGCCGCCACCGGCCAGCTCGGCCACCTTCATGTCGGCGCGCTTCAGGCAGCGGTGGACGGTGTCTTGGCCTACGTGATGCGCGCACACCGCCGCCGCTACCCGGAGGTCAAACTCGAAGTGGCCGAACTCGATACCGCTGAGCAGACGGCGCAGCTGGTCGCGCACCGTATCGACATCGGCTTCTTGCGCGGCCCGGTCGATGAACCGTCGTTGACCATCCAGACCCTGCTCGACGACCCGCTGGCCGCGGTCGTCTGCGAGGACCACCCGTTCGCCGGACACCAGCGTCTTGCCCCGTCACTGCTGGCAGACCAGCCGATGATCCTGTGGACCAGAAGTGCGGCGGCCACCACTTACGCCGATGTCATCGAGCTGTTTCGGATGCACGACATCGAGCCGCCGATCGTCGACGAAGTAGCGCGGATCCAGACGATTCTCGCCCTGGTGGCATCCGGTGCCGGAAGCGCCTTATTGCCAACGTCTTTCATCAACCTCAGCCGAAACGGAGTCCGGTTCATCCCGCTGCACGGGCCGCTGCCCTACCGCCCGCTGGCGTTGGCATGGCGTTCCGCCAACCAATCACCCAGCGTGCGTTGCTTTCTCGACGTCGCCATGGCCGAGTCCCCGCGATACCTCGAAGACCTCAGCCGGCACTATCCACAACTGGCCGACCAGTCGGCGAAAACTAGTCCTCCGGCAACCCGTCGATGAGCCGTCGCAGCACCTGCCCGATCTGGCGGCGGGCGCGTTGTTGATCCTCGGCGGTGGCGATGGCCATGGCCGCCTCGTCGAGCGCACCGATCATCACTGTTGCCAGCGGTCGCACCGGTAGCGCAGCCAACTGGCCGGCCTGGATGTCGACAAGCCGGCGCTGATCGCCTGGTCGGCCGACGACAGGTTCTTTGCACGCGAGGACGGTGAACGGCTGGCCGCGACCATTCCGAACGCCCGGTTCGAACTGATCGAGGCAGCGCGGACATTCTCGATGGTGGACCGGCCGGATCGGCTCGCCGATCTGCTGTCCACGGTGGCCGTGCGCACCTAGCGCGCACCCCGGGCTCACTCGTCACCGCCCGCCCCACGATCCGGACAAGCTTCGCCGAAAAAGTTGGCGCGGCAGCACCGATACGGTGCTAAAACGGCATAGAATTCCGCCTTGTGACGACCCCGTCGAACCCTTGGGGCGACGAACGACGGAGACTCTCGCATCAGCTTCCGATGCGCGATCACTTTTTCGGCCGGCACCAGGCGCGACGGCTCAGCCGCCGCTTCGCGCGGGTGGGTGTGGAAATCCCACCGGGACGGCTACGGGAAATGCTGGCCGGTATGCCGGTCTCAGACGACGAAATGATAAGTGTCAGTTTCGCTTTGATTGCCATCCGGATAAACCACGAAAACCGGGTCGCCACGATGCGACGCCTTCAGCGTTGTTGCCGGCAGGCGTTGATCTCGGTCGGCTTGGCCATCGTCGCGTTGAACTTCCTGCTCTGCATCGGATACCTCTTCTTGACGTTGACCCAGCACGCGTCGGCGTGGTGAATCAGCGCCGCAGCGGGCGCCGGTCGGCCCACCCTGCCTTGCGGGAAGCGAAGCGATAGCCGAACTCCCGGTAGCCGTACCCAGCCGGAACGGGTAGAACTACGCAAGCCGGGCGCCGCGTCGATCCGCGATGCTCCCGGACATGACAACGCTCATCGGCTTTCCCAGCCCCACCGAACTGGCCGCCCGAACCCCGGCCGACCGCGACCGCGCCATCGACGTCATCCGCATCACGGCCCTGCTTGGAGTCGTCGTCGGCCACACGGTGATGGCGATCAGTGTCATCCGCGGCGGCGTACTCATCTGGGACAACCTGCTGACCACCTCGGCGGTGTTCCAGGCGCTGACCTGGATCTTCCAGATCATGCCGCTGTTCTTCTTCGCGGGCGCGGCGGCCTGCCTGACGTCGTGGCGGCCGGGCACCAACTGGGGCGACTGGCTGCTGAAGCGCTGCAGCAGGCTGTTTCGCCCGGTGTTCTACTACCTCGGGTTCTGGGCGATCGCCTTGGTCATGCTGTATCCGGTACTGCCCCAGCATGTTTACCAGCCCGTCGCCGGGATCAGTATCCAACTGCTGTGGTTTCTCGGCGCCTATGTGCTGGTGCTGGCCACGATGCCGCTGCTTTCTCGAATCAGCACGACTGGGCGGCTGGCCGCCGGCGTGGCGACGGTCTACGCGGTCATCGCGGTCATCGACGCGGTCCGGCTGCACTGGCCCGCCGTCGCGTCTCTCGGCTACCTCAACCTCGCGGTCTGGCTCATTCCCGCCATGTTCGGCGTTGCCTACCGACGCCGCTTGCTCTCCGGGCGCGCCGCGCTAGGCACCGCCGCCGCACTGTTCGCCATCGACGTCGCGCTGCTTCGGTGGGGGCCGTACGAGCTGAGCCTGGTCGGCATCGAAGGACAGCGGCTGCCCAACATGAGCCCCCCGTCGCTGCTGCTGGCCGGTCACGCAATCACGTTGTCCGCGTTGGCCATTGCGGCGGCACCCCGGATCGCTCGATGGGCCCGGCGGCCACGAGTGTGGTGGTTGACGGCAATCGGCAATACCGGCGCCATGACGCTGTACCTGTGGCACCTGCCGGTACTGCTAGCGGTGCAGCTGCTCTTCGACATCGCCGGCCACCCCCGCTATCCCGGACAGCCCGGTTTCCTCACGATCAGCGTGCAGCAGCTGTTTCTCATGGCCGCCGTGACGGCAGTGCTGTTCGTCATGCTGCGGCCGCTGGAGAACAATGCGCTGCCCGGCTGGGATGGGGCACCCGCCATCACGTCACGCCGGCAGGGCACGGTAGTGGGCATGCTGCTGTGCGTGGCCGGGGCCGCGATCCTGGCCGCGGTGAAGTGGGGCCTCAAGGACGACGGGCTTGCCTGCGTGGCCGTCATGCTGGGCGCACTCGTGGCTGCTCGGGTCGTGGCCGCGGCACGGTGGGCCGGGTGTGCCGACAGGACCTAAGGTGACGCCGCGTCGGTCGCCTCGGCGTCCGACGCGGCGAGCAACAGCTGCAAGCTCTTCCGGAGGTCGGCAAGACGACGCTGTCCCAGGATCTGCGTCCAGCGCTCTTCCACATCGATTGCATTGGAACGCATCACACGAAGCGCCTGGCGACCGCGGGGCGTCAGCTCGATAACCCGAGCGCGGGCGTCGACGGGGTCCGGGACGCGGCTGACATAGTCGTGGCGTTCCAGTGCCGCAACGGCCTGGGCCACCGCCTGCCGGCTAACGGCAAGGCGCTTGCCCGAACCGTCGACAGCTCTCGACGCGACCGATACCATCTGGCAGTTCTTCAGCCGGCACCACCGCTGACGACACCGCTGGCGTCGGTCAGACCCGACGGGGAATCAGTCGCCCGCCAGCTCGCGGTGCTCGATCAGGTCGCGCATTCCCCCCGTGCCGAGGCGCTCCCGGAAAGCCAGCGCCGTATAGCCGACGGCTGTCGCGTCGGTGCGGGCTCGCGCGGTCGCCGAACGTGGCAGGTGAAACAGCACACCTATTTCGCCGAAGTAGTCTCCAGGTCCGGCCACTTTCACCAATTCCTCACCCCCGTCGGCTAATTCGTGGACTATCTCGAACTCGCCCTCGGACACCACATAGATCTGGTCACCCATCGTGCTCTGCTCGAACAGCACCTCACCGGCCTTCAGGTGCACCGTTTCGGGCGGCCGGTTCGTCTCGGTGAAGTCGGGTGTCAGCTCGACCACGCGATCGGCCATCGGCAGCATTCGGCTGTCATGAGTCGCGACTACGACGACGCGGTCACCGTCGGCGAGTTCGCGGATCAGCCGCAGCACCTCCTCAACCTGGATGAAGTCGAGGTGCGCGGTCGGTTCGTCGGCCAGGATCAACGGCGGATCCAGCGCGATCGCGCGGGCAACCGCGACCCGCTGCTGCTGTCCGCCACTGAGGTCGCCGGGACGATGTTTCATTCGCTCGGCGAGATTGACCCGCGTCAGCAATTCCTCGGCGCGCTTTCGCGAGGCGACGCGCGACATTCCGGCCGCCCGCATGGGAACCATTACGTTTTCCAGGGCGGTGAGGCTCGGTACCAGATTGAACGCCTGAAAGACGATGCCCACCTTGTCACGCCGGTATTTCGCCAGCGCGGCACCCTCCAGCGTGGTGATGTCGACGTCTTCGAACTTGATCGCACCGGACTTCGGACGCAGAATGCCGCCAAGGCACGACAGCAACGTCGTCTTCCCACAGCCACTAGGCCCCAGCAGGATTACCAGCGAACCGGCCTCCACGTCGAGGCTCAGCCCGTTGATCGGCCTCAGCGCGTAGCCGCCGCTGTAGTACTCGACGACGAGGTTCTGAATGCTGAGATCGCCCACAGCTCAAGGACCTCCGAACGCCAGCGCTGGATCGACGGTCACAACGCGCTTCAAACCGGCCAGGCTGGCCAGCAGGCCGATGAGGATCGCCACCACCGGCAGCGCCAAATAGGCCCAGGCGGGCACCGCGACGATCATCGGAAACAACGGCGCCAACAGCTTCGACAGGATCACGCCTACCACCGCGGCGAGCAGGGAGACGACCAGTGCCTGCAGTGCCAGCCCCGCCATGATCGAACGTGTCGGAGTGCCTATCGCCTTGAATACCGCGAAATCGCGCATGCGCTCGAGCGCGGAGAGGTACACCACCGATCCGACGATCAGCGCCGCCACGATCCACAGCAAGACCGCCACGATCGAGATCGAATTCACCGCTACCCGCAACGGGCGTACCAAATCGTGGACCGCGCCCGCGCGGTCGTATGTCTGGTAGCCGTCGGGAAGCCCCCGGGGCGAGCCGTCAACCCCGATGGAGGTGACCATCGGCTGTCCGTTGTAGGCCAGCTGCTGTAACCCCTCGGTGGTCAGAAAGATGTTGGGGATCTTGGCCAATGCGGTCGAATTGGGCACGATGCCAACGATCCGCAAGGAATGCGCACCGACCTGCAGGGTATCGCCGAGGTGGCGGCCCAGCGTGCTCGAAACCGCCACCTCGTCCGGCTTGGACGGGGCGCGGCCCTCGGAGACCTGCGGCATGCCGGGCCCGTGCTCAGGTGCGCCGAAGGCGGTGACATTTCGCGTTGACGTGCCCTCTTTCATGATCGTCCCGACACAGCCCAGCGGTGCGGCAGCCGTGACGCCGGGCTCGGCGGCCACCCGGGCCAGGTCAACGTCGGGGAACGGGGTCGAACCCAGGAACGGCCCGGCCGCGCCGGCCTTGACCACGAATTGGTCCACGCCCAGCGAGTTGACGGTGTGCTGGGCCTCGACCCGGAAGCCGTTCGCGAGACCGGTCAGAACCAGCGTCATCCCGAAGATCAATCCGGTACTGACGACGGCGATGACCAGGCGCCGTTTTCTCCACTGCATGTCACGCAGGGCCGCGAAGAGCATTCCCAGAACCTACCAACGTCCCCGTCGTCCCGGTCCAGGTTTTGTCCGGGCCGGCCGCGTACCGGGCCGGCGACCGCGCCGAACGCCACAGGTAGCATGGGCTGCGTTGGGTCGCCAGTGGGATCTTTAGGCGCCATCGTCGTGGTGACATCGCGCCACGGCGTGGCTGCGCAGGATCGACGGTCGACAGGGTTGAGACCACAGCCCCGGGCTTGGTAGTAGGTGTCTGGGAAACCGGCGGTGTCCCACCAGCAACGGATGTGAGATACAGCATGACTGAAGAATCTGGCGATCCGGTAACTCCGACTGCTTTCGGCATCCAGAAATCCCAGACAGATCCGGCGATCGTGCTGGCCGTATCAGGCGAAGTGGACATGCTCACCGCGCCGCAGCTCGCCGAGGCGATACAGACCGCGCTGGCCGCCGGCCCCCGGCACTCATCGTCGACCTGTCAAAATTGGACTTCCTGGCCTCGGCCGGGATGACCGTCCTGGTCACCGCCAACGCTCAGGTGGCGCCACCGACCCGTTTCGCGGTCGTGGCGGACGGCCCGGCCACCAGCCGTCCGATCAAACTCATGGAATCGATTCGGTGTTCCCCCTCTACCGCACGCTCGATAGCGCGCTCAGAAGTTTTGCCGGTGAGTGAGGTTTCCGCGGCCCCCACAGCTTGGCTTCATTGACTCAAGCGATCGGGACGCCTACCGTCGACACATACGCTACGCACAGTAGCGTAATCGCGGAAATCCGGGGAACAACATGTTGGATCTGAAGATTGTCGGCGGCACCGTCGTGGACGGCACCGGCGCGAAGCGGTATCCCGCGGATATCGGAATCAAGGACGGTGCGATCGTCGACGTTGTCCGCCGCGGATCTAACGACCCCACGATGGATGGCTTGGCGATGGCCGGCGCAGCCGAAACCATCGATGCGACAGGCCAATTGGTGGCCTCCGGCTTCGTGGACATCCACACCCACTACGACGGGCAGGTGAGCTGGGACGGCTTGCTCGAGCCGTCGAGCGGGCACGGGGTCACGACGGTGGTCACCGGCAACTGCGGGGTCGGCTTCGCTCCGGTTCGCCCCGGCCGGGAGGACTGGCTGATAAAGCTGATGGAGGGTGTCGAGGACATTCCCGGCACCGCCCTGACCGAGGGCATCACCTGGGGCTGGGAGAGCTACCCCGAGTACCTCGATGCGATTGACGCGCGCAAGTTCGCGATCGACGTGGGCAGCCAAATCCCGCACGGGGCCGTGCGCGCGTACACGATGGGTGAGCGCGGAGCCCGCAACGAGCCGGCAACCGCTGAGGACATCGCGGCGATGAGCCGGCTGGTCACCGAGGCGGTCGAAGCCGGCGCGCTCGGCTTTTCGACATCACGCACGCTGGCGCACCGCGCGATGGACGGCGAGCCGGTGCCCGGCACCTTCGCCGCTGAGGACGAGCTGTTCGGTCTCGGCCGCGCCATGGCGGCAGGTGGCCAGGCCGTTTTCGAGCTCGCCCCGCAAGGGGCGGCGGGCGAGGACATCGTCGGGCCCAAAAAGGAGCTCGATTGGATGCGGCGGCTGAGCGCCGAAATCGACCGGCCGGTGTCGTTCGCGCTCATCCAGGTCGACGCCGACCCGAACCTGTGGCGCGAGCAGCTGGACCTGTCTGCGGCCGCGCATGAGGCGGGCAGCCGGCTGCATCCGCAGATCGCGGCGCGCCCGTTCGGCATGATGATCGGCTTCCGCGGGCACCATGCCTTCGGCCATCGACCCACCTACCGCCGGCTCACGGCCGAATGCGGCCGCGACGACCTGGCGCGCCGTCTCGCCGACCCGGCTGTGAAGGCCGCGATTCTCGCCGAAGCAGATCTGCCCATCGACCCGACGGTGCTTTTCGACGGCATGTCCGCGTTCGTTCAGCACGCATTGGGACGTCTTTACGCGCTCGGCGATCCGCCCGACTATGAGCCCACGCCCGACCGCACAGTCGCCGCGATCGCGGCGGCGCGGGGCGAGGACCCGCTGGCGACCCTCTACGACCTGATGCTCGGGGCGGACGCGACCGCCATGCTGATGCTGCCGTTGTTCAACTACGCCGACGGCAATTGCGATGCGATCCGGGAGATGATGCTGCACCCGGCCGCGGTGCTGGGGCTTTCCGACGGCGGCGCTCATTGCGGAATGATCTGTGACGCTTCATATCCCACATTTCTGCTGACACATTGGGCCCGCGACCGTCGCCGGGGCGAGCAGTTGCCGCTGGAATACGTGATCCGCAAGCAATCCCGGGACACAGCGTATCTGTTCGGCCTCACCGACCGCGGCACCATCGAGCCCGGGAAGAAGGCCGACATAAACGTCATCGATATGGACCGGCTGACGCTGCATCCCGCGGTGATGGCCTACGACCTACCGGCCGGTGGACACCGAATCTTGCAGGGCGCAAGCGGATACACCGCCACGATCGTCAGTGGGACGGTCACCCGTCGCAACGGCGTAGACACCGGGGCCCGCCCCGGCCGTCTGGTGCGTGGCGCGCGCTAACGCTAACGCGCTGGCGGGCCTGGTCCCCGCGGCGGCAGAGCCGTCGGTACGGCGACGGCGGCTCACTGGCAATTCGTCGGCGAACTGCGCGGTTTGCAGCGCTAGCTTCGCTTGCTGAGGGCCAAAAGTTGACGATCTCACCAATTTGGCGTCCGGGCTACGATGAGCGCTACGTTCGCGAATTGATTCAGGCTTCCGTCCAGTTATCGCAAGGCTTGCGCCAGGTCGCTGCGACGGGCGAGATCTGTTGGGAGTTCTGGCTCTAACAGTCCCTGAAGGTGGGGCCGGCGTGGGGATCCCCGGCGCAGTCGGTCAAATCGCTTCCGGCACGGCGGCGGTCGCGGACGGCCTGGATACCGCCGGCAAGTGCCTGGATTATGAGTCTGCCAGTGCACAACAGTACGGAATGTGGGCGGCGGTAACGCTCGTTTGATCGGCGGGTTGCTTAGGCTTAGGAGGGCTTAGGAGGGCTTAGGAGGGCTTAGGAGGGCTTAGGAGGCGCGCCAGGCGTGCTTGGCCACCCGATAGAAGTTTGCGCCGAGAACGGCGTTGATTTCGGCGTGGGTCCATCCCCGCTGAGCAAGATGCTCGTCGAGCTTACGTAAGCAGTGTTTCGGGTGTCATCCCCTGGATCGGCCCCCAACGGGTGTAGCTGTCGTCGAATAGGTGCGGGTTGCGGGCGAATTCATCGATGACGTCGGCGTAGTCGAAGGAGAAGTCGGTACTGACACCGACATGGTCGATGCCCACCAGGTCGACGGCGTATTCGAGGTGCTTGGTCATCGCCTCCAGGGTGGGGGTATTGGGTCCAAGGAAGATACCGACGCCGGTGATTCCGATGACGCCGCCAGTGGCCGCGCAGGCCCGGGCCTGATCGTCGGTGATGTTGCGGGGGTGATCCCAAACCGCCTGCATGCACGAATGGCTGTAAACGACTGGGCCTGTGGAGACCTCACACATGTCTAGTCCGGTGCGGGCACTGCAGTGCGAGCCGTCCGGAACAATGCCGACGCTGTTCATCTCGGCAACAATTGCGCGGCCCCAGTCGGTCAGACCGCCATCGGTGCTGTCGAGGCAGCCGCTGCCGGCCCGATTGGCGTGGTTGTAGGTGGGCAGCAGGGTGCGCACCCCGAGGTTGGCCAACATCGACAGGTTGTCAAGGTTGTCGTCAAGCGGGCGTGAATCTTCGAGGTCAAACACCACCGCGATGCCGCCAGCACCGGTAATCGCCTCAACATCGTCGGTGCCGGCCGCCAATTCCAGGGCGGGGTTGGCAACGACAGCAGCGCGATAATGGCGCAGCAGCGCCGTCGCGTCGTTGAAAGCTATGTGGCGAATATCCCGCGTTGACCGATACCAATACGCCGGCGCGGTGCTGATAGCGGATCAGCGGGTCGATGGCGAAGTTGTCACGATCATCGCGGAGCAGCAGGCAGTACGAGCCAGGTACCCCGCTTCGGCATCTCGCTACCAGTTTCCTGCGCCGCCTGCCGGTGTCAGCGGCTTTGGCCCACGTTAGTGCGCACGTCGTTGCGGATCGTGGGGAGGGTGTTGCGAGGTCGTCGGGTAGCGGGTGCGGTTGTCGGCTTTGACTGTTCACGATGGCCGTTGCTCCGTGTATCGCGAACGAATTCCTTGATGCGCCAACCCGTTTAAGCTCCGATCCGGTACTTGCAATGACCTGGCCGGCAGCCAACTCAGTTGGTTGGTGGTGGTTGGGGTTGGAAGGGTTCGTACCACCACCAGTCAGCGCGCTCGCCGGTGGGTCCGGGATAGGCTGCGACAGCGGGCGGGGGTTGGGCTGGTGGGCGTGCGAGCGATCCTGCGCTTAGTTGCCGGCCGCAGTTGTCGGTGACGCTGAGATTGGCTGCGGGTCCGGTGATGGTGATGATGCCGCGGTGGTGGCTGCGGTGGTGATAGGGGCAGAGCAGCACCAGGTTGGCCAACTCGGTGACACCACCGTCTTCCCAATGGCGAATGTGGTGGGCGTGCAGACCACGGGTGGCGCCGCAGCCGGGTACTGCGCAGGTGCGGTCGCGGTGCTCAAGGGCGCGGCGCAGCCGGCGGTTGATCACGCGGGTCGTCCGGCCGGCGCCGATGAGCTGGCCGTCGCGTTCGAACCATGCTTCACACGTGGCATCACAGCTGAGGTAGCGGCGCT
>NZ_LQOX01000070.1 GCF_002102175.1 Mycobacterium gastri | reverse complement strand
ATCGGCAACGGCGGAGTCGGCGGGGGTGCCGGCGCCGGCGGCGTCGGGGTCCAGGGCGCCGGCGGGGCCGGGGGCAACGGCGGCGTCGGCGGCAACGCTTGGCTCATCGGCGGCGGCGGCGCCGGCGGCGCATCCAACGGGGATGGTGGGGCCGGCGGCAACGGCGGCAACGCCCGGCTGATCGGCAACGGCGGGGACGGCGGCGACGGCGGCGACGGCGGCGGCCCCGGCGCCACTCCTGGGGCCGGCGGGGCCGGCGGCCAGGGCGGACAGTTGTTCGGTACGCCCGGCGCCCCCGGGGCGCCGTAGCCGGGGTATTACCGCCCGGCGTACCGACACCCTTACCGCCGCAACGATTTTCGAGCCACCTGGGAACCGGGGAGACGGCCAGCCGTTAGCCCTTACCCGACGATGGCCGGTTCCGGTATCGCAGGTACTGGCAGCGCACTACCATCCACGCTGGCCGTGGCGACGGCACATGAACCAATCCCCTGCGTCGACCTGGCGGGACCGGTGAGTCCGGCGGGGCTGGCGGCAACGGCGCGCTTGGTACCGAGCTCATTGAAGCGCATCGCCGTTGAGCTACAACAGCTCAACAACCCCGGCCGACGCCGAATCGGCCAGTGTCGCGTCAAACGTAACCAGCCGCCCGCCATAGCGGACGGCCAACGCGATCAGATGACGGTCCGTCACAAGACGGTGAGTCGACACAGCCGCCCGATCGCCACCCTCGCCGACCACCAACGGCACGTCGTCGGGCCAAAACGCGTGGCCCGGAAGATCTCTCAGCGCCTCCAATTGCGCGATAGCGGTCGCCGGTGTCGTCGACACCTGCATCAGCCTGCGATTGCTCGAAATGCGAACAAAACCCATCTCAGTGACCGGCGTGGTAGCCCATCCACTCGACGAAGACTGCGTAAACCATTCCCGCGCCGCCGTGTGGTGAACGTGATTCCGCCAGCCCAAGGCAATCAGCACGTTCACGTCGAGCAGCGCGGTCACACGTCTTCCTCAAGCGCCCGGGCGACATCTTCGTCGGTGATGACTGGCGCATCCGCCGGGACGTCGAACACGGGCAGCCCGTCGATCACGACAATCCCTACGGGCCGCAGCGACCTGCGCGCCAACTCAGAAATCACCGCGCCTACCGACCGACCTTCCGCGCGGGCGATGCTGCGCGCATCTTCTAAGACGTCGTCATCAATTTTCAGAGTGGTGCGCACCGCATCATGGTACCGCCAGGTCCCGCTCCCGAGACGGCAAGATGACGGCCGCCGATGCCGCAATCGGCTGCTGCCGACTGCCGTTGCCAGTCGCCGCGGTGACCGCGTTGCGGGCCGCTTCCATCCGCTTCAGCGCAGCATCGGTGAACACCGACAACCCGAGTTCGTGGTTATAGCCGTGGATTTCTTTGACGTCGAGCTGCGCCAGGAAGTAGACGATCTCCTTGGACACCACCTGGCCCGGGACCAGCACCGGGAACCCGGGCGGGTAGGGCACCACGAACGTCGTCGACACCAGCTTTCGTCCCTCGGCTAGCCGCCGCCCAGCCATGCCGATCAGCACGTATTCCCGGTCGGACTCTTCATAGCCGGCGTAGAAGGCGGATCGGGTGTCGCCGTAGACACTGTTGTCGTCGGGACGGAAGGCCACGTCGAACTCGCTGAAGTCGGGTAGGTGCGGCAGGTCCAGAGTGATCTCCTCGACCCGGCGCCGGTGCAGCGCCCAGTCGGCGGCACTGGCCGCCTTTTGGGTCCGGTCGAAGTCGGTGGCAATCCGGCGCAGCACGTCGAGCAGGTAGTGCACGCTCGACCACGTCACGCCGATGGTGAAGATCAACAGCACGCTGTTGATCGACGTCTTGTTGATCTGGATGCCGAACCGCTCCATCAGGATCTTTTCGCGGAAGTCGTATCCGTTCATCCCGGTCGCACCGATGAACAGGGTGACCCGGGTCGCGTCCAGCACGAACTGGTCGGACCGCCACGCCTCGTTCCATTCGGCCAGCGCGCCCTGCCTGACCTGACGGTAGGAGCTGACCGACGAGGCACGGTACTCCTCGGGCACCAGGTCGGACTCGTCGAGAATGCGGAACCACCTGCTGATCAACCGGTCTTTGCGGACCCGGTGCCGGAACACCAGTGCCATGTCGTAGACCTGCCGGACCAACTGGAATCCCTCGATGTCGACCTGCCGGCGCGCCAGGTCCAGCGAGGCCAGAAGTTGCTGGTTTGGCGACGTCGAGGTGTGGGTCAAGAACGCCTCACCGAACGCGTCGCGGGCGAGTGCGTTGAAATCCTGGTCGCGAATGTGGATCATCGACGCCTGCCGAAGCGCCGACAGTGACTTGTGGGTGGAGTGCGTCGCGTACACCCGCACCCGCGCACGAGCAGGGTCGGGCAGTAACCGCCGGTCAACCCATTCCGACCGATCGACCCCTTGCATCGACGCCGACCACTGCCGGTATTCCTTGGCGTATTCGTCGGACGCCAGCATGTCTTCGAGGTGCTCGGCAGCCACCATCGCGGTCCGCTGCCGGGCCCACGGCACCGCGGTGGCAAACGCATACCACGCCTCGTCCCACAGGAAGCAGATGTCCGGCTTGATCGCCAGCACCTCCTCCATCACCCGCCGCGGGTTGTAGACGACACCGTCGAAGGTGCAGTTGGTGAGCAGCAGCATGCGGACCTTGTGCAGCTGCCCGGCCGCCTCGAGATCCAGCAGCGCCTTCTTGATCGTGCGCAGCGACACCGCCCCGTAGATGGCGAACTGCGGCAACGGATAGGCGTCCAGGTACAGGGGGTACGCACCGGCCAATACCAGGCCGTAGTGGTGCGACTTGTGGCAGTTGCGGTCGATGAGCACAATGTCGCCGGGCCGGGTCAGGGACTGGACGACGATCTTGTTGGCCGTCGACGTTCCGTTGGTGACGAAGTAGGTGTGGTTGGCGTTCCAGGTGACCGCGGCCTTGTCCATCGCCTTCTTGATGTTGCCGTGCGGGTCCAGCAGCGAGTCCAGGCCGCCGGAGGTGGTCGAGGTTTCGGCCATGAAGATGTTGCGGCCGTAGAACTCCCCCATGTCCTGCAGCGACTTGGAGTTGAAGATGCTGGCGCCCCGCGCGACGGGCAGCGCGTGGAATTGGCCGACGGGTGCGGCGGCGTAGGCGCGCAGCGCGTCGAAAAACGGTGTGGCGAACCGGTTCCGGAGCCCGGCCAGCACCGTGCTGTGCAGGTCGGTCACGTCGTTGAGCCGGTAGAACGTCCGGTCGTAGACATCCGGCTCGTCGCCGTCGCCCGCCGCGATCGACTCGTCGGTGAGCAGGTAGAGATCGATGTGCGGCCGTAGCTCCCTGATCCACTCGCCACATTCGATCCAGTCGTGCGGGCGATCGGGAATGACCACCCCGCCCTCGGTGTCGTTGGGACCGAGCAGCGTATTCATCAGCGGCAACCGGTCGCGGGAACGCAGTGGCAGGTCGTGGCGGATGATCGCGGCCTGGATCTCGCCGTTGAGCGCAACCGCGGTGATGGCGTCCTCGACGCTGGGCGCCACCAGGATCTCGAACTGGACGTCGTCGTCGGGGTTGCGCAGCTCCCGGAGGCACTCGACCAGGCTCTCCGGAGCCGTGGGGGGCGCGTCGTCAGCGAGCAACACCGTGTAGAACTGCTGCTGTTTGGCCTGGGCCACCAGTTCCTGGTCGGCCAGCGGCGCCGAGATGTCGAACAACGCTGTGCGGTCACCGTATTCACTGAGCAGGCGCACGGCCAGCGACACCTCTTCGGTGAGCCGCACGGTGGACTTGCTCTCCAGGTGGGCGCGGAACGTCGCCAGATTCTCCGCGCCCGGGTACAGCCAGTACCGCTCGTAGGCGCCGATGCGGTCCATCAGCCGCTTGACCTTCGCCATGTCGTGGGTGATGTCCAGCCCGGCGAGGTCAACCTCGGCCAGGTGGCGGCACGCGTCGTCGAGCAGGTTCCACGTGTCGATGCGTGTGTACGACGGGTTGGCGACTGCCGCCAACGCGGAGACGCGAAGTCGTCGCTGGCGGGAGCTGTCTCGGTACATGTCGTCACCTGTTCTTGTGGTGCGGTAGCGCCATTCGGTGCAACTTGTGATTATTCGCGTGCCAGACGGAAATAGTGACCGGTACGGACACACTCGGGATCCGACGGTGCCCGGTTGCCGCAGCGCATGCCGCGAGGTTACGCCGTCGACCCGGCGAGCGGGAGGGTGTGGACTGGCGCCCGGCGCGGACCTGCGCAAGTCCTCAACCAGGCTGGGGAAAAGCGGCGGCGCAGACCTGCACATAGGATTTCGGCCATGGCGGCCGACCAACAGGAACAGACGTACGACCAGACATACGACGTAGTGGTGCTCGGGGCGGGTCCGGTGGGCCAGAATGTCGCGGACCGCACCCGGGCGGCCGGCCTGGATGTCGCAGTGGTCGAACGTGAGCTCGTCGGGGGCGAATGTTCGTATTGGGCCTGCGTGCCCAGCAAGTCGCTGCTGCGTCCGGTCCGCGCGATCTCTGACGCGCGCCGGGTCGAGGGGGCGCGCGAGGCGGTCACCGGTTCGATCGACCCGGCCGGTGTCTTCGGCCGCCGCGACCGCTACGTGAACGACTGGGACGACACCGGCCAGGTCGACTGGGTGGCCGGTATCGGAGCGACGCTGGTCCGTGGGCATGGACGGTTGGACGGTCCGCGACGAGTTGTGGTCACGACACCCAGCGGCAGGGAGGTGGTGCTGGCCGTCCGGCACGCGGTTGTCATCTGCACCGGAAGCCGGACCGCGATCCCCGACTTGCCCGGCCTGGCCGAAGCTCGGCCCTGGACCAACCGCGAAGCCAACGACAGCAGCGATGTCCCGAACCGGCTCGCCGTTGTCGGGGCCGGCGGCGTGGGTGTCGAAATGGCAACGGCCTGGCAAGGATTGGGCTCAAAGGTGACCTTGCTGGCCAGAGGCTCGCGCCTGCTGCCGCGGATGGAGCCTTTTGTGGGAGAGCTTGTCAGCCGCGGTCTAACAGAGGCCGGTGTGGACGTGCGCACGGGTGTGACAGTCCGCGAACTCAGCCGGGCTTACCCGTACTGCCCGTTAGCGCTCGCGTTGACCGACGGCACCGAGCTTGAGGTCGACGAAATACTGTTTGCCACCGGCCGAAAACCCCTCACCGACCATATCGGCTTGGAAACAGTCGGATTAACGCCCGGCAGCTGGCTCGACGTCGACGACACCTGCTCCGTGCGCGCCGTCGAAGATGGTTGGCTCTACGCGGCCGGGGATGTCAATCACCGTGCGCTGCTGACCCACCAGGGCAAGTACCAAGCGCGCATTGCCGGTGCGGCCATCGGCGCCCGTGCCGCGGGCACGCCGTTGGACACCGCGCCGTGGGGCGTTCATGCGACCACCGCAGACCATCACGCCGTGCCGCAGGCCCTCTTCACCGACCCCGAAGTCGCCGCGGTCGGGCTCACGGAGGAACAGGCGGTGCAGGCCGGGCATCGGGTCAAGGCCATCGACGTCGAAATCGGGGACGTCGTCATGGGAGCCAAGCTCTATGCCGACGGGTACACGGGCCGGGTGCGAATGCTGGTCGACGTCGATCGCGGCCACCTGCTCGGGGTGACCATGGTCGGCCCGGGTGTCACTGAGCTGCTGCACTCGGCCACCATCGCCGTCGCCGGCCAGGTGCCCATCGACCGGTTGTGGCACGCCGTGCCGTGCTTCCCGACCGTCAGCGAATTATGGCTGCGGCTTCTCGAGGCCTACCGCGATTCGTTTTTCGTGGTCGTTTAGGAGCCGCGCCGAAAACCCGGTGGGTCAGCCGTCCAGCTCGTCGTCGCTGTCGATGATCCGCCGGTTGCCCAACGTGCTGTCGACCCAGCGCAGCATCGGAAGCTGCGGGAATTGCGGAAATTCCCAGCGGCGCGCGGGCAGGTCGGTGACGTCGCCGAGGGATCGCACCACCGCCTGGGTCAGGCCCATGATGGCCGCCATCACCGGCAGCAGCGGCTGCAGCGGCTTGGCCGCCGAGCGGACCGTGCTGATCCGGCGGGCCAGGATCAGGCGCTCGATGCTGTGATACAGCCAAGCGCCGACCCCCAGCGCATAGATCGACAGCGCCGAGGCGACAATGGCCCAGCCGTAGGCAGCGCAGATCACCGCGCCCAGCACCACCGCCGCGGCCATCCAGGCGGCGATCACGACACGCAATTCGAGTCTGCTCATGAACACGATCCTTGGTTTTCCGGCAGGCGTTCCGCATCTCCAGGCACCGCCTTGCGGACCGCGTGAGCGGCCGCGCGGATCTGCGGCGTCACCAGCATGACTTGCCCCAGCACTCCGTTGACGAAGCCGGGCGACTCGTCGGTGGACAGTTCCTTGGCCAGCTCGACGGCCTCGTCGACGGCTACCGGTTCAGGGACGTCGTCGGCATGCAGCAATTCCCACACCGAGACCCGCAGAATGGCGCGATCCACCGCGGGCAGCCGATCCAGCGTCCAGCCCTGCAGATGCGCGGCGATCAGGTCGTCGATGTGGGCGGCATCCTCACCGACGCCGCGCGCCACCGCGGCCGTGTAGGGATGCAACGGCGCGACTTCCGGCTTGGCTGCCGCTAGTGCGGTGCGGGACTCGACCACCTCGAGCGGGCTCATGCCCCGCGCCTCGGCCTCGAACAACAGGTCCACCGCGCGCTTGCGGGCCTGATGGCGTCCTTTGACCGGCTTGCCCGGTTTTCCCTCGGGCATGCTCAGGCGTTGACCCTGCCCAGGTAGCTGCCGTCGCGCGAATCGACCTTCAGCTTGTCCCCGGTGTTGATGAACAGCGGCACCTGGATCTGCGCGCCGGTCTCCAGCGTGGCCGGCTTGGTGCCGGCGCTGGACCGGTCGCCCTGCAGGCCCGGCTCGGTGTGGGTGACTTCGATCTCGACCGTCACCGGCAGCTCGATGTACAGCGGCGCCCCGTTGTGGAAGGCCACCTGCACCGGCATGCCCTCCAGCAGAAACCGCGCGGCGTCGCCGACCAGGGACTCCGGCAGCGGGTGCTGTTCGTAGTCCTGGCTGTCCATGAACACGAAGTCCGAGCCGTCGCGGTACAGGTAGGTGGTGTCGCGGCGGTCCACGGTGGCGGTTTCCACCTTCACCCCGGCGTTGTAGGTCTTGTCGACGACCTTGCCCGACAGCACGTTCTTCAGCTTGGTGCGCACGAACGCCGGCCCCTTGCCCGGCTTGACGTGCTGAAACTCGACGATCTGCCACAGCTGTCCATCGATCGCCAGGACAAGTCCGTTCTTGAAGTCAGCGGTGGTCGCCACGGTCTGCTAAATCTCCTACAAAATGGCCAGTTCCTTGGGGAACCGGGTCAACAATTCCGGGGTCTGTCCGGCGCTTTCTGAGGCGCCTGGCGTCTTAGAGGGCACTACCAATGTGTCCTCGATGCGGACACCGCCGCGGCCGGGTAGATAGACGCCGGGCTCCACGGTCACCACAGAGCCCGCAAGTAGTGTACCGGCGGATGTCGCCCCGATGCCCGGCGCTTCGTGTATCTGCAGGCCAACGCCGTGTCCCAGACCGTGGCCGAAATTGTCGCCGTAGCCCGCGTCAGTGATCAACTGACGCGCGGCGGCGTCAACCTCACGCAGCTCCGCACCCGGGCGCAACGCCTCGCGACCGGCCTGCTGCGCCTGGGAAACCAGCTGATAGAGCTCCAGCTGCCAGTCGGCCGCCTTGCCCAGCACGAAGGTGCGGGTCATGTCGGAGTGATAGCCGGCGACCAGCGCGCCGAAGTCGATCTTGACGAAGTCACCCGTGGCCAGCTCCGCGTCGGTGGGACGGTGGTGCGGGATGGCCGAATTCGGTCCGGCCGCCACGATCGTCTCGAACGACACCGCGTCGGCGCCGTGATCGAACATCAGCCCTTCCAGGTCGCGGGCCACCTCCCGCTCGGTGCGTCCCGGGCGCAGACCGCCGCGCCGCACCAGGTCGGTAAGCGCGGCGTCGGCTGCTTCGCAGGCCAGCCGCAGCAATGCGAGCTCACCGGCATCCTTGACCTCACGCAGCGTCTCCACCATCCCGGAAGCCCGGACCAGCTCGGTGCCGGTGTCCTGCAGACCAGCCGTCAGGGCATCCAAACCGTCCACCGTGACCACATGGCTCTCGAAACCCAGCCTGCCGACGCCGCACTCGGCCGCCCGGCAGCTCAGGTGACGGCCGAGTGCCCGCTCGATGACCACCTCGAGGTCGGGGGCCTGCTGGGCGGCCTGAATACGGTACCTGCCGTCGGTGGCCAACACCGCTTCGCGTTCGTCGGCGAACACCAGCAACGCGCCGTTGGAGCCGCTGAAACCGGATAGATATCGGACATTTATCAGATCGGTGACCAGCATCGCATCCAGTCCGGCGGCACCGATTTTGGCTTTCAGGTTGTGTCGACGCTGGGAATGTGTCACGACCGTTGACGGTACAGCTACGCTGAATTCCCATGACTAACTGGATGCTGCGCGGACTGGTGTTCGCCGCCGCGATGGTCGTTCTACGTCTCTTTCAGGGGGCGCTGATCAACGCCTGGCAGACTCAGGCCGGATTGATCAGCCTGGTGCTTCTGGCGTTGTACATCATCGCCGTCGTGGTGTGGGGACTCGCCGACGGAAACGCCGACGCCAAAGCCAACCCGGACCCGGACCGCCGCGGAGATCTGGCCATGACCTGGCTGCTGGCCGGGCTGACAGCCGGGGTGCTCAGCGGTGCGGTGACCTGGCTCATCGCCGTTTTCTACAACGGCGTCTACGCCGGTGGGCTGATCAACGAGCTGACGACGTTTGCGGCCTTCACCGCCCTCATCGTCTTCCTGTTCGCGATCATCGGGGTGGCCGTCGGCCGTTGGCGTATCGATCGCAATGCCCCCCCGGCCCCCGTGCACGACGGATCCAGGGGTCGTGGCGATACCGACGTATTCTCCGCCGTGCGCGCCGACGAGACGCCGACCGGGGAGATCCAGCCGGCCCGGGCGGAGGCGCAGGCCACCGCGCCCACCGCCGTTGCCACCGTCGAACGCGAAGCACCCACCGAGACGATCGCCACCGCAGAGCATGAGTCTGCGACCGAGGTGATCCGCACCGGCGAGTCCGAGGCGCCCACCGAGACGATCCCCACGACCGACTCCGAGGCACGCACCGAGGCGATCCGTCTCGACGACGAGACCAAGCCCGATCACAAGCCCAAGCAGGACTAGCGTTCGGCGGTGTTCGCCAGATACCGCAGGGCGAGCAGGTAGCCCTGGACACCGAGCCCGACGATCACGCCAGTGGCGACCGGGCTGAGGTAGGAGTGCCGCCGGAACTCCTCGCGGGCATGGACATTGGAGATATGCACCTCGATCAGGGGCGCGCTCAGTTCCGCGCAGGCGTCGCGCAACGCCACCGAGGTGTGCGTCAGGCCGCCGGCGTTGAGGATCACCGGTTGGGCGGCGTCAGCGGCCCGATGAATCCATTCCAGCAGTTCCGCTTCGCTATCGCTTTGCCGCACAACGGCTTTGAGTCCGAGTTCGGCGGCCTCCCGCTCGATCAGAGCAGCCAGTTCAGCGTGGGTGGTGCTGCCGTAGACGGCAGGCTCACGCTGGCCCAGCCGGCCCAGGTTCGGACCGTTGATCACGTTCACCGTCACCGTCATGCGGCGCACACTCCGGCGTAGGCCGTCACCAGCAGCCCCGGATCCGGCCCCACCAACCGTCCCGGCTTGGCCAGTCCGTCCAGGACCACAAACCGAAGCACACCGGCCCGCGTTTTCTTGTCGCCCGTCATGAACTCCAGCAACTGGGGCAGCGCGTCCGGGTCGTAGCTGACCGGCAGGCCCAGCGACGACAGGATCGTGCGATGGCGCTGCGCGGTGGCCTCATCCAGACGTCCGGCAAGCCGGGCGAGCTCGGCCGCGAACACCAACCCGACCGACACCGCGGCGCCATGCCGCCACCGGTACCGCTCGCGGCGCTCGATCGCATGGCCCAAAGTGTGGCCGTAGTTGAGGATTTCGCGCAGCTCGGATTCCTTTTCGTCGGCGGCGACCACCTCGGCCTTGACGACGACCGCCCGGCGGATCAGCTCCGGCAGCACATCGCCTTTCGGGTTCAGGGCAGCCTCTGGGTCGGCTTCGATGAGATCCAGGATCACCGGGTCGGCGATGAACCCGGCCTTGACGACTTCGGCCATCCCGCAGGCGATTTCGTTGTGCGGCAAGGTCTGCAGCGTCGCCAGGTCGGCGAGCACGGCGAGCGGCTGGTGAAACGCCCCAACCAGGTTCTTGCCCGCATCGGTGTTGATGCCCGTCTTGCCGCCGACGGCGGCGTCGACCATGCCCAGCAGCGTGGTGGGCACGTGCACGATCGACACACCGCGCAACCAGGTGGCCGCCGCGAAGCCGGCGACGTCGGTGGCGGCTCCCCCACCGAGACTGACCAGAGCGTCTTTACGGCCGAGTCCGATGCGGCCCAACACTTCCCAGATGAATCCGACGACGGGCAGGTCCTTGCCGGCCTCGGCGTCGGGTATTTCGATGCGGTGCGCGTCGATGCCCTTGTCGGCCAGGCGTTTCCGGATGGTCTCGGCGGTGTCGGCCAGCACGGGTTGATGCAGGATGGCGACCTTGTGCCGACCGGCCAGCAACTCGTCCAGTTGCGTCAGCACACCGATGCCGATCACCACCGGGTAGGGCGGGTCGACGGCAACGTGCACCGTCGCGGGCGCGCCGGTTTCGGTCATGTGGCCGCCTGACTGGGTGTCTGACTGGGCGTCGGCAGCCGCGACATGATGTAGCGCACCACCGCCCCGGGGTTGCGACGGTCGGTGTCGACCCGAATGGTGGCGACGCGCCGGTACAGCGGCACCCGGTTGGCCATCAGCGACCGGTACCGCTCGCCCCGGTCGGGCCCGGCCAGCAGCGGCCGCACGGTGTTGCCGCCGGTGCGCCGCACCCCTTCGGCGGCGCTGATCTCCAGGTAGACGACGGTATGGCCGGCCAGGGCCGCGCACACGCCCGGGCTGGTGACCGCGCCGCCGCCCAGCGACAGCACCCCGTCGTGGTCGGCC
The DNA here is from genome assembly GCF_002102175.1 of Mycobacterium gastri. Taxonomy (GTDB): domain Bacteria; phylum Actinomycetota; class Actinomycetes; order Mycobacteriales; family Mycobacteriaceae; genus Mycobacterium; species Mycobacterium gastri. The sequence continues at coordinate 12,493 of NZ_LQOX01000070.1, read as the reverse complement.
AATGCCGCGCGCACCATGTCTTCCTCGATGCGCCGGAACTCCTGCTCGCCGTCGGTGGCGAAGATGTCGGCGATGCTGCGCCCGGTCTGCTGCTCGATGGCCGCGTCGGTGTCGAGCAGACCGACCCCGAGGGCTTTGGCCAGCCGCCGGCCGATGGTGGACTTGCCGGATCCCGGCAGTCCCACGAGTACCGCAATTGGTGCCATCTGATTGCCTACCCCGGCTATCCCGACACCCGAGCGGCCGGTGACAGGCGGTCGGCGACGGCGCGCTGGTAGGCCTCGATGTTGCGGCGGGTTTCGGTCAGCGAATCGCCGCCGAATTTCTCCAGGGCCGCGCGCGCCAGCACCAGCGCCACCATGGCCTCGGCCACCACTCCGGCGGCCGGTACCGCGCACACGTCGGAGCGCTGGTGGATGGCGACGGCCTCGTCGCCGGTGGCCAGGTCGACGGTGGCCAGCGCCCGCGGCACGGTGGAGATGGGCTTCATCGCGGCGCGCACCCGCAGCGGCTGGCCGTTGGTCATCCCGCCTTCGAGCCCACCGGCCCGGTTGGTCGAGCGGACAACACCGTCGGACCCGGGGTACATCTCGTCGTGGGCGCGGCTGCCGCGACGGCGCGCGGTCTCGAATCCGTCACCGATCTCCACCCCCTTGATCGCCTGTATGCCCATCACGGCCGCGGCCAATTGGCTGTCCAGGCGGTTGTCACCGCTGGTGAACGATCCCACCCCCACCGGCAGGCCCAGCGCCACGACCTCCACCACGCCGCCCAGGGTATCGCCGTCTTTCTTGGCCGCTTCGATCTCGGCGATCATGGCTTGCTCGGCCGCCTTGCCGAACGCGCGGACCGGGCTGGCATCGATCGCGGGCAGGTCTTCGGCCCGGGGCGGCGGGCCGTCGTAAGGCGCCGACGGGCCGATCGAAATCACATGGGACAACACGTCGACACCCAGCGCCTGTTTGAGGAACTGCCGCGCGACGGTTCCGGCGGCCACGCGGGCGGCGGTCTCGCGGGCGCTGGCCCGCTCGAGCACCGGCCGGGCGTCGTCGAACCCGTACTTGAGCATGCCGGCGTAGTCGGCGTGGCCCGGACGCGGACGGGTCAGCGGCGCGTTGCGGGCCACATCCTGCAGCTGTGCCGGGTCGACCGGATCGGGGGCCATCACGGTTTCCCACTTGGGCCATTCGGTGTTGCCGATCTCGATGGCAATGGGCCCGCCCAGCGTGCTGCCGTGGCGCACGCCGGACAGCACGGTCACCGCGTCCCGCTCGAAGGTCATCCGAGCGCCGCGACCGTAGCCCAACCGGCGGCGGGCCAGCTGATCGGCGATCTCGGTCGAGGTGACGTCCACTCCGGCGACCATGCCATCGACCACGGCCACCAATGCCCGGCCATGGGATTCGCCCGCGGTGATCCAGCGCAACACCCGAACATCTTCCCATGTGCACGCCCCACGACCGCCGACCGGCTTGAGCCGTATGTCGCGACCAGCGGCCCCCTGCCATGCGACCTGGCAGGCCGACGCATTGTCGGTCGGTTCCGATGACTATTGGACTGCGCCAGGCGATGCGGTCACGAACCCGACCTCGAGGCAGCCGGCCAACAAACGGTGGTCATAGGTCACAAACGCGGTCAGCTCCCGCTTGATCTGCGTTGCCGCTGCGAGATGAAGCGCGTCGAGCGAGCGCAGGGTAGCCGGGCCGATCGTTTCGGCGAGATTGATCACCGGCGCGGTGAGCGGAAGAATGTCGAGCCCGTCGAGTAAATAACGTGCGCGTTCAACTTGGGCCGGTTCCCCGTACCGGGCAACGACTCTCATCAACTCGACCCGTCCGAGCGCGCTCGTCGCCGCGGATTCGCCCTGGCCTCGTTGTGCCGTCAGCCAGCTGCGCAGATCGGCCGTCTCCGGTTCGGCGATGAGCAACTTGGTCAGGGCCGAGGTGTCCAGGTAAATCACTGCTCGTTGCGCATCTCATCGAGAACGTCGGAGAGAGTGCGCTTGCGGTCTGGCGCCAGTGCGGCTGTCACGTCGAGAAGGTTCTGCGGGCGTGGGGCCGGAATCAGGGTGCCTGATTCGATCAGGGCTTCGCGAGAACGCTCTGCCGCCCGCACCGGAACGAGTCGGGCGACGAGCCGCCCGTTGTTGGTGATGCCGAGTTCCTCGCCGGCTTCAACCCGGGCGAGATACCTCGATGCGTGCTGCCGTAGCTCTCGTACCCCGATCGCTTCCACGGCTCCCATGGTAGCACTCAATGTGCTACATCGTGGGCTCATGGTCTCGCGCGCACGCAAACCCGAGCTCACATCAACACCATTGCCAGCGCCCCGGCGGTGGCGACACACATCGAAGGTCCATGCGGAACGGTGGTCGTGTCGGCGCCGCCGATAAACCGGGCAACCACGCCACACACCGCCGTGAGCAGCGGCGCCGCCAGCGCCGCCAGAAACCACGCGTCGGCGCCGAAGCAGCCGGCCAGCGCGCCCACACCAACAGCCAGCTTGACGTCACCGGCACCCATCCCCGTCGGTGCCAGCAGGTGCACCAACAGGTACACCGCGGTCAGGGCCGTCGCGCCGGCCAGCGCGGCCAGCCCACGGCCGCCGATCGTCGCCGCGAGCAGGACCGCAGCCGCCCCAGGCAGCGTCAGCAGGTTGGGCAGCCGACGTTGCCGGAGGTCGTAGCAACTCAACACGGCCATCCAGGCCAGCACCACCGCAGCCACGCCAATGCGCATGCGCGGCAGGCTAATCCAGTTCCGCCAATGCGCAAGTCATCGCCTCCCGCGGCGCGGGCAGGCCGGTGAACTGCTCCACCTGGGCGAACGCCTGATGCAGCAGCATCTGCAGTCCACTGATCGCCCGGCCGCCGGCAGCCGTCACCGCCGCCGCCAGCGGGGTGGGCCACGGGTGGTAGATGGCGTCCAGCAGCACGGGAACCCCGGCCAACGTCCGCGCATACCGTTCCGCGACGTCGGCCGGCAGCGTGCTGACCAGTACCGCGGCGGTGGCCACTTCGTCGGCCAACCGGGCATCGTCGAGGGCGCAGAACCTGCTCGTCACGCCGGCCTGCGTGCCCAGGTCGACCAACCGGGCCGCTTTCCCGGGATTTCGTGCCACGACGGTGATACCGGTGACGCCGAGTTGGACCAGCCCGACGACCGCGGCCGGCGCGGTGCCGCCGGAGCCCAGCACCACCGCGTCTCCGGAAGCCGCGCCGAGAGCGCCGGTCACCCCGTCGATGTCGGTGTTGTCGGCCCGCCAACCTCGTGGCGTGCGCACCAGCGTGTTGGCCGAACCAACCTGCTCGGCGCGGGCGGTTCGCTCGTCGGCGAACCGCAGGGCGGCGAACTTGCCCGGCATGGTCACCGATACGCCGACCCACTCCGGCCCGAACCCGCCGACGACGGCCGGCAATTGCTCGGCCGTGCACTCGATGCGCTCGTAGGTCCAGTCGTCGAGGCCCAGCGCCCGATAGGCGGCCAGATGCAATTGCGGAGACTTCGAATGCGCGATCGGCTTGCCGAGAACCCCGGCCTTCGTGGCTTTTCTAGCGGGTGCTGTCGAGGACACCGTTGTGTTTAGCCAGCTCGATGTTGGCCAGATGCTGCTGGTAATCCCGGGTGAACAGCGTCGTGCCCTGAGAGTCGATGGTGACGAAATACAGCCAGTCCCCGGGGGCGGGATGTTCGGCCGCGTGCAGCGCGTCCACCCCAGGCGAGCAGATCGCGGTCGCCGGCAGCCCTTCGGCCATGTAGGTATTCCACGGCGTCCGCAGCGCGCGGTCGGCGTCGCTGGTGGCCACTTCCCGGCGATCCAGCGAGTAATTCACAGTCGAGTCGAACTCCAGCGTGCGGTGTTCGTGCAGGCGGTTGTAGATGACCTGCGCCACCTTCGGGAAATCCTGGACGCTGGATTCCTGCTGCACCAGCGACGCCACCACCAAGATGTCGTAGGGTGACAGGCCCAGCGACGTAGCGGTATCCACCAAACCCGCTTTGGCATACTCCACGGCACCCGCGCTGATCAGCGACGACAGGATGGCTCCCGCCGAGGCCGACGGGTCGACATTGAAGGTGCCCGGCGCAATGAGCCCCTCGATGCGGCGATGGTCATCGCCGAGTTCGATCACCGGCTCAACCGCCCACGGCGGCACCGCCAGCGTCGTCGGCGTGCTCTTGCTGGCGGCGGCGCGAAGGTCAGCCACCGGAACGCAGTGTCTATCCCCGTCGAGGTCCACGCATGTCGCCCGCGAGATCAACGCGAGGATTCCGGGGGTGACCGCGTTGGTCTTCATGTCGGTGGTGTCGTCGAGTTGACGTCCCTCTGGGATGACTAGCCTGCCCACCCGGCTTTTCGGGTCGGCCAGCCGGGCGACCGCGTTGGCTGCCGGAATCTCAGTGCGCATCCGGTAGTAGCCGGGCTGAATCGACGAAATCGCCTCGTTGCCGTGCGCGGCGTCGACGAACGCCCGAACCGTTTTCACCACGCCGTGCTTGTACAGCGTCTCCCCGACCGCCGTGGTCGAGTCGCCCGCCTCGATCTGAATCACGAGGTCGTGCTTGCCGGTTCCGGTGTAGTCGTTCCCGGCGCCCAGTATGAGGCGCCAGAGCTTGCCGCCGAAGACCACGGCCGTCACCACGACCGCGACCAGCACGCTGAAGGCCAATCCGCCCAGGATGCGCCGCCACCGGCTGCGGCTGTGGCTGCGCTTGCGCCGGTCTGCTCTGCTCATCCGGTGCCGGTGCGGCCCCACCGCCACCGGCTCGGCCCGCTGACGGTCGACGTCCTCAGCCATCGGCCATGTTCCCGGTTACCGGTCCGGGCGCTGCACTGCGGCGTTGATCCAGCCACGACTGCAGGATTGCCACGGCGGCGGCCTGGTCGATGACCATACGTTGATCTTTGGCCCGGATGCCCGCCTGGCGCAGTGATCGCCGCGCACTGACCGTGGTCAGCCGCTCGTCGGCAAGCCGCACCGGTGTCGGGCTGATGCGCTGTGCCAGCGCATCAGCCAGGTCGATCGCGTCCTGGGCCGCCGGGCCGATGCGGTCGGCCAGCGTGCGCGGGAGTCCGACCACCACCTCGACGGCCTGCAGTTCGGCGGCCAGCGCAACCAGCCGGCGCAGGTGCTTGCCGGAGCGGTCGCGGCGCACTGTTTCCACCGGAGTGGCCAAGATGCCGTCGGGGTCGCTGCACGCCACGCCGATCCGCACACTCCCCACGTCAATGCCGAGGCGTCGTCCCGGTCCGGGTTCTGAATCGCCGGGCCGGTCGGGCTGGCGCTGAGGTGGGGCGCTCACTCAACCGACCCGCGCTATCGCCGTGATCTCGGCGCGGACCGCGTCGAGCGCGGCGTCGATGCCGGTCGGTTTCTTTCCGGAACCCTGGGCCAGGTCGGCCTTGCCGCCGCCGCGGCCGTCGACGGCCACGGCCAGACGTTTGATCAGCTCGTTGGCGCGAATCCCCAGGTCCTGCGCGGCGGGATTGGCCGCGACGGCATAGGGCACGCTGTCGTTCTCGCCTTCCGCGATCAGCGCGATCACCGCCGGATCGCTACCCAGCCGGCCGCGGATATCACCCACCAGGGAACGCAAATCGGCCGATGTTATGCCGCCCGACATGCGCTGTGCCACCACCCGGACGTTACCGATGAGTTCGGCTCCGGCGGCGGCGTTGACCGCAGCTGCCCGCGCATTCGCCAGACGGACGCGTTCCAGCTCCTTTTCGGCGGCCTTGAGCCGATCCACCAGGTTGGCCACTCGCGCCGGGACTTCCTCGGAGGGCACCTTCAGCGACGAGGCCAGCCCGGCCATCAGGGCGCGCTCCTTGGCCAGGTGGCGGAAGGAGTCCAGCCCGACGTAGGCCTCCACCCGGCGAACCCCGGAGCCGATCGACGATTCGCCCAGAATGGTCACCGGCCCGATCTGCGCCGAGTTCTCGACGTGGGTGCCCCCGCACAGCTCCAGCGAGAACGGCCCACCGATTTCGACGACCCGGACTTCGTCGGGGTAGCTTTCGCCGAAGAGCGCCATCGCGCCCATCGCCTTGGCTTTTTCGAGCTGCTCGGTGAAGGTGTGCACTTCGAAATCGGCCTGCACCGCTTCGTTGGCCACCTCTTCAATTTGGGTCCGCTGGTCTTCGGTGAGCGGCCCCTGCCAGTTGAAATCGAACCGCAGATAGCCCGGTCGGTTCAACGAGCCGGCCTGAACCGCGTTGGGCCCCAGCACTTGCCGCAACGCGGCGTGCACCATGTGGGTCCCTGAGTGACCTTGCGTGGCAGCCCTGCGCCAGCCCGGGTCGACGGCCGCGATGACGATGTCGCCCTCCACGAACTCTCCGGACTCGACGTTAACCCTATGCACCCAAAGGGTTTTGGCGATTTTCTGCACGTCGGTGACCGCAGCCCGGGCGCTGCTGCCCGATCCGGTTCCGCGGATGGTTCCCTCGTCGGCGATCTGCCCGCCCGACTCGGCATAGAGCGGAGTGCGGTCCAACACCAGCTCCACCCGATCGGCCTCGACGGCGTCACTGTGAGCCACCACCGGCACCCGCCTGCCGTCGACGAAGATGCCCAGGATTCGTGCTTCCGACGTGAGCTCGTCGAATCCGGTGAATTCGGTGGGGCCGGCGTCGACCAGCTCGCGGTACGCGGTCAGATCGGTGTGCGCGTGCTTGCGCGCGGCGGCGTCGGCCTTGGCTCGGCGGCGCTGCTCTGCCATCAGCTCGCGGAAGCCGCCCTCGTCGACCGTCAGCCCGGATTCGGCGGCCATTTCCAGGGTGAGCTCGATCGGGAACCCGTAGGTGTCGTGCAAAGTGAAGGCGTCCGAACCGGAAACCACCGTCGCGCCCTTGGCTTTTGTGGTGCCGGCGACCTCGTCGAAAAGTCTGGAGCCCGAAGCCAGTGTGCGGTTGAACGCCGTCTCCTCGGCGACGGCGATGCGGTTGATCCGGTCGAAGTCGCTGACCAGCTCGGGATACGACGGACCCATCGCGTCGCGCACGGTGGCCATCAGGTCGCCGACGATCGGGGTGTCGATGTTGAGCAGCTTGGCCGACCGGATGACGCGTCGCAGCAGCCGGCGCAACACGTAGCCGCGGCCGTCGTTGCCGGGGCTGACGCCGTCGCCGATCAGGATCGCCGCGGTGCGGCTGTGGTCGGCGATGATGCGGTACCGCACGTCATCGGCGTGATTTCCGGCGTCGTACGGGCGCGCGGCGACCAAGGCCACAGTGTCCACGACCGGTCGCAACAGGTCGGTCTCGTAGACGTTGTGCACGTCTTGCAGAACCAGCGCGACCCGCTCGACACCCATGCCGGTGTCGATGTTCTTGCGGGGCAGTGGGCCCAGGATCTCGTAGTCCTCTTTGGTGGTTCCCTCGCCGCGCTCGTTTTGCATGAAGACGAGGTTCCACACCTCGAGGTAACGGTCTTCGTTGACGATGGGCCCGCCTTCGGGGCCATAGTCGGGGCCGCGGTCGTAGTAGATCTCCGATGACGGTCCGCACGGCCCGGGAATGCCCATGGACCAGTAGTTGTCGGCCATACCGCGGCGCTGGATCCGCTCCGGCGGCAGGCCGGCGATTTCCTGCCACAGGCCGGCGGCCTCGTCGTCATCGAGATAGACTGTGGCCCAAATCTTTTCGGGGTCGAGCCCGTATCCGCCGGCGGCGACGCCGTTGGTCAGCAGCGACCACGCCAGTTCGATCGCTCCGCGCTTGAAGTAGTCGCCGAACGAGAAATTGCCGGCCATCTGGAAGAAGGTGTTGTGCCGGGTGGTGATGCCCACCTCGTCGATGTCGGGGGTGCGGATGCACTTCTGGATGCTGGTGGCCGTCGCATACGGCGGTGTGCGCTGTCCCAGGAAATAGGGCACGAATTGGACCATGCCGGCGTTGACGAACAACAGATTGGGGTCATCGAGGATCACCGATGCGCTGGGCACCTCGGTGTGACCGGCCTTCACGAAATGATCGAGGAACCGTTTCCTGATCTCGTGTGTCTGCACTGTCGTCGCTTCCCTAAGTTTCCTTGGTCAGATTCATTACCAGCCTATTCGCCGGCCTATTCGAAGGCTGTCTAAAACCGCTTAGCGCCCGCTCAGCCTTCCACAAAACTCAAACGCACCGAGCGCCGCGGATTATCCCGGTTCAGGTCGGCCAGAACGACGCTTTGCCAGGTGCCCAGCAGCGGCTCGCCGCCCGAGACGGGCACCGTCACCGACGGGGCGACCAGGGCCGGGAGCACGTGGTCGGCGCCGCGACCGGGAGAGCCATGCGCGTGCCGATAGCGGTCGTCGCGCGGCAGCAGTCTTTCCAGGGTGTCGATCTGGGGGCACCTCCCGCTTGCGGGGGAGTCATGGTCGGAGCCGGCGCCGGTCTCGATGATCGCGACCCCGGCCGTCGCATGCGGGACGAACACGTTGCACAGCCCGTCACCGTGTGACGCGCAGAAGCCGCGCGCCGTGTCGGTGAGATCGACAATGCGGCGACGCGTGGTGTCAACGTCGAGCACATCGGTATACACCCGCCCAGCCTACCGGGACGGCTTTCGCGGCCCGGCGATCCAGGATCGTCCAAGATGGGCCCCGAAACTTATTGCCACGGCCAGTCGGCAGGGGGAAGGTGGACGTGGGACCGGTGGCGCCACCGGGGCGCCGCCCCGAGATAGGGAAAGAGGGGTGGATCGTGCACGCACTATCTACCACGATTCAGGCGCAACCTGAATCCATCGATGCCGGAATCGCGCATGTTCGCGATGAGGTCATGCCCGCAATCCCGCAGATAGACGGGTGCATCGGCTTGTCCCTTATGGTCGACCGCCAGACGGGCCGGTGCATCATCACCACGGCGTGGGAGACCGAAGAAGCAAGGCGTGCCAATGCGGGACAGCTAGTCCCCGTGCGGGATCGGTGCGCGGAGGTATTCCAGGGCCCTGCCAATGTCGAGGAATGGGAGATTGCGGCGTTGCATCGCGACCACCGCACGAGCGAGGCCGCATACGTGCGAGCGACCTGGGTCAAAGTGTCGCCGGACCAAGTTGACCAAGGCGTCGACTACTACAAATCGGCAGTCTTGCCCCAACTCGAGGACCTGGAAGGGTTCTGCAGCGCCAGCCTGATGGTAGACCGCGCATCGGGGCGTGCCGTGGCTTGCGCGACGTTCGACACCAGTGACGCGCTGGAGCGCAACAGGGACCGGATCACGGCCCTCAAGACCTCGTCAATGGCAGAGGCGGGCGCCGAAGAACTCGACGAATGCGACTTCGAACTGGCGTTGGCACATCTTCGGGTGCCGGAGCTGATCTGATCGGGGCCAGGCGAGGGTAAGTCGATGGGCTACCGGCCGAATCCGCCATTCGGCCGGTAGCCACGCTGGTCAGCCCCTCGCGGCATGGTCACTAGCGGTGCCCATTGCCACGGCTGTCGGGTAGGAGGAAGGTATTCGGTGGGACCGGTGGCGCCACCGGGGCGCCGCCCCGACACAGGAGGGGCCGATCGTGTACGCACGCTCTACCACCATCCAGGCACAACCCTTGTCGGTCGACATTGGAATCGCTCACATTCGCGATGTCGTGATGCCCGCCCTCCAAGCGATCGACGGATACGTCGGACTGTCGCTATTGGTCGACCGGCAGTCCGGCACATGCATCGCCACCAGCTCTTGGGAGACCTTGGAAGCGATGCGCGCCAGCGCCGAGCGGGTGGCTCCCATCCGCGATCGGGCCGCGATGATGTTCTCCGGCAATGCGCGGGTCGAAGAATGGAACATCGCGCTGATGCACCGCGACCACCGCTCGCATCCCGGAGCATGCGTGCGGGCCACCTGGCTCAAAGTTGTGCCTGACCAGATCGAGCGTTCCCTGAACTTTTACGGGACGCAGGTGTTGCCCGAGATGGAGGCTCTGGACGGGTTCTGCAGTGCCAGCCTGATGGTTGATCACCCCGCGTGCCGGCGTGCAGTATCGTCCACCACATTCGACACCATGGACGCAATGGCCCGTAACCGCGACCAAGCCACGGAGCTGCGCAGCAGGCGCGTCCGCGAATTGGGTGCCGAGGTGCTCGACGTCGCCGAATTCGAGCTGGCGATCGCTCACCTGCGCGTGCCTGAGCTGGTCTGACCCGGCGTCGAGGGTGCGCTGACGGCGTCGAGTGTGCGCTCAGGGCGTCGAGTGTGCGCTCATGGCGTCGAGTGTGCGGTCATGGCGTCGAGTGTGCGTCCAGGGCTTCGAGAGTGCGCTCATGGCGTCGAGTGTGCGGTCATGGCGTCGAGAGTGCGCTGACGGCGAATTCAAGGGCCCGTCGGTCGCCCTGGACGCACACTCGAAACCACAGACGCACACTCGAAGCCCTGGACGCACACTCGAAGCCCGCTGAGCCGGGCACTCGTCTACCGCTTCCCGGAGGCAGCCATTACAGCAACACCCACGGACGTCTTGCGCCTCGATGTGGACAAAGACGCAGTGGACAAGACGCAGTGGACAAGACGCAGTGGACAAGCCAGCCGCGCTGTCGTCAGGGCAGGGCGTCACCCGCAAAGCCTCGGCAAGGATGTACCTCGTGGGTGAATACTCCCGCGGCAACGCCCGGGTCGTCGTTCATGATCGCCGCGGTGTCGTCAACCGTCGCCGCGAACACCCCGATGCCGCAGACATCGGAACCGTCGGTGACCCGCCAGCACACCCTCGTCGCGCAGTGCGAAGTTGCGGCGCCCGTGCTCCCAGACGATCGACGGTGCCGCCTCCTCACCGAACTTCGGTCCTTGCCTGAGGATGACAACGCTGTAGGGCCTGGCGGCGGGCTGCAGTTGGTTCATCTCGTCGTCGGTGAAGGCCTTCATGCCCGTCCCCGTTTCTTGCGGATGATCGCCCGTAGCCGGTCCAGCCGGCCGGCCATGTCCCGTTCGCCGCCGCGACCGGTGGGCCGATAGTAGTTCACGCCCACCAGCTCGTCCGGCGGATACTGTTGAGCCACAACACCATCCGGGTCGTCGTGGGAGTACGTGTAGCCCTGCGCATTGCCCAGCGCCGCGGCACTGGAGTAATGCCCGTCGCGCAGATGAGCCGGGACCAGGCCGGCTTTGCCCGCCTTGATGTCGGCCATCGCCGCGGCCAGGGCCGTGGTGACGGCGTTGGACTTCGGCGCGGTGGCCAAGTGCACAGTGGCGTGGGCCAGCGTCAGCTGGGCCTCCGGCATACCGATCAGCGCCACGGTCTGGGCGGCGGCGACCGCGGTCTGCAGCGCGGTCGGGTCGGCCATGCCGATGTCCTCGCTGGCCAGAATCATCAGCCGCCGCGCGATGAACCGGGGGTCCTCACCGGCGACGAGCATGCGGGCCAGATAGTGCAGCGCGGCGTCGACGTCGGAGCCACGCACCGATTTGATGAAGGCACTGACGACGTCGTAGTGCTGGTCACCGTCGCGGTCGTAGCGGACCGCGGCCCGGTCCAGGGATTGCTCGATCGCCTCGACGGTGACCTGCTCGGCGACTTCAGCAGCCACCTCCAGCGCGGTCAGCGCCCGGCGCGCATCCCCGGCGGCCAATTGCACCAGCAGGTCGACGGCCTCGGGTGTCACCACCACGCGCCCACCGAACCCGCGGGGATCCTCGATTGCGCGCTGCACGACGATCCGAATGTCGTCGGGGGTCAGCGGCCTCAGCTGCAGGATCAGCGATCGCGACAGCAGCGGGGCCACCACCGCAAAGGACGGATTTTCGGTAGTCGCGGCGACCAACAACACCACCCGGTTCTCCACCGCCGACAGCAGCGCGTCCTGCTGGGTCTTGGAAAATCGGTGCACCTCGTCGATGAACAGCACCGTTTGTTCGCCGGCAAGAAGCCCCCGCCGTGCCTCGTCGATGACGGCTCGGACGTCTTTGACCCCGGCCGACAACGCCGACAGGGCTTCAAACCGGCGTCCGGTGACCTGCGAGACCAGCGCTGCCAGCGTCGTCTTGCCGCTTCCGGGCGGACCGTAGAGGATCACTGACGCTACGCCCGACCCCTCGACCAGGCGGCGCAACGGCGACCCCGCCGCCAGCAGGTGGTCCTGCCCGACCACTTCATCGAGCGACCCCGGGCGCATCCGCACCGCCAGCGGCGCGCCGGCTGACACGTCGAGGCCATGATCGGTCGGCTTCGGCGCGCCGGGCAGGTCGAACAGACCGTCGGACACGCTTCAGACATACCACGCGCGCCCTATGGGGGCCGAGGTGTCGCACGCGCCGGGGACGTCACCCGTAAAAGGAGCACCACCAATCCGCGCGCCTCCGGCCCACATTTGCTAAGTTCCGGTTTGCTAGTTCCACGCGCATACAGGCGAGAGCGAACGACCAGCCACTTAGGACAGCGATGAGTCAGCCGCCAGAACACCCAGGCACTCCCACCGACCCCCAGGGCGGCGATCACAGCACCGCGGGCTACCCGCCGCCTCCCCCGCCACCGGGTTACGGGACCACGCCGCCGCCTCCCCCGCCACCGGGTTACGGG
>NZ_LQOX01000069.1 GCF_002102175.1 Mycobacterium gastri | reverse complement strand
CTGACCTACTGCCGAAGAAACGGCCTTGTCGGCGTTCTTCCCGCCCCATCACGCCCCGTTGTTCAGAGCCCTCCTAGCCGCCAAGCGGACCGGACGCGGCCGCGCGCTTGGGCCGGTTCAGCGGGCCCAGGTCTGGCAGGCGATCTGGGAGTTCGAACAGACCCTTACCCAGCAGGGCGTGTGGACGCACGAAACCGTCCGCCGCGAGGCGACCCGGCTGCTGGAGGACTCGTCGGCGAAACCGTTCCGCCACGTCATCATCGACGAAGCCCAGGATCTCAGCCCGGACCAGTGGCGGCTGCTGCGCGCCTCGGTCGCCGAAGCACCCGACGATATTTTCATCGCTGGGGACACCCATCAGCGCATCTACGACAATCGAGTGAGCCTGCGCGAGGTCGGGATCAACATCGCCGGCCGGTCGTCGCGGCTGAATATCAACTACCGCACAACCGCCGAAATACTCGGCTGGAGCCTGGGCTTACTGCGCGGCGAAGCGATCGATGACATGGAGGGCGGTCTGGACTCTATCGCTGGCTGCAAGTCCTATGTGCACGGGCAGCCGCCGACACTGAGTGGGCACCAAAGTGCCGAGGCTGAGGCAAAATTCATTGCCGCGTCTGCCAAGGAGTGGATCGACAATGGAATCGCACCTTCAGAGATCGGAATCGCCGTTCGCGCCAAGTGGTTGACGTCGAAGATCGAACATGCACTCAAGGCGGCCGGGATCGACACTGTCGACCTCGCGAAAGCTTCGGATGATAACGATGCCGCCCGCATCGGCACCATGCACCGCATGAAAGGCCTGGAATTCCGCTGCGTGTGTGTCGCCGGTGTCAGCGCCAAGCTGGTGCCCGCGGCGAACGCCGTCACCCCGGTCGAGGACGACAAGCAAACGCATCAGCAAGATTTGGAGCGGGAGCGGTGCCTGCTCTTCGTGGCCTGTACCCGCGCCCGCGAGGAACTGCTCGTCACCTGGCACGGCGAGCCCAGCCCATTTGTGACCGCACTTGAGAAGAACTGAACAGGAGATTTCGAATGACACGCCTGTCTACGCTGCTGGACGAAATCGATTCCGGCGTCGTGCTTCTCCCGGAGTTTCAGCGCGGATACGTGTGGAACCGCGACCAGGTCCGCGGCCTGATGCGGTCGCTGTACCGCGGCTACCCGGTCGGCGGATTGTTGATGTGGGAAACGATGTCGGAGGACATCACCGTGCGGGGCGCCGCGGTGGGTAGTGGCACCCGACAACTGCTGCTCGACGGTCAGCAGCGCGTCACGTCCTTGTACGGGGTCATCCGCGGCACGCCGCCACCATTCTTCGAGGGCGAAAAATCCGCGTTTACCGGGTTGTACTTCAATGTGGAGACGGAGTCCTTCGAGTTCTATGCCTCCACCAAGATGGCCGGCGACCCGACCTGGGTGAACGTCACCGAGTTGTTCAGCAAGGGACCGACGAAGTACCTCAGAGCCTTCCCTGAGGTCGATGACGATGACACCCTCGACGCCTATATTGACCGGCTGAACACGATCACCCAGATCGCCAACCGCGACTTCAACTCCGAGAAGATCACCGGCACGGGCAAGACGGTCGATGAGGTCGTCGACATCTTCAACAAGGTGAACTCCGGCGGCACCAAGCTGTCCAAGGGCGACCTCGCCTTGGCTAAGCTCTGCGCGGAGTGGCCGGATGCACGAAAAGAGCTGCGGGACCACCTGGACCGCTGGAAAAAATTCGGATTCCGGTTCTCACTGGACTGGTTGCTACGGAACGCAACGGCGGTCGCGACTGGCAGGGCGTTGTTCTCCTCCCTTACTGACGTATCCGCCGCCGAATTCGAGACAGCCCTCGGCAAGGCGGCAAACCACATCAGCACTTTCCTCGATGCGGCTTCCGGGCGCCTGGGTCTGGACCACGACCGGGTGCTGATGGGCCGCTACGCGGCGCCTGTCATCACGCGGCTGCTTCAACTGAACGGCGGCGGGTTCTCCGACAGCACACACCGCGACAAGGTTCTTTACTGGTACATACATTCCGCACTATGGGGTCGGTTTAGCGGTTCGACGGAGACCTACCTGCAGCAGGATTATGAGGCGGCCGAGCGGGGCGGTGTCGACGCACTGATCGCGACATTAGAACGTGTCCGAGGCGGGCATCTGACTATCGGGCCCGACGACTTCGCGGGCTCCACCCGGGGTTCGCGGTTCTATCCGATGCTGTACCTACTGACCCGCGTCGATGGCGCCCGCGACTTCGGCAGCGGGTTGGAGTTGCGGGCCGAGCTATTGGGCAAACTCACGTCCCTGCAGGTGCACCATATCTTTCCCAAGGCACTGCTACGCAAGCACGGATTCGACCGCAACGACATTAACGCGCTCGCGAATTTCTGTTTCCTCACCCAGGACACCAACATCAAGATCGGTATGCGCGATCCTGCGGAGTACCTTCCAGAGGTCGAGGCCAAGCATCCGGGTGTACTCGAATCCCAGTGGATTCCGACCAATCCTGACCTGTGGCGGGTAGAACGCTATTCCGAATTCCTGGCCGCTCGCCGCAATTTATTGGCCGCATCAGCGCAGTCGTTCCTGGTGGGCCTGCGCAATCCTGAGGGGCCACACGACGATCTGATTATGGACCGTCTACAGGTCGCCGACGAGGTCATTGACGACCCCCGCGGCGAGCAGCTGCGTGAACTCATCGCTGAGCTGAGGCGCAGAGGCTACGCCAAACCGGAAGTCGATGCGGAGATCCCGGACCCCGATACCGGCGCTGTGCTTGCGGTCGCTGAAGCCTTCTGGCCCAGAGGTCTTCAAGAGGAGCTAGGAGATCCCGTCGTCCTCGAACTCGACCCCGACGATGCCGATCTGGCTCGCCTCGAAGAATTGAAGATACGAGTCTTTACCTCCGTGGACGCACTGCTGCGGTTCGTCGAAAACGAGAGCGCAATTGCGGCCGGTGAGCCGGAAGAGCCGGCCGCCGAGGTCGCCAGCAGTCCGCAGATGAGCGATTTGGAAGCCGATTTCTCGCAACGGATGAAGGCCGTGTACGACCGCGGCCGTTCTGAGGCGGGGTACAACGCATCCTACTTACTGAGCATGCTTGCGCAATACGGGCCGCAAGAGACCGCGCACAAACTGCTGGCGTCCCCGGCAATCTCGGATGGGTTCGCCGAACTGTGGGAGCGTGGGCGGTTGGACCTGACCGTGGAAGCCCTGGTAGTTGAGCCGAAGTTTTCGGAGTTGTTCAGCGAAAACGAGATTTCGATTGCGCAGCGACGGCTGGCGCAGTTCGGCTACACCCCGTGAGGACACCTTATGAGTGAAATGCCATGACTGCAAACTAATTTCGTTATTCGAGATCGACAACCCAAGATGCAGGAGTAGCCGTGTCCGACGAAAGCCCCGACAACCTTCCGATGGCGGTCGAAAGTGATGAAGTGGAGGTATCGGTTCAGCCCGGCGGCCTCTTGGTTGCCGGCGATTCGGAAGCTGTCGAGGCCTATCTGTCACGCCTGCGGACGGTCGCCGGCAAGACTATGCGGGTGGCCGGCATCACCAAATCCTCGGTAACCAACGCAGCTGGCCTCTTGGCTGGTATGGCAGGAATTCTCGCGGATTCAGGGAAGTTCGTGCAGCTTCATCCCGACAGCGTCAACGCGCTGCGGGTGGGCAACTGGATTCCGGGAACTGACGGCTACTTCCGGATGATGACGCGTGGCGGCGATGGGATGTTCCTGCAGCAGCTGCAGTGGGCGCCGACACAGATTGCCCCTCCCCAGATGCTTGCCGTTCAGTTGATCGCGACACAGATGGCCCTCAGGACGGCGATCGCCGACGTCGAGAAAGCTGTGCGACGAGTCGAGGGCAAGGTCGAGTCCGTCCTCAACATTGCCCAGGCAACACGTGCGGGCGACGTGCTCGGCAACCACCTGTCGATCCGTCGGGCAACGGACTTCCTTGACACGCACGGCGAGCTACCAGATGCGGACTGGGATGCGCTGGCTGGCCTCGGACCCGCGCTGAATGTGACAATCGAGCAACTCAGGAACCACGTTAGCAGGATCCTGGACTCGTTCGATTCCGACCTTCCTGTACAAGACCGGGCGGCAAAACTCTGCGCAGCGGTCGATCAGAAGCAGCTTGGTGAGACCTTGAGCCTACTGGTGGTCGCAGAGGATTCTCTATACCGGTGGCAACTCCTCCGATTGGCCCGCGTCGGCCAGAAGGAGCCGCAGCATCGACAGCGGGTACTCGACGATCTCAACGAACTGATCAGTCATCAACTTGCCGAAGACGGCAAGCTGTACCGTGAAGCAAAGCGCCTCCTGGACGACTTCGCGAAACCGGCTGCCATTGAGGGGTTCCGCTTTCGCAAAGTGCGGGAGCTTGCGAAACACCGTTCACACCTTCGCGACGAGCTCGACCAGTTCGCCCAGGCCCGCCGTCACCAGATCGAGGAATGGTCGAATGTCGAAACACCCAGTGTGCTGGACGCGGCGGAAGCTGTGATCGATGCGGTCGCAGACTCGGCGCTCAAGGCGGTCGGTGCGGCCGGACAGAGATTGATTCGCATCGGTGAGTACCTCACCGACAAAGCCCAGGCCGAGAAGCCTGAACCGGCGGTGGGCGATTCAGGCTTCTCTCCGACAGAGACCACGTGAGTCGCCATCCGCTTGCTGGATGCTGACCACCGCCTGCTCACCGAGAACGAGCCGTTGTCTCCGGTCACCTTCGGGGCGGCTCTGTATGGCGGGCTTCGCCCCGCCTCTTGATCCCAGTAAAGAAAATTCTCACAACGACGGCGCCGCCTTGAACCGTTCAGCCTGCTGGTCACCACAGCCCGGTCCGTGGCGGCGGACGGGAGCGCCAGCGGACGGGAGCCGTCACGGCGTTGACGTCAGGCGTGTGGCTCGACGAGAAGCGTGATGAGTTCGCCAGCGGCCCTGCCTAGATGGTCGAGGACGGCACGGCCCTTCTCGGCGCTGGCTCGCGAGGGGTAGCCGACGACTCCGCTGTCGGTGTACGCGCTCATGCCTACGGTGGTCAGATGCCTGCGGTCGGGCGCGCTGTGGTCAGCACTCTGCCATCCGTCTCGGACGTGGCCAGGATGTACAGCGAGCAGGATTGATGTTTCGAGTTCGCCAGCGTGCATGTCTTCGTAACTCGTGCTGGTGATGCCGGCGGCTTCTCGGGCCTCTGTCCAGCCTTCCCGACTCGGAAACAACCCGACACGGATATCGCGCTTGGTGTTAACCTCTTGGACCACATTTGACAGCACGTAGTTGCCACCGTGTGCGTTGATAATGACGAGGCCGCGGGTTCCCTGACGATTAAGAGAGTCGATGAGGTCCGCGACGATGCTGTTCAATGTGGTCGCGCCGATGCTCACCGTCCCCGAAAACTCCGAGTGCTCATGCGAGCATCCGAAGGCCAGGGCAGGGAGCTGAAAAACGTTGTGCCGTAGGCTGATCGAATCGGCGATAGCTGTTGCGATCAATGTGTCGGTGAGCAGGGGAAGGTACGGGCCGTGCTGCTCGAATGATCCGACCGGAAGCAGCGCCACCGGGGCCCAGGTGCAGCTGTCCTCGGTCGTAGTCGTCGGCATATCCAAGCCGATCTCTCTTTGGTCTTGAGTCACAGGTTCACGTCTCCCCGCAACGTATCCTCGATCTTTGTACGTAGTGTTTGCAGGGGCAACGTCGTTGTTGCTCTAGCGCGGTCACGAATTACCTTGCGACACTGGCGTAATTCACGTCGCGTCCGATCTGATGGTGCCGATAAGTACGCGTTGATCGTACGCGAGAGCAATTCGACTGCAGTGTGGTAGTCGCCGACAATGACCGTCGCTCGGAGCAACCGAGCCGACGCCACAGCGAAATCGCGACGCTGGCTGCCAGGCCAGCTCCCGTAGTGTTCGTGGAGTAACGCCAGGGCGTTCGCCGCATCGCCGAACATCATCAGCCCCGAGGCGACCTCACCGGCAACATAGGCGGGCGAGGCGTAGATCGCGTGATCGTCAGGAATCGGCTCGACCTGTGCAATGTGGATTGCGTGGGCAGAGAGCCGGGCGAAGCTCTGTCGGTCGTGATCCGCAGCCGCCGCAAGCGCTTGTTGACGCGCAATGCTTGCGGCGAGCCGACCCACCGAGATCCCACTGATGAGTCTTGCGGCGTCATCTGCCAGTTCGACCGCAAGGCTCGGGTCGGACTGCAATATGATGTTGGATCGCCGCATGAGGACGGTAGCTTGCAACGACGGGTCCGATGAGCGGAGGTGATCTTCTGCTCGTCTCGTCAGCTGCAGCGCTTTCACTGGGTCACCGCTGTCCTGGGCAATCCAGCCACCAAGCTCAGCGATGCGTCCAGCGGCCTTACGCATCTCGGGACGCACCGCCGGCGGAGCAGCGCGGATGAGTTCCTCAATCGTGGTCAGGTCACGGTCGACAAGCTCGCGGGCGTACGCGGGACCAAAGACGTGCTCAGCTCGAATGTGCGCCGCACGCTGTTCCAAGATCACGGCCAGCACGTCGCTGTCAAACTCAGTCTGTACCAACAGCGGACGCGGAAGATTTGTGTCGACGGCCAGGCCGAACAGGCGGTCCTCGTCCTCTTGGAGCGCTTCAGCCAAGAGCCCCCTCCACAGTGGGCCGGGCTGACGCCCCCGTTCGAACTCCACGATTTGCCGTCGCAGCGAATCACCATCGATGGACTTCAGCCGCTGCTTTGCTCGGACACGTGCGACTTCAGCGGCTAGGTCGACCTGGCTCCAGCCCCAGTCGGTACGCGCAGCACGCAGTCGCTGCGCGGCAATTGGGCGTAATGCTGCGGCGTCTGCCACAAGTCGATTCTCCCCGACCGCGACCGCCAATACCTGGGCCGTCGAGCGCGAATTTGGTCTCCCCCCATCTCCCTACGGCTCACTTACGCAGTCAGCCGGCGCACTGGTGTTCTGACGTTGTGGTGACCGCCACGCGCAGAAGATTCCAGAACGGGAGTAAGACCAGTGAAACTCAAGATTGATACAACCGGAGTGTCGTTCGTTTGCACACGCGGACCCGAGCAACGCGTCGCCTTCGATACCGGACAGCCGCGCATCGACCGGGAAACGGGCCGGCCCCTGTGGCAGGTGCAGCTGATGGCCCTCGACGTTTCGGGCGCCGAAGTCATCGCCGTGACAGTCGCCGGCGACCCTGGCGTGACTGTCGCTCAGCCTGTTCAGGTTGACGGCCTGATCGCGTCGCCCTGGAACCAGGAGGGGCGAAGCGGAGTCGCATATCGGGCAGACGCCATCCGCGCTTCAGGTGCACCCCTATCAGGGGTGGTCGCCCCGCCGAAGACAGTCCCCCCGTCAGGTACGTCGGCCGGTCCGGGCAAGACGGCCGCCTGAGCGAGCTGATCGGGGACTGCATCACGGACCGCGGTCCAGCGGTGATGCAGTCCCCGATTCTCGAAGGAGAATGCAATGTTTGATTCCTCGAACAACCGTAAGCGGAACCCGTCAGGCACCACTGAATCGGACTGGGACGAGACCATCACGCTGATCGTCACCGGCCTGGCGAAAGGACTCGGGGTCCTCATCTGGTGGTCGTTGTTGTTTCCCATGATCAGCCTCCCACTACTGGTGAGCTTCTGGGTTGGCTTCCAGTACGCCCCGATCCTTGGAGGGCTCGTCGCCGTCGCGTCAGGCTCAGCCCTGGCCGCGTGGGCTTACTACTCGCCTGACTCGTTCGACGAATGGATTACTTCTAGGGTGCGATCTCGGTGGCGAACGTGGTGGATCTATCGGCACCGTTGGGAGGCCATCTGCACGCTGCACGGTCTGACGGCTTCGATGTCCGGACGCACGCTGGTGCCGGCGCTCCGGTCGGTATCGATTGGTGCGACTTGTGACGTCGCGGTCGTTCAGATTCTTGTCGGGCAGTCGGTGGCCGACTGGCAGAACAAGACGCTTGCATTGGCCGAAGCGTTTCGGGCTGAGCGGGTGACGATTCATTCCCGCAGACGTGGAGAGGTCAACATCACCGTGCATCACAACGACGCCCTAGCCTGTGTCGTTCGGTTACCCCGGCCGAGCCGTGAATCCCATGCTGACCTCGCGAACATCGATGTCGGTATCATCGAGTCCGGAACGCGTTGGAGTGTACCGGTTTTGGGACATCATATTCTGGTCGCTGGCGCTACCGGCGCCGGTAAGGGATCAGTTCTCTGGTCGATCATCTCCGGACTCGCACCTGGTATACGAGCGGGGACGGTGCGCCTGTTGGTGGTTGATCCCAAGGGAGGCATGGAGTTTGGCCGCGGCCAGCAACTGTTCGCCGGATTCGCCTACGACAATGGCGAGCGCACGCTGGCGCTACTACGGGCGGCGACGCAGGTCATGCAACAAAGGGCGCAACGGCTTCGCGGCCATACCCGCTTGCACGCTCCATCTAGCTCGGCACCGCTGATCATCGTCGTGGTGGATGAGATCGCCTCGCTGACTGCCTATATCGGTGATCGCAAAGTTCGTTCCGAAGTCGAACAACTTCTCGGGCTGTTGCTCTCTCAGGGCCGCGCTGTCGGGGTCTCGGTGGTCGCGGCCGTGCAGGACCCGTCGAAGGACGTGTTACCGATCCGGCAGTTGTTCTCCATGCGGATCGGGATGCGGATGACCGAGGCCACTCAGACCACCATGGTGTTGGGCGCCGCGGCCCGCGACGCGGGGGCGCTGTGCGACGAGATATCAACGGCAACTCCCGGCGTGGCGTATGTCTGCCAGGACGGACGTGCCGAACCCATCAGGGCGCGTGCTTTCCATGTCACTGACGCCGATATCGACTATCTCGCCGAGCACTTCCGCCCTTCGATCGGAAAGGCGGCACGGTGACTAACTCCGTGTCGGACATCCCATCGCTGCCGGATGCACCGGCCGGGGTCGACAACACCGCCGTACTGGCACAGATGGTGCGGCGGGCTGCATCTCCGAGTTTCGACACATGGTGGGATACCGCGGAGAGATGCGGATTCTGCGCGAGCCCAATCCGCTTGGGGGCCACTGACGAGTTCGGCAGACAGCATTACGTGCTGACTAGGTGCAACAACCGTCGGGCCACAGCATGTCCGTCATGCTCTGATCTGTATGGCCGCGACCTCTGGCAGCTGATCCACGCTGGACTCAACGGCGGCCACCACGGTATCCCCAGCACGGTGACCGATCACCCGCAGTTGTTCGTCACGCTCACTGCACCGAGTTTCGGTGCTGTTCACACCATCCGGGGCAACGGAACCTGCCACGCCGAAAGTCGAGGAGCTGCACCCTGCGGCCACGGACGAACCGACCGATGTGACCGCATACACTGCCTGGAGGATCCCGCCGTAGGGCAGCCGCTGTGCAGCGAGTGCTACGACTACGTGGGTCATGTTCTCTTCGCCTGGCACGCTCCCGAACTCTGGCGCCGATTCACGATCCGCCTCCGCCGGTCGCTAAGCCAAGCACTCAGAGCGCGCGGAGCCGACCCGAAAGGCACCAGGCCGTCCTTTGTCAAAGTCGTTGAGCTGCAACGGCGCGGCGTCCCTCACTTCCACGCCGTCATCCGACTCGATGCGGCTTCGTCTCCGGGGGATGGAGCATCCCGGGTTTGATGCACACCTCGTTTTGTGTGACCGGGGTGTCCGATCTGAACGGTGAGCGTAGTACCTG
>NZ_LQOX01000068.1 GCF_002102175.1 Mycobacterium gastri | reverse complement strand
GGACCATCATGTTTCACCCCACGGTGCGACCCGACGAGCTACGTGAAACCGCCCGCCTACTCCGGGCAACCAAATACCGGCATCCCTTCAAGTTCCTCAGCAAGATCACACCATATCCGGGAACGCCGTTGTACCAGGCATATTCGGCGGCAGGCTATCTGAGTGCGGAATGGCCGCTGGGGCAATGGGACTTCGTCGACCCCGAAGCCGCCCGGGTCTACGCCGACCTGGTCGCCCGCATCTCCCCCGACGAGAACATCAGCTACGACGAGGCCGAAGCCTTCTTCCTGGCCCGCCTCGACGAATGGGACGATGCCACCGCCCTCAGCGCCGGGTGACGGCCCGCTACTGCTTGTGTGAAACGTCGGCGATCACGCCGCCGTCCACGACGAATTCGGCGGCGGTGGCATATGACGACTCGTCGCTGGCCAGGAACAGTACGAAGGTCGACACGTCCTCGGGTTCTCCGGGGCGTCCGAGCGGAATATTCAGCACATCCTGGGGCAGTTTGGCGGTCATCGGGGTGCGGATCAGTCCCGGGTGAATGGAGTTGACCCGAATGTTGTTGGGCGCCAACTCCAATGCCGCGGACTTCGTCAGGCCGCGAACCGCCCACTTCGACGTCACATACCCGTGTACCCACGCCGCACCGCGCAGGCCCTCGATGGATGAGACGTTGACGATCGAGCCGCCGCCGGCAGCGATCATCGGGTCGACAACAGCCTGGATACCCAACAGGGTGCCGGTGACATTGACGTCGAGGATCTGTTGCCACTTGGTCAGGTCGAAAGTCTTGAGCGGACCATAGTTGATGATCCCGGCGTTGTTGACAAGGACGTCGAGCTTCTCGAACTCCCCCACCGCCGTTTCGACGGCCGCCGTCCAGTGCCCCGGCTGGGTCACGTCCAGATGCACGTAGCGCGCCGCCGGGCCCAACTCGCCGGCCAGGGCCCGGCCGTCGTCGTCGAGAATGTCACCGATCACCACCCTGGCGCCTTCGGCGACGAGCAACCGGGCATGGGAGGCTCCCATCCCGCGAGCACCGCCGCTGATCAGCGCAACCTTGTTGTCCACCCGGCCCATGACGGGCCAGGTTACTCCCGGCGCGTTGCGGCACTAGAAGCTGTTCGGCTGCGTCGCGGCCGGTCACGCGAAACAATGATCGACGTAATGGCCGGCGCTGGTTCTCAACCGGAGGTGCATGAGCGTTGTGGCCCCGTTACTCACGGCCTGCGGCGGGTTCTTGCTCGCCGTCTTGTGGATGGACCTGATTTTCGACGTCCAGGTCCTGCGCTACCGACGCACCAGCGACGAACTGCCCGAGCCGGTACTGGCGTCGATTGCGGGCTACTACCACCGGGCGACCACCACGTCGCGCCCGATGAGCCGGCTGGTCGCGCTGGTCATGGCGATCTTGGTGGGCGCCCTGGCGTTCGCGGCCGTGCACGGTCCCGGGCCCGGTTGGTTGTTGGCGGCGTCGGCCGTTCTCGTCGGTATCCCCGTCGGGCTGGCCGCAGTACACACGGTTCCCTGCGCGGTTCGACTTGGAAAGCGGGTCGATAGCCCTGCCGAACAGACCCGCCTCGCGCGAGCCATCTGCCGGGACCACCTCGTCTGCACCGGTGGCATACTGGCCTTCCTGCTCCTGTGGCTGACGTACAGCCTTGCCCGCTGAAGGGCCCTAGTCGCGACGTGCGCCACCTTGCTGGCCGCGCCGCCGGCGTTCGTACTAAACTAGAACACGTTTCAATTCGGCGCGCGTCCCAGGAGCAGGCATGCATACCGCCATATGTGACCAACTCGGTATCGAGTTCCCGATCTTCGCATTCACCCACTGCCGTGATGTCGTCGTTGCCGTCAGCAAAGCCGGCGGGTTCGGCGTGCTCGGCGCCGTCGGCTTCACACCCGAGCAGTTGGAGATCGAGTTGGACTGGATCGACGAGCACATCGGCGATCACCCGTACGGCGTCGACATCGTGATTCCGAACAAATACGAAGGCATGGATTCGCACCTGTCCGCCGAGGAGCTGGCCGAGACGCTGCGCAAGATGGTGCCGCAGGAGCATCTGGACTTCGCCCGCAAGATCCTCGCCGATCACGGTGTGCCGGTAGAGGACGGCGACAAGGAAAGCTTGCAGCTGCTCGGCTGGACCGAGGCGACGGCCACCCCGCAGGTCGAAGTGGCGCTGAAGCACCCGAGGGTGGCAATGATCGCCAACGCGCTCGGCACCCCACCACCGGACATGATCAACCACATTCACGACGCCGGACGCAAGGTTGCCGCGTTGTGCGGCTCGCCGTCGCAGGCCCGAAAGCATGCCGACGCCGGCGTCGACATCATCATCGCCCAGGGCGGGGAGGCCGGTGGGCATTGCGGTGAGGTCGGCTCCATCGTGCTGTGGCCGCAGGTGGTCAAGGAGGTGGCCCCGGTACCCGTCTTGGCCGCCGGCGGCATCGGCAGCGGCCAGCAGATCGCGGCGGCATTGGCACTGGGCGCGCAAGGAGCCTGGACCGGCTCGCAGTGGCTGATGGTCGAGGAAGCCGCCAATACCCCGGTTCAGCAAGCCACCTACGCCAAGGCCAGCAGCCGTGACACCGTGCGCAGCCGGTCATTCACCGGCAAGCCGGCTCGGATGCTCCGCAACGACTGGACCGAGGCCTGGGAGCAGCCGGACAGCCCGAAGCCGCTGGGCATGCCGTTGCAGTACATGGTGTCCGGCATGGCGGTGCGAGCCACCAACAAGTACCCGAACGAGAGCGTCGACGTCGCGTTCAATCCCATCGGGCAGGTCGTCGGTCAGTTCACCAAGGTCGAGAAAACCGCTACCGTCATCCAGCGGTGGGTGCAGGAGTACCTCGAGGCAACCAACCGACTCGACGAGCTCAACGCCGCCGCGACCGTCTGAGACGCCCAAGCGTCGGGCTAATCCAGGTCGTCGTCCTTACCGGTGAATACCTCTTTAACCCTGTCGACAGCGTGAGTGGCGATATCGATCGAGCTCTGGACGATGCCGCTGGCACCCCCGGCGATGTCGCCGCGGATGATGTCGCCGGCGTTTTCGACGATGTCCGACGCCTTCTCGACGGCGTTGGTCGCGATATCCTTGGCTGCGTCGACTGCGTCTTTGGGGTTGATGGCCATCGCAGGCTCCTAATTTGTTGACGGGATGCTTGATATGACTGTAGACCCCACAAGGGGGCGTGAGTTCTGGGTCAGTAGTCGACCAGCGTGCGCCAGTACTGCTCCGGAATTTCGTCGCCGGACCGCAAAACGCGTGCGAGTCCGACGGCCATCGCGATGCCGAGCAGCCCCAGCCATAACCCCGCCAGTCCGATGATCCACCACAGCACCGTGGTGACCGCCGGCCACGGCGACAACAACGCCAGCGCCGGCGCAAAGAAGAAACCGGTCCCGACATACCACGCCGAGCCCGCCCGATCCGACGCCAAGACCAGCCGCAACCATCGTGGAATCGGGGACTCAGCTGACTTGCGGTCGGTCGTCATCGCACTAGGTCAACCGATCATCCTTCGGGAGGGAAGAACCCGGCACCGGTGAACCACCCGGCTTGCCAACCCTGCGCTCCCAGACACAACATCGGCAGGCCGTCCGGCGTCTGGGCCGCCGCCTGCGGACCCGGGCAGGGGGCGCCCGCCTGCTGCACTCCGTACAGCGGGTAGGAGATCACCCAGTAACCGGTGGTGGCTGCCGGGAACTGGTTCGGTGGCGGGAAATGACAGGCTTCGGCCTGGCCGCTGGTGCCGCGACCGAAGATGAAGCGCTCGTAGTTGTCACAGGGCGCTCCTAATGAGGCGTCATAGTTCATGCCCGGCACATCACCCGGGTAGCGGCCGTTATCGGCGCCGGCGACCGGCACCAGGCCGATCGCAGCCCCGGTGAGCGCAGCGGTGGTCAGCAGTTCCCGAATCATCTCCACCCCTTCATGCGCCGCCTAGTTCCACCACAGCATAACGACTGTGGCGCAGCCCACAACAGCTGCCGCTACCACGCTGATGTTGTCGACGCAGCCAGATGACCAGGGCATTTCCCACTACCCGCTGATCGCCGGACAATCCGCCACAATGGCGGCGACAGTCGGTCGGCATCCGTCGCCCCAGGCGAGGCCGCTCCCCCGCCCGCCGAACGCGTGCCCGACCGGACGGGACCACAACCACCGGGAACGACGCGGCAGCTCGTCCGGACACATCCGCGGCTGCAGGCCAAGGCCGGCTGAACACGTTGCAGTTCGACATTCGCCACCTTGCATCGATGCTTCCCATCTCAGGTGGAGCAATGGATTATGGGCAGTAGAGACCACTAGCAGAATTCATATTGAGGAGTGGGCTTTGTCAACAGCCAAGTCAACAGCCAAGTCAACAGCCAAGCCGGTACCCAACCTGCCTCCCGGGTTTGACTTCACCGACCCTGATATCTATGCCGAGCGCCTGCCGGTGGCAGAACTAGCCGAGATGCGTCGATGCGCGCCGATCTGGTGGAACGAGCAGCCGATCGGCTGCGGGGGCTTCGATGACGGCGGCTATTGGGTGGTGACCAAACACAAAGACGTCAAAGAAATCTCGCGGCGCAGTGACGTCTTCTCCAGCCTGCAAAAGACTGCGCTGCCACGCTACAAAGACGGCACGGTCGCCGAGCAGATCGAGCGAGGCAAGTTCGTCCTGCTCAACATGGACGACCCACAGCACACCCGGTTGCGCAAGATCATCTCCCGCGGCTTCACGCCGGGGGCCGTCGAGCGGCTGCGCGACGACCTCAACGAGCGAGCCCGGCGCATCGTCGAGGCCGCGGCCACGCAGGGTTCCGGCGACTTCGTTGAGCAGGTGTCCTGCGAACTGCCGTTGCAGGCCATCGCCGGGTTGCTCGGTGTGCCCCAGGAAGACCGGATGAAGCTCTTCCACTGGTCCAACCAGATGGTGGGCGACCAGGATCCCGAGTTCGCCAGCAATGACGCCATCACCGCCTCGGTCGAACTGATCATGTATGCCATGCAAATGGCGGCCGACCGGGCCAAGAACCCGGGGCCGGACATCGTCACCAAGCTGGTGGAGGCCGACATCGACGGCCACAAGCTCTCCGAAGACGAGTTCGGGTTCTTCGTCATTCTGCTGGCCGTTGCCGGCAACGAGACCACCCGTAACTCGATCACCCAGGGCATGATGGCGTTCACGGACTTTCCCGACCAGTGGGAGTTGTACAAGCGGGAGCGCCCCGTCACGACGGCCGACGAGATCGTCCGGTGGGCCACCCCGGTCACCTCGTTCCAGCGGACGGCGTTGCGGGACTACGAACTCTCGGGGGTGCGGATCAAGAAGGGCCAACGTGTGGTGATGTTCTACCGCTCAGCCAATTTCGACGAAGAGGTGTTCGACGACCCGTTCACCTTCAACATTCTGCGTAATCCCAATCCGCACGTGGGATTTGGCGGCACCGGCGCACACTACTGCATCGGTGCCAACTTGGCGCGGATGACCATCGACTTGATGTTCAACGCGATCGCCGACGCCATGCCCGGCTTGGAGTCGACGGGCAAACCCGAACGGCTGCGGTCGGGCTGGCTGAACGGAATCAAGCACTGGCAGGTCGACTATCACAGCACCGCGTCAGCGAAATGCCCTGTCGCACATTGAACTTGAGCCGATAGGGTAAGCGCATGCCCATACATAAGGCGGTCCGGATAGCGTCGGCGGGTGCGGCTTTGGAGCTCGTCGACGTCGACACCGCGCCGCCTGCCCATGACGAGGTACGCATCGCGGTTTCCGCGTGTGGGGTATGCGGCACCGACCGGGCGTTCGTCAACGGCGGCTTTCCGAACACGCCCTGGCCGTTGACGCCGGGGCATGAAATCGCCGGCAGGGTGGTCGAACTCGGCGCAGGTGTCGATGATTTCGAGATCGGCGACCGAGTCGCCGTCGGCTGGTTCGGCGGGTGTTGCAACCGGTGCGGCCCCTGCCGCAACGGCACCTTTATTCACTGCGCGAACATGAAGGTGCCCGGCTGGCAGTACCCCGGTGGCTACGCGGAATCGGTGACGGTGCCCGCCAACGCGCTGGCCCGGATTCCCTCCGAACTCTCTGACGTGGAAGCAGCTCCCATGTGCTGCGCCGGTGTCACCACCTATAACGCACTGCGCCACACCAAGGCGCTGCCAGGTGACCGGGTGGCGATCCTGGGTATCGGCGGTCTGGGTCACCTCGGGGTGCAGTTCTCCCGGGCGATGGGCTTCGAGACCGTTGCGATCGCCAGAGGGACCGCCAAAGCAGAGGATGCGCGCCAGCTGGGCGCCCACCACTACGTCGACTCCACCGGCGGCGACGTCGCCGAAGCGCTGCGCAAGCTCGGCGGTGTTGCGGTCGTGCTGGCCACGGCGGGGAACTCAGCTGCCATGGCCGCGACGGTGCCCGGCCTACTTCCTCGCGGTGAACTGGTCGTGGTCGGTGTGACGACCGATCCGCTCCCGATCAGTCCGAGACAGCTGATCAATCCGGGCCTCAGCATTTCCGGACACCCCTCCGGTACCGCGAAGGACGTGGAGGACACCATGCATTTCGCGGTGCTTTCCGGCGTGCGGGCATGGGTCGAGGAGACACCCTTTTCGCACGCGGCGGACGGTTACGCGGCGATGGAGCAGGGGCGCACACGCTACCGCACCGTCCTTACCATGTGAAGTCGGCGCCGAGCTAATAGAGTCGTGCCGTGAGCGACACGGTGTGGACGCTGGACCCGTCCGGCGGTGAGTTGATCGTTCGTACCGGTGTCGCGGGCCGAGTCGCCCGAATGGGCCATCGGCTCACCATCGCTATGACTCGCTGGCAGGCCACGGTGAGCTGGGTGGCTGATGAACCCGCCACCGCAGAGCTTGCCGTGGAAGTGGATTCGCTGGAGGTGCTGCACGGCGAGGGTGGTGTCAAGAGCCTGTCCGGGCCGGAGAAGGCCCTGGTCCGGTCGAATGCGCTGAAGTCGCTCAACGCCGGACGCTTTCCGGATATTCGCTTCACCGCAGCGGAGATCGACAAGACCGAGGACGGTTACCGCCTCACCGGGCAGCTGCAGATCCGGGGCAAGTCGCGTCAACACGTGATCGACCTGCGCACCGAGGATCTTGGTGACTCCTGGGCGATGTCTGCCGAGTCGACGGTTCGCCAGTCCGACTACGGGGTCAAGCCTTATTCGCTGTTGATGGGCTCGCTGCAGGTCGCCGACGAGGTGACCGTGTCCTTTACCGCGGTTCGGACCAAGGACGGTTGACCGTCGGTACGGCGGGTCGACTACTCTGGCGGCTCCATGCCCGGGTCGCCGTAAGTGCCGGGAATGTGCTTGAGCACCCGGGTCAACAGTGGTGATCCACCGTTTGGACCCGGTTGTGGCGCAACGTCGTTCGGCTGCTCGGGGATGGCGTCGGTGAGCTCTTCACCAGAGGTGAGTTGGATGGGCTCCCGCTCTGTTGCGCGGCCCGGAAGAGGAGCGGGCAGCTGGGCACTCGCGGGCACCGGAGCTGCCGTCGCAACTGCCTCGGCGATTTCCGGTGTCGATGTGGGGACGGAGCGCTGCGCCGTTTCGGAGTGCCTGTCCGGAGTCAGTTGCAGGCCAACCGCCAGGGACACCGAAGCCACGAAGGTAACCGCGGCCGCCGCCAAAGTGGTTGCCGCTCCGGCGTATTGGCGTGACCGCTTGGATACGATGGTGGGTTCGCCGGTGTCTGCCACCAATCGCTCGTCGGTGAACTCGGTGGTTCGGGCGGCCGCCTGCGCCGTGCCCCGCGCGATAGTCACCTGCGCCATGGTCTGCGCGAAAACCGGTACCGGCAGAGCGGTTTCGAGTTGCCAGGAAAAGTCGCTGATGTCAAGGTCGGAACCCACCACCACCACGGCGGCCGGACGCCACGCACTGCGGTCGAACATGCCGGTCAGCCACGAGGTCAGTCCGTCATAACCACCACGGACATGTTTGATTGCTGTTTGGGTCTTTTCGTCGTGGGTGTCAACCATGACGACGGTTGCCCATTCGCGTTCGAGGATGCACACCGCGGTCTGTTCGTATCCGATGACCGGTGCGACCGCCTCTGCCAGTGTCTCGACGGCATCGAGCAGCCGAACCGGTACGACGTTGTCGAATCCGGCGTCGGTCAAGGCCTCGACCAGTAGCGCGGCTAGCGCGGAAGCTTCGTCGTTCCAGGTCACTCCGACGACACGTAACCGGTGGCCGGCCGCCGCGGCCAATTCTCCCGCACGGATGACTTCCGCCGCCGCCTGTTCCGCGGCATGGACGACGCCCACTCCTCGGCCACCGCGCAGCTGCATCTCGTGATGATGCAAGATGTGGCCCTCTGCGCCGTGCCCTTCAGCCAGGACCCAACCCACGGCGGTCGGTGTCACTGACAGCCCAAGTACCGTCTCCAAAATTTCGCACCTCAATCGTTCCCGAATCGTTCCCCGGTTCTTCAGGCGCCTCGATCCAACGCCGTCGCACCCGCATACACCGACGGGCCTGGTGTGCTGATGCGTGAGCGCCGGAACGGACCGGGATAGCCCGGAAGATCGTTGTCTCCATCGGCTTGCCTGACAGAGACTACGCGGTCGACGCAAGTTCGGCTTCTCCGGTGGGTAAACCGTCAGGTGACTCACATGAAACGGACATGGCGACCGGATGGCCGGCCGCCGTCGGAGACTTGCGCCGGGGGCGCCGGCACCGGGCTTCCCGGTCGTCTGGGCACGAGCCCGGGGTAACGCGCGAAACGTTGCTCGAGTTGCGTCCGGCGTGTCGAGGTCCGACGTGCTGTATCGGTTCACTATTCTTTGTACCGCTCCCCGCCTGCCGCCTTCTACCCTGCTCCGGGTGCATAGCACTCGTTTGCGCTCCGGATTATCCGGGCCGCAACGGGGCAATGGGGCAAGCGGTGAGTCCGTCGCCGACTCGCATAGCACAGTTGCTGTGTCGGCGGGGGTAACTGATATCGAAATGGAATGACTTCGCGTCCCGATCGACATTTGCCCTACTCACACGGTAAGTTCTGCCGGGAGCACGCGAGCACATACGGACAAGGGGCAGGGTATGACAGACGTGAGCGGGAAGATTCGGGCGTGGGGCCGACGCCTTGTGATCGGCGCGGCTGCTGCGGCGGCCCTTCCTGGCCTGGTCGGACTCGCCGGCGGAGCGGCGACCGCGGGAGCGTTCTCCCGGCCCGGCCTGCCGGTGGAGTACCTCCAGGTGCCGTCGGCTGCGATGGGTCGCAGTATCAAAGTTCAATTCCAAAGCGGCGGGGACAACTCGCCGGCGGTGTACCTGCTCGACGGTCTCCGCGCTCAAGACGACTACAACGGCTGGGACATCAACACCCCCGCCTTCGAGTGGTATTACCAATCGGGCCTGTCGGTCATCATGCCGGTCGGTGGACAGTCCAGTTTCTACAGTGACTGGTACAGCCCGGCCTGCGGCAAGGCCGGCTGCACGACCTACAAGTGGGAGACCTTCGTCACCAGCGAGCTGCCGCAGTGGCTGTCCGCGAACCGGAGTGTCAAGCCCACCGGAAGTGCCGCGGTCGGTATCTCGATGGCCGGCTCGTCTGCCCTGATCCTGGCCGTCTACCACCCGCAGCAGTTCGTCTACGCCGGTTCGCTGTCGGCCCTGATGGACCCCTCCCAGGGCATGGGGCCATCCCTGATCGGCCTGGCGATGGGTGACGCCGGTGGTTACAAGGCCTCGGACATGTGGGGACCCTCGAGTGACCCGGCCTGGCAGCGTAACGACCCGTCGCTGCATATCCCGGAACTGGTCGCCAACAACACCCGCCTGTGGATCTACTGCGGTAATGGCACCCCATCCGAGTTGGGCGGTGCCAATGTTCCCGCCGAGTTCCTGGAGAACTTTGTCCGCAGCAGCAACCTGAAATTCCAGGACGCCTACAACGCCGCGGGCGGCCACAACGCCGTGTTCAATTTGGACGCCAACGGAACGCACAGCTGGGAGTACTGGGGCGCGCAGCTCAACGCCATGAAGGGTGACCTGCAGGCCAGCCTCGGCGCCCGCTGATCGGCACAACGTTTGCAGCTACTGGGCTTGACGGCGAGACGCCGTCAAGCCCAGTAGCGTGTGCGGCGCCTTCGATGAGCCGGTCTACCTGCCCGCACCGACCTGGCTGGTGATATCGACCCATGCGGTGGTGTCGCGGCGGTGGTCATTGACGTTGCGGCACTGACCGTACAGACGCAGGACCCCGGCGCCGGTGTCGTCACCGTGACGGTAGATGACCGCCGTAACGGCGTCCTTGGACAGGGTCCTGCCGAACACTTGGCCGTTGGGCGACAGCCCCTCGGTCCAGCCGTGGCCGACCAGCGCCGCCGAGATGTCGCGAAAGTACGCGTCGGCGCGGGCCTCGGCGGGTAGCGCGAAGGTCAGGTAGACCGCCCCTTGATACGGCGGATCGTCCCGGTTCTTGCAGGACATCAAGAGGTACCCGGCTGTGGTCGTCTGAAGTCCGGCGACGCTGACGATCTGTTTTGCCTTGTCGACGACCTGGGCCGCGGTTGCGGCGTCGCTGAGGGGGTGATCGACAGAGTTGGCGGACGAACCACGATGGCGATTCGCCACCAGCAGAACAGCTCCACCGAACAGCAAGCACATCACCAGCGCGGCGGCGAGAACGGTCCGAACCCCTCTCGCCCGCAACCAATCTCCGCTAGTACCGGCGTGTCGAACCATCAGCCGACCTGGTCACCTCCGGAGATAACGGCGATCAGGCCGCCGATCCCCGACGGACAACTGACCGGCGCGACGGCTGCGGCTTGCGCGGCCGTCGCGCCGGGCCATCGTTGACTGTCACATGCCGCGACGCAAGAACTTCCGGACCGAGAGCCTGGGGGTCTTCCGCGAACGATACCTGAGTCAACGGCGGTTCTCAGCAACATTCATCCAGGGGCGGCGACGCGGCAGTCCGGGTCGCGGCCGCAGCCCCGGCCACCCCATCGGCCGGCCCGCCAGCCGTCGGGCGTCAGGGCCGACGCCCGAAGCGTCCAACACTAAGATTTTGTCTCAGATTATGGCCTCGTGAAGTTTGCTGGACTCGTCGGCATACGTCCGCCGAACCGACAGCGCACCCGGCGAGTCAACGCGGCCTCCCCGCTTGGACAAGCCGTTGTCAACGGGTGATCCAGGGTACAGCGTGACCCGTCGGCCCAGTCGCGGGCAGTGGTTTGATTCGCTCGGCCGGATGTCGTTTGCGCAAATCACAATGCGGCGGCTAACCAATTTCATAAGTTTTTCTAGGCGGTAACGCTTTGACCACGGCCGCCGAAATGCCGGACATGACACGCTTCGCAAAGCCCCTCATCAAGTCCGCCACGGCCGCAGCCTTCGTCGCGGCTTCGATGTCACTATCCACCGGCATCGCCCACGCCGAAGTCATGAACTGGGACGCTGTCGCGCAGTGCGAGTCGGGTGGCAACTGGACCGCCAACACCGGCAACGGTGCCTACGGTGGACTTCAGTTCAAGCAAGCCACGTGGGACGAGTACGGCGGCGTCGGGAACCCCGCTACCGCCTCTAAGCAGGAACAAATCACCGTGGCCAACCGTGTCCTGGCCGGCCAGGGACCCGCCGCGTGGCCGAAGTGCGCCAGCGCCGGCGGTCTGCCGCCCGTGCCCGTGGCGTTGCCCAAGCCGGTGCGGCAGCTGCAGCAGACGGTGACTCAGATCATCTCGATATTCACACCGCGTCAGTGAATATCGGTGTTTCCGTTCCCAGCGTTACAGGGACGTGATTGGATCATGCTATGGAGGGTTCGGCAACGGTTCACATGGCGGCCCCAGCGGAAAAGATCTGGGACTTAATCGCCGATATTCGTAATACCGGACGGTTTTCACCGGAAACGTTCGAGGCCGAGTGGCTCGACGGTGCGACCGGCCCGGCGCTCGGCGCAAGATTCCGCGGCCACGTCCGCCGAAATGAGATCGGGCCCGTCTACTGGACGGTGTGCAAGGTGACGGCGTGTGAGCGCCCCCGCGAGTTCGGGTTTGCTGTGATGGCCGGCGGTAGATCGGTGAACAATTGGCACTACCGGCTCGCACCGGCGGGTGATGGCACCGATGTCACCGAGTCGTTTCGGCTCACCCCTTCGGTGTTCACGACCGTGTATTACTGGGCGTTCGGTGGCTGGTTGCGCAAACGCCGCAACATCCGGGACATGACCAAGACGCTGCACCGCATCAAAGATGTCGTCGAAGCCGAGTGAAGCCGATTGAGGGCGGGCGTCACCAGATCGTATGAAGTCGATATTCATCACCGGCGCCGGCAGTGGAATGGGCCGCGAGGGGGCAAGGCTCTTCCATGCCAAGGGCTGGCGTGTCGGTGCGGTAGACCGTGACGACGCCGGTCTGGCAACCCTGAGCGGTGAGCTCGGCGCCGGGTTGTGGACACGGGTGGTCGACGTGACTGACAAGGCCGCGCAGGACTCGGCGCTCGCCGACTTTTGCGCCGACAATGCGGGCGGCGGGCTCGACATGATGTGGAACAACGCCGGCATCGGCGAAGGCGGATGGTTCGAAGACGTGCCGTATGACGTCGCGATGCGCGTCGTCGATGTCAACTTCAAGGCGGTGCTGGCCGGGGCTTACGGCGCGCTGCCTTACCTGAAGAAGGCCCCGGGCAGCCTGATGTTCTCGACGTCCTCGTCGTCGGCCACGTATGGCATGCCCGGCCTTGCTGTCTACTCGGCCACCAAGCACGCGGTCAAAGGGCTGACCGAGGCGCTCAGTGTGGAGTGGCAGCGGCACGGTGTGCGGGTGGCCGACGTGTTACCCGGTCTGATCGACACCGCGATTCTCACCTCGACGCGCCAGCATTCCCAGGAGGGCGCGCCCACGCTTTCGGCGCAGCAGATCCGTGCCGCCGCGCCCAAGAGGGGCATGTTTCGGCTGATGCCGGCGACCAGTGTCGCCGAGGCGGCCTGGCGGGCCTACCAGCATCCCACCAGATTGCATTGGTATGTGCCCCAAAGCATCCGGTGGATCGACCGGCTCAAGGGGGCGAGTCCGGAGTTCGTCCGGCGCCGCATCATCAAAGCCCTGCCCAGGCTGCAGCCGGGGCAGCAGTAGAGTTTCGTGCACAAAGCTCGGGCCCACGATGCCCACAAGGCCCACAAGGGAGGTGGCTGGTGCGAAGCCGGTTGGTCAGGGTGGCAGGCATTGCAGTGGTCGTGGTCGCAGGTCTTTCCGGGTGCGCGGAAGGGCAGACAGTGCCGCGCAAGGCCGCACATCTGACGATCGACGGCTACACACGCACCACGCGTCCGGCCGCATGCAGCCAGGAGCAGTCCTACCGGACCATCGACATCCGTGACCGCGACGGACACGTCCAGGCCGTGGTACTGGTCAGCGGTGAGCGGGTGATCCCGCAATGGGTCAAGATCCGCAACGTCGACGGGTTCAACGGCAGCTTCTGGGAAGGCGGGGTGGGCCAGGCCCACGCCGACCTGTCCCGCGGCACCTACACCATCACCGGCAGCGCCTACGGTATCGGCAACAGCAACCCCAACAAAGTCGTGACCACGGACTTCAAGATCGTCGCCGACTGCTGAAACGTCACGCGCGTCCCGACCCGACGGGCTTAGGCTGGGTCGCAAAGCGCCCTGGCCCGCAACGGGATGGAGGAGCAGTGAAGGACCGACTGCACTGGCTGGCGTTGCACGGGGTGATCCGCGGGATGGCCAATGTCGGCGTTCGACGAGGTGAACTGCAGGCCCGGCTGATCGCCGATCCGGCCGTCGCCGCCAACCCGGTGCCCTTCTACGACGAGCTGCGCCGCCATGGACGCTTGGTGCGGACCCGAGTCAACTGCCTGACCGTCGACCATCAGCTCGGCCACGACATCTTGCGCTCCGACGACTTCCAGGTCATCTCGCTGGGCGAGAACCTGCCGGCACCGCTGCAATGGCTGGAGCGCCGCACCCGCGATCATCAGCTGCACCCGCTGCGGCCGCCGTCGCTGCTGGCGGTCGAGCCGCCCGATCACACCCGCTATCGCAAGACGGTGTCAGCGGTGTTCACCGCGCGGGCCGTTGCCGCGCTGCGTGATCGGGTCGAGCAGACCGCCATCAGTCTGTTGGATCAGCTCGCCACCCAACCCGGTGTGGTCGACGTCGTCGGCCGGTATTGTTCCCAGCTGCCGATCGCGGTTATCAGCGAAATCTTGGGAGTGCCAGCCCATGACCGCCGTCGGGTCCTGGAATTCGGTGAACTGGCAGCGCCCAGCTTGGATATCGGCGTGCCCTACCGGCAGTACCAGCGCGTGCAGCGCGGTGTGACGGGGTTCAACGCCTGGCTGGTGTCACATCTCGAACAGCTGCGCCGAGCCCCCGGCGACGACCTGATGAGCCAGCTGATCCGCACGGCCGAAAGTGGGGACCCGGAAACGTATCTCGACGACGACGAGCTGCACGCGGTTGCCGGGCTGGTGTTGGTCGCCGGCTTTGAAACCACAGTCAACCTGTTGGGCAACGGAATTCGGATGTTGCTGGACATGCCCGAGCATCTGGACACCCTGCGCCAACGTTCTGACCTGTGGCCCAACGCGATCGAAGAGATCTTGCGGTTGGATTCGCCGGTCCAGCTCACCGCGCGGGTGGCCCGCACCGACGTCGAGCTGGCCGGCGAGCCGATCAACCGTGGCGAGATGGTGGTGATTTGTCTGGCCGGGGCCAACCGCGATCCGGCGGTGTTCCCCGATCCGCACCGCTTCGACATCGAACGCCCCAATGCCGGAAGACATCTCGCGTTCTCCACCGGCCGCCACTTCTGCCTCGGGGCCGCCCTTGCCCGCGCCGAGGGCGAAGTCGGGTTGCGCACGTTCTTCGAGCGCTTCCCCGAGGTGCGGGCCGCCGGCGCCGGAAGCAGGCGCGACACCCGAGTGTTACGGGGCTGGTCGACGTTGCCGGTCACCCTGGGGCCGGCCCGCACGCTGGCCGCCCAGTAGGGATGAGCGGGCGGCTCTCGACGGTTGACACCGGCACCGGTAGCGAGTGTCATGGGCCGTTATGACAGACACTTCTCCGATCGAAGTCAGGGATGTGGTGCTCGGGCTGTGGCGGGCCCTCGCCCAGCGCGATTGGGATGCCGTCAAGACGTTTCTCGCCGTGGACTGCCTCTACGTCGACATGCCGGTGCCGGCGCTCGCTGCGCGTGGACCCGACGACATCGTGACGCGGCTGAAGCTCGGGCTGGAGCCGCTCGCCGATTACCAAAACCACGACGGCCTGCTGCTGTCCAACGGATCCGACGTCATGTACGAGCATTCCGAGACCTGGACGTTCAGCACCGGCGAACAGGGGCTGCTGCGGTTCGTCAGCGTCCACAAGGTGGTCGACGGGAAGCTCGCCGTGTGGAAGGACTATTGGGACTTCAACAGCCTGGTCGGTTTCGCGCCGCCGAACCACTTCGAGACGCTCGCAAATGCCGACGCCGGCTGGATCTTCGACGCGACCGGCCTGGTCTGACTCTTGCATACGAATTCTGTTGTGGCACAACGTTGCCCAAGACGGCACCGGCCAAAACCGGTGATCACGTCGAGGCTGTTCAGGCTCTGCTGGGTAAGGTCACCCGGCAAGCCTGACCGATGTCCAGGGTCCGCAATACCCGCCCCATTCCGACCCACAGCGCGCAGGACAAGGCCAAGTCGGCGAGCAATTCATCAGAGAAGTGTTCGCCGCAGCGGCTCCAGAAATCTTCGTCGTCACGCAGCACGGTGTGCTCGGTGGCGAACCGGTACGCGAACTCGGCTGCCAGCCGCTCCTGTTCGCTGTAGCCCGGCCAGGTGTGCCATTCTGCCGCGTGGGCGTAGAGGTCCTCGTCGACCCCGGCGGCGGGCCCGTCGGCATCGCGGGTGTTGGCGCAGACAATGCACTCGTTGTTGTCGGCAATCACCGCGCGCGCAAGCTCGCGGGTGCGCATCGGCAACCGGTTGCTGGTGTAGACCGCCCGGCTGAAGGCGGCCAGCGCGCCGCCGAGCTCAGGGGATTTCGCGATCCAGCCGGCCACGTCGTCGTCGGCGAAAGTTCCGATTCGGCTCATGGCGCGATGGTACGCCGGGGTGGCGCGCTGTCGGTCCATGCGGGTGCGGTGTTGCACCGGTGGGAATGGAGGCTACTTCAGGGGTAGTCACAGTCGGCGCGTCGCCCGCCCAGTCATGACTCCAATCACGCTGCGCCAGAACATGATACGCGATATGCCGCAGAGCCGTTTCCACTTCGCGGCGATCCGGTCAATCGTGGTGGAGTCCGAACTCCCGGGCCGGCAGTGGCCGGCAATGCGTCAAGACTCCGCGGGCGACCGCGCGGGTCTCACCTGGCAGCAGCCAGGGTGCCTGCCGGGGCCAGCTCGTCCAAGTCTTCGTACCAATCGCGCTGAACCAGCACCCCGTCGGTGAGCCGTTGCAGAGCGGCTTCGAATTCCTGGTGGTCGGGCTGCTGCTGCACGCCAGGCGCTACGGCCAGGTGGTCGACGAGCCACTTCCGGAGCAAGCCGGAGAGGACTTCGACCTGGCCGAGCCCGGCGGCGGTCAGCGACAGGATATCGCCGTCGCGTGACGCATAGCCGGTCTGAACCAGCCGGTCGAAGACAGGTTCCAGCACCTGGTGGGGCAGGTGCAGGTGTTTGGCGATGTCGGTGAGCTTCGCGGTCTCGAAGAACCGTTCGTACTGATAGATCCGCAGTACACCCCACAGCGCGGCGACGTCGAGCTCCGAATCCTGGTACGCCGCAGCAAGATTTGGCAGCCGCACCTCGGGAGCTTCGTGCAGCAGATGGGTGACCGCGATTTCCAGCACGTCCTCCGGAGTTTTCGTTCTCGGCACGGCGAACCCGTCTCCGAGGCAGGCCGGGCTGTCGTGGATATCGGCGAGCGGAACCTCGCGCAGGAACAACGCGAGGATGAATCCGGCCAGGGCGACCGCGGCCGCCCACAGAAATACCTGGTTGAGCGACTCGGCATAGGCTCGCACGATCGGTGAGGCAACGTAGTGCGGCAGGCGGTGTAAGACGGCCGGAGAATGCGCGGCCTCGACGGGCGCGCCGCTGGCGGCCAGCGCGGGACCTATCCGCCGCCCCAGGAAGGTTGCGAACAGCGCGCCGAATATCGCGGCACCAAACGACGCGCCGACCACACGGAAGAAGGTCACGCCCGAGGTGGCGACGCCGAGGTCCTCGAAGCGGGACGTGTTCTGCACG
Organism: Mycobacterium gastri; assembly: GCF_002102175.1. Taxonomy (GTDB): domain Bacteria; phylum Actinomycetota; class Actinomycetes; order Mycobacteriales; family Mycobacteriaceae; genus Mycobacterium; species Mycobacterium gastri. The sequence goes on along the minus strand of NZ_LQOX01000068.1, from coordinate 71,064 downwards.
ATGAGAATGAGCACCTGCATGGACAGGCCGATCCCGGCGCCTAGGAGCACCAGGTACAGCGACTGCACCAGCCACGGCGTCGACTCGTCCATCCGTGACAGCAGCAGGAAAGCGATCGACATCAGCGCCGTCCCCGCGACCGGGAAAATCTTGTACCGGCCCGTCCGGCCGACCATGACGCCCGCGCCCACCGAGGTGGTCAGCAGGCCGACCACCATCGGCAACGTACGCAGCCCCGAGATGGTCGCCGAGGCGCCCTCGACGTAGCGCAGATACATCGGCACGAAGGTCAGCGCGCCCAGCATCGCAAACCCGACCATCAACGACAGCACGGAGCACACGGCGAACACCTGGTTGCGAAACAGGCGGGGCGGGAGAATACCCGCAGCGGCTCGGCCCTCGACCCACACGAAGACACCCAACGCCACCGTGGCCCCGACAAACAGCCCCATGATCGGCGTCGAGCCCCACGAGTAGGTGCTTCCACCCAGGCTGGTGGCCGTGATCAAGGCCGTCGTGGCCAGGGCAATGACCATGATCCCGAGGTAGTCGATAGCCGGTTTGGGGCGGCGGGGCAATGCGGGAATGGCCGTTGCGGCCACGGCGATGACCACGATCGAGATCGGCAGATTGATCCAAAATGCCCATCGCCAGTGCAGATAGTCGGTGCAAAAGCCGCCCAGCAGCGGGCCCGCGACCGTGGTCACCCCGAACACGGCGCCCAAAATGCCCTGGTAGCGGCCGCGGTCCCGCAGCGGGAAGGCCTCGCCGACCAACGCGGCCGCCGTCACCGAAATCGCCCCGGCGCCCACGCCCTGCACGGCCCGCGCAATCGCCAGCATGGTCATCGTTTGCGCCATCCCGCACAGCACGGAGCCGAGCAGGAAGACCAGGACCGACCCCTGCAGCACCCGCTTGCGACCGAGCAGGTCGCCCAGCTTGCCGGCCACCACGACAACGATGGTGCCGCCCAGCAGGTAGCTGGTGATCGCCCACGATTGGTGAACAGAGGCCCCCAGCTCGTCGACGATCGTCGGCAATGCGGGCACGACGATGGTCTGGTCCATCGCCGCGACCAGCACCCCGAGCATCAGCGCCATGAAGATGACATTGCGTCGTGCCGGGCTGATCGATAGGCAGGGAGATCGAGTATCCGCCGCAGTCCGGGATGCCGTCGGGCTCGTCATATCTGCCTCCCGTCGGAGTTCGAGCCCGTGCGCGATACCCAGGAGTGCTGCCCGCGGAATCTCGATCGGATGTCAGGTCGGCGGCCGGGAGACGCACTGCGCCGAGTACAACGCCTCTCCGAGTTTCTCCATCAGTTCCAGCTGCGTCTGCAGGTAGTCGAGATGCAGTTCCTCATCGGCCACAATTTGTTCTAGCAGCTGCGCACTGGTGGTGTCCTGCTTTTCGCGGCACATGATGATTCCGGGCTTGAGCCGATTCAGTACTTCGATTTCGATCGCGATATCGCTTTCGAATTGTTCCCGCAGCGTCTGGCCCACCCGCAGCGAGCCGATGCGCTGGTAGTTCGGCAGCCCGTCGAGCAGCAGGATCCGATCGGTAATCGCCTCGGCATGCCGCATTTCGTCGAACGACTCGGCGCGGGTTTTGGCCGCCAGTTCGGTAAAGCCCCAGTTCTCCTGCATCTTGGAGTGCAGAAAGTATTGATTGATAGCGGTCAGCTCGCTGGTCAATTGTTCGTTGAGCAGACGCAAGACATCCGGATCACCTTGCATGATCACTCCTACGGTGTGAAGGCTGGCATCTTTACCGCAGCAGATGGGCTGGGCTGGAGCACCATCATGGCGGGTTCTAGCAGCACCTTCGGGTGCCGCGTTTCAATCTAGTGCAGCAGGTGGGCTCGGGCGCAGTCATTGTTGCGACGTCGGCGCGTCATGCACAGCCCAGACGGGATGGGCCGGGATGGGCCGCGATGGGCTTAGGTTAGACTGCACTAACCTACTTAGGTTAGACTCTACTAATATGCGGACCGTTCGTTCGGTGGCTCCCCTGGCCACTCCGATTACGGAGGATGTCATGAGCGAGCATCGGGTGGGAGTTTGCTGATGTACGTGTGTCTGTGTGTTGGAGCTACCAACCAGACCGTGTGTGAGGCCGTCGCCCGTGGTGCGGCGACTTCCAAGGAAGTCGCCGCGGCCTGCGGCGCGGGCAGCGATTGTGGACGTTGCCGCCGCACGTTGCGCGCGATCATTGCCGCGGCCGCCCAACCGGCCGCGGTCTGAGGCCGCGCCCCGGTCGGGCTGTGCCTTGTCGGCTTGTCTATGTCTGCCGTTTGGTGAAATCGGCCAACGCCGCGGCATTGGCCTGCGCGCCCATCAACTCGGCGAAATGGGCATTCTCCCGGGCGCTGGCGGCAGCTATCTCGGGACGGATCGGTTCGACCATGGTGTGCTTGACCGCCATCAGGCTCGAAAGCGGCCGGGCCGCAAGGATTTCGGCATGCCGGCGGGCCTCGGGAAGCAGCGCCTCCGGCTCGCAGACGCGCCAGACCAGCCCCATCCGCAAGGCCTCGTCGGCGTCCACCCATTCCGAAGACATCAGCAGCCAGGCCGCGTTCTGCCGGCCCACCAGCTGCGGCAGCAGATATGACGACGCCGCTTCCGGTGCCACCCCAAGGCTGGTGAACGGGCATTTCAGGCGCGCCGTCGACGCCATGAACGCCAGGTCGGCGTAGCCGAGAATGGTGGCGCCTATCCCTACGCCGACGCCGTTGACCACGCAGATCAGCGGTTTGGGGAAACTGCCGAGCGACTCGATGAGTCCCCGGAACCCGTATCGGCCCTCTTCGAAGTCGGGGTCGGTGATGCGCGCCTGCATCTCGGCGAGATCGGTACCGGCGCTGAAGCCGCGACCCGAGCCGGTCAGCAAAACCACGGAAACCCCTGGCTCCTGGGCGGCGTCCAACAGGGCCTGCGCGGTGGCGTCGTAGAGGGCTTCGTTGAAGGCGTTGAGTGCCTCGGGCCGGTTCAGGGTGAGCGTGCGTACCCGGTTCTGGTCATCGATCAGCAGCGTCACAGCGGCAGCCTAGCCGTTGCCGTACACGCGGGTCGGCTCGATCAACACCACGGCACGGCGCTCCGCGGCCATCACCCGGTCGTATTCGTCCCAGTCGTCGTGGGTGCCGCCCGCCGCGATGAACACGTCGCGAAGCAGCAGCCGCAGCTGTTCGGCGTCGCTCAGCCACGGCTGGGAGTCCTCGGGTCCGACGAGCTGGGCGCGGCCCTCGACGGTTGCCCACCGCCAGCCGCTGCGAAAGGTGACGGCCAGTTGCGGCCGTGCCCGCAGATTGGTGAGCTTCACCTTGCCGTACGTGGTGAAGCCCAGGGCGGATTCGCCACCGGCGGGATGTCTCAGCAGACCGACATTGACCAACGATGCCTGCACGGTGCCGTCTGCCCGAACGGTGGAGACCACCGCCAAGCCCTTGTCGGCGGCGGCCAGGGCCACGGCATCGTTGAGTGTCGTCATGATCAGTCCTCACATTTCGAACGGTGTGGTGAACACGTAGCGGCTGGTGGGCACGGTGTCGATGTTCTGGTTGGCGCCGAATGCTGTTGTGCTGGCAACCATCCGGCTTATCCGGTGCTGCAGGTCGGCGTCGTCGTCGGCCCCGAAGAACGCCTTGAGGTCGGAGATGGCCTCGCCCGGGAACAGCTCCTCGACGATGCCGGAGATTGCCGGCGCCCCGGAAGTGAGAGTGCGCACCACCCAGTTCTGGGTGTAGCCGAACGTGGCCTGCGTTTCGATCGCCACTGACGTGTGGTCGCGTTGCCAGCGGGTGAGCCAGGTCGCCTCGTCCAGCCCGGGAGGCCGCCGCAGCAGCGCGATATTTGCCAAACCCGATGTGCGACAACCTGGTTCGGTGGCCGGCGCGGCCATCGGAACCGATTCGGTCACCAGGTATGCGCCGAGTTGCGCACACTCCCGGCCGAGCAGCTGCACGGCCGCCGCCAGCTGGTCGCCATAGCACTGCTGGGTCCACATGCTCACCACCGCGGCCACCGGTGGCTGCAGGGTGGTCAGGGTCATCAGGGATTCGCGTACTGCGCCGTCGCGGACATTGACCGAGAGCCCGGGAAGGCCCAGCTCCAGCAACGCGTCGGCGACCGGCCCCCGTTGGCGAGCGCACCAGTCGTCGTCGGGCTCGTCGCGCATCAGGACGGCGATCACCTTCTCCATAGGCCGAACTTACCTTCGCCGCCACCGGCTCAGAGCGGACCGCCGGCGCTGTGCGTGAGCAGGCGCACCGGTTGTTCCGCGGCGACCACTTCGCCGATGATCCGGGCAAGCCGCCGATACGACTCATCGCGACCACTGGACGAGCGGTATGCCAGGCCGATTCGTCGACCCGGGCGGGGCGCGTCAAAGTGCGCGAGCCCGACACGGCTGCGAGCGGCCTCGACGGTCACGGCGCTCTGCGGTATCAGCGTGACCCCCAATCCGGCTGCCACACATTGGGCGGCGGTGGCCAACGACGCTGCCCGGGTATCAGCGAGCTCGGCTCGGACCCCGGCTTTGTGGCAGAGGTCCAGGGTCTGATCGCGCAGGCAATGGCCCTCGTCCAGCAACAGCAGCGGCAACGTCGCCAGCGCCGCGGCCGGTACCCGACGCTTGCCGGCGAGCGGGTGCCCAGGAGGTAGCGCCAATACGAAGTCCTCCTCATATATGGGGATCTGCGTAACGCCGCCGGAATCGACGGGTACCGCGATCATGGCCGCATCCAGCGCGCCGTCACGCAAACCCGTCAGCAGGCGTTGGGTCTGATCTTCGATCACTTGCGCGGTCAGCGCCGGGAGTAGGCGGGTGAGTCCCGCCAGCACCGTCGGCAGCACGTAGGGCGCCACCGTGGGAATCATTCCCAGCCGAATGCTGCCGTGCAGCGGGTCGGCCACTCCCCCGGCGGCGGTGCTGAAGGCCTCCGCCGCCTCGACCACAGCCTGCGCGAGCGGTAGCAGTTGCATGCCCTCGGCCGTCAAGAAGACCCGTCGCGTCGAACGCTCGACAAGGCGGGTGTCGAGGCCGGCCTCCAGCGCGGCCAACGCCTGCGATAATGTCGACTGGCTTACGCCTAAAGTGGTTGCGGCACTGCTGAAATGCTGCTTCTGTGCGACGGCGACGAAGGCCCGCAGCCCAGCAAGCGTCGGCTGATAGCTCTTATCGGCCATGCCGATAAGTATAGTGTGATATATCACCTTTACTTTCGGGCCGGTTTCGCGGCATCATGAGTGTCGAGACAGCTAATCTTGACTAAATCCAGATAAGGAGCGGATATGTCCTTGCTGACGATCGGCGACCAGTTCCCCGCCTACCAGCTCACCGCGTTGATCGGCGGCGATCTGTCGAAGGTCGACGCCAAGCAGCCCGGCGACTACTTCACCACCATCACCAACGAGGACCACCCCGGCAAGTGGCGCGTGGTGTTCTTCTGGCCCAAGGACTTCACCTTCGTGTGCCCGACCGAGATCGCGGCGTTCGGCAAGCTCAACGACGAGTTCGAGGACCGCGACACGCAGATCCTCGGAGTCTCGATCGACAGCGAGTTCGTCCACTTCCAGTGGCGCGCCCAGCATGAGGACCTGAAGAAGTTGCCCTTCCCGATGCTTTCCGACATCAAGCGCGAGCTCTGCCTGGCCACCGGCGTGCTGAACGAGGAGGGTGTCGCCGACCGGGTGACCTTCATCGTCGACCCGAACAACGAAATCCAATTCGTCTCGGCCACAGCCGGTTCCGTCGGGCGCAACGTCGACGAGGTGCTGCGCGTACTGGACGCCCTCCAATCCGACGAGCTGTGTGCCTGCAACTGGCGCAAGGGCGACCCGACGATCGACGCCGGCGAGCTGCTCAAAGCTTCGGCGTGACGGCCGGAGGAGAACAGATGAGCGTCGAGAAGCTGAAGGCCGCGCTACCCGAGTTCGCCAGGGACCTCAAGCTGAACCTCGGCTCGATCACGCGCAGCACCGTGCTGAACCAGGAGCAGCTGTGGGGAACCCTGCTGGCCAGCGCGGCGGCCACGCGTAACACCCAGGTGCTGGCCGATATCGGGGCCGAAGCGGCCGACAACCTGTCGGAACCGGCATACCAGGCGGCGCTGGCAGCGGCATCGGTCATGGGCATGAACAACGTGTTCTACCGCGGCCGCGGCTTCCTCGACGGCCAGTACGACGACCTGCGCCCCGGGTTGCGGATGAACGTCATCGGCAATCCGGGCGTGGACAAGGCCCACTTCGAGCTGTGGTGCTTCGCGGTCTCCTCGATCAACGGCTGCTCACGCTGCGTGGTTGCTCACGAGCACGCGCTGCGGGAAGCGGGTGTGAGCCGCGAGGCGGTGCTGGAGGCATTGAAGGCCGCGGCCATCGTTGCCGGTGTGGCACAAGCGATCACCGCCGCCCAGACATTGGCTGCCGTTGGCTGACCACCCGATCTAGGAACCCTGCAGGCGCGCCAGCGTCCCCGGATCCTGCTGCCCGCCGTAATACCGGGCGATCAGCGCGACGAAGTCCTCGTTGTCAGCGGTGGCGCAGGCGAACAGCGTCATCGACGAGCGCAGCTTGAGATCGTCGGGCCAACCGAAGATCTCTTCGATGGAGCGGCCCTGCACCTGGTTGACCAGCTGCGTGCACTCATGCAGACGCGGCCCGAGCAGGTCATGGTCCAGATACGCGCGTGCTTCCGCTATCGACGAGATGCCGTAGTAATCCGCCATCGGGCTGTGGCCCAGTCCTCGCAATTGCGGGAAGACGAACCACATCCAGTGAGTTCGCTTGCGTCCCGACCGCAGCTCCGCAACCACGTCGCGGTAGACCGGAGCCTGCGCGTCGACGAAACGCTTCAAGTCGAAGGGGTCGGATGGTCTTGTCATACGACCACGGTTGCACACTGGTTGGGTGACACGGCTGAGCATCGGTTCCTGCGGGTAATGGCGGTCCGGCGACGGGTACCCAAGGTCGGTGACCTGGCACCGCTGATTCAGCTGAGAAGGCCCCGATTCGGCCACACCAAGCGGCGCCTGGATGCCGCGCTGACCATCGAGGACCTGCGGCGCATCGCCAAGCGGCGTACCCCCAGGGCGGCGTTCGACTACACCGATGGCGCCGCCGAGGACGAGCTGTCGATCTGGCGGGCCCGACAGGCGTTCCGCGACATCGAGTTTCACCCGACCATCCTGCGTGACGTCACCACGGTATCCACCGGTTGGGATGTCCTCGGCCGGCCGGTGGCGTTGCCGTTCGGGATCGCGCCGACCGGGTTCACCCGGTTGATGCACACCGAAGGGGAGATCGCCGGGGCGCGGGCGGCAGCCGCGGCGGGGATTCCGTTCGCGATGTCCACCTTGGCCACCTGCGCGATCGAGGATCTGGTGGCCGCAGTTCCCCAGGGCCGCAAGTGGTTTCAGCTGTACATGTGGCGTGACCGGGACCGGTCGATGGCGTTGGTCAAGCGCGCGGCGGACGCGGGATTCGACACCATGTTGGTCACCGTCGACGTTCCGGTGGCCGGTGCCCGGCTGCGCGATGTCCGCAACGGCATGACTATCCCCCCGGCGCTCACGGTGCGCACCGTCCTCGATGCACTGGGGCACCCGCGCTGGTGGTTCGACCTGTTGACCACCGAACCGCTTTCGTTCGCGTCGCTGGATCGCTGGTCGGGCACCGTCGGTGAGTACCTGAACACCATGTTCGACCCCAGCGTCACGTTCGAGGATCTGGCCTGGATCAAGGCCCAATGGCCGGGCAAACTCGTCGTCAAGGGGATTCAGACGCTTGATGACGCGCGTGCCGTGGTGGAATGCGGGGTCGACGGCATCGTCTTGTCCAATCACGGTGGCCGCCAACTGGATCGGGCGCCGGTTCCGTTTCACCTGCTGCCATCGGTGGCCCGCGAACTCGGCAAGCACACCGAGATCCTGATGGATACCGGCATCATGTCCGGCGCCGATATCGTCGCGGCGATCGCGCTGGGAGCGCGGTGCACCTTGGTCGGCCGGGCCTATCTCTACGGGCTGATGGCCGGTGGCGAGGCGGGCGTCGCACGCGCCATCGAGATCCTGGGAAGTGGTGTGCTCCGGACCATGCGGCTGCTGGGCGTGACCTCCTTGGCTGAGCTTTCGCCCAGGCATGTGACGCAATTGCGGCGGTTGGGGCCTCGTCCCACTGCGTGACGCTCGCGCGAGGCGCCGAGATTGCGCCGGGAGCTGCGGCCAGACAGGCGGCCGCCGCGCCGGGCTGTCTTGGCGGCCGACGATCCTGCACAATCACACCCATGGCTCAATTGAGAGACGTCAAACGTCAGGTGGTCCACGGTTTTCAACGGCTGGTAGCCAACCCCCTGGGTCGGCAGTTGCCGCTGACGATGCTCGAAACTATCGGCCGCAAGACAGGACAACCGCGCCGCACCGCCGTCGGCGGAAAGGTCATCGGCAACCAGTTCTGGATGGTGTCCGAGCACGGCGAACATTCGGATTACGTCTACAACATCAAGGCGAACCCGGCCGTCCGGGTGCGCATCGGCGGTCAGTGGCGTACCGGAACAGCCCATCTGCTGCCGGAAGATGACCCGCGGCAGCGGCTGCGAGACCTGCCCCGGGTCAACAGCGCGGCCGTGCGCGCCATCGGCAGCGACCTGCTGACCATCCGGGTCGACCTGGACTGACCGCGGATGGCTTACGACCTCGACCTCGCGGAACGAATCCGCGAGTTGCTGGCGTCGCAGTCCGGCGTGGACGAGAAGCGGATGTTCGGCGGGCTTGCCTTCCTGATCGATGGGCACCTGGCCATGGCCGTCAGCGGTCAGGGCGGACTCTTGGTCCGGGTGCCGCCGGCGGACACCGACAAGCTGCTCGGTAGCGCCCACGTCAGCCCCATGGTGATGGCCGGCCGGCAAACCCGCGGGTGGCTGCGCGTGGCCGCGGAAGGGGTGAAAACCAAACGGCAGCTTCATAGTTGGGTCACGCGAAGCGTGACCTGGGTGCACAGCCTGCCGCCGAAATGACCACCCGGTTTGCGGCCGGCAAATGCGGGTACGCCGCCCGCATGGACAAGCCCGAGCGACGCGTGAAACGACTGCTCGAGGTCGCCGGTACCAGCTACGCTGCCGAGGCCGGCATTCGCATCGACGACAAGCCGATGCCGCTGTTTCAACTGCTGGTGCTGTGCATGCTGGCCAGCAAGCCGATCGACGCCACCATCGCCATGCGCGCCGCGCGGGAGCTGTTCAAGGCGGGCCTGCGCACCCCCAAAGCGGTGCTGGAATCCCGGCGACAGACCATGATCGATGCGTTCGGCCGCGCCCACTACGTGCGCTACGACGAAAGTTCGGCGACCCGGCTTACCGAAATGGCCGAGCGGGTCCGCGACGAATTCCGCGGTGACCTGCGCGAAATCGCGCGGCGCAGCGACCACGACCTGCCGAAAGTCAAGCGAATCCTCAAGCAGTTCAAAGTGATTGGTGATACAGGTGCCGACATCTTCCTGCGTGAAGTGCAGGATGTGTGGACCTGGGCGCGGCCGTATTTCGACGACCGTGCCACCGCTGCGGCCCAGGAGCTCGGCCTGCCCACCGATCCGGCAAAGCTTTCGGCGCTGGCCGCCGGGGCCAACGCCCGGCTGGCGGCGGCGCTGGTCCGCGCGTCTCTGGACGACGAGGTGCGCCGCCAGGTGACCGATTGAACCGGCGGTGACCGTGCGCATCGGCACCTCGGGGTGGTCCTATCAGCACTGGACCGACGTGTTGTACCCGCGCGGTCTGCCCGCCGCGCGCCGCCTGACCCGCTACGCCGAAGTCTTCGACACCGTCGAACTGAACGCCAGCTTCTACCGCTGGCCCAGGGATTCGACGTTCGCGGCGTGGCGAGCCGAGTTGCCGGACGGGTTCACCATGTCGGTCAAGGCGCACCGCGGGCTGACCCACTACCGCCGGCTGGTGGGGCCCGAACCCTGGATCGAGCGGTTCGAACGCTGTTGGCAGCTGCTGGGTGATCGTCACGGCGTGCTGCTGGTTCAGCTGCATCCCGAGCAGCGCCGCGATGATGCGCGGCTGGCTTCCTTCCTGGGCAGCGTGCCGACGACCATCCGGGTCGCCGTCGAGCTGCGGCACCCGTCCTGGAACGACCCGGCGGTGTATGCGGTGCTGAAACGCCACCGCGCCGCGTACGTGGTGATAAGCGGCGGCGGTCTCGCGTGTATCCCACGGGCCACCACCGACCTGGTGTACGTCCGGATGCACGGTCCCGATCGGGACGCGATGTACACGGGTTCGTACTCGCCCGGCGACCTGCGACGCTGGGCCGACCGCATCACCGACTGGGACGTTGCGGGCCGCGACGTGTGGCTGTACTTCAACAACGACCTGGGCGGCCACGCCGTCCGTAACGCGCTGTCATTGCGGGAGCTGCTGAGCTAAGTAGGCTGGGGGGCATGGCCAGTTCGACAACATTCGTCATCGTCGGCGGCGGGCTTGCCGGCGCCAAAGCGGCAGAAGCGTTGCGCGACAACGGTTTCAACGGCACCATCATGCTCTTCGCCGATGAGGAGCAGCTGCCCTACGAGCGTCCCCCGCTGTCCAAGGAATTCCTGGCGGGCAAGAAGTCGCTCGACGAGTTCACCGTGCAGAACTCGGATTGGTATCGCGACCACGATGTCGACCTGCGGCTGGGCACCCGAGTGTCGTCGTTGGATCCCGCGGCGCACGCCGTCGGGCTTCCCGACGACACCAGCGTGCACTACGACAAGCTGCTGCTGGCGACCGGATCGGCGTCGCGGCGCCTGCCGATTCCCGGCGCCGACGCCGCCGGCGTGCATTACCTGCGCACGTTCGAGGATGCGTCGGCGCTGAATTCCGTGCTGGCCGAGGGCTCTTCGCTTGCGGTCGTGGGCGCGGGCTGGATCGGTCTGGAGGTGGCCGCCAGCGCTCGGCAGCGCAACGTCGATGTCACCGTGGTGGAGGCGGCCAGGCAGCCGCTGTCGGCCGCGTTGGGCGACACCGTCGGCACGGTGTTTGCCGACCTGCATCGTGATCATGGTGTGGACTTGCGGCTGGATGCGCAGGTGGCCGCGATCACGACGGAGGGCGGCCGGGCCAGTGGGCTCAAGCTGGGCGACGGGTCCGTCATCGCCGCCGATGCCGTGCTGGTGGCTGTCGGCGCGAAGCCCAACATCGAACTCGCCCAACAGGCCGGCTTGGCGATGGCTGACGGCGGTGTCCTGGTCGATGCGTCGCTGCGCACCAGCGATCCCGACATCTATGCCGTCGGTGACATCGCCGCCGCCGAGCACCCGCTGCTGGGCACCCGGATCCGCACCGAACACTGGGCCAACGCGCTCAAACAACCCGCGGTGGCGGTCGCCGGAATGCTCGGCGCCCCAGGCGAATACGCGGAGCTGCCCTACTTCTTCACCGATCAGTACGACCTCGGGATGGAGTACGCCGGCCACGCGTCCGGCGTCGAGCGGGTGGTGTTCCGCGGCGACGTGGCCGGCCGCGAGTTCGTCGCGTTCTGGCTCGACGGCGACAACCGGGTGCTGGCCGGTATGAACGTCAATATCTGGGACGTGCTCGACGACGTCAAAGCCCTGATCCGATCCAAAGCCCCGGTCGACGCCGGCAGGCTGGCTGATCCCGCATCGCCGTTGGCCGAATTGCGGCGCGACTCTTAGCGCTCTTAGTCGGGGGGCTTCCAAGTGTGGTCGATGACGTCGGGCGGCGGCTGAGCTTGCAGCCGCTCCCGCTCGGTGCGTCGGCGTTTGACCCGCAACCGGGCGTCCGCGGGCATAGTGACCAGCTCGTCGGACGTCAGGTAGTACACGTCATCGACAGTGTCGATCAGGTCCGCCGCAACCCGCCGAGATCCCAACTCGCGCAGCGTCATCCGAAGTTCGTGGGTGAACCGGATGGTGGTGTCGTGAGCCAACTCTCGCGAACTGCGGGCACTGGTGGCCAACCGCTGGGCAAACGTCGCCGGTGGCGCCGGCTCGGCGGGCGCCGTAGCGGCTTGCGCAGCGAAGGTCAAAAGTGGCGACGGGTCGTCGCCGAACGCCGGGTTGGCCAGCTCCGCTTCCCCCGGGCCACGGTGTCCCAGCTGGGCAACGGCGGCGTCGAGGGCCGCCGCGGCCGACGGCGACAACGCCCGGATACTGTCGACGTTGCCCTCGAGGGCCAGGGCGCACAGCGGTGCATCGGCGCGCAGGATATTCGTCAGCTCAGTGCTCACCGCCGCGACCCGACCGCTATCCATGATCACCCCGATACCGGACACGCTGGATTTCGCGTGTGTGTGCTCCAGCGTCGCCGCGGTGATGCCGGTGTCGATGACCCATAGCGCCGTGAGGATCCAGCCTTGGTGAATCCGGTCCCGCAACAAACGAACCCGTACTTCCAGACTGGCGTCCGGCAGGTCGCTCAGCTGCCCGGCATCGAAGTGCTCTGCCGACGCTGCGGCAACATAGGCCTGCGTGTCAGCCCGCAGATGACGCAACAGCGACAGCGACCGAGCTGTCACGACCACCTTGGCGACCGACCCAAGTGCTCCGCCGGCCAACTGGGGTCGCCCAAACGGCAGCAGACCCGTGGGCGGTTGATGGTCCCCCAACGCACGGCGGGTGATGGCCTGCTCGTCCCAGCCCGGCAGCTGGCTGGCGACGACGATATTGGCCGACACGCCGACGTAGGGGCGATGACCGAATACCGCGATGGCCCTGCTCTCCCACTCCTGGGCAACCACGTCGCCAAGTGCCAGGATTCGGCCCATGGCCCGACCCGCGGCGCGCAGTCCGCCCATCTGGATGTCCAGCGTCATCGGGGTCAGCGGTCCGGGCAGCGCTTCGGCGAGACCGGTTGCGCTGAATACCGGAAACCGCGGATCGATCCGGTCGTCGAACTCGCCCTCGAGCCCGTCGGGCCCCACCGAGGTCACGGTGGCGCCGTAATGGGGTATCGACCGCGGGACCGGCTCGACCGGAAGTGCCAGTTGGCCTGACCCGATGGTCGCGCCATCACGATCCAGCCGCCGGCCCACCAATCCGCGCCCGGTGTCCACGATCGCCTCGGTCGCCTGCCACCCGTACTGGAAATTCCAATCTTCTCGGGCCGCAGCGGTGTCCATCTGCGGTATCAGGTCAGCCCAGCGGCGAATCCGGTGCGTTCGCAGGCGCGGGTCGGCCGATTGCAGCAGCCGCCACGCGGTGACCAGGTTCGCGGCGTCCGGCGTCGCCAGGTCGACGACACCGTTGCGGTCGGTGTTGAGCGCCAAGACCAGGAAGCGAACCAGGTCGTCGAGGTGCAGCACCCGCATCGGCTGCGCCGAGACCCTGCTGCGCAGCAGAGTGGACACCGTCCGGCAAACCATCCAGTCGAGGTGCCGACCGACCGGCGGCGCGATGCGAATCGCCAAGTTCGGCGCCCAACAGCTGGCCACCAAGGCCTCGGCCTGCTGATAGAGATCGGGTGACCCCGCGGCCTGGGACACGAACAGCAGCCGGGCACCCGCACGGGAGGCCGCGTTGCTCACATGCGCCAGGCCGTTGAGGCCGGCCGCGCCCGGTGCGCTGGTGTCCACCGGGGCCAGATGGATCACCGCGTCCGCGTCGGCGGCTAACTCCAGCAACACCGGGTCGCGCAGCGACGCGCAAACAAAATCGACACCGGCATCCAGGGATGGGTGTCGATGCGGGGCGATCCCGCTGACCGTGTGCCCGGCCGCGATCAGCTGGCGTGCTACCAGCCGCCCGAGAGTGCCGGCAGCATCGGTAACCAGGACGTGCACCCTGCCCACCTTCCCCAACGTCTTGTCATGACAATAAGCACGCCGGCCCTACTTGCGCGACCAATTGAGTCCGGACCGTGACCCGGAAGGGCGTTCGAAATCGTCGCGGCCGGTTACCGCAGTGTCGCGCTGCCGTCGGCGGCGATGGCAACCTTGGCCCCGGCAATGTCTCCGGTGTCTTGGTGCACTGTTGCTTCGGTCGTATCGGGATCGGTGATCACCCCCAAACTTCGTGCCCCGTCGGGCGTGCGCACGGCCACAAAGGTCTTCTCGGGCCGGCCCTCCCGGGTGAACGGCGTGGTCCACGCCTCGACCGTTCCGATTCCCTCCCACTCGACCAAACCCGCCGTCGTGGGCTCGCGGTCCACGACCGGCTGCACATCTTCCCATCGAAATTCCGCGGGCGGCTCGGTGCTGTACACGCCGAAGCTGTGTTTGGTCAGGTAACCGCCGTTTGCGGTGATCAGCCCGCGGCTGCCGGGGTTGGCCACCAGCAGTTCGGCCATGGTGGCGATGGAGTGGGTGACGTAATTGCTCCACGGGCCGCCGGCGAAGGTCAGGCCGCCGGTGACCGTCAGCGCTCGGGCGGGATCATCGGTTGCCAGGCCGAGTTCAGCCGCGGCAATCTGCACGGCAGAGGGAAAGCACGAGTACAGGTCGACGTAGTCGATATCGTCGGTGGCCAGGCCGGCCAGCTCCAACACACGCGCGCCGCCGATCCGGATGGCCGGAGACCGGTACAGCTCAGCCCGCTCGGCGATTGCGGGTGTGTCGTGCGCGTCGGTACCCGCGTGCGGGTAAACCCAGCGCTCGCGGGGGACCTGCAGGCGGGTGGCATGCTCGACCGACGTCAGGATCAGCGCCGCGCCCTGGTCGACCATGTTGTTGGAGTTCATCAACTTGGTGTAGGGCCAACTGATCATCCGGTTCTGCGGGCCGGGCCGCCAAATCTCGTCGGCGGTCATCGGGGTGCGGATCCAGGCGTTGGGATTGTCGACCGCGACGGCATTGAAGCGAGCCCACAGCTGACCGACCCGGCGCCGGTGATCCTGCGTCGACTCGCCGTTGGCGATGCGCAGCGCCTGCTCGAACAGCGGGTAGACGTAGGCGGGCCGGTCCAGCTTGATCCTGAGCTCGGCCTCCCCCGCCATCGGGACGTCGTCACCGGCGATTTCAGGCAGCGGAACGGATTCGTCCTGTCGAGTCCAGACCAGCCGGCTGCCCTGGGACTTCAGCCCGGTCCTGGTACGCCAGGTTTCGGCGCCGCCGATCAGCACCACGTCGGCGCGACCCTGCTGGATGTCCAGGCAGGCCTGGCTGACCAGCGACTGCGGCGTGTTGCCGCCGACACTGCCGTAGCTCGTGGTGAAGCAGCCCGCGTCGAGGCGCTCACCGAGCAACTGCCCCGGGTTTCGGTAGTGCGCCGAAAGCATGTGCACCACGCGGATCGAGTCGACGGCCGCCAACACCCGAGAATCGGCGGCTTGCCGGGCCGCTGCGACCATCAGGTCGACCGGTTCGACCGACGGCCCGGCCGGGTCGATCTCGTCGCGATGGTTGACCTGACCGTAGCCGATCAGCACCGGAGTCCTGGGATCAACGGGCATGCTTCGAACCTAGCGCCGAGCTTGGTTCGGACGCACACCAGCGTGGCGTTCGCGGATCCTTATCCGCCATCCGGCGCGAACAACACGCCCTCGGCGATCAGCCGCTCGACCTCGTCCGGGCCCATCCCCAGCAGCTCGTGGCAGATGGCGCGGGTGTCCTGACCCGCCTGGGGCGCCGGTCGGTGCGGTGAATGCGGGATGTGGCGAAATGGCGCCGGACCCGTCTCCGCCGGCAGCGGACGTGCGATGAGCGGATGCACCATGGTCGCGAGCAGCTGGCGCTCGGCCAGCTGAGGATCCTCGAGCAGGTCAGGCGGGCGGTTCATCGGTCCGGCAGCGACTCCGCCCGACTGCAGCAGTTGGGCCGCCTGCAACGGGGCGTGGGTGCCGGTCCACGCCGACATCTCCGCCGACAAGTCGGCGCGGTTGGCCCTGCGAGCCTCGGCCGTCGCGAAGCGCGGGTCGTCGACCAATTCCGGCTTACCGAAAACCGATGCAGCACAACGCCATTCGTCATCTGTGCAGATGGAGATGACGCACCATTCGTCGTCACCGGCGCACGGGCAGACGGCGTGCACGCTGATGTCGTCGCGGATTTCGGCGGCGCCGGCGGCGCGGGCGGCTTCCGTCACGAACAGCGTGTCGAGTTGATTGACGACGACTTCGGCCTGAGAGACGTGGACGTGGGCACCGGCTCCGGTGCGATCGCGGTGGATCAGCGCGGCCAGGGCCAGGATCGCGACGACGCGTCCCACCACGTGATCGGGGAAGATCGTCGTCGCGTCGTAGAAGGAATGCCGCGCGCCGTCGGCAGGTGCTTCTTCGGACGTCCACACGCTGGTGACACCGGTGGTCGCGCGCACCAACGGCCCATATCCCAGCCGGCGGCTCCACGGGCCGCGGTTGCCGAACGCGCTGCTGCCGGCGAGCACGATCCGAGGGTTGAGGCCACGCAGCTTGTCGTAGTTGAACCCCAGTGAGGTCAGCGTTCCCGGCTTGAAGTTGGCGAAGACGGCGTCGGCCTCGGCCAGCAGGCGGCCGAAGATCTCCTTGCCCTCGGTGCTGCGCAGGTCCATCCCGAATGCGCGGTGATTGCGGTGGGTCCAGGCGAATGACTCGCTCATCGCGTCGCCGACGCGGGCCTGTCGCAGCCCGTCGGGATAGTCGGCGCTCTCGACCTTGATGACCTCGGCGCCTAAGTCGCCGAACAGGCGGCTGAGCTCACCGCCGGCGACGATGATGCCGAGGTCGAGAATGCGCAGTCCCTCGAAGGGGTAGCCGCCCACCTCGCCCGCGGGCGGGGGTACCGGTGCCGGGTCGGCGAGCCAGCGCGGTTTGTGCCGTCCGGGGGCGGGAGCGGGGGTGCGAAAGCCGGCGCGCTGCTCGTTGACGGTGAAATATCCGGTCGGCACCTGGGCGTGCACGCCGGGAACGAGCTCGGCATCGGTGATCGCGCCCACCGCCTGGAAATGTTCGGAGGCCAGGATCCGCGACGGCGTCAGCACCGCCGCGATCGGCACCCCGTGAGCCTGTCCGGCGGCCACCAACTCTTTCATGGTCTGTCCGGCGAACAGCGCCGCCACCAACAGACTGATCTGGGGCCACGCGGCAAAACGGGCGCCGATCACGTCGTAGCTGGGATCCTGAAAGTCTTGCGGCTCCCCCAACCAGCGGCGCAGGCCGCGCCATTGGCGCGGCGCCATCACGCACAACCGCACGTAGCCGTCCTGGCACGGATAGATCGGGTACGCGTCCTGGTTTCTGGGGCGTCCGCGCCACCGTGCGCTGCTGCGGATGCCGGCCGCGACCTGCCCGTGCGCCCCGAAGGCCGGGTCAAGGGCCATGACAACCGCGTCGAACCGCGAGAAGTCGATGTAATCACCTGTGCCACAACGCAATCTGTTGTAATAGGCGACCAGCAGCGCCCAGGCGGCTTGGACGGCGGCGGTCGCCGAAGCGATGCCGTCCGGCGGTAACACCGGGGTGCCTGTGGTGGGACCGGACCGCGACAGCGAGCCCGACATCGCATACAACACCGGATCGGTGGCACGCCAGGCGGATCGTGGCCCGCAGGTACCGAAGTCGGTGAACGACAACACAACCAGGTGTGGGTGGCGATCGGCCAGTTCGGCACACGTTGTCCCGTAAGCGGACGCCGCTCCGGGAAGGCCGCTGTCGACCACGATGTCGGCGTTGGCGGTGAGTTCGTCGAAACGCCGGCGGTCCTGCTCGTCGAGCGGGTCCAGCACCGCGCTGCGCTTGTTGGCGTTGTGCACGGCGAACGGGATGCTGGTGCCGGCCAACGTCGGCGGGACGCCGCGTCCCGGGCTGCCGCCGGGAGCTTCCACCTTGAGGACGTCGGCACCCAGATCGGCCAGCAACCGGGTGACCATGTCGGCGCTACCTCGGGATAGGTCCAGGACGCGTACCGAATCCAGCAACCCGTCGGCCATCCGCACACCGTACCGGCGCCCGCCCACCTCCGCGCGCCTCATCCCGGCGCGGGAACTGGAAAGCCGTGCCGCCCGGGATCAGACCGGCGTGCGCTGGTAGCGCAGTTGTTCTACCGCCGTGGCGCCGAAGACCTCGGTGCGCCGCGTCCCGTCGAACCTCCACCCGTCGCGCTCGTAGAACCGCCGGGCGCGGACATTTCCGTCCAGCACCCACAACGAAGCGTGGCTGACCCCGACCCGACGCAGCCGATCTCGGGCAGCGGCCATCAACAAACGGCCGACTCCGCTACCCAGCCAGGCCGGATCGACGTAGATCGCCGTAAGCTCACCGGAATTCGGCAAGTCGTGGTCCCGGCACAGGCCCGTGGTGGCCAAGCCGCAGATGGCAGAACCGTCGACGGCCACCACGGTGGTCGGCAGCCGAAGTCCCATGCGGCCGAACGTATACCGGCGTGCCCACACCTCGGGCCGCAGACCGTCGAGGTATTCCTGGTCGATGAGTCCCGGATAGGCGCACTGCCACGACCGGACGTGCACACGAGCCACCGCTTCGGCGTCCTCCGGGACGGCCGCGCGCACCTGCGTCACCGTTGCAGTATCGGCGCGGTTGTTGCGCAGCGTGCGGCCGGGTGGTGTGCTTACCGCATCGCCCGGTTGACACCCGTCAAGCCCCGGAGAGGACGAACATGGCAGACACGGCATCCCTCGGTGTCAAGGTGCGCGGCAAGGTCATCGTCATCACCGGCGGTGCACGAGGCATCGGATTGGCGACGGCGACCGCCCTGCACAAGTTGGGCGCCCGGGTTGCGATCGGCGACATCGACGAGGCCAAAGTGAAGGAATCGGGTGCCGACCTGGGTCTCGACGTCTACGGCAAACTCGATGTCACCGACCGGGGTTCGTTTTCGGATTTTCTCGACCGGGTCGAGCGCCAGCTCGGCCCGATCGACGTGCTGGTCAACAACGCCGGCATCATGCCAGTGGGGCGGATTATCGACGAGCCGGATTCGGTGACCCGCCGCATTTTGGACGTCAATGTCTTCGGGGTCGTCCTGGGCAGCAAGCTGGCCGTTGAGCGGATGGTCCCGCACGGGCGTGGGCAGGTCATCAACGTCGCCTCGCTTGCCGGCGAGCTCTATGCGGTGGGGTTGGCCACCTACTGCGCCAGCAAGCACGCGGTCGTGGCGTTCACCGACTCGGCGCGGCTCGAATACCGCTCGGCGGGCGTGAAGTTCTCCATGGTGTTGCCGACGTTCGTGAATACCGAACTGACCGCCGGGACCGCCGGGGTCAAGGGATTCAAGAACGCAGAGCCGGAGCAGATCGCCGACGCGATCGTGCGGCTGGTGGCCCACCCGAAGCCGCGGGTGCGGGTCACCCGGGCGGCCGGAGCGATGGTCGTCTCGCAGAAGTTCATGCCGCGCCCGCTGGCCGAGGGGCTGAACCGCATCCTGGGCGGTGAACGCGTCTTCACCGACGACGTCGACGTCGCCAAGCGCAAAGCCTACGAGGCCCGCGCTCGTGGACAGGACTGACCGGCCTCAGCTGGCAGTTCACCGAGGGCGCGCACAATCGGCCCGGTGAGCCCGGTGAACCCTGAAACCCCAACAGCCGTGACCCTTTCCGACGACGAACTGGCCCGCATCGACGCCTACTGGCGTGCCGCCAACTACCTGTCGGTCGGCCAGATCTACCTGCTGGACAATCCACTGCTGGCCGAACCGCTGTCAGCCGAGCACGTCAAACCCCGGCTGCTGGGACACTGGGGCACCACGCCGGGACTCAACCTCGTCTACGCCCACCTCAACCGAGTTATCCGCAACCGTGACGCCAACGTCATCTACGTCACCGGCCCCGGGCACGGCGGTCCCGGCCTGGTCGCCAACGCCTACCTCGAAGGCACCTACAGCGAGGTGTACACCGGCATCGGGGAAGACGCCGAAGGATTGCGCCGGCTGTTCCGGCAGTTCTCCTTCCCCGGCGGCATCCCCAGCCATGTGGCTGCCCAGACTCCGGGGTCTATCCACGAAGGCGGTGAGCTCGGATACGCGCTGGTGCATGCCTTCGGTGCGGCGTTCGACAATCCCGATCTGGTGGTCGCCTGCGTGATCGGTGACGGCGAGGCCGAAACCGGTCCACTGGCGGCCAGCTGGCATTCCAACAAATTCCTCAACCCCGCGATCGATGGGGCGGTGCTGCCGATCCTGCACCTCAACGGATACAAGATCGCCAATCCGACGGTGCTGGCCCGCATTCCGCACGACGAGCTGGAATCGCTGTTGCGGGGCTACGGCTACCGGCCGATCACAGTGTCCGGCGAAGACCCGGCCGGTGTGCACCAGCGACTCGCCGCTGCGCTCGATGACGCGTTCGACGACATTGCGGCCATTCAGCACGCCGCCCGGGCGGGCGAGAATGTCGCAAGGCCGGTGTGGCCGATGATCGTGCTGCACACCCCCAAGGGTTGGACCGGGCCGAAGGTGGTCGACGGCAAGAAGGTCGAGGGCACCTGGCGCTCGCATCAGGTCCCGCTCGCCGACACCCACGACAGCGCCGAGCGTCGCCGGCAGCTTGAAGAGTGGCTGCGCAGCTACCGGCCCGATGAGCTGTTCGACGACAACGGCACGTTGCGGGCCGAGCTGCGGGCGCTGGCACCAACCGGTGATCGGCGGATGAGCGCCAACCCGCACGCCAACGGCGGGCTGCTGCTGCGCGACCTCGATCTTCCCGACTTCCGCGACTACGCGGTGCCGGTGGCACGTCCGGCCTGCGAAACGCACGAGGCCACCCGGGTGCTCGGTACGTATCTGCGAGACGTGATCCGGCGCAACCCGGATCGGTTCCGGCTGATGGGCCCGGACGAAACCGCGTCGAACCGGCTCAGCGCCGTATTCGAAGCGACCGGGCGAACCTGGCTGTCGGAGACCACCGACGACGACGATCACCTGTCTGCGACAGGCCGGGTGATGGAGGTGCTGTCGGAGCATCTGTGTCAAGGCTGGCTGGAGGGCTATCTGCTGACCGGCCGCCACGGCATGTTCGACTGCTACGAGGCCTTCGTGCATATCGTCGACTCGATGTTCAACCAGCACACCAAATGGCTGTCGACCAGCCGGGAACTGCCATGGCGGCGGCCGATCGCGTCGCTGAACTACCTGCTGAGCTCCCATGTGTGGCGCCAGGACCACAACGGCGCTTCGCACCAAGATCCCGGATTCATCGACCTGGTCGCCAACAAGCGGCCCGAGGTGGTACGCGTCTACCTGCCGCCCGATGGCAACACATTGTTGTCGGTGGCCGACCACTGCCTGCGCAGCCGTGACTATGTCAACGTCATCGTCGCCGGCAAGCAACCAGCGCTCTCCTATCTCGGGATGGACGAGGCCGTCGCGCACTGCACTCGCGGGCTCGGCATCTGGCAGTGGGCAAGCACGGCGACCGGTGATCCCGACGTGGTGCTGGCCTGCGCGGGAGACGTGCCGACGCTGGAGACGCTGGCAGCCGCCGACATTCTGCGGCGGGAACTGCCCGGGTTAGGCGTGCGGGTGATCAACGTCGTCGACATCATGCGGCTGCAGCCGGAGTCCGAACACCCACATGGATTGGCCGACAAGGAATTCGATGCATTGTTCACTCGCGACAAGCCGGTCATCTTCGCCTACCACGGGTATCCGTGGTTGATCCACCGGCTCGCGTATCGCCGCGCCAACCACCCCCGTATTCATGTGCGCGGGTTCAAGGAGCGCGGGACCACGACGACACCGTTCGACATGGTGATGCTCAACGATCTGGATCGCTTTCACCTGGTCATGGACGTCATCGACCGGGTTGACGGGCTGGCCGGCCGAGCCGCCGTGCTACGCCAGCAGATGGCCGACGCCCGGCTCGCGGCACGTTTGTACACCCGTGAGCACGGCGCCGATGACCCCGAGATCGCGGGATGGGCCTGGGAGTCGGGCGAGCGGACCGAACGCAGGCAGTGACGCCGAGCGAGACGACCAATTAGGCCGATCCGGCGACGTTCGTAATCCATGGCCCTGCCACTGGCCGCGCTGGCCGAAGTGGAGCCCTTGCTCGCCGCCGAGCGACCGCGCCCGACTGCTCGGTCCACCGCTTTTCTCTCGACTGGCCATCGCGGCCCGAAACCGGTTACCCAGGAAGCCGACTGACCCGGAACCAGACGACCGGGTGCAGTGTCTGCCGGCCACCAGCGCTGCAGCGCTAGCCTGTGCGGGTGGCGCATGTCTTGTCGGTGAACCTGGCCCGTGCCCGAGCAAACCCTGATCCACGCGCATTGTCCAAGGTGACGGGCATAGCCAAGGTGGCGGTAACCGAGCCGGTCATGGTGAGAGCGCCGGGCCCGATGCACGGTGGTCTGGGCAGTGGGCTGGTCGGCGACACCATCGGCAATCAGAAATTCCATGGCGGCGACGACCAGGCCGTTTACGCGTATGCACGAGAAGACATGGACGGGTGGGAATCTCGACTCCGGCGCACCCTCAGCAGCGGAATGTTCGGCGAGAATCTGACCACCGTGGGCATCGATGTGACCGGCGCACGGATCGGTGAACGATGGCGCGTCGGCACCGACGGCTTGGTGCTGGAAGTATCCGCGCCCCGGACGCCGTGCCGGACGTTTTCGGCGTTCCTGGAATTGAGCCATTGGGTCAACACCTTCACCCAAGCAGGGAAACCCGGGGCCTACTTGCGGGTGATCTCGCCGGGCACAGTTCGGGCCGGTGACGCGATCACGATCGACCACCGTCCCGATCATGACGTGACCATCGGTCTCGTCTTCCGCGCCCGGATGTCGGAACCCGAGCTGCTGCCCCGGCTATTGGTGGCCGACGCGCTCTCGGCCGAACTTCTGGCCTACGCGCGCCGCAGGCTGACGCCGAACGAGGGTTGAATCGCTGCGGCTCCGAGCTGGTTCGATGATCGTGTCGACACGTGGTCCGGTCTGCGCCGCCCGAAGCAAGCGGGCATTCGGCTGCGCGCAGGTAGACTCGCCACAATGCCTAACCCAGCTCCGGACCAAGCCGCCGTCAGCGCTCAGCCAGACGCGCCGGCATTGCCGATGCCGAAACCTGAGCGGTTGCGGATCCACGTCGATGTCGCCGTCGTCGTCGTGGTCCTGGTGCTGACCAACCTGGTGGCACACTTCACCACGCCGTGGGCCAGCATCGCGACCGTCCCGGCCGCCGCTGCCGGTCTACTGATCCTCGTCCGGTGGCGTGGGCTGGGCTGGACCGAACTGGGTCTGGGTCGGCAGCACTGGAGATCCGGCCTGGGGTATGCGCTGGCTGCGGTGGCCGTGGTGGTGTCGGTGATCGCGGTCGGCGTGCTGGTGCCGGTGACGCGGCCGATGTTCCTGAACAACCGCTACGCGACGGTCTCGGGCGCGCTGATCGCCTCGATGCTCGTCATACCGCTGCAAACCGTCATTCCCGAGGAGCTGGCGTTCCGCGGTGTCCTGCACGGCGCCCTCAGTCGTGCCTGGGGATTTCGCGGCGTCGCGATGGTGGGCTCGCTGCTCTTCGGTCTTTGGCATGTCGCGACGTCATTGGGTCTGACGAGCACCAATGTCGGCTTCACTCGATTGTTCGGCGGCGGGATCGTCGGGATGCTGGCCGGGGTGACGTTGGCGGTGTTGGCCACCGGCGCGGCCGGCTTCGTGTTCAGCTGGCTGCGCCGGCGCAGCGGCAGCCTGATCGCGCCGATCGCCCTGCACTGGTCGCTGAACGGGTTGGGTGCGCTGGCGGCCGCCGTGGTCTGGCACCTGACGACCTGAACCCGGTTAGACCAGCAGCACGGCTGCACCGGCGATACGGCCGGAGCTGAGGTCGCTCAGCGCACGATCGGCTTGTCCCAGCGGGTATTCCGGAGTGGTGACCTGGATATGGTGGTGCGCCGCGAAGTCGAGGAACGCGCGCGCGTCGGCCCGGGTGTTCGATGTGACCGACCGGATCTGCCGTTCCTGGAAGAGGTGTCGTTGATAGTTCAGCGGCGGAATATCGCTCAGATGAATGCCAGCGATGGCCAGAGTGCCGCCCCGGTCCAGCGCCTCGCATGCGGGCAGCACCAGGTCGCCGACCGGAGCGAACAGAATGGCAGCGTCCAGCGGCACCGGTGGCGGGTCGGTGGCGCCTTGGGCTGAGGCGGCGCCGAGGTCGAGCGCCAGCCGGCGCGCTTGGGCTCCGCGGGTCATCACGTGCACCTCCGCACCCTGGGCCAGCGCGACCTGCGCGGTAATGTGGGCGCTGCCGCCGAAGCCGTAAAGACCCAGCCGACCGCCGGGCGGCAGTTCGGCCCGCATCAGCGAGCGGTAGCCGATGATGCCGGCACACAATAGCGGCGCAAGTTCGCAGTCGCTGTAGCCGCTGGGCAGGTGGTGCGCGAAAGCCGCTGGGACCGTGGTGAATTCGGCGTATCCGCCGTCGGCGTCCCAGCCGGTGTAGCGCGAATTCGGACACAGATTTTCGTCGCCCCTAAGGCAGTACTTGCACAGCCCGCAGGTGTGGCGTAGCCAAGCGATACCGACCCGATCCCCCACCTGAAACTCGTCGCCGGCATCGGCACTCACCTCGATAACTTCCCCGACCACCTCGTGTCCGGGGGTCACTCGTTCGCGGTGCACGGGAAGGTCGCCCTCGGTGACGTGCAGATCGGTACGGCAGACCCCGCACGCGTGCACCGCAACGAGCAATTCAGCCGGCCCAGGCCGCGGCACCTCGGTGCTGACCCGCTCAAGCGGACGGGTGTCCATCGGGCCGGGCCGGCGTACCTGCCAGGCGGTCATTGTCGGGGCGGTCACCGCTGCGGACACCACCTCATCATGCCGCAATCCGCCACCGCGGCAACGGGTTAGCGGCGGTTTAGCGCTTCTGCACCATGCCGACTAGCCAGAGCAGGATCACCGAGCCGAGAATTGCGGTGAACAGCGTGAACCACCAACCTCCGGCCGCGGTGTTGACGAAGAAGCTCAGCAGGAAGCCGCCGATCAGTGCACCCACGACGCCGATGACGATGTTTATCAAGATCCCGGATCCCGAGCCTTTGACAATCTTGCCCGCTATCCAGCCCGCGATGGCACCGATGATGATGTAACCGATCCAGCCGACGCTGGTCAGCGTAGTCGAGCGGGCCAGAAACTCGGCTGCTGCCATGACACCCATCGCGATCTCCTCGTCATCACCGGCTCATCACCGGTAAAGCCCAACTCGACTGCTGGACCGTGATCTCGGTATACCCGGTTCGCGCGGCGATGGGAATGGTCGACTTCGCGACGCCCGGCCAACCGGGGCGGATATGCCGGTTTGCGACTGCCGGTTACGCCGGTTGGGTCCGCTGCGGTGTCGGGGTGAGGGTCGGGGTCACACCCGCGGCCGGAGCCTGGACCGGTGCGGGAGCGGGCGCCGGCGCGGGCGCACCAGGTTCCGTCCCCAGCTCGCCCGGAGCCGGTGCCGGCGCGGGCGCCGGCGGGGGCGTCCAGGGACGGATCGACTCGGCGAGAGCCTTTGCCGCGCCCTTGTCCACCGGGTTGTTCGAGGTCCCCAGCCACACCACGAACCAGCGCTGCGGAGGCCCGGCATTGGGCGTACTCCCCGCGGGCGTACCGATCACGCCGGTCCAGATCTGTCCGTTCGGCTTGGCCGGATCGCTGAATTTGACTTCGTAGTACGACGCGCTTCCGGACACCCCGTTGGCGTTGAGCGGAACCGCTTCCTGGTTGATTCGGGTGCCCGGGTACGGCATGAAGAACTCACCCATGTCCGAGCCCAACCGGACCGCGGCCTTGGGATTGGTGGTTTCGGCGCTGGCGTAAAGCCGTTGGTCCAGCCGGCCCAGCACGATACGAGTGTCGTTGGCGACCGGCGGAGCCTGCCCGGGCATCTGTGGCTCCCCGGTTGCCTTGCTGAGCAGCGCCGACCCGTAGTCGAGATGCGAAGCGTCTGACTCCACCCAGCCTGGCGGCAGGATGAAGCTGAATCCGCCGACCGCGTTGGTGATCCGGGCGGGTTCGGGCGCATTAGGGTCGGCAACCGGTGGGGGCGGTGCGTTGGGGTCGGCCGGCGGCGGCGCCGCGTTCGGATCGGCCGGCTGTGCCGCAGGCGTGCTGGTGGCTCCCGGTGGCGGTGTCGCCGGAGTGGTCGCCGGTGCGGGTGCAGGTGACGCCGCGGTCGTCGACGGCGGCGCGACCGCCGTCGTGGTGGCCGGCGCGGGTGCCGGCTCCGGGTCGGCGCTGGAGGTCGCCGGCAGCGCGATGGCGAGCGCGCCGGCGCTGCTTACGGTGGCGATCGCCAGCGTTGCCCACAGTCGGTTGCGACGTCTAATGTTGGAGTCCACCTGATGCATGGCGACGAACCTACCGTGTTGTCGCTGTGAAGCAAGGATGGCCTGCCGGTGTCGACGCTGTTCGTCATCGGCAGCTCCTATCGGCGAGCCGCCGGGTGCAGCGCAACTTCATGCGCCTTGATGCTGTACCACACGGGCGTCCCGGGCGTCAGCCGCAACTCCGCCGCGGCATCGGCGGTGATGCTGGCGGCCAGCCCCGGGGCGCCGTTTGGCTGATCCGGACCACGCACCAAGACCCCGGAACCGCGAGTCTGCAACTCCGTCACCATCACTTCGACGGTGTTGCGGGGGCTGCCATGCGGCCGTTCCAGGTGCACGGCTACCGCTGTCGGCGCGAACACCGCGACGGCGTCCTGGCCGCTGGTGAGATCCTGGGCCGCGATCCCATGCCAAGCAGCGCCGCTCGGGCTGTGCAGGGCGCCGTCGCCGCCAATGGTCCCGCTGACCAGGTTGATGCCCGCGATGCGGGCCCCGAAATGGCTTCGGGGCGCGGCAAGCACCTCGGCCACCGGACCGATCTCGGAGATCTTCCCGGACTCGACCACCATCACCCGATCCGCCAGCGCAAATACATCCAGCAGGTTGTGGGTTATCAGCACCACGGCGCAGCCGGTGTCGGCAACCACGCCCCGCAGCACCGCCCGGATCGCCGCGGCCGCAGTCACATCCAGCCCGGTCAGCGGCTCGTCGAGCAGCAGCACATCAGGTTCAGCCGCCAGTGCGCGCGCAATGGCCACCCGCTGGGCCTGACCCCCGGATAGCTGCCGCGGCTTGCTGTCAGCGAATTGCACGGCGTCCACCTCACTCAACCAGCGCAGCGCCGACTCCCTGCGCCTGGAGCGGGCGAACCGGAACATCCCGCGACGGCTGAGCGGTCCGAATACCACGTTGGCGGCCACGCTCAGGTGCGGAAACAGCAGCGGTTCCTGGAGGAGCAGCCCCACCCGGCGGTCGTGTGTCGCCACCTCGACCCCGGCCGCGGTGTCGGTCAACACCCGGTCTCCGACGCGCACCAGTCCCGGGTCGGGGCGAACCAGCCCGGCAATGACATGAAGTGCGGTGGATTTGCCGGCACCATTGGGGCCGAGTATGGCCAGCACCTCGCCCGCCGAGACGACGAATTCCACGTCTAGACCGCGGTCCGTCACGACGGCGTGAAGCTGCAACCCGCTCATGTCCGGCTACCTTGCGTTAGGTGCGTGCTACCCGCCGACTCCCAGAACTGACACTGCGAGCACCGTCAACCCACCCCGCTGCCAGGCATGGCTCACACCTTAGGCGACGATTTCAATTCCCGGATAGCACGCGAAGCAGCACCCACTGTTCAGTGGGCAGTTTCCCTGGCGTGCCGTAGCAGCTGCGGTTGGTTGGCTGATCACAGCCCTAGCCTTTGTTTTAACAGTCGTATTTAGGGTCGATGATCGAACTTCGGCAGCGCAATTGCCGCATTTCGCGCCCAACGCTAGGCGGCTGTAACGGTTCCCACGGCAAGCTCGGGGTCGGTTCGCCCGGCCGTCACCTGGTGTCCGTCCCGGTCAGCCGTCGGGCGCCCAGACCGAGCACGACCAGCGCCGCCACCGCTACCAGAAGCAGCGACAATGCCACCGCAGCGTCCGGATCGTTGACCCGCTGCAGGTAGATCTCCAGCGGAAGGGTGCGGGTGACTCCTTGCCGGGAACCGGCGAACGTCAAGGTTGCGCCGAATTCGCCCAGCGACCGGGCGAATGCCAGCACGGCTCCGGACGCCACGCCGGGCAGCAACAGCGGCAGGGTGACCCGCCACCAGATCGTGCTCGGCCGGGCTCCGAGTGTGGCAGCGACAACCTCGTAATCGGCTCCCGCGGTTTGGGCCGCCCCCTCCAGGGATATCACCAGGAACGGCAGCGAGACGAAGGTCTGCGCCAGCACCACCGCCGTCGTGCTGAACGCGATCTTGATGCCGGCCGCCTCCAGGTAGTGCCCGATCAAGCCGAGCCGGCCGAACGCGTACAGCAGCGCGATACCCCCCACCACTGGCGGCAGCACGAGGGGCAGCAGGATCAGCGGCCGCAGCAACCGCACCAGCCGCGCCCGGCTGCGGGCCAGCACCAGCGCCATCGGCACTCCCAGCAGAACGCACACCATCGTGCTGGCCGTGGCGGTCTTCAGGCTCAGGACCAGTGCTGTCTTTGAGGAGGTGCTGGCGATCAGCGACCAGAAGTTGGGCCAATCGACTTTGAGGGCAATCGCAATCAGTGGTAGTACCACGAAGAGCGTCCCCGCGGCGGCGGGGACGTAAACCCAGCGGGGCAGATCGGCAGGCCGGCGCACAGCAGCTCGTCAGGGCCCGGCGAATCCCGACCGATCCAGGATCTGTCGCCCTGTCTCGGCCGTCACCAGGGCCACGAACCTCCGGGCCAGCTCAGGCTGGGGCGCCTTTCTCAACACCGCGATGGGATACACGTTCACCGCGCCACTGGCCTCGGGAAACTTGACCGTCGCCACCTTATCGCCGGAACTCATTGCGTCGGTGACATAGACCAGCCCGGCATCGGCCTGTCCGGTCGCGACCTTGTTGAGAACGTCGGTCACGCTGAGTTCTTCGCTGACCGGCCGCAGCTGGATACCGGTGGCGTTCTCGATGCGCCGGGTGGCCGATCCACAAGGCACCGGCTGGTGGCAGATCACCACGCTGAGTCCCGGCCCGGCCAGGTCAGCGAATGATCCGATCCGCTTCGGATTTCCCGGCGCGGTGACGATGACCAGCGTGTTGGATGCAAAGTTGGCCGGATCTGCGGCCACCAAGCCGGCCTTGACGACGGTGTCCATCTGGGCGGTGTCTGCTGAGGCGAAGACGTCGGCCGTCGCACCCTGGGTCAGTTGTGTCGCCAACTCAGAGGAACCGGCGAAGTCGAAGTCGACTCCAACGCCGGGGTAGTCTTTCCTGAACTGCTCACCGATCCGCGTGAACGCGGACTTCAGCGATGCCGCGGCGAACACCACTATCGATCGCGGGCCCGGGGCCAGTTGTGCGTGCGAACTACACGCCACCACGCTCGCGACCAGCCCCCAGATCAGCAGCCTCGATACCCGACCGCCCAGGGCCCCGATCCGGCGCATTGGTCAAACGTAGCAGCCGGAGCCCATCAACCACCGCCGGCCAAAAGCGCTCCCGAACAGGCCTCAACAGTTATGAAACTCGTCTGCGCGTCGTAGCGGCGCGGAGTTTCGCCGAATAGCTACTGTCCAGTAACATGTACCGCGATTGAGGCCACAACATGCCGAGATCCCAGGCAAGGATCCTGTGGCGGGTGAACTTCCAAGGTCTGGGTTCAATGGTGAACACGAGGAGGTCATGGCAGTGGAGGTGCTGGTCACCGGCGGCGACACGGATCTGGGGC
This sequence comes from Mycobacterium gastri, assembly GCF_002102175.1. Taxonomy (GTDB): domain Bacteria; phylum Actinomycetota; class Actinomycetes; order Mycobacteriales; family Mycobacteriaceae; genus Mycobacterium; species Mycobacterium gastri. Next base: position 41,489 of record NZ_LQOX01000068.1, on the reverse strand, counting down.
GTACGGTTGCCGCGGGCTTTCGCGACGACGGTCACAAAGTGACGCTGGTCGGTGCCCGACGAGACGACCTGGAGGTTGTCGCCAAGGAACTCGATGTGGACGCCATCGCCTGCGACACCACCAACCCGGCGAGCCTGACCGAGGTCCGCAGCTTGTTCCCCCATCACCTGGACACCATCGTCAACGTGCCGGCGCAGTCCTGGGAGGCCGGTGATCCACGGACCTACTCGCTGTCCGACACCGCCGCCGCGTGGCGCAACGCGCTCGATGCGACGGTGCTCTCGGCGGTATTGACCGTGCAATGTGTGGGCGACCATCTGCGCTCCGGTGGTTCCATCATCGGCGTCGTGGCGGAAAACCCGCCCGCAGGCAGCGCCGACGCAGCGGTCAAAGCCGCCCTCTCGAATTGGGTCGCGGGGCAGGCCGAGGTTTACGGCACCCGCGGCATCACCGTCAACGCCGTAGCGTGCGGCCGCAGTATCCAGCCCGGATATGAAGGCCTTTCCCGCACACCGGCTCCTGTTGCGGCCGAGATCGCCCGGTTGGCGCTGTTTCTGACCACCCCCGCGGCACGCCACATCACCGGCCAGACACTGCACGTGAGCCACGGCGCGCTGGCGCACTTCGCCTGACTCTGTTGGGTTACCCACGCCGATCGCTACGGTAGATGCCGTGGCTATCAGGCTCGGCTTTCAGATCCCTAACTTCTCCTACGGCACCGGCGTCGAAAAGCTGTTTCCGTCAGTCATCGCCCAAGCGCGCGAGGCCGAAGCTGCCGGCTACGACTCGTTGTTCCTGATGGACCACTTTTATCAGCTGCCCATGCTCGGGACGCCCGACCAGCCCATGTTGGAGGCGTACACCGCCCTGGGCGCGCTGGCCACCGCGACCGAGCGGCTGCAACTTGGCACCTTGGTGACCGGCAATACCTACCGCAACCCGGCCTTGCTGGCCAAGATCATCGCCACACTGGACGTGGTCAGTGCCGGCCGGGCGATTCTCGGCATCGGCGCCGGCTGGTTTGAACTCGAGCACCGCCAGCTCGGATTCGAGTTCGGCACCTTCACCGATCGATTCCAGCGGCTCGAGGAGGCGCTGCAGATTCTCGACCCGATGATCAAAGGCGAGCGGCCGACCTTCTCGGGAAAGTGGTACACCACCGAATCGGCTATGGCCGAGCCGCGTTACCGTGACCGCGTCCCGATCCTGATCGGCGGTGGTGGCGAAAAGAAGACCTTCGCAATCGCGGCCCGGTACGCCGACCATCTCAACATCGTTGCGGCGCTCGACGAATTGCCCCGCAAGATGGACGCCGTCGCAGCGCGCTGCGAGGAAGCCGTCCGAGACCCCTCGACCTTGGAGACCAGTCTGATGTTGACCGTGGTGATCGACGAGAAGGCCAAGCCGGATCAACTGCCGGCGGAGACCAGCCGACGCATGGTGATCGGGAGCCCGGCGCAGATCGCCGACCAAGTGCAAGCCAAGGTGCTCGACGCCGGTGTCGACGGTCTGATCATCAACCTGTCCGCGCACGGACACAGCCCCGGCCTGATCACCGCAGCCGCCGAAACCCTGCGCCCGCTGCTCGGTGTATAGCCTGGCAGGTGGCGGTGTGGTTGATTACACACGCTCGCACCCGGGTATTCAGCGCCCGGCTTGGCTACCGTAGTAGCTAACTGCCGTTCGCCGGTCAAGGAGAGCCCTCAGGAGTAGCGGAGCATGAGCCCTCAGCCAGATCCCACAGCTGAAACACGTCGTCGGCATCGAGTCGTCATCATCGGATCTGGCTTCGGCGGCCTCAACGCGGCAAAGAAGCTCAAGCGTGCCGACGTCGACATCAAGTTGATCGCCCGCACCACTCACCACCTGTTCCAGCCGCTGCTCTACCAGGTCGCGACGGGCATCGTGTCCGAAGGCGACATCGCGCCGCCCACTCGGGTCGTGCTGCGCCGGCAGCGCAACGTACAGGTGCTGCTGGGTGACGTCACGCATATCGATCTGGCCGGTCAGTTCGTCGTGTCCGACCTGCTCGGCCACACCTACGAAACCCCGTACGACAGCCTGATCGTCGCCGCCGGGGCCGGCCAGTCCTACTTCGGCAACGACCACTTCGCCGAGTTCGCGCCGGGCATGAAATCCATCGATGACGCACTCGAGGTGCGGGGACGGATCTTAAGCGCGTTCGAACAGGCCGAACGGTCCCGCGATCCGGAACGACGGGCCAAGCTGCTGACGTTCACCGTCATCGGCGCCGGCCCCACCGGTGTCGAAATGGCGGGGCAGATCGCTGAATTGGCCAGCCACACGTTGAAGGGCTCATTCCGGCACATCGACTCGACCAGGGCCCGGGTGATCCTGCTCGACGCCGCCCCGGCCGTGCTGCCGCCATTCGGCGAAAAGCTCGGTCAGCGCGCGGCCGCCCGGCTGGAAAAGATGGGCGTTGAGATCCAGCTGGGTGCCATGGTCACCGACGTTGACCGCAACGGCATCACCGTCAAAGACTCCGACGGCACCATCCGGCGCATCGAGTCGCAGTGCAAGGTGTGGTCCGCCGGGGTCTCGGCCAGCGCGCTGGGCCACGATCTCGCGGAGCAGTCGTCGGCAGAACTCGACCGGGCCGGCCGGGTCAAGGTGCTGCCGGATCTGACGATCCCCGGACACCCCAACGTGTTCGTCATCGGCGACATGGCGGCCGTGGAGGGCGTGCCCGGGGTGGCGCAGGGCGCCATCCAGGGCGCCAAGTACGCCGCCGGCACTATCAAAGCCGAACTCGCCGGGGCCGACCCGACACAGCGTGAACCCTTCCAGTACTTCGACAAGGGATCCATGGCAACGGTGTCGCGGTTTTCCGCGGTGGCCAAGGTCGGTCCGGTGGAATTCAGCGGCCTCATCGCCTGGTTCGCCTGGCTGGTGTTGCACTTGGTCTACCTGGTCGGGTTCAAGACCAAGGTCAGTACGCTGCTGTCCTGGACTGTGACCTTCCTTAGCACTCGGCGGGGCCAGCTGACCATCACCGAACAGCAGGCCTTCGCCCGCACCCGGCTCGAGCAGCTGGCGGTTCTGGCGGCCGAGGCGCATCGCCCGGCGGCCCGGCGGGCAAGCTGACCGGTAACCGGTCACCCTGCCAGGTGCTCAGCGTCCCGCCGCCGGCCAACGTCAAGATGATCGACGCACCGGGGATGTCGGCAGCCAATGGCGTTGCCGGATAACGCAGCTCGTTGATGGTCGCCCGTGGCGCCGAGATGACGTCATCGGCCAGCGATCCGGCGCCCAATTCCACCCGGTGTCGCAGCATCGGGAGGCCATCCCGGTCGGCGCGCAGCGAGCCTGTCCAAAACCCTTGGCTTTCACCGTATCTACCGATCTGAACGCGTTCGCGGAAGCGGACCCGGCCACCGTCGTGCAGCCGCAGGACAACGATCGACAGGTGCCGGGCCGCGGCGGCGACGACCGTCGGCTCCAGATCCACATCCAGGTCGCCGGTCACCTCGATATCCCAATGGGCTTGGGATGTCGGTGTTTCGGCGCCGGGCAACACCACCGTGCCGGCTGCGCTGCGCAGCCGCAACCGGGCGCCCTGTTCGACGACCACCCGGATGTCGACGATGTCGCCGCCGAGCGGGTTTGCCGCCGCCGACACCAGGTACACGGTGTCGGGCGCGGTGCAACGAGCCGTGATACCACCGCGGGATTGGATGCGCGGCAACCGGTTCCGGGATGCGACCAGCAGGACCTCAGAGTGCATCAGCCGCTGCCAGTTGGGTACGAACCCAGGCCAGCACCGCGGTGGCGGCCGGGTCCTCGGTCAACGACTGCAGCACCGTCGGCCGCCCGTCGCGCACCGCGTCGGCGTCGCGGGACATGACCTGCAGGTCGGCACCCACCAGCGGAGCCAAGTCAGTCTTATTGACTACCAACAGATCCGAGTAGGTGACCCCCGGTCCGCCCTTGCGCGGCACCTTGTCGCCGCCGGCCACGTCGACGACGAAGATCTGCACATCCACCAGGCCAGAAGAAAAGGTGGCCGTGAGGTTGTCGCCCCCGGACTCGACCAGGATCAGATCAAGCGGATCGTGAGCGGCGATCAAGTCGTCGATCGCATCCAGGTTCGCGGTGATGTCGTCCCGGATCGCGGTGTGCGGGCACCCGCCGGTCTGCACGGCCGCAATCCGGTCGTCGGGCAGCACCGCGTGCTTGCGCAGGAAGTCGGCGTCCTCGGTGGTGTAGATGTCGTTGGTCAGCACGGCCAGGGACAGCTCGTCGCGCAACTGCCGGCACAACGCCGCCACAAGCGCGGTCTTGCCGGAGCCCACCGGGCCGCCGATGCCGATGCGTAACGGCTCCCCCGGTTGACGGACCCGTCGTGGACGTTGGTTGTGGGCGTGTGAGTGCGAATGTGTTGACACTGCTTACCTTTCAGGAGGCGAACAAAGGTCGCTCGCGTTCGGCATGACGTTGCGCCAGCATGTCGAGCAGCGGATCGGACAAGTCGGCCAGTCCGGCGGCGGCTTCGGCGGCGGTGTGTTCGCACAATTGCGACAGCCGGAAGGTCAGGACTGCGACGTCGGCGGGATCTAGTGCCAGCAGTCGCTGGGCGGCGGTGGCCGAACCTGTCATGGTGATGTAGACGATGTGCAGTGAGTTGTGTTCCGGGGTGAGCCCGCTGACCGCGCCGACGCGTCCCGCGGCCACTGCCAGATGCGGCCGCAGGCCGAGATCGTCCCAGCCGGCTTCGGGCCACACCGTCCTGGCCAACCGAGCCAGCCCGCGACCCTGGCTGCGTGAAGCCTCTCTGGCTGCGGGAGCCGGTGTGCGGGCGTCGGTTTCGTGATCGGCGTCCGCCGGCGTCAGCTCGCCCCGGTGCACTGCCGCCGCGATCGACGCCGTGACCAGTCCGTGACTGCGGATCCGTCGTCTCAGAAACGCTTCCAGGGTGGTCAGATCGGTCACCAGGCCGCTGGTGACGGCCTCTTCGATGCCACCGGAGTGCACGTGCGCTCCGGTGGGCAGCCGCGAGTCGGCCAGAGCGAGGAGCACCGCAAGCGAGGTCACCGGAGGGTCACTGGAGGGTCACTAGAGGCTACTAGAATAGGAAATACCGTTGCGCCATGGGAAGTTCGGTGGCGGGTCGCTGCTGCCATACTTCACCGTCGATACGCACGGTGAAGGTGTCGGGATCGACCTCGATGGTGGGCAGTGCGTCGTTGAGCGGCAAGTCGGCCTTGCCCACGGCGCGCACATCGGCCACCGGAACCAGCCGGCGGTTGATGGCGAGCCGATCGGCCAATCCCGCATCGATCGCTGCCGGCGCCACGAAGTGCACGGACGTGGCCGCCGCAGTGGCCGGGGCGGCGCCGAACATCGGTCGCGGCAGTACCGGTTGCGGCGTCGGTATCGACGCGTTGGCGTCGCCCATCGCCGCCCAGGCGATCGCACCGCCCTTGAGCACCAGGTGCGGGCGCACCCCGAAAAATGCCGGCTCCCACAGCACCAGATCGGCGAGCTTGCCCACCTCGATCGAGCCGACCTCGTGGTCGATGCCGTGCGCGACGGCCGGGCAGATGGTGTATTTGGCGACGTAGCGACGTGCCCGGTTGTTGTCGGCCCGGCCATCACCGGGCAGCGTGCCGCGACGGCGCTTCATCACGTGGGCGGTCTGCCAGGTGCGCAGCACTACCTCGCCGATGCGGCCCATGGCCTGGGAGTCGCTGCCGATCATCGAGATTGCCCCCATGTCGTGCAGCAGATCTTCGGCGGCCATAGTGGACGGGCGGATCCGGCTTTCGGCAAAGGCCAGATCTTCGGGCACCGAGGGATTGAGGTGATGGCAGACCATCAGCATGTCCAGATGCTCGTCGAGGGTGTTCACCGTGTGCGGACGAGTCGGATTGGTGGAGCTGGGCAGCACATTCGGCTGCCCGGCCACTCTCATGATGTCGGGTGCGTGGCCGCCGCCGGCGCCCTCGGTGTGGTAGGTGTGGATCGAACGGCCGGCAATGGCGGCAATGGTGTTTTCGACGAATCCCATCTCGTTGAGGGTGTCGGTGTGCAGCGCCACCTGAACCCCGGCGGCATCGGCAACGGTCAGGCAGGCCTCGATGGCCGCTGGGGTGGATCCCCAGTCCTCGTGCAATTTGAAACCCGATGCACCCCCGCGCAATTGCTCCCACAACCCCTCGTGGCTGACGGTGTTTCCCTTGCCGAGCAGGGCAAAGTTCACCGGCCACGAGTCCAGTGATTCCAGCATCCGGGCCAAATGCCATGCCCCGGGGGTGACGGTCGTGGCCTTGGTGCCTTCGGCGGGCCCGGTGCCGCCGCCGATGATGGTGGTGGTACCGGCGCCGAGCGCTACGGGTATCAGCTGCGGGCAGATCAAGTGCACGTGACAGTCGATGGCGCCGGCGGTGAGAATGCGCCCGTTGCCGCCGATGACCTCGGTGCAGGGTCCGACGACCAGGTCCGGATGGACACCCGACATGGTGTCGGGATTGCCCGCCTTGCCGATCGCGACGATGCGGCCGTCGCGAATTCCTATGTCGGCCTTGACGATTCCCCAATAGTCGATAATCACCGCACCGGTAATGACGGTGTCTGGCGCGCCGTCGGCCCGGGTCGCGCGGCCCTGACCCATCGACTCGCGCAACACCTTGCCGCCACCGAACACTGCTTCGTCGCCGGCCAGTCCCGGCCCACCGCAGCGGTCTTCGCCGATTTCGACCAGTAGATCGGTGTCGGCCAGTCTGATCCGGTCACCGGTGGTAGGACCGTACAGTTGCGCGTAGCGCTCCCGGGTCAACCGCACCATTAAGCGTCGAGCCTTCCCGGCGGATCCAGTGTCAACCCGTGGACCTCTCGTCGCCCGCGCAGCGGAACCAACCGGACGGTTCGGGAAACGCCGGGCTCGAAGCGGACCGCGGTGGCCGCCGGAATGTCCAACCGGTAACCATGGGCCGCCGCGCGATCGAACGACAGCGCCGCATTGGCCTGCGGAAGATGGACGTGACTGCCGACCTGGACCGGGCGGTCACCAGTGTTGACAACCTGCATCTCCAGCCGCTGCGCGCCCGCGTTGACGTCGATGTCGCCGCTGCCGTAAAGGATTTCGCCGGGAATCATGCGATCGGGTGATGGACGGTGACCAACTTGGTGCCGTCCGGGAATGTCGCTTCCACTTGCACGTCCTTGATCATCTCCGGTACTCCCTCCATCACGTCGTCGCGGGTCAGCACATCGCATCCGCTCGCCATCAGCTCGGCGACGGTGCGGCCGTCCCGCGCGCCTTCCAGGATGTGGTCGGTGATCACTGCGACGGCTTCGGGGTGATTGAGGCGCAAACCGCGTGACCGACGGCGGCGGGCCAGCTCGGCGGCGTAGGACAACAGAAGTCGCTCTTGCTCATGCGGCGTCAGACGCATGGCCTCCGATCCTGCCATGGGTCCAGCGGTGTTGTCCCGGGGAGCCCCGGCTCGGCGAGTCGGCCGTCGTGGGGGCCGCCATTCGTGCGCCAACAACGGCGCTCGAAACCGAGCACCAAGTTGACATCCGAACAGTGTTGCGGCCGAGAATGTTTGGTCTGGTGCCGGGTCAGGTGTGAGGGGGCTCTGGCGTTGGATTTCTCGGTGTTGCCGCCGGAGGTCAACTCCGGTCGGATGTACGCGGGCCCGGGATCGGGGCCGTTGGTGACAGCCGCCGTGGCCTGGGACAGGTTGGTGGCGGAGCTGCATTCGACGGCGGCGTCGTATCGGGCAGTGGTGTCGAAGTTGATGGATGGGCCGTGGGTGGGGCCGTCGTCGAGATCCATGGTTGCCGCCGTGGCGCCGTTTGTGTCGTGGACGAGCGTTACGGCCGCCCTGGCGCAGCAGACCCGGCGACGTTGAGGTCAGGAGTCTGGCGACGGCTCCAGATTCTGCAGCCGCACCTGACCCCGGGCCACCACCCGATCGGTCTCGTCGGTGATGACGACCAACCACAGCTGTTGACGCCGGCCCCGATGCAATGGTTCGGCGGCGCCGTACACCATCCCCGACCTGATGGCATGCAGAAAATCGGTGTTGTTGTTGACGCCGACCACGCCCCCGCCGCCACGGGTACTGAGCCAGGTGAACGCCGCCACGCTGGCCATGCTCTCGATCATCGAGCAGTACACACCACCGTGCACGATGCCCATCGGCTGCAACAGCTCGGGTTTGACCTTCAGCTGCGCGCGTGCGCCGTCGGGGCTGAGCTCGGTGAACTGCAGACCCAGCTGATTGTCGAACGGCGCGGTGAACGTCGGTGGGCTGACACCTGTGTCCGGGTCCGGGTCCGTTGGCACGTTCATGTGTCTACACCATCGGTATCGGTCGGTTCCCCCAGGTCTGCGGGCGCCAAGGATCGCCCCAGGGCGAACAGCGGGCGAGCCCCGTGCAGCAGCACGGGGCTCGCCGATCGAGTAGACCGGGGGTCACTGCAGCCCTCAGGACTCCGGCACGGTCATGTATTGCTCGACCACACTAAGGATAGGCAAGGCTGCCCTAATTCTGCAAGCACCGAATGGACAGAGTTGCCTAAGGGGGTCCAACTCCGAATTGCCAGTGCCGCGGTAGCCGCCCTTAATGGCGGGGCTTCGGGACCAGCTGGATACGACAGTCGGTAGTAAACCGGAGTACGCTGGGTGCAACGCTCAGGGAGAGAACGAACTATGGCCAAGCTGACGCGGCTGGGGGATCTGGAACGTGCCGTGATGGACCACCTGTGGTCCACGCCGGAACCCCAGACCGTCCGCCAGGTCCACGTAGCGTTATCGGCGCGACGTGACCTTGCCTACACCACCGTTATGACCGTGCTGCAACGGTTGGCGAAAAAGAACCTCGTCTCGCAGATCCGCGACGATCGGGCCCACCGCTACGCACCCGTGCACGGTCGCGACGAGTTGGTCGCCGGTCTGATGGTCGATGCGCTGGCCCAGGCCGAGGACTCCGGCAGCAGACAGGCCGCGCTGGTGCACTTCGTCGAGCGCGTCGGTGCGGACGAGGCCGACGCACTTCGCCGCGCTCTTGCCGAATTGGAAGCGGCTCACCGCATTCCCCCATCTGCTGGCGCTCCGGCGGAGGACTGAGAGAGACTAGCAGCGTGTCCGCGCTGGCCTTCACCATCCTCGCGGTGCTGCTGGCTGGCCCGACACCAGCCTTGTTGGCACGAGCGACCTGGCCGCTGCGCGCCCCGCGGGCCGCGATGGTGCTCTGGCAAGCGATAGCCCTGGCCGCGGCGCTTTCGGCGTTCAGCGCGGGCATCGCCATCGCCAGCCGGCTGCTTATGCCCGGCGCTGACGGGCGGCCTACTGCCGGTGTCCTCGACGCCCGAATCCGGCTCGGCTGGCCTTTGTGGGCGGCATATATCACCGTCTTCACGCTGACTGTGCTGGTCGGGACCCGGCTGATGGTTGCCATAGTTCGGGTGGCCATCGCCACTCGCCGCCGTCGGGCCCATCACCGCATGGTGGTCGATCTGGTTGGAGTAGGGCACGGCGCCGCGCTGGCCGAGCCTTGCGCGCGAACCCGGGATCTGCGCGTGCTCAACGTGGCGCAACCGCTTGCCTATTGCCTGCCCGGGGTCCGCAGCCGGGTGGTGGTCAGCGAGGGAACCTTGACCGCGCTGACCCACAAGGAAGTCGCCGCAATCCTCACCCACGAGCGGGCGCATCTGCGGGCCCGCCACGACCTGGTCCTGGAAGCGTTCACCGCCCTGCACGCGGCGTTTCCGCGGCTCGTCCGCAGCGCCAACGCGCTGCGTGCGGTGCAGCTCCTGGTCGAACTGCTCGCCGACGACGCCGCGGTGCGCGCGGCCGGTCGCGCGGCGCTGGCCCGGGCCCTGGTCGCCTGTGCCTCCTCCGGAGCGCCGTCGGGTGCCCTGGCCGCGGGAGGCCCCTGCACCGTGGTGCGGGTGCGCCGGCTGGCCGGGCGCGGCAACAGCCGGGCGCTATCCGTGACCGCGTATCTGGCCGCGGCCGCGGTGCTGGTCGTACCCACCGTCGCGCTGGCCGTCCCGTGGCTCACCGAGCTGCAGCGGCTGTTCGGCGTCTGACAAGGACCAAACACCTTGGAAGACCGCGACGCCACTGTGCCACAGTGTGTCGGACCAGCCTTGCCGGACAGCTTCGGCAAGAGTTCGCCAACCTGACAGGCCTGACCGAAAGGCAGCACATGAGTTCCTCGGAATCGAGCACCGCCACCGCGCAGATCGGCGTCACCGGCCTGGCGGTGATGGGTTCGAACATCGCCCGCAATTTCGCCCGGCACGGCTACACGGTGGCGCTGCACAACCGGTCCATCGCCAAGACCGATGCGCTGCTGAAAGAGCACGGGTCCGAAGGAAAGTTCGTGCGTAGCGAAACGATTCCGGAGTTTCTGGCCGCGCTGCAAACCCCGCGCCGGGTGCTGATCATGGTCAAAGCCGGTGACCCGACCGACGCTGTGATCAACCAGCTCGCCGACGCCATGGAACCCGCCGACATCATCATCGACGGCGGCAATGCCCTCTACACCGACACCATTCGTCGCGAGAAGGCGATGCGGGAACGCGGACTGCACTTCGTCGGCGCCGGCATCTCCGGCGGCGAAGAGGGCGCGCTGCACGGGCCGTCGATCATGCCCGGCGGGCCCGCCGAGTCGTACAAGTCGCTGGGCCCGCTGCTTGAGGAGATCTCGGCACACGTCGACGGCGTGCCGTGCTGTACCCATATCGGCCCCGACGGCTCCGGGCACTTCGTCAAGATGGTGCACAACGGGATCGAGTACTCCGACATGCAACTGATCGGCGAGGCCTACCAGCTGCTCCGCGACGGGCTGGGGCTGCGCGCACCGCAGATCGCCGAGGTGTTCACCGAGTGGAACAAGGGCGACCTGGACAGCTATCTGGTCGAGATCACCGCCGAGGTATTGCGGCAAAACGACGCCAAGACCGGTAGACCGCTCGTCGATGTGATCCTCGACCAGGCGGAGCAGAAAGGCACCGGGCGCTGGACGGTCAAATCCGCCCTGGATCTGGGAGTGCCGGTGACCGGCATCGCCGAGGCGGTGTTCGCCCGTGCGCTATCGGGATCGGTGGAGCAGCGTGCGGCGGCCCGCGGGCTGGCTTCCGGACGGCTCGGCGACCAGCCCGCCGACCCCGACACGTTCACCGAGAACGTCCGCCGGGCGTTGTACGCCTCCAAGATCGTGGCCTACGCGCAGGGCTTCAACCAGATCCAGGCCGGCAGCGCCGAATACGGCTGGAACATCTCACCCGGCGACCTGGCCACCATCTGGCGCGGCGGCTGCATCATCCGGGCGAAATTCCTCAACCGCATCAAGGAGGCGTTCGACGCCGAACCCGACCTGGCCAGCTTGCTCATCGCGCCCTATTTCCGCAGCGCGGTTGAGTCGGCTATCGACAGTTGGCGGCGTGTGGTGTCCACCGCGGTGCAGTTGGGTATCCCAACGCCCGGGTTCTCGTCGGCCCTGTCGTACTACGACGCGCTGCGCACCGAGCGGCTGCCTGCCGCACTCACCCAGGCCCAACGCGACTTCTTCGGCGCACACACGTACGGGCGGATCGACGGACCGGGCAAGTTCCACACCCTATGGGGCGCAGACCGCCGCGAAGTGCCCGCATAGCCGGGCGAAAGGGACTCAACCGAAGGGCCAGCCATGAGGTTTCTGGACGGGCACAGACCCGGATACGACCTGACCTACAACGACGTGTTCATCATGCCGAACCGATCGGAGGTGGCGTCGCGGTTCGACGTGGATCTATCCACCGCCGACGGTTCGGGAACCACGATTCCCGTGGTGGTCGCCAACATGACGGCGGTTGCCGGGCGGCGGATGGCCGAGACCGTGGCTCGCCGCGGTGGCATCGTGATCCTGCCGCAGGACCTGCCCGTCTCGGCGGTGCAACAGACCGTGCACTTCGTCAAGAGCCGTGACCTGGTGCTCGACACGCCGGTGACGCTGGCGCCCGACGACTCGGTATCCGACGCGATGGCGCTGATCCACAAGCGCGCGCACGGGGTCGCCGTGGTCGCCTTCGACGGCCGCCCCATCGGTTTGGTCAGCGAATCGTCCTGCCTGGGGGTGGACCGCTTCACCCGGGTGCGCGACATCGCCGCAACCGACTTCGTGACCGCTCCGGCGGGCACCGAGCCGCGCAAGATCTTCGATTTGTTGGAGCACGCCCCCATTGACGTTGCGGTGCTCACCAGCGCCGACGGGACATTGGCGGGAGTGCTGACTCGCACCGGCGCCATCCGCGCCGGCATCTACACGCCCGCCACCGACGGCGAACGCCGACTAAGGATCGGCGCGGCCCTCGGCATCACCGGCGACGTGGCCGCCAAGGCCCGCGCCCTCGCCGAAGCAGGTGTCGACGTGCTCGTGATCGACACCGCGCACGGGCACCAGCAAAAGGCGCTGGATGCGGTCAGAGCCGTAACGTCGCTGGACCTGGGTGTGCCGCTGGCGGCGGGCAACGTGGTTTCGGCCGAGGGAACCCGCGAGCTGCTGGGCGCCGGAGCGCGCATCGTCAAGGTTGGCGTCGGCCCCGGCGCCATGTGTACGACTCGGATGATGACCGCCGTCGGCCGCCCGCAGTTCTCCGCCGTGGTCGAATGCGCGGCCGCGGCAACGCAACTCGGTGGGCACGTGTGGGCCGACGGCGGAATCCGCCATCCGCGCGACGTCGCGCTGGCGCTGGCGGCCGGTGCGTCGAACGTGATGATCGGATCGTGGTTCGCCGGCACCTACGAGTCTCCGGGTGACCTGATGCGAGACCGCGAGGACCAGCCGTACAAGGAGAGCTACGGCATGGCGTCTAAACGGGCGGTGGTTGCCCGCACCACCACCGACAGCGCCTTCGACCGCGCCCGAAAGGCGCTGTTCGATGAAGGTATCTCGACGTCGCGGATGGGGCTCGACCCTGATCGCGGCGGTGTGGAGGACCTGATCGACCACATCACCTCCGGCGTGCGGAGCACCTGCACGTATGTGGGTGCCGCCAACCTGGCGGAGTTGCACGAGCGCGCGGTGATCGGTGTTCAGTCGGTGGCGGGCTTCGCCGAAGGCCATCCGCTGCCCATCGGCTGGTGAGTGCGATCACCGGCGGCGGGGACTGATTCGCGCCGAACGGTTTCGCTACGATATGGACTTCAGTCCCGCTGCGCCGCGCCGCGGGATCGAGCGAAAGGGATGACGTGCCGCAGGCACCCGTCGGAGCCGTTGGCTTCGGGGGCGGGCCCTGCCCGGCGTCGCAGCGGGATGCGGCGACATCACGACCACCGGGCCGCCCATGATGTTCGCCGGCCCCATCGCCAGCATCGCCGCCATCTTGGCACTCGCCTTCGGCACCGCGGTATTCGTCGCGGCGGAATTTTCGCTGACCGCGCTGGACCGCAGCACCGTCGATGCGAACGCCCGCGCTGGCAGCACCCGCGACCGGTTCATCCAGCGCGCACATCGCCGGCTGTCGTTCCAGCTGTCCGGCGCACAGTTGGGTATCTCCATCACCACTCTGACGACCGGTTACCTGACGGAACCCTTGGTGGGCGAGCTCCCGTACCCGGCACTCACCGCCATCGGAATCTCGGATCGGATGTCTGATGCAATCACGACGTTTCTGGCGCTGGTGCTGGTGACGTCGCTGTCGATGGTGTTCGGCGAATTGGTCCCCAAATACCTGGCAGTGGCACGCCCGCTGCGGACCGCACGCGCCGTCGTGCTTCCCCAATGGTTGTTCTCGGCGCTGCTCACGCCGGCGATCCGGTTGACCAACGGAGCGGCGAACTGGATCATGCGTCAACTCGGGATCGAGCCGGCCGAGGAACTGCGCTCAGCGCGCACCCCGCAGGAGCTGGTGTCGCTGGTGCGTGCCTCGGCTCGCCGCGGCTCGCTGGACGACGCGACCGCATCGCTGATGCGCAGATCCCTGCAGTTCGGTGCCCTGACGGCAGAGGAGCTGATGACGCCGCGATCGAAGATCGTGGCGCTGCAGACCGACGACACCATCGCCGACATGGTCGCGGCCGTCGCGGCATCCGGTTTCTCGCGGTTCCCGGTTGTCCGCGGCGACCTGGACGAGACGGTCGGCATCGTGCATGTCAAGCAGGCGTTCGACGTGGAGTCTGCCGATCGCGCGCACACCCGGCTGACCGCCGTGGCCCAGCCGGTTGCGGTGGTGCCGTCGACACTGGACGGCGATGCGGTGATGGGCCAGATTCGTGCCAATCCGTTGCAGACCGTGATGGTGGTCGACGAGTACGGCGGCACCGCGGGCATGGTCACCCTGGAGGACCTGATCGAGGAAATCGTCGGCGACGTCCGCGACGAACACGACGATGCCACACCCGATGTGGTCGCGGCCGGTGCCGGATGGCGGGTATCGGGTCTGCTTCGCATCGACGAGGTGGCGACCGCCACCGGCTACCGCGCGCCGGAGGGGCCCTACGAGACGATCGGGGGCTTGGTGCTGCGCGAGCTCGGACATATCCCGGTGGCTGGCGAGTCGGTCGACCTTCCCGCGTTGGACGTCGATCGTCTGCCGGATGAGTCGGTGTGCTGGCGGGCCAGGGTGGTGCAGATGGACGGCCGCCGGATCGACCTGCTCGAACTGACCGAACTGCGCGGCCATCCGGACGGGCACCAGGAACACGGCGCACGGCGTGGTGGCCGATGAACCCCATGCTGGCCGTGGCGTTGGCGATCCTGCTGATCGGTGCCAACGCGTTTTTCGTCGGCGCGGAGTTCGCGCTGATCTCGGCCCGTCGTGACCGCTTGGAAGCGTTGGCCGAGCAGGGCCGGACGAGTGCGGTCATCGTCATCCGGGCCGGCGAACGGCTCCCCTCGATGCTGGCCGGTGCCCAGCTGGGCGTCACGGTGTCCTCGCTGCTGCTCGGGCGCATCGGCGAGCCGGCGGTGGCCGAGTTGCTGCAGAAGTCGTTCGGGCTGGCCGGGATGCATCCGCGGTTGCTGCACACGTTGTCGTTCGTGGTGGCGCTGGCCATTGTGGTGACGCTGCACGTGCTGCTCGGCGAGATGGTGCCGAAGAACATCGCGCTAGCTGGCCCGGAACGGACGGCGATGTTGCTGGTCCCGATCTACCTGCCGTACGTGCGCGCCGCGCGTCCGGTCATCGTCCTGTACAACAAGACCGCCAACGCGATACTGCGTGCGCTCGGGGTGGAGCCCAAGGATGAACTCGACGTCACGGTTTCCACGGTGGAGCTCTCGGAGATGATCGCCGAATCGGTCTCCGAAGGTTTGCTGGACCCCGAGGAGCACACCAGGCTGACCCGCGCGCTGCGGATCCGCACCCGGGTCGTCGCCGATGTCGCGGTTCCGATGCCCGACATTCGTTCCGTGCCGGTGGCGGCGGTGGGATCGGGCCCGACGGTTGGGGCGGTCGAACAGGCGTTGGCGCAGACCGGCTTCTCGCGGTTCCCGGTTGTGGATCGCGGCACATTCATCGGGTACGTGCACATCAAGGACGTGTTGGCGCTGGGCGAAGGCGCCGACACCGTGATCAAGGTCGACATGGTGCGCCCGCTGCCGCAGGTTCCCAAGGCACTGCCACTGGCCGATGCCTTGTCGCGGATGCGCCGCAGCAACAGTCACCTGGCTTTGGTAACTTCCGACGACGGCACCGTGGTCGGGATGGTGGCGCTTGAGGACCTGGTGGAAGACTTGGTCGGCACCATGCGCGACCAGCGAAACCGCGACTGACCAGCCAGGCTGACCGGTACCGCGACATGGGCCCGGGATGATCGGCGGCCGAAGCGCCCGCCGTGCCCAGCCAGCGTGAAAATGCCGTCAAAATGCGTTGCCAGAGCCCAGCCGGCAGGGCCGGCTGCCTACCGACGGCGGGGCTTTGGGCGCTCCGTGACCTGCCCTTGCGGTTGGCCGGATAGGCTCGTCAGGCTACCGATCGGTAGGCTGAGGTCGTAGCCAGCGAGAAGCCAGTGAGAAGCCAGTGGGGCCCAAGTATCGGCAAGTACCGCCGAGTACCGGCCAATTTTGGAGGAGAATCATGACAGACCGCGTGCCGGCGGGGAACCTGCGCGTCGCTCGAGTGCTCTACGACTTCGTGAACAACGAGGCCCTGCCCGGCACCGATCTGGACCCGGACAGCTTCTGGGCCGGCGTCGACAAAGTGGTCACCGACCTCACCCCGCAGAACCAGGAATTACTCAAGGTCAGGGATGAGCTGCAGGCACAGATCGACAAATGGCATCGGCATCGGGTCATCGAGCCACTGGACCCCGAGGCTTACCGGCAGTTCCTCACCGACATCGGGTATTTGCTCCCCGAACCCGAGGATTTCACCATCACCACCTCGGGGGTTGACGACGAGATCACTACGACCGCCGGCCCGCAACTGGTGGTGCCCATACTCAACGCGCGCTTCGCGCTGAATGCGGCCAACGCCCGTTGGGGCTCGCTGTACGACGCGTTGTACGGCACCGACGTCATCCCGGAAAGCGACGGGGCCGAAAAGGGCACCAGCTACAACCATGTTCGCGGCGACAAGGTGATCGCCTACGCACGCAAGTTCCTCGACGACAGCGTGCCGCTGTCCGCGGGCTCTTACGCCGATGCCACCGGCTTCATGGTGGAAGACGGCCAACTGGTGGTTTCCCTAGGGGATTCGTCGTCAGGACTGGCCGACCCGGGCCAGTTCGCCGGGTATACCGGCGCGGCCGCGGCCCCGACTTCGGTGCTGCTGGTCAACCACGGGTTGCATATCGAGATCCTGATCGACCCGGAGTCGCCGATTGGCTCCACCGACCGCGCGGGGGTCAAAGACGTGGTCCTGGAGTCGGCGGTGACCACGATCATGGACTTCGAGGATTCGGTGGCCGCCGTCGATGCGGACGACAAAGTGCTCGGGTACCGCAACTGGCTCGGGCTGAACAAGGGTGACCTGGCCGAGGAGGTCACCAAGGACGGCAAGACCTTCACCCGGATCCTCAACCAGGACCGCACCTACACCACACCCGACGGCGGCGAGCTGACTCTGCCCGGCCGCAGCCTGCTATTCGTCCGGAATGTCGGTCACCTGATGACCAACGACGCGATCGTCGTCAGTGACGGCAGTGGTGGCGAGAAAGAGGTGTTCGAGGGCATCATGGATGCCCTACTCACCGGCCTGATCGCGATCCACGGACTGCGCACCGGGGAAGTTAACGGACCGTTGACCAATAGCCGAACCGGCTCCATCTACATCGTCAAGCCCAAGATGCACGGGCCGGCGGAGGTGGCCTTCACCTGCGAGCTGTTCAGCCGGGTGGAAGACGTGCTGGGGTTGCCGCAGGGCACCATGAAGGTCGGCATCATGGACGAAGAACGCCGCACCACCGTGAACCTCAAGGCGTGTATCAAGGCCGCAGCCGACCGAGTCGTCTTCATCAACACCGGGTTCCTGGACCGCACCGGCGACGAGATTCACACGTCGATGGAAGCCGGTCCGATGATCCGCAAAGGTGCGATGAAGAACACCACCTGGATTAAGGCCTACGAGGACGCCAACGTCGACATCGGGCTCGCCGCCGGCTTTACCGGCAAGGCTCAGATCGGCAAGGGCATGTGGGCGATGACCGAGCTGATGGCCGATATGGTCGAGCAGAAGATCGGCCAGCCCAAGGCCGGCGCCACCACCGCGTGGGTGCCCTCCCCGACGGCGGCCACGCTGCACGCCATGCACTACCACCAAGTGGACGTCTTCGCCGTGCAGAAAGAACTGCAGGGCAAGACCCGGACCACCATCGATCAGTTGTTGACCATTCCGCTGGCCAAGGAGCTGGCCTGGGCGCCCGAGGAGATCCGCGAGGAACTCGACAACAACTGCCAGTCCATCCTCGGCTACGTGGTGCGCTGGATCGACCAGGGCGTGGGCTGTTCGAAGGTGCCCGACATCCACAACGTGGCGCTCATGGAGGACCGCGCCACCCTGCGGATCTCGAGTCAGCTGCTGGCCAACTGGCTGCGACACGGCGTGATCACCAGCGAAGACGTGCGGGCCAGCCTGGAACGGATGGCGCCGTTGGTGGACAAGCAGAACGCCGGTGACCCCGGGTACCGCCCGATGGCCCCGAATTTCGATGACAGCATCGCGTTCTTGGCCGCTCAGGACCTGATCCTGTCCGGGGCGCAACAGCCCAACGGATACACCGAGCCGATCCTGCATCGCCGTCGTCGGGAACTCAAGGCGCGGCGCGGGTGACCATCAGGACCCACTGGAAACAGTCGCTGGCTCATTCCTGGTCGACGCGGGGCAATTTTCGACGGAAAGGACGCTGACACCAAATGGGTAGGCACAGTTTGCCCGACCCTGAGGATTCCGCTGACGAACCGCCTGACGAATACGCCGCGGAGCAGCAAGCCTGGGGCGACCAGATAGCCAACCACTCCGGTGGTGGCAGGCATTCAGACATCGGGTATCCCGGGTCGGCTGGACCGTCGGCCGACCAAGCCCCGAGCGGCTACGGCTACGCATACTGGGGCGAACGTGGCCTATCCGAACAGGCTCCACACGCCGGTGTGGATGACCATGCCGCCGATTATTCGGCCCGCGACGCAGACGAATACCCCGACTTCGGGTCGGGTCCGGCAGGTGAGGAGCCGCCGAGTTTCGCATCGTCGGCAGCTCCCCCACCGCCGCGAGGCCGTGCTGCCGGCCATCGAGGCCTGGGCAACTGGCAGGGCGGCCACCGCAGCGCCGACGGATGGCGCGGAGTCAGCATCGGCGTGATCGTGGCCCTCGTCGCGGTCGTGGTGGTGGTAGCAGGGGTGATCGTCTGGCGGTTCTTCGGTGACGCACTGTCGCACCGTTCCCGCACTGCCGCAGCACGCTGTGTGGGCGGCAAGGACACCGTCGCGGTCATCGCCGACCCGACGATCGCCGAGCGGGTCAAGGAGTTCGCCGACAGCTACAACGCGGCGGCCGGCCCGATCGGGGACAAGTGCGTGACGGTGGCCGTCAAGGCCGCCGATTCGGACGCAGTTATCGCTGGTTTCATCGGCAAGTGGCCATCCGAACTGGGTGGCCAGCCCGGATTGTGGATCCCCGGCAGCTCTGTCTCTGCAGCGCGCCTGTCCGCGGCCACCGGCAAGCAGACCATCAGCGACAGCCGTTCACTGGCGACCTCACCGGTGCTGCTCGCAATCCGCCCGGAGCTGCAGCAGCCGCTGTCGAACCAGACCTGGGCAGCGCTACCGCAGCTACAGGCCAACCCGAACTCGATGGCCGCGTTGAACCTGCCGTCCTGGGGTTCGCTGCGTCTGGCGATGCCCGTCGCCGGTAACGGGGATGCCACTTTCTTGGCCGGCGAGGCGATTGCGGCCGCATCAGCGTCGCCGGGAGCACCACTGACCGCGGGAAGCGGCGCAGTTCGCACACTGATGGCGGCCCAGCCCAAGCTGGCCGACGACTCGCTGACCGAGGCGATGAACACACTGGTCAAATCCGGCGACGCCGCGGCGGCGCCGGTGCACGCAGTGGTCACCACCGAGCAGCAGTTGTTCCAGCGAGCCCAGTCGCTGCCGGATGCCAAGAAGACGTTGAGCTCCTGGCTGCCGCCCGGGCCGGTTGCGATGGCCGACTACCCGGCGGTGCTGCTCAACGGCACGTGGCTGTCGCAGGAGCAGACCACGGCGGCCAGCGCCTTCGCCCGCTACCTGCAAAAGCCCGACCAACTGGCAAAGCTGGCCAAAGCCGGCTTCCGGGTCAACGGCGTCAAGCCACCGAGCAGCCCGGTCGCGAGTTTCGCGGCGCTGCCCGCCCCGCTGTCCATCGGTGACGACGGAATGCGCGCCACCCTGGCCGACAACATGGCCACACCGTCGATCGGCGTTGCCGCGACCATCATGCTCGACCAGTCGATGCCCATCGACGACGGCGGCAAGACGCGTCTGGCCAACGTTGTTGCGGCGCTCGAAAATCGGCTAAAGGCCCTACCACCCAGCGCGGTGATCGGCCTGTGGACATTCGACGGCCACGAGGGTCGCAGCGAGGTGCCGACGGGACCGCTGGCCGACCCCGTCAACGGCCAGCCCCGCTCGACGGCGCTGATGGCCGCCCTCGACAAGCAGTACTCGTCGGGCGGCGGTGCGGTGTCGTTCACCACGCTGCGCATGATCTACCAGCAGGTGCAGGCCAACTTTCGTGCCGGTCAAGCCAATTCGATCCTGGTGATCACCGGGGGGCCGCACACCGACCAAACCCTCGACGGGCCGGGGCTGCAGGATTTCATCCGCACCAGCGCCGACCCGGCCAAACCCATCGCCGTCAACATCATCGATTTCGGCGCCGACCCGGACCGGTCAACCTGGGAGGCCGTCGCACAGCTCAGCGGTGGCAGTTACCAGAACCTGGCGACGTCGGCCGGCCCGGACCTCGCGACCGCACTCAGCATCTTTCTAGGCTGAGTCCACCAGCAATGACAAAGCTGCCCCGGCATACGCCCGCGGATGGGTGACCGGCGGAAAACAACGTGCCAAACTGCGCCGGAAGCCGCCGCGAGTGACCAATCGGGCCGCGATCGGCCCCAGCGGGCCACGCAGCACTTCTGGATTGGCCGCAGACTGGCCCGTTCCAGGATCACGCTGCCGTTGCTCAGCACCGCGCGCCGAAGATCGAACGAGTCAAGGTCCCGGGCGAGCAGTTCGGTGGTCACCGACGTGCCCATGTCGTGCGCCAGCACCACCACCGGGCCGGTGGTGCTTCGGGCAACCGCCCCCTGCACCAGATCGGCCTGCTCCAGCAGGCTGTAGCGGTGCGGGCGAGGCTTGTCGGACAAGGCCGAAACCGAGAAAATCCTTCGTCACCCAGGCATGACCAGCCAGGTACGGAATGACCTCCCGAAAGTCGAATGAACTGGACGGATAGCCGTGCAGCAGCAGGATGGTCGGCGTGTTGCCCGGCCCTGATCGGACGAACATCTTGCCGGCGGCGGTGTGCAGCCAGCGACCGCCGCCGCGCCAGGCTCGAACACTCGGTGATGTCACCCCTGCGACCTACCATCGTGAGCGACGAAAGGAGCGTAATGAGCCCGATTTTCACCCCCGATTCGCAGCTATATCCGTTCCGGTCGCGCTGGTTCGACAGCACGCACGGGCGTATGCACTACGTCGACGAGGGAGACGGTCCACCGATCCTGCTGTGCCACGGCAACCCCACCTGGAGCTTCCTGTACCGCAACATCATCGTGGCCCTGCGGGACCGGTTCCGTTGTATCGCACCGGATTATCTCGGCTTTGGCCTGTCGGAGCGCCCCGCGGCATTTGGGTACCGCATCACTGACCACGCGCGGGTGGTCGGCGAATTCGTCGATCACCTCGGTCTCGACGGTTACCTCACAATGGGTCAGGACTGGGGTGGTCCGATCGGTATGGCGGTATCGGTCGAGCGAGCGGGCCGAGTGCGTGGAGTCGTGTTGGGCAACACCTGGTTCTGGCCGGCAGACACCCTGACGATGAAGATGTTCAGCAGGGTGATGTCCAGTCCGCCGCTGCAGTACGCGATCGTGCAGCGCAATTTCTTTGTGGAGCGGTTGATTCCGGCCGGGACCGAGCACCGCCCCGGCCCTGCGGTGATGCAGCACTACCGGGCCGTGCAGGCCAGCCCCGCGGACCGCACTGGGGTGGCGAGGATGCCCAAGGAAATCCTGGCCGCGCGGCCGTTATTGGCGCGGCTGGCCCGCGACGTACCCGCCAAACTCGGCGCCAAACCCGCGCTGTTCGTCTGGGGTATGAAAGATCTCGCGTTCCGGCCCGGCCCGTGCCTGCCGCGGATGCGCGCAACATTCCCCGATCATGTCGTCGTCGAGTTGCCCAACGCCAAGCACTTCATTCAAGAAGACGCGCCGCAGGAGATCGCCGCAGCGATCATCGAGCGTTTCGGGTGAGCAGGGCCCGGTTAGGCAAACGCCGCCACCGGAGGACATGAGCAGACCAGATTGCGGTCGCCGTAGGCACCGTCGATCCGGCGTACCGGCGGCCAGACCTTGGGCCGGAACCCGGCGCCCAGCGGATAGGCGGCCTCTTCCCGGGTGTACGGGTGGTCCCAGTCGGCCACCAGCAGGCACTCGGCGGTATGCGGCGCGCCCCGCAACGGATTATCGTCCACCGGCCACTGGCCGGCCCCGACTCGGTCGATCTCGGCGCGGATGCTGACCATGGCTTCGCAGAATGCGTCGACCTCGGCCAGGCTCTCGCTCTCGGTCGGCTCCACCATCAGCGTTCCGGCCACCGGGAAGCTCATCGTCGGTGCGTGGAAACCATAGTCCGCCAACCGTTTTGCGACGTCATCGACGGTGACTCCGGTTGTCTTGGTGATGCCGCGCAGGTCCAGGATGCACTCGTGGGCGACCATGCCGTTCTCCCCGGTGTAGAGCACCGGGAAATACTCGTCGAGGCGCCGAGCGATGTAGTTGGCCGACGCGATCGCGTTCAGCGATGCCGCCCGTAGGCCGTCGGCACCCATCATCCGGATGTATGCCCAGGTGATCGGCAGAATCGACGCGGAGCCGTACGGGGCCGAGGATACCGGGTGCCCGGGTGGCAGGTCGGGCGCCAGCGGGTGACCAGGTAGGAACGGCGCCAGATGTGAGCGCACCGCGACCGGCCCGACCCCCGGCCCGCCGCCGCCGTGCGGGATGCAGAACGTCTTGTGCAGGTTCAGATGGCTGACGTCACCGCCGAACTTACCCGGCCGGGCCAGGCCGACCAGCGCATTGAGATTCGCCCCATCGACATACACCTGGCCGCCGGCGTCGTGCACCGCCGCACAGATGTCGGCGATGTCGTGCTCATAGACGCCGTGCGTGGACGGGTAGGTGATCATCAGGGCCGACAACCGGTCCGCATGCTCGCTCACCTTGGCGCGCAGATCGTCGAGGTCGACGTCGCCGGCCCGACTAGCCTCGTCGTGGCATCGGACAACGACGACCTTCATTCCGGCCAGCGCGGCCGAGGCGGCGTTGGTGCCGTGCGCGCTGGACGGAATCAGGCAGATGTCGCGGTGCGACTCGCCGCGGCTGGCATGGTAGTCGTGGATCGCCAGCAGACCGGCGTACTCCCCCTGCGAACCCGCGTTGGGCTGCAGGGAGACCGAGTCGTAGCCGGTGATCGCCACCAGCCAGCTCTCCAGGTCGGCGATGAGCCGACGTAACCCGGGTGTGTCCGATGCCGGCGCAAAGGGATGCTGGCGGCCGAACTCCGGCCAGGTGATCGACTCCATCTCCGCGGCGGCATTGAGCTTCATCGTGCATGAGCCGAGCGGAATCATGCTGCGGTCCAAGGCGATATCTTTGTCCGCCAGCGTGCGCAGGTAGCGCATCATCGCGGTTTCGGTGTGGTATTGCGTGAACGCCGAGTGGGTCAGGAACTCCGAGGTGCGGTTGGCGATCTCCGCGCACACCGACTCGGCAGGCTCCACCCCGAAGGCCTGCAGCACCGCGGCCACCTGCTCGTTGGTGGTGGTTTCGTCGCAGGCCACCGACACGTGATCGGCGTCGACGCGCCACACGTTGATGCCGTTGGCCTTGGCCGCGGCCAGCACTTGGTCGGCACGTCCGGGCACTCGCGCCAGCACGGTGTCGAAAAACCGGTCGTGCACCAGCGCATCGCCGAGCGCAGCAGCGATGGTTTCGGCATGGGCATGCACCCGCCGCGCGATGGCGGTCAGCCCCGCGGCGCCGTGGTAGCTGGCGTACATCGCGGCCATCACCGCCAGCAGCACTTGCGCGGTGCAGATATTGCTGGTCGCCTTGTCGCGGCGGATGTGCTGCTCGCGGGTTTGCAGCGCCAGCCGATAGGCCGGGTTACCGTCACCGTCGACGGACACCCCGACCAGCCGTCCGGGCAACTGCCGGGCATGCGTGGCGTGCACGGATAGATATCCCGCATGCGGACCGCCGAATCCCATTGGCACCCCGAAACGTTGGGTGGTCCCGAACGCGACGTCGGCGCCGATCTCACCAGGTGGGGTGATCAGCGTCAGCGCCAACAGGTCGGCGCCGATAGCCACTAGCGCGCCACGGTCGTGGGCCTGCTCCACCAGAGCGGTCCAGTCGGTGATTCGGCCGCTGGCCCCGGGTAGCTGGGCGATAACGCCGAACAACTCCCCCTCTGGAAGACCGTCGCGCAGATCGGCGGTGACGATCTCGATGCCCAACGGCTTGGCGCGGGTGGCCAAAACCGCGGCGGTTTGAGTAAACACGTCAATGTCGACCGCCAGCCGGTTCGACCGGCTGCGGGTGGCGCGGTGCATCAGCGCCATGGCTTCGGCGGCGGCGGTGCCCTCGTCGAGCATCGACGCGTTGGCGATCTCGAGGCCGGTGAGGTCGGTAATCATCGTCTGGAAATTGAGCAGCGCTTCCAGGCGCCCCTGACTGATCTCGGGTTGGTAGGGCGTGTAAGCCGTATACCAGGCCGGGTTCTCCATGATGTTGCGCAGCAGCACGGGCGGGGTGAACGTGTCGTAGTAGCCCTGCCCGATCATCGACACCGCGACGGTGTTGGCGTCGGCCAGTGCCCGCAACTCGGCCAGCGCCTCGGCCTCGCTAGCGGCCGGCGGCAGCCGGTCCAGGCCCGGTGCGGTGCCGACTTCGGTGAGGGCGTCGAGGATGCCGGCGGGAACCGCCTTGGCCGCCAACTCGTCGAGCGTGTCGACACCGATGATCGACAACATCGTCGCGACGGCGTCGCGGTCCAGTCCGATGTGGCGGTCTGCGAACGTTGAATGGTCGGACACGGTGCACTCCTGAAGGGCAAGGGACTAGCGGCCCTCTCCCTCTGTCTTCACCCGTGCACCAGGCGCCTGAGAGATTCGGCGCCATCGTTGCAGGCACCTTTCCCCATCGGCGGGCAAGGACCCGTGGGTCGTCACCGCTTTCCAGAGGCATCGTTGTCCGGCGCGGTCCGGGTGCCTGAGAGGTTGACGGAGAGGTGTTGCTCCTTCGGCGTCCGTAGCTGGCGGCCACGGAACTCTCCCGCGCAAGAGCGATGCGGAATCCAGTTTACTCGGCTAGCCGATCACTGCCGCGACAGCGCATACCCGGCCGCGGTTAGCCGATCTTGCGATCGCGCTGCTTGCGGCGCGAAGCCAGCTCGTCTTCCGGGGCGGCAATGGATTCACCGCCGTCGGCGCGCTCACCGTGAAATTCGGCGATGACGCCGGTCAGCTCCCGCATCGCGCCCGAGACGGCGATGCCGAACACACCCTGGCCGCCCTGGAGAAGGTCGACGACTTCCTCGGCGGAGGTGCATTCGTACACCGTCGTGCCGTCGGAGAACAAGGTGATGTTGGCCAGGTCCTGGACGCCGCGCTGGCGCAGGTGGTCGACGGCAACCCGGATGTTGTGCAGCGAGATGCCGGTGTCGAGCAACCGCTTGACGATCTTGAGAACGAGAATGTCCTTGAACGAATAGAGCCGCTGGCTTCCCGATCCTGCCGCGCTGCGGATCGAGGGGACAACCAGCGACGTGCGCGCCCAATAGTCGAGTTGACGGTAGGTGATGCCGGCGATTTGACAGGCACTCGGTCCGCGGTAGCCGACCAGCTCATCGGGCACCGAATCGTCGGGGAACAGCCCCGGCTGGGCGGGTTCGGTCGCGCCGCCGAGAGCACCATGGGCCGCAGTAGTCGCGTGGTCTGCAAGATCGAGCTGTTCTTGACGTGGCCGTTCGCTCACGGTGCTTCCTCTCGCCGATCGCGCTCTTGTCACTAGCTGCGTCATTGGCTGCCCCGGCAACCATGTTTGCTCAGGTCCGAGTGCTTGTGAGCATACGCTGTTGGACTGTTTCGGTGCGCCAGTTGATCATCAAGTCGTCATCAAAGTATCGCTGTTGCCTGACCCGCAGGGCGCCATCCGCCAGGCGTGTCGAGCCCGCATCGCGTGAGATGAGACGCATCCGTGATGTAGCCGACTCAACCGCGAGGTGGTCGCTGCTGTGCATTGCCGCCGCGTCAGATCGCATTGCCCGACGGTCTCCGCCACGGGTGAGGCGTCGCCTGCCCGCCGGAGAGTGGCCGGCCACACCCACGGGTGCGCGCATTGCCGACAAGCTAGGTGGCCTTGAAATCGTCGGGTGACACGCTGTCGAGAAACTCTTTGAACTTCTCCACCTCGTCCTCGCGGACCGCACTACCGGCTTCTTCGTCGCTCTCGTCGGGGATCAGCAGCCCGGCCTGGGCCAGCACGGCCTCCTCGACGTAAATCGGAACTCCGACGCGCAGCGCGATCGCCACCGAGTCGGAAGGACGAGCCGACACCTTGATATCGCGGTCGAAGATCAGATCGGCGTAAAACGTGCCTTCGTGCAGATCGACGATGCGCACTTCCTTGAGCGAATGCCCAAGTGCAGCAATGACATCCCGGATCAAGTCATGCGTCAGCGGTCGGGGAGGCTCGACGCCTTGCTGCTCGAGCGCAATGGCGGCCGCCTCCGATTGGCCGATCCAGATCGGCAGATAGCGGTCACCGTTGGCCTCGCGCAGTAACAGCACCGGCTGGTTTTGCGGTTGCTCGACGCGAATGCCGACAACGCGAACTTCACCCATCTGTGTCTGCCCTCCGCCATGCCGCCGTTTCCGTTCAGCGCGGCGACGCGGTGAGTACGCTCCTTGCCGCGTCGTCGAATACACGCTGTCGAGGAAAGTCTAATCCTCAGCGATGCAGAACGTCGCGTACCGCGGAGTTGATCAACGAGGTGTGCAAAGTAATCGCAAGCGCCGCGACCTCTCGGGCCAAGTCGTCAGCGCGGTCCCGGGCTCCGGCCTTGTCCGCCTTGACCAACGGGCCGGCGATCTGGGCGATCAGGTCGGACTGACGATCGGCCGCGGAGCGAAACGCGCGCAGGTGCCTCGGCTCCACACCGTAGTCGGCGAGTGCGCGCGCACATTGCAGGATGACGACCGCGTGCTCGTCGAAGAAGCCGCCCGGGCCGGTCTTGATCACTCCTGCTTTCAGGAGAGCAGTCAGCAAGTCGTCGTCGACTCCGGAGCGGTGCAGGAGGTCTTCCCGGCTGAGTCGAATGCGGGTCGGCGACACCGCCGCCGCGCCCGACCCCGTGCTGGCGTCTCCGTCGTCGCTTACCGGGATCAATCGCGGTATGCCATAAGGGGATCCGAACGGTGGCAGCTCACCGTCGGGCTGAGCGTCTAACTGCGCCCTGATCACCTTGAGCGGCAGGTAATGATCCCGCTGAGCGGTGAGGATGAATCGCAGCCGCGCACAGTCGTACGCGGTGAACCTCCGGTAACCCGATGCGGCGCGCTGCGGCGTCACCAGCCCCTCGGCCTCCAGAAACCGAATCTTGGAGATCGTGACATCGGGAAAATCCGGTCGCAGCAGCTCCAGGACTGCGCCAATCGACATCCCGGCCAGGGCGGGGCTATCCGGTGCGCTCACCGGGTTCCGGCGCCCCCGTCGTCGTCACCTTGCTTGGGTCCGGTCAAGAAAACCAAGCGGAATTTTCCGATCTGAACCTCGTCGCCGTTTGCCAGCACAGCCGAGTCCACCGGCTCACGGTTGACGTACGTGCCGTTCAGGCTTCCGACGTCGACGACGCTGAACTCGTTGCCTTCCAACCGGAATTCGGCGTGGCGACGACTCACCGTGACATCATCGAGAAAGATGTCGCTGTCGGGATGCCGGCCGGCGGATGTGACGGGCTGATCGAGCAGAAAGCGCGACCCTGCATTGGGTCCCCGTTTGACGACCAGCAACGCCGAGCCCGCCGGAAGGCCTTCCACCCCGGATACCGCGCTCTCGGTTCCCGCCTGTGCGGGAGCTTCCAGTTCGCTGAGGAAGTCGGCGCGGAAGACTGAGGTGGTCTCCACGGTGACTTCGTCCGATGTCTGGTCCTGCTCTCGTTCTGCGTCCATGTCCGTCACCCGCTGCTCCTCACTGGCCGCTGTGGCGTTGTTCGACCGGGCCGATCGGCCGGTGCCTCCCTCGGATTTACCGCCTGTATTACCTTTACTGCTTCCGGTACTGCTTCTGGTACTGCTTCACGTGCCTGCCAACGGCGTCTGACGCTGATGTCTCGACCGTACCCCGCATGTGTCGACCTCGGGGCGGCGACGTGCTCACCACTGCAGGATCGTAAGCCCCACACCGCGCCTTCTCCTAGCCTTCTCGGAGGCCTTCGCTGAAGCCTTCGCTGAGGCCCATAGCCCGGTCCGCATTGTGGCCGCACCCGCCGGCACGGACCTTAGCAAGTCATTCGGTTATGGTGCCGCGGTAGGCCTCGGCGTCGAGCAGGGCCGCCACGGCTGCTTCCGCGGCAGCTGGGCTTTCGACCTCAAGGTCCAGCAGCCAGCCGTCGCCGTACGGGTCTGAGTTCACCAATTGCGGTGTGCCTTCCAGATCGCTGTTGACCACAGCGACCTTGCCGGATACCGGCGCGTACAGATCCGACACTGATTTCGTCGATTCCACCTCGCCGAAGGATTCCCCCGCGGTCACCTCATCGCCCACGGCCGGCAATTGAACGAAGACAACGTCGCCCAGCGCGGACTGCGCGAAATCGGTGATCCCGACCCGCACGGTGGCGTCCGCGGTGCGGCGCACCCACTCGTGTTCGGCGGTGTAGTGCAGATCGGGCGGGATATCGCTCACGGTAATCCTGTTCTGGTCGGGGCTTATTTGACGGGCTGAGCGTATTGGTGCGGTTTCGGTTGTCGCAAGGCGGTCACATCCACCCGGTCGGACTGTTGCACCGACATCCGCCCGCCGACGCGTTTGATGCTGTCCACCGCACCACCGGGAATGTTCATCGCCGCGGCCAAGGTCGGTGGATCGCCAATCGCCAGAACCGAATAGGGCGGAGACAGCGCTTTGGTGTCGATGGTCAGCGCGCCCGGGGAACCGACCACCCAGGTGTCGACTCCGACCCGCACCGACTCGTGTGCGTCGCTGATCTGGATCGCCTCCGCTCCGGCAGCACGCAACTCGTTGATCACGTCGAGCATTGCGTCCGGGGCCACTCCGGGACCGGGATCTTCGATGCGCACCGTGACGCCGGGTCCGGTGGCGCCCACCGCGCCCACCAGGATCGACAGCGCCGCCAATCTGGCTTGCGCGCTTTCGATGGCGGCCTGGTCGTTGTTGCCGGAGGCCTGCAACGCGTTGAGGGTGTTCTGCAGGTCGGCCACCTCGGTGTTGAGGGTGGCCTCACGCTGCCGCAACGAATCGAGCAGCACCAACAGGTCCGCGGGGCGAGCGGTGTCGAGCGAATCACCGGATTCGGTCTGGCGGACCTGAGTGACGATGGCGACCCCGAGCACCAGACACAGCAAAATCGCCAACGCCCCGAACAGCGTTCGGGAACGGCTGCCTCGCAACATCGCGGACAGTCCCGTCCGGCGCACCGGCCCGATCTCGGGGCGAGGACGGTCGGCGGGCAGTTCGTGACGACCGCGCCGCGCCGCTTCGTGGGCGTTGCGCTCGGTCTTGGAATGGCCGTGGCTGGTTGGTGCGCAGCGGCTTTCGCCGCCGGTGCTGTCAGGAGGGCCCTGGCTCACGCTGACCTCATCTCCGTCAGGCTCCGAAGAGCCGGCGCCGCAG
The DNA here is from genome assembly GCF_002102175.1 of Mycobacterium gastri. GTDB lineage: Bacteria > Actinomycetota > Actinomycetes > Mycobacteriales > Mycobacteriaceae > Mycobacterium > Mycobacterium gastri. The sequence goes on along the minus strand of NZ_LQOX01000068.1, from coordinate 11,911 downwards.
CGCGGCGGTATTGCCGAAGATGCGGATTCCCAGTACCACGATTATCGCCGTGGACAATTGCGTACCAACGCCCAATTGATCACCCACATAGACGATCAATGCGGCCACCAGGACGTTGAACACGAACGACACCACGAAGACCTTCGGATCGAAGATCCGCTCGAGGTAGGCGCGCAAGCCGCCGAACACGGCGTCGAGCGCGGCGACCACCGCGATCGGCAGGTACGGCTGGATCACCTCGGGCACGCTCGGGTGGAAAACCAATCCCAGCACGATGCCAAGGGCAAGGGCCGCGATACCGATCATGCCCGCCGCAGCCCCGTCCATGTCGCTCCCGGGGCAACCACTTTCACCGAAGTTCTTCTCACTAGGGCCCAATCTGTTTGGCGAACTTGACGTCCCGGATAGCGCCGGCCGGCAGCGCCAGACCGTCGGCGGCGTTGACGCTGACGCCGACGCCGTAGGAGACCTCCAGTAGCCGAAGGCGGTGCAGGCCGGGACTGCGGTCGAAGGCATCTTGCATCGCGTGCGGTGGTCCAACCGCGAGGATGGTGTAGGGGCTGGTGGTGGGATTGTTGTCGACGAGGATCGCTCCCCCGGCCTGGCGAATGGTCACATTCGGCCCGATCCGGGCGCCGTCGACCGAGATTGCCTCCGCGTCACTGGCCCACAAGGAGTTGACCACCAGCTGCAGGTCGCGGTCCAGGATGATTTGCTGGCTGCCGTTCACCCGCTGTTTGGAGGCATCCGAGAGATTCGGCCCCACTCCCGGATCGGTCACGGTCACCGTCAGCCCCGGACCGATGACCGGTGTGCTGGCCGCCGCCAGGCTGAGGGCATCCAGACGGGTGAGCAGTCGCTGCCCCTCGGCGTCGTCGGCCAGCGCCAGCCGTTGCACGTCGTCGACCTTCGCCGAGAGCACGCTGCGCTGTTGGGCCAACCTGGAAGCAGCGGCCTGGGTTGACCGCACACTTGCGACAAGCAGCTGCTGGGCCGCGCGCACCCCAGGCGCAACGGAGCGCGCCTGCGCCACCGCGGCCGCGAATACCGCTGCGACCAGTGTCGCGGCCAAAGCCTGCCATAGCCAGCCGAAAGCGCGGGCACGACCATCTTTGGGCGCCGCCGCGGAGCCGTCCCGTTTGGCGGCTGCCGCAGCGTAGCCGGGGTCGAGATGTTCGGACAGCAGCGCGCGAAGCAGCGACGGTACCGGGTTGTGCTTGGGCCGCCCCGCCGCATGCGCGCTGTAGCCGGCATTGGGGTCATAACCGCCCAGCAGTCGGTCAGCTTCGGCCATAGTCGCCCGCTTTTCGCGCGACCGGCTGATATGCCCGGTGCTTGAGCTTGGGCATCCGCCGAACCACCATCGTCATCTGTACTACGTACAACACGAACGCCCACAGGTACGCATACATACCCCAGATCAGAAACGCCCAGCCGCAGGCGCCGAGGACGCGGCTCCATAACGCGTTCCACTGCCCCAAGAGCAGTATCGGAAAGCCGGCCATCAGGGCGAAAGTCGCTGCCTTGCCGATGTAGGTGACCGGCAGGGCCGACAGTCCGCGGCTCCACAGCAGCGGCAGCGTCGCAGCCAGCGCGGCGTCACGCGCCAGCAGCGTGAGCACAAACCACCACGGCACGGTCCCGCTCAGCGCCAACACGATGGGTACGGTCACCATGTAAAGCCGGTCGACGGCCGGGTCCAGCAGTACGCCCAGCCGCGACGACTGGTTGAGCAGCCGGGCGATCTTGCCGTCTGCCCAATCGGAGGCGCCGCTGAACACCAGAATCGCCACTGCCCAGCCATGGATGTGGGCAATCAGCATGACGTAGACGAACACCGGAATCAGCGCCAGGCGGATGGCGCTCAGCACGTTAGGTACCGTCAGCACCCGATTGTGGGTGAGTACCGGCTCCATGAGCCGTGACCTTAGCCCGGCGACGATCCGGTCCGCACGGCGGACCGGTGGCATAGCCGCGAGCGTAACGCTGTGGCGATTTCCGGCACCGCTTTTCACATTGGCGTTACAGTCGTCGGCTCAAGCCTGACAGGCTCAGCGGAACACGCCCGGCAGGCTCAGCGTGGACAACGTGTCGTCGGACAGTGGGTTGTCGTTGACCATGTACGTCCATGTCGACGTCGGCCGCGCCAGCTTGGACAGATCCAGGCCGGGTTCTTCTTCGAGAACATTGGCCGTTTCGAAGGTCTGCTGCGCCGCCTCGATCGCATCGGCGGCCAGCGACGCGAACGCATCCACCGCCAACCGGTGGAACTCGTCGAGCGGGTTCTGGCGACCCAGCGCTCGCAGGTGGATGCTCTCCCGAATGTCGGCCAGATAAGCCAGGTGATCGGCCCAGCCGCGGTCCAGGTGGTACAGCATGATCAGCCGGCAGATCTTCTCGAGGCGCTCTTCGGACTCGTGCTCGGACATCGGCTGAGCCAGCTCCTGGTACCTCTCGGGCGCCAGTTCGGCCAGTTCCTCGCGCGCGGTCGCGGTGCGCAGCAAGGTGTTTCGTCGTTCGACGATGATGGCGCGTTGTTGGGCGATCAACTGGTTGTAGCGCCAGGTGTTCGCATGCACGTCCAGCAACCGGCCCTCGGCGACGCGCTGGGCATGGTCGAGCAAGCTACCGGTCTTGGGACTGACGATTCGGCCGTCCTCGTCGGTTTCCATCGGCAATTTGTTGGTGTCGAGGTTGGCGGCGACGACGTCGTCTTCCCAGCTCGAGAAGAACACCGACGACCCCGGGTCACCCTGGCGTCCGGCCCGCCCGCGCAACTGGTTATCCAACCGCTGGGTGTGATGGCGGCCGGTGCCGACAACATGCAGGCCACCCAGTTCGGCGACCCGGTCATGGTCGGCTTCGTCGGATCCGCCAAGCCGAATGTCGGTGCCGCGTCCGGCCATCTGTGTGGACACGGTGACCGCACCGAATTTGCCGGCCTCAGCGATGACCTGCGCCTCCTCGGCGTCGTTTTTCGCGTTGAGCACCACCGCGGGAACGCCGCGCCGCAGCAGCCTTTCGTGCAGCTCCTCGGATTCGGCAACGTCATGCGTGCCGACCAGCACCGGTTGCCCGGAGTCGTGTACTTCGGCGATATGCGCGACGATCGCGTCGTTCTTGGCCGCCGCGGTGATGTAAACCCGGTCGTCCTCGTCTTCTCGGATGTTCGGGGTGTTCGGTGGTATCGGCGACACACCGAGCTTGTAGAACTGGCGCAGCTGTTCACCGGCGGCCAACGCGGTACCGGTCATACCGCATACCGTGGCGTAGCGGTTGATCAGCGCCTGGACCGTGATGGTGTCGAGCACCTCGCCGGTTTCGGTGGTCTCGATGCCCTCCTTGGCTTCGACGGCGGCCTGCAGCCCGTCCGGCCAGCGCTGCAGTTGTGCGATGCGCCCGCGCGAGGAATTAATCAGATGTACTGCATCATCCCGGACGATGTAGTGGACATCGCGCTGCAACAGCACATGCGCGTGCAGGGCGACGTTGACCTCGGTCAGCGTGGTGCCCACATGTTCCTCGGAGTACAGGTCGATGCCACCGAGTGCCTTCTCGACTTTGCGAGCGCCGGTGTCGGTCAGGTGCACGTTGCGGCTGTCGGAGTCGGTCTCATAGTCGGTGCCGGGGACCAACTCGGCAATCAGGCGGATGATTTCCAGCCGCGGCGTTTCGCGGTGGGTGGTCCCGGCCAGAACCAAGGGCACCAGCGCTTCATCGACGAGCACCGAGTCGGCCTCGTCGATGAGGGCCACGTCCGGATTGGGCGACACCAGGTCTTCCACGTCGGTGACCAGCTGGTCGCGCAGCACATCGAAACCGATCTCGTTGACCGAGGCATAGGTGACGTCACACCCGTATGCCGCCTTGCGGTCCTGGCTGGTCGAGTCCGCGGTGATCCATCCGACGGTCAGGCCCAACGCCTCCAATAACGGGCCCATCCATTCCGCGTCGCGGCGGGCCAAGTAATCGTTAATGGTCACGACGTGGACATGCCGGCCGGCGAGTGCATAGCCGGCGGCCGCGATTGCGCCGGCAAGCGTCTTGCCCTCACCGGTCGCCATTTCGATCACGTCACCGGCGAGCATGCGCAGTGCACCCAGCAATTGCACGTCGAACGGGCGCAGGCCGGTCGCCCGCTCGGCTGCTTCCCGGGCGATGGCCAGAAACTGAGGGATGTCGGCGGAGTCCGCGAGATCGTCGAGGTTGAGCAGCCCGGCCGCGCGGCGCAGCTTTTCGTCGGTGAGGTCGGCAGCTTCTTCGTCGTACTCTGCCGAAGCGGTCACCTGGGACAGGGACCGGTTTCGATTCTTTTCCGTACTGGCGCCGAGAAGTCGCCAAAATCGGCTGCTCAGGCGGCCTGGCTCAGCGCGTGTGGTCTTGGGCACACGTCAACGGTACGTGACCCTCCGGCCGATGCGAGCGCACGTGGTCACCGGCGACGCGCGCAGCCTCGGCAGACCGGATCTTTGCGCATCAGGCCAAGTTCGACCGCCGCGGGTACGCGACAGTCGGGTCGGTCAGCACGTTGACGACCGACGGCAGACCACTGGCGAAGGCCCGCTGCAGCGCCGGGCGCAGCTCGGCGGGCGACGACACCAGTTCACCGTGCGCACCCAGGGCGCGCGCCACCTCGTCGTACCGAGTTCCCGGGCGCAGCTCGGCCACCACCGAGTAGCCGTACAGCGCCTCCATCGGGTGCTTCTCCAAACCCCAGATGCCGTTATTGCCGACTATCGACACGACCGGCACATCGTGCCGAACCAGGGTGTCCCACTCCATGCCGCTGAACCCGAACGCGCCGTCACCTTGCAGCAACACCACTTGACGCTGCGGTCGGGCCAGTTTTGCGGCCAAGGCGTAACCGGGCCCCGAACCCAGACAGCCGAAGGGACCGCTGTCCAGCCAGCAACCCGGCTGATAGCTGTCGATCACCCGCCCGGCGTAGGACCCGAAATCGCCGGCGTCTATGACCACGATGGCGTCGCGGTCCAATAGCGGGGCCAACTCGGCGTACACCCGCATCGGATGCAGTGGGATCCGTTCCTCGGCGAGCTCGACTTTTTCCGCGTCGCGGGCCGCGGTCTCGGCGGCCCGAAGCTCGTCGATCCAGTCCCGGTGGTCGGCGCCGCCGGGTCCGGTCAGCGCCGACAGGGTCGCGCTCAGATCCCCGTAGAGGCCGGCCGCAACCGCGCGCGGATGACCGCTTTCCGGTTCGGCGCGGTCGGCGACGACGAGCTGGGTCTGCGACCCGAACACCCCGCCGAATCCCAGGCGGAAATCCATGGGCACACCGACAATCAGCGCAACGTCGGCCTGCCCCAACGCTGTCGAACGTACCCGGGAAAAAGCCAGCGGGTGGTCGGCGGGCACAGCGCCACGGGCCATCCCATTCATCAGCACCGGAATCCGGCGCTCCTCGGCAAGACGTAGCAGCGCCGCCTCCGCGTGTCCCCACCAGACGTTGGTGCCCGCCATGATGACCGGACGTCGGGCCGCCGAGAGCAGGCCGGCTGCCCGGTCCAGGGCGTCACCGTCAGGGCTTGGGTCCGTAGGCAAGCCCGTCAGTGCTCCGGGACGACCGTCGTCGTCGGACATGGAGAACACGTGGTCCATCGGAAAATCCACGAAAGCCACCCCCGACGGGGCTCCAACCGAGGCCTGCAGTGCGTTGTCGACCAGCCGGCCAGCGTCTTCGGCTGACTGTGCGGTGGCGGCGAAGCGGGCCAGCGGCGCGACAAAAGGTACGTGGTCGATCTCCTGCAAAGAGCCCATCCCCCATCGCAATGCCGGCGCCCGACCACCGAGAACCACCAGAGGCGACTGGTTCTGCTGGGCGGCAGCCATCGCGCTCATCCCGTTGGTGACGCCCGGACCCGCGGTGAGTGCGGCCACCCCTGGCACCCTGGTCACCTTGGACCAGCCCTCGGCGGCGAAGGCGGCACTTTGCTCATGGCGGGTGTCGATCAGCCGGATGCCTTCCTCGCGGCAGCCGTCGTAGACCGAAAACAGGTGTCCGCCCGACAGCGTGAAAACCGTGTCGATACCGCTGGCTTTGAGCCGACGCGCTATCAGCCGTCCGGCATGCATGGTCTGGGGAGCGGCGTCGGTGCTCATATCCGTCATATTTCGAAAGCCTATCTGCATCCTTCCGGTACCTTCGCCGAAGGATTTCTGTTCAGCAGCCGCCTGAACACCTCGTCCGTGAGGAGCATCGACCTTGGGCCCGAAGCCGTTTACTCCCTCGATCGACTGGTCGGGGGCTTTTGTGGATTCGCTGTACTGGATCGGCAAAGCCTGGGCGATCAGTGCCGTCTGTGTCCTGGTCGTGCTGGTTCTGCTCAGGTTCCTGACGCCCTGGGGGCGACAGTACTGGCGGATCACCCGTGAGTACTTTGTCGGACCCAGGAGCATTTGGGTCTGGCTGATGCTGGGTGTGCTGTTGCTGTCGGTGGTATTGGCCGTGCGCCTGAATGTGCTGTTCAGCTACCAGGGCAACGACATGTACACCGCCTTGCAGAAAGCGTTCCAAGGTGCCGCCGCCGGCGATGAGGCGGTGAAACGCTCAGGCGTGCACGGGTTTTGGATGTCAATCGGGGTTTTCAGCGTCATGGCCGTGATACACGTGGTCCGGGTGATGGCCGACATCTATCTGACGCAGCGCTTCATCATCGCCTGGAGGGTGTGGCTGACCGATCATCTGACCAGGGACTGGCTTGACGGCAGGGCGTACTACCGGGACCTGTTCATCGACGAGACAATCGACAACCCGGACCAGCGTATCCAGCAGGACATCGACATCTTCACCGCCGGAGTGGGTGGCACGCCCAACGCGCCGTCCAACGGGACGGGTAGCACACTGCTTTTCGGGGCTGTGCAATCGATTATCTCGGTGATTTCCTTCACCGCGATCCTGTGGAACCTCTCCGGAACTCTGAATCTGTGGGGTGTCTCCTTCCACCGGGCAATGTTTTGGACCGTTCTGGGTTATGTGCTCGTTGCCACGATCATTTCCTTTGTCATCGGGCGTCCACTGATCTGGCTCAGCTTCCGCAACGAAAAGCTCAACGCCGCTTTCCGGTACGCGCTGGTGCGCCTGCGAGACGCCGCCGAAGCCGTGGGCTTCTACCGCGGTGAGCGGGTCGAGGGCGCGCAATTGCAGCAGCGGTTCAGGCCGGTGATCGACAACTACCGTCGATACGTTCGCCGCAGCATCGCTTTCAACGGATGGAACCTGTCGGTGAGTCAGACGATCGTTCCGTTGCCGTGGGTGATCCAGGCACCGCGATTGTTCGCTGGGCAAATCGAATTCGGCGACGTGAGTCAGACGGCCACCGCGTTCGGCAATATTCACGACTCGTTGTCGTTCTTCCGCAACAACTACGACGCGTTCGCCTCCTTCCGCGCGGCGATCATCCGGTTGTACGGCCTGGTTGACGCCAACGAGAAGGGCCGCGCGCTGCCTGCGGTGCTGACCCGGCCAAGTGACGACGAGTCCGTTGAGCTCAACGAGATCGAAGTTCGCACGCCCGCCGGAGATCGGCTGATCGATCCGCTCGATGTGCGCCTGGACCGTGGCGATTCGCTGGTGATCACCGGCCGTTCCGGGTCCGGCAAGACCTCGTTGCTGCGCAGCCTGGCCGAACTGTGGCCGTACGCCTCGGGGACACTGCGCCGTCCGGACGGCGACAACGAAACGATGTTCTTGTCGCAGTTGCCGTATGTGCCGCTGGGCACTCTGCGGGATGTGGTGTGCTACCCGAATCCCCGATTCGTCATCCCCGACGACATCGTGCGCGACACGCTCACCAAGGTGGCCCTCGCGCCGCTATGCGATCGACTGGACGAAGAACGAGACTGGGCCAAGGTGCTCTCCCCCGGCGAGCAACAGCGCGTTGCCTTCGCCCGCATCCTGCTCACCAAACCCAAAGCCGTGTTCCTTGACGAGAGCACATCGGCGCTCGACACGGGTCTGGAATTCGCGCTCTACGAATTGCTCCGGCGCGAGCTGCCGGATTGCATCATCGTCAGCGTCAGCCACCGCCCCGCGCTCGAGCGTCTGCATGACCAACAGCTCGAATTGCTGGGCGGCGGGCCATGGCGGCTGAGCCCGGTGACGAAGGAGCCGTTGCGGGTCTAGGCGCCGGAGCGCACGGCCCCGGCCCGCCGGGCCGCGTGCGCTCCGGCGCGGCGTCCGAAGAACGAGCCCTCGCCCAGCTGCGTGCCACTGGCATAGCCCTTGCCATCCTGGGCGATGTTGGACGCGCAAGCTCCGGCCGCGTACAACCCGGGTATCACCGAGCCGTCTTCGCGCAGCACCTCGCCGTCCACCGACGTGGCCAGCCCACCAAGGGTGAAGCCGGCATACATCGCCTTACCCAGTGACATGTCGAACGCTCCCCACGGCCCTTTGTCTTGTGGCGCAAGGAATTCCGGCTGCTTGTGAAAGTCGGGATCTTCGCCGCGCGCGGCATGGGTGTTGTAGCGGTCCAGGGTCGCCGTCAGGTTGCCTCGCGGAATGCCCAGCGCAGCTTCCATCTCGACGACCGATTCCCAGCCGTCGATCAATGGGACCAGCGGCATCGTGGGACGTTTCAGGTGCGCCTCGTCGACGATCAGATACGCCGCGCTGTCCGGCTGGTCCATGATGAACCCCGCAGTCCGCGAGTGGTAGGAATCCTCGGCGACGAACCGCCGCCCGAGCTTGTTGACGATCACTCCGGTCAGCAGGATGGACGGCGGGTACGGCGGAGCCGTGATGAAAATCTGATCCATGTGCTCGGTGGCACCGCCGGCCGAAACGCCCATCCGGATGCCCAGGCCGTCGTCATAGGTGTTGCCCAGCACGAACGGTTTCTCGGCCAGTTTCGGGGTGTACTTGGCCACCATGTCCGGGTTCATCACGAATCCCCCGGCGGCGATGATCACCGATTTGGCTTTGATCGCCCCCGTTTCGGAGAATCGCTTCCACATCACTCCGGTCACTGCCCCCGAGCCATCCACAATGAGCGCGGTGGCTCCGGTCTCGTAGCGGATTTGCACGCTCAAACTCGCCGCCCGTTTGAGTAGTAGATCGATCACCATGCTGGCGCCGCCGGTGTCGCCGGGTACCGGCACCTTATGACCACGCGGCGCCGGCACCGCCTTCGCGAAGAAGGGCCAGACCTTCTCGTTGCCAGTGAACATCAGCCCTTCGGTGTTGGGCTGGATCACCGCCTTGCCCGGAAAGTAGCTGCGCTCGAACTGAAAGCCCAGGTCTTCCAGCCAGTTGAAATGCTCCACACTGCCGTCGCAGTAAGCCCGGATCTTGGCGTGATCGGGCTGCCGCGACACCGCGACCAGATACTTATACATCTCGTCCGGCGAATCAGGATTACCGGTCGCCTGCTGGACCGCGGTCCCGCCGCCCAGGTAGAAATGCCCGCCGGCAAGCGATGTGGTGCCTCCCGCCGCGGCGGCCCGCTCGAGAACCAGCACCCGCGCGCCCGCGGCAGCCGCCGTCACCGCCGCACAGCCGCCGGCGATGCCGAAGCCGATCACCACCACATCGGCGTCGTCCGACCATGCCGCCACCGAGTCCGCACTGACAGTCGCTGGTAGGTCGGTGCTCACCGTTGCTCCCGTTTGATGTAGTCGTAGAACGCCCTGATCTCCGGCGAGAAATACGCGATCTCCACAAACGGCACCCCGGCCCGCGGTGCCGCCACGTAGGCAAACTGAATCCCGCCGGGCATCACGCCCCGCTGGACCACAGTGGCGCCGTTCTCGGCCGCCTCAACCAGGGCCGCCTCCAGCCGTTCCGGGCTCTCGGCTTCCATGCAGATGTGGTGCAGACCGGGACCAGAGTCCCGCAGAAAGTCACTATAGATATTCTCCCCGCGGACCGGGGAGATGAGCTCTAACTGCATGTCACCCAGGTAGCTCAGTGAGATGCTCGCGACGAAGTCGGCGGGTTTGCCGTAGTAGCTGCAAGTATCGGGAGCAAAGTGCACGTCGGGTATCCGTATCCACTTCCGGGCACCCAACAGGCCGGTAAGCGCCGTTTCCGTGGCATCCAGGTCCGTGGTCACCCATGCGATCTGCATCGGCGACGGAACGGGAAAGTTCATCGTCTCGCAGAATAACTCAGCTTGGCGGGCACCAGAAAGAGCCCGCAGGAACTTTGCCGTCATCGCCGGCAGCTGGCCCGAATGAAGCGGATGAACACGTTCTAATTCTCGGTGACTACCTCAATGCTGAGCCAAGACGTCGACCAGTAGCCGGATCTGACTGTCGAAGACCTGGCGGGGCTCGGTCAGCGTGTCGGCGCCGTACTGTCCGAACACCTCCAGGCTGATCGCACCCACCACAGCGGCCCACAGCAAGAAGCACTTGGCGACCACACGGTCATCGCCGGGAAAGTCGAACTCCCGTCGAAGCCGTTCGAAATCCGACGACATCGGCTGGGAGGCGACGTTATTCGTCAAAACGATGTCGCCGGTGGCAATCGCTGCTGCGATTGCGTCGAAGAACGCTCGGACCACGCGGGTACCGACACCGACGGTGCGTTCTGGTGGCGCCTGATACCCGGGGACGGGGCTGCCGTACAGCAGCGCCCACTGTGCCGGGTGCGCGACGGCCCAACAGCGGACGGCATGGGCGATGGCGATGACGTCGTCGCTCCATGAGTCGAGGCCGGCCTCGGCGCGAGCGCGGTCCACGGTGTCGGCCAGATCGGAGTATGCGTCGACCAGAAGCACCGTCAGGAGCTCGTCGCGGCCGGATACGTACCGATAGACAGCCGAGGAAACCATGCCCAGGTCGCGGGCAATCGCGCGTAGCGATAGCCCCGCTGCGCCGTGATCCACCAGGTGGCGGCGGCCGAGCTCGACGATCTTGGCGTCGATCTGCTCCCGAGCCTCCTGGCGTTTGCCCACGCCGCAATTCTGACATATCCGAGATCACCGCTCTTGCTTTTGCTTCAGGGTTGTGGCAGCGTAACCAGGTCGAGAGCAGTGCTCTCAGGCGCCGCGGCACCGTCGATCCCGGTGTTCGCACTGGGCAAGGCCGATTGTTAGCTGGCAGCTGGGACGCCGAGGTCCTGACGGAGCTGATCAGAGGCCACTTGCCAGGAGACGGCGGCGGGATATTGCCCCCAAATGCTGTTGAAGATTCCGATCAGCTGTCCGGGCCCGTTGCCGATCAAATACACCGGTCCACCAGAATCGCCCTTCTGGCTGGCGACGCCGCCGGTCATGGTGAACCACCCGTTGTTGACGCTGTCGACGGTTCCGCAGGTTTCGCCAGTGCTGATGCCGAAATGGCAAACCGCTTGGCCCGGTTGGGCGACGACGCCGGGTCGCCATGTTAACTGCCGTCCGCCCGGCAGCACGTCGCTCACCCTGACCCCGTCGACCAGCGTAATCGCCTCGTAGTCGTCGATCGACTGGTCGGTAGCCACAGTGGAACCGCTTGGGGTGTTGTCACGGAACGCCCGCAGGTGACCGATGACGTTGTTGTCGCGGTCGCTGACTGCTCCCTCACCCCGGCAGTGACCTGCGCTGAAAGCCATGCGCAGCTTGGTGTCCACATACGCCAGAGTGCAGACGTGAATATCCTGGTGGATTTCCATGCCCGGGAACACCAGCGGCGGCTCCGCGTTGGCGGTCGGGCCCAGCTCACACGCCAGCGCCGCGACAGTAACCGATACCGCGAATGCGCGCAGTGCCAGGCGGCGCACCATGGACTCCATCCTTTCAGGGCCGGCATGCCGACGGAATCTGAAATTACGGCGTACCCGACGGATTGTTTTTCGTCATCGCCGCCGCCTGCGTTACCGTGCCGGGCTAGGCGTGGGCTAGGAACGCGCTGAATAACCTGTCCATTGTTGGTCGTGTCTGACGGCTGTGCGCGGTGTGGCGTGTGATGATGT
>NZ_LQOX01000067.1 GCF_002102175.1 Mycobacterium gastri | reverse complement strand
ACATCATGCTCGCTGAGCCAAACAGGTGGTCCCTAGCTGGTGGCAAACCAGTGGTCCCTTCCCGGTGGCAAATGACATCGTGTGGGCTGCGTTGAACACGACGTGCGACGGTTGCGCCGAACGTCCTGAAAGCCGGCGTTCGCTGCGCGGCCCCGGGGGCACTCTCCCATCTGCGGTACTAGTCATCGTTAGCTCCTCAAAGGGTCCAGCTACCGCCTAAAAGACACCGGAATCGACACCCTGCCCTCCGCCCGGGCAGACAACACGAGACAATAACCACGACCACGTGGCCTACTTTTCAACCGTCGTCAACAGGACCACCGAGCCACGGCTTCTCCCGCGTTCATCGTGAGCCACGCTGCCGGATCGATGTACTCGAAACGCTTGTCACGTAATTCCCTGGCACTGGCCAGATCTCGGCTCAGCCTGAACCTCGGCACGATTCAACCGAGCACATTCTGACCAGTTGTCCGTGGCCATGAAAAAGTCCCCACTGGTGGCCAGTTCTAGGTCCCCACTGGTGGCCAGTTAGAAGTCCCCACTCCGTGCTTGTCGTGTCTTCCGGGACCTGAGGTCCTGGGCGATGACGGTGATGGTTGCACAGCCGTCATCCGTCACCAACCCAGGAGGTCTCCCATTGAAATCGGAGGGTGAGCGTATGGACATCATTTCCGCCTATCGAGAGGTCGGAACGTATCGGGGTGCTGCGGAGTTGTGCGGCACGACCCATAAGACCGTGAAACGGGCCGTCAAGCGTGCCCAGGCTGAGGCCGCGGGTGCGGGTGCGGGTGCGGGGGCCCGAGCGTGCCGAGCGTGGCCACAACTACGACACAGTGACCGAGGTGGTCGCCGAACGGGTCGCCGCGTCGAAGGGCCGGATCTCGGCCAAGCGGCTACTACCGGTCGCCCGAGCAGCTGGCTATGAGGGCTCGGCCCGCAACTTCCGGCGCCTGGTGGCACGGCAAAAAGCGGTGTGGCGCAGGCAGAATCACCGTGGCCGCCGCCCTGCGGTGTGGACACCGGGCGAGTACCTGGTGATCGACTGGGCCGACGTGGGAGCAGGGCTGCACCTGTTCTGCGCGGTGCTGGCGTTCTCCCGGTGGCGGTTCGTTGCCTTCGCCGCGAACGAGAACGCGACCACGACGCTGGGGTTGATCGCCGAGGCGCTGGCCGCTATTGGCGGGGTGCCGGCCAAGGTACTGGCCGATCGGATGGGCTGTCTCAAGGGCGCTGTGGTCGCCAACGTGGTGGTGCCGACGCCCGAATATATTCGGCTGGCAACGCATTACGGTTTCCGTCCGGACTTTTGCCACGCCGCGGACCCCGAGTCGAAGGGGATCGTGGAGAACCTGTGCGGCTACGCCCAGTCCGATATGGTGGTGCCGTTGCTGACCGAGGCGCAGCTGGCGGGCCGCCCGGTCGACGTACACGCGGCCAACGTGGCAGCCAGGGCGTGGTGTGCTGAGGTCAACGCCGCCATGCATTCAGAGATCTGCGCTGTGCCCAACGACCGAATCACCGTGGAACGGGCAGTGCTGCAACCGCTTCCCTCGCTGCGGTTGGAGATCGGGCCGCCGCCGGTGACCCGCAAGGTGGACCGGCTGTCGTGCATCCGCTACGCCTCAGCCCGCTACTCGGTGCCCACCCAGTTGATCGGCAGCACGGTGCGCGTGGTGGTTGACGGCGCCAAGCTGCTGGTCGTGGAACCCGGCGGCGGGGAGGTGCTCGCCGAACACGAGCTGGCCGCGCCGGGCACGGCGTCGGTCCTCGACGCCCACTATCCCGGACCACGCCCAACGCCGAGTCGGGGTCCGCGACCGAAAACCACTGTGGAAAAACAGTTCTGCGACCTCGGCCCAGACGCCGCAGCGTTTTTGGTCGGCGCAGCCGCAATCGGCAACACCCGCCTGGGCTCCGAGCTTGAGGTCCTGCTCGCCCTGGGGGCCGCGCACGGCGTCGAGACGTTGGTCGCCGCACTGCACCGCGCGGTGGCGTTTCATCGGTTCCGCGCCGCCGACGTGCGTTCCATTCTGGCTGCCGGCACTGCGGCACCACAGCCGCGCCCGGCCGGGGATGCGTTGGTGCTCGACTTGCCCACCGCGCCGACCCGCTCGCTGGACGCTTACAAACTCCCCACCGCCGACACCGAAAGCGCCTCCTCATGACCAGCATGAACCAAGCGAAAACCACGACACCCAAGCAGGTCGCCCCGGACCTGCCCGCTGACCTTGACGCTGGACTGCGGCGGCTCAAACTGGCCACTGTGCGACGCAGTGCCCCAGAGGTGTTGCTGACCGCCACCATCCAGCGCTGGGCGCCCGAACAGGTGCTACGCACCCCCATCGAGGCGGAGGTCGCCGCGCGGGATGCTTCCAACACGGCACATCGACTCAAGGCCGCCGGGTTCCCCGTCGCCAAGACCCTCGAGTCCTTCGACGTGGCCGCTTCGTCCATCCCGCAAGCCACCTTCGACTACCTGTCCAGGTTGGAATGGGTTCGCGCACAAGCGAATCTGGCGATTATCGGGCCGGTGGTTATCGCGGGGTTGAGCGCAAGATAGTCGTGTTTGTGCTGGTCAGGACGTTGTTGCGATTGATGCGACGTTGGTGGCTGTCTGGATGCCGCGTCGGGCGAGTTCGCGGCGTAGGTCGAGGTTTTCACCGTGTGCCCTTTGCAGCGCGTCCCGGAGTGCTTGCAGTTGCTGGTGGTGTTGTTTTTTCAATTCAGCGATCTGGCGGGTCAGGGTGATGACCAGGGTGTTGTCGCTGTCTGCGGGGGTATCGGCCGCGGTCTTGGCGCGGGTGCCGCGGAGGTGTTCGATTCGTTGACGTAGTTCGGGGTGGTTGTAGAGAAAGGCGTGGGACACCCTGGCTTCGCGTTGCACGGCCTGGAAGGTGATGGCATCGCCGCGTTTGACCAGTCGGCGGATGGCGTGTTCGGCGTCGCGGGTTTTGTTCTGGGACTTGGTTTTTGCTGCTTCGGTCAGTGCGGTGATGCGGCGGTTACGGGAGTCGGTCATGGGCTGCTCCTGCGGTGGCTGGTGAGGTCGAGGGTCAGCGTGACCGGCCCGGCGGGACGGCTGCAGGTGGATGTCGTGCCGTGGGTGGCCTGGGCGGGAGCGGCGTCGAGGGTGTCGAGAAGCCGGGCCAGGGCAGCGTGTTCGGCGCGACGCTGGGATAGCCACACGTTGTCGTTGGGCATCGGGTGGCCGTGACGCTGCTCGAATTCGGTGCTGGCGCGCTCGATCAGCTCGGCGGTGTCGTGCAGTTGGCGGTCCAGGACGTGACGGTGGGTGGCGTCGGTGACGAACACCGAGCAGGTCAGACAGGCGTTGCCTTTGTCGCAGGACTGTAGCGGGGGCAGCATGCACCATCCGTTGGGCAGCAACCGGTCAGCGCGGCGGAACAGGTGCAGGCTGTCGTGGTCGTCGCTGGAGAGCTCGATGCGAGTGCCGTCTGCGCGCAGTTTTGCGGTGGCCAAAAACGCCTGCTCGGCGTGCTCGTCACGGGCGGCGATGTAGTGCATCGTCATGGTGGGGGTGGCATGCCCGGCGTAACGCTGCAGCACGTGGATGGGCAGTCCGAGTTCGGCCAGCCGGGTCAGCCGGGTATGGCGAAACCGGTGGGTGTGACTGAGCCGCACGGGGCGGCCTTTGGCGTCGGTGATCTGCACGAGGTCGCTGAAGTTGCGCAGCACCCAGTTGTTACTGCCGGGTGGGTAGACCTTGTCGCCGCGGCGGTTGGCCATGCGTTGCACGAACAGGAATCGCCCGGCGCCGCTGGGTGTGTGGTCGCGGACCCATTGTTGTTGTTCGGCAATGACTTTAGTGACTTCACGGTCGACCAGGATGGTGTCGGGTGCCACGTCGATCTTGCTCTGCGCGTAGCGGAATTTCGCCAGTACCAGCTCCTGGCCGTCGTCGTCACCGGCCGGGCTGGGTGCAGCCGAGAGGCAATCGAAGTCGCAGGTGCGGATCTCACTGGAGCGGCGACCGGTCAGGATCTGCAGCAGGATCATCCGCATGACCTGCGGGTCATCGAGCCCGGCGGCGGTGATCGTGGTGCCATCCCCGCGGGTGATCGTCATCGACTCGGTACGGGGCAGCCCAATCAGCGGTAGCGCGGCGGTGATCTGGGCCAGGGCGTGGTCGTCGATGTAATAGGCGTCGTTGAACTCGCGCCGGTTGGGGATGCGACTGACCCGGCCGAACCAGCTGTCGGCGTGGGTGGTGGTGACCTGCTGCCAGGGACCAGGGCCGAGGACTCGGCGTGCTTCGCCGGGGTTGGCGGCCACGAACTCCAGCAGCCCGGCGACCGCGCGCAGGTCGTCGTTGATTGACCGGGCAGGCACGGCCTTGCCGAGATGGCGGGTGTCGGATGCGCGGGTGGCGCGGTTGGGGCGCTGCGCGGTCCAGCGGGAGAACGCCGCAGCCTGCTCGACCGCCGCCGCTGGATCGCCAAGAACATCGGTCGGGTCTTCGAAACAGGTGGTCAGCCACTTGTCGAAGCGCCGCAGGCTGGGCATCCGTTCCTGGCTGACGCTGGTCCAGCGCAGCGCACCAGATTCCAGCATGGTGCCCAGGTGCCATTTGACCGCTGCCCGCAGCCAGGGTTGGGTGAGCTGCCCGGGTGAGCAGCCGTAGTTAGCGACCGGTTCGCGGTTGGTCAGCGGGATCCGCGGGTCGCAGCGGGGATGCCAGTCGTCAAGCTGCCACCACAGCCCGTCGTGGCAGGCCGCGATCAGTGCCTGGCGGGCGAACCCGAACACGATCCGCAGCCGGCGGTGGCTTTGGCCTCCGGGCAGCCGCCGCCGATAGGTGGCGTAGTACCAGCTCTGCAACTCATGGGCCGTCTCCCAGTCCATCTGGCGGATCGACGCCGGCAACTGGTGGCCTTCGCCGGCCGCGTGGCGCACGATGTGAGCCAGCTGGGCCATCGCCAGCACCGATACTCGGGTGCCGTCGCAGGCCTGCCAGTGCGCCATCCAGGCAAGTTCGGCCGCATACGGGTCGGGTAGCCCGCTCAGATCCAGCCGCGCCCAATCGTTCTCGGTGATCGATGCCCAGTCGCTGATACCCTCGCCGAGCACCGGACCCTGCCATTGCGGTGGTAGTGCTTCCCACAGTCGCCAGATCGGGTCCTTCCCACCGGCCGGGCGAAGATGGTGGGATCGCCGCCGCCCGCTGGTCACTGATCGACCACCTGCCAGCCGCTGGCGTAGGAGTTCCAGTTCGCCGCCGCGCGCAGTGCCTCGTCCTCGCGGACCCAGCTGTAAAGATCGAGGGTGGTTTGCACATGGGCGTGACCCAGCCGCCGTGAGACCACCCAGTCCGGTGTCCCGGCCAACAGCAGCGCGGTCGCGTGGGTGTGGCGAAACCAGTGCGGCGTCCAGTCGGGCGGGCCGATCCCGCGTCGGCGCAACGCTGTGACCTTCTCCCGCACCGTGGTCTCCCGTAGCGCCGCCAGCAGCGGTGGGCGTGCCACATTGACCAGCAGCGGGTTCTGCTCGGTCAAGGCGACACCGGATTCGGCTGCCCGACAAGCGATATCGGTGAGATAGTCGGCGAACAACCGTTCCAGATCCGCGCCCACATATATCCGCCGCGGCCGCATCATCTTGACCCTCGCCCCGTTGGGGTTGTCCTCGCGGGACACAACCTCCACGCAGGCACTGCCGCCACGGCCCAGCACGAATTCACCGATCCGCAACCCCAGCGCTTCACCCAGACGCATCCCTGTCTCGGCCAGCAGAGCGAACAAGAAGCGGTCGCGCAGATTGCCGCGCCAAACCCCGGCCTGGGGGTCGAACACCGCGCAGCCATCCAGAATCGCCTGGATCTGCTGTGGCAGCAGCACTGGCGGGCGGTCCGGGCTGCGGCCGCGACGCACCCGCACCAACGATGACGCCGCCGGTTCGCGGCGTCCATCCAGGTGCGCCAACAACCCCCGCGCCGGACGGCGCCGAGCAGTTCCGCGCAGCAGCCGGCCCGCCACCATCACCCCGGATACCGCGTGGTGCCACCGGTAGAACGAAATCAGCGCTGCCAGACGCGCTTCCAACGTCGGCGGCGTCGGTGGGTGCTCCGGTGCGGCCAGACTGTGCTCCACCGTGCGGCCGTTGCGCAGCCAAGACAGGAACGCGCTGACCGCCGGGACCCCGACATCACACCAGGTGTCGGTTTGCCCGCGCTGTTCCAGGAAGCTCCACCACTGCACCAACGACGTCGCATAACCGCGGACCGTGTTCGGCGACCACAAGTGCCGGTGGGCCTCTATCCACTCCTCGACCGGAGCGACCGTTGCGAAGTCCTCGCCGAGCACAGTCCAGGTCCGCTGCCCACCCACCGGAGCCACCGCCACCGGATACGCCATCGTTGCCGTTCCTTCACGTCGAAGAACACCCGCCGATAAACCGGCAACAACGATGACGAATCCCTGATCAACCCCCTTGTCACATACATAGATTCGAGTGTGTTGCTACCCGTTGATAACGCCGGGGACCGGTAAGAGTCACACCCTGATCGGGCTTGGCATCGCCGCCGTCAACGCCGGCTACAAGGTCCGCTACCTGACCGCCATCGACCTCGTCGAGGCCCTTTATCGCGGCTTGGCTGACAATACCGTCGGCAAGGTCATCGAGACCCTACTGCGCAACGATCTGCTCATCCTCGATGAAATAGGGTTCGCTCCACTCGATGACACCGGCACCCAACTGTTGTTCCGGCTCATCGCCGCCGTCTACGAGCGCCGTTCACTGGCCGTGGCCTCACACTGGCCGTTCGAGCAATGGGGTCGGTTCCTACCCGAACACACCACTGCGGCCAGCATCCTCGATCGATTGCTGCACCACTGCAGCATCGTCATCACCGATGGCGAGTCCCACCGACTCCGCCAGTCCCAACTCAAGCAAGGAGGTGGTCGCCGCCGCTAACCCCCCGCATGGAGTGGGGACTTTTAGTTGGCCACCAGTGGGGACATCAAACTGGCCGTTGACAGCTACCCACACCGACCCGTTCGGCCACTCGTCGCAACGTCATAGAAGGGGTCACCGTCGCCGTTACCGGATCAAGCCGCTGACAGGTAGCGGCGGTTCGGGCGGGACTTCCTTCGGTTGTTGGGTCAACAACAACGTCGTGTCGCGCCTTCCGGAGCCGGCGCCGCCGGCAGGGACGGCAACGTTGTGTGGGGCGTATCCGTTCGGCTTGCCCGGTGTATCGGGTGTCGCCGGCTTCAGCAAGGCGGCGGGTGCGTTAGCGTTAGCTGCCGGTTATTGCGAAGGGGCGGTAGCTGTGCTGCACCAGCAACAGGCATATGCCGCAGGCGAATCCGGCGGCCCAGCGTCAGACAGCCGGTGATTGTCTGGCCTCGCGCCGCCCGCGCGAGCGCAACTATCCGTTGCGGCCAGCGCAATTGATCGCTGTCGGCGTGAACGCCCCGTTGGACTTCCGTGCCGCGGTCGCCGTTGAGGAAGGTGTGGTCCAGGCTTTAGTGGGTGCGCCTTCTTCGAGCCATTGTCTCGACACCGGCACCGCCAATCTTGTGGTGCGGATCGGCCTCGCTGCTCAGCGTCTGCGGCTTAACCGCCCGATCCGGTGCGACCAGCGCATTTCATAAGTTCTAAACGTTCGTCTCAGGGCTCCTCGGCACACTTTGCGGAGATTGGCCTACGAGGGCGCTTGGAGGACGCAGATGTCATTCGTGATTGCGGTACCTGAGGTTGTTGACGCCGCGGCAACGGAGTTGGCGCGCATTGGCTCGACGATCAGCCAGGCCAACGTGTTCGCTGCCTTCCCGACGACGGCCATCGCGGCTGCGGGCGCCGATGAAGTGTCGATGGCCCTCGCGTCACTGTTCGGGTCGCTCGGCCAGCAATATCAGGCGATCAGTGCCCAAATGGCGACGTTTCATGACCAGTTCGTGCGCAACCTGCAAACCGGCGCGACCGCCTATGCGAGCGCGGATGCGGCCAATGCGCTTGCCGCGGCAGAGCAACAGGTTCTGGATGCGGTGAACGCGCCAACGAAGGCACTGACCGGACGCCCGTTGATCGGTGACGGAGCCAACGGGATTGCACCCGGTCAGAATGGGGGCGACGGTGGGTGGCTTATCGGCAACGGTGGCGACGGTGCGCCGGGTGCTGCCGGCCAAGCCGGCGGTCGCGGCGGAGACGCTGGGTTCATCGGCAACGGTGGTCGCGGCGGACCCGGCGGCGGGTCCGTCAATGGGCCGTTCCCGTTGGTTCCAACGCGTGGCGGGGCTGGCGGGGACGGGGGCAACGCCTGGGGGTTCGGTAATGGCGGTGACGGC
>NZ_LQOX01000066.1 GCF_002102175.1 Mycobacterium gastri | reverse complement strand
TTGAGTGAAGGCGCGGTATCGGGTGTGCCGAAACCGGAAAACCGAGCCAAGGTATGCGCAGGCGGCCAGGCTGCGCAAAAGGACATCGTTGACCAGCAGGGGCGCGGTAGATCTCCGGGCGCCCACCGATTCTTGGGTGTCGGGGGCAATCGATGCTCTTCGGCAGCCGCACCGACCAGCGTGTTGTAGGCGATGCCTGAGACCGCCCAGCTGAACCGCGCGACAAGATCCGCGAAAGGTCGAAGTAAGCTGGCAAATCGTGCAAAAGCACCGTCGCAGGCTGGGAGTGATGGGTGGGACGTTCGATCCCATCCACCACGGCCACCTGGTTGCCGCCAGTGAGGTGGCCGACCGGTTCGACCTGGACGAAGTGCTGTTCGTGCCCAGCGGCCAGCCATGGCAGAAGGGCGGCGACGTTTCCGCCGCCGAGGACCGCTATCTGATGACGGTGATCGCGACCGCGTCCAATCCCCGGTTTTCGGTGAGCCGGGTCGACATCGACCGCGGCGGCCCCACCTACACCAAAGACACGTTGCGCGATCTGCACGACCTCAATCCGGAGGCGCAGCTGTACTTCATCACCGGCGCCGACGCGCTGGCGTCGATTCTGTCGTGGCACCGCTGGGAGGAGCTGTTCGAGCTGGCGCGGTTCGTCGGTGTCAGCCGGCCCGGCTACGACCTGCGCCACGACCATGTCACCGCCGCCCTGGCCGGGCTGTCCGAGGATGCCTTGACCCTGGTCGAGATTCCGGCGCTGGCCATCTCGTCCACCGACTGCCGTCAGCGGGCCGCAGAATCACGGCCATTGTGGTACCTGATGCCCGATGGTGTCGTGCAGTACGTGTCCAAGCGCCGTCTCTACCGCGGGCCCGGGGAGCCCGCGAACCCCACGAGCTCCAGCCTGACCGCGGGGAACAGCGCATGACCGCCACCCGAGAAGCCATCGACATGGCGACCGTGGCCGCCGGCGCGGCCGCAGCCAAGCTCGCCGACGACGTCGTGGTCATCGACGTCTCCGGGCAACTGGTCATCACCGACTGTTTCGTCATTGCCTCGGCGTCCAACGAACGGCAGGTCAACGCGATCGTCGACGAAGTCGAGGAGAAGATGCGCCGGGCGGGTTACCGGCCGGCGCGGCGCGAGGGCGCCCGGGAAGGCCGCTGGACGTTGCTGGATTACCGCGACATCGTCGTGCATGTCCAACACCAGGATGATCGCGACTTCTACGCCCTGGACCGGCTGTGGAGCGACTGCCCGGTGGTGACGGTGGACCTGGCGCGCACCTCCGAGGATCTGCAATGAGCGTGCGCCGGCTGGTGATGCTGCGCCACGGGCAAACCGATTTCAACCTCGGCAGCCGGATGCAGGGCCACCTGGACACCCACCTGACTGACCTGGGCCGAGCCCAGGCGGTCGCCGCCGCCGAAGCGCTGGGCAAGATGCAGCCGCTGTTGATCGTGTCATCGGATCTGCGGCGCGCCTACGACACCGCGATCGTGCTGGGCGAGCTGACCGGATTGCCGGTCCGCGTTGACCGCCGGTTGCGCGAAACTCACATTAGCGACTGGCAGGGCATGACCCACGCCGAGATCGACGACGAAGCACCCGGTGCGCGGCTGGCCTGGCGGGAGGATGCGACGTCGGCGCCGCACGGCGGGGAAAGCAGGATTGACGTTGCCGCCCGAAGTCTGCCGGTGGTCACCGAACTGGTGTCCAGCGAACCGGGATGGGGCGACCCCCAACAACCGGACCGACCGGTGGTGCTGGTGACCCACGGAGGTCTCATCGCCGCTCTGACCGCCGCGCTGCTGCAGCTGCCGGTAGCTCACTGGCCCGCCCTGGGTGGTATGGGCAATGCCAGTTGGACTCAACTCAGCGGACATTCGGCCGGTGCCGACGGCCGCATCCGCTGGCGCCTCGACGTGTGGAATGCCTCGGCTCAGATTGCCGGCGATGTCCTCTGAGACTCGGCCGGTGCTGCTGGTCTTCGCCGACTCGCTGGCCTATTACGGGCCCACCGGGGGCCTACCCGCCGACGATCCACGCATCTGGCCTAATATCGTTGCGGCCCAACTTGATTGGGATCTGGAATTGATCGGCCGCATCGGCTGGACGTGCCGCGACGTGTGGTGGGCGGCGACCCAGGACCCGCGGTCATGGGCGGCGCTGCCCCGGGCGGGAGCGGTGGTCTTCGCCACCAGCGGCATGGATTCGCTGCCGTCGGTGCTGCCGACCGCGCTGCGTGAGCTGATCCGCTACGTCCGCCCACCCTGGCTACGGCGGTGGGCGCGCGACGGCTACGCCTGGGTGCAGCCCCGGTTTTCGCCGGTGGCCCGGTCCGCGCTACCGCCGCACCTGACCGTCGAATACCTCGAACAGACCCGCGGTGCAATAGATTTCAACCGGCCCGGCATCCCGGTGGTGGCCTCCTTGCCGTCGGTCCACATCGCCGAGACCTACCGCAGGGCGCACCATGGCCGGGCGGCTACCGCGGCGGCCATCACCGAATGGGCGCAGGACCACGATATTCCGCTGGTGGACCTCAAAGCCGCTGTCGCCGAGCACATTATGAGCGGGCGAGGCAATCCGGACGGCATTCACTGGAACTTCGAAGCCCATCAGGCAGTCGCGGAACTGATGCTCAAGGCGCTGGCCGCAGCCGGGGTGCCGAACGAGAAGCCGCGCGGCTGAGCCATGTCTGTCGTGGTGTTGACGGATTCGTCGGCGCGCCTGCCGGCCGGCCTGCGCGACACCTGGGCGATACGCGAGGTGCCGCTGCACATTCTGCTCGACGGCGCCGACCTGCGCGACGGTGTCGATGAGATACCCGCCGACATCTACCATTGCCATGCCACCACCGCAGCGGCCACCCCGGCCGAACTGGATGCCGCCTACCGGCAGGCCCTGGCCGACAGCGACGGGGACGGGGTGGTCGCGGTACATATTTCGTCGGGGCTGTCGGGCACTCATCGGGCCGCCGAGTTGACTGCGGCCGGAATCGGACCGGCCGTACGCGTTGTTGACTCGAAGTCCGCGGCCATGGGCACCGGTTTCGTTGTGCTGGCCGCCGCGCGCGCGGCGGCCGCCGGGAGTGACCTGGATGCTGTTGCGCGAGCCGCGCAGGAAGCGGTGGGTCGCACTTACGCCTTTATGGTCGTACCCCGACTGGACAACCTGCGCCGCAGCGGACGGATCGGCGGTGCCAAAGCATGGCTGGGCACCGCGCTGTCGCTCAAGCCGGTACTGCGCATCGACGACGCTGGGAGGCTTGTTCTGGCCCAACGGGTTCGCACGGTCAAACACGCGATGGCGGCGATGATCGACCGGGTGTGCGAGGTGGTCGGCGACGGCCCCGCTGCCGTTGCGGTGCACCACGTCGCCAACTCCGGTGGCGCGGCGGAAGTGACGGCCGGGCTGGCGCAGCGGCTACCGGCGTGTGAACCGGCAATCGTGACCGACTTGGGGCCGGTGCTGGCGGTACACGTGGGCGCCGGGGCGGTCGCTGTTTGCCTGCACGTTGACGAGTAGCGCTGCAGCGGTCAGGCCAGTCGGTCAAAGACCGTTGTTCCTATCGGGCTGGGATCGTTCCAGATATAGATCGGCCCAATGGAGAAGGGGTAATTCCCGGTGTTGAACGGATTGCTCGAGGACACAACGGTTGGGGAATTGGCCGCAGTGACCGTCTGCGTGTAGAGGGGCACACCGTTGATCGTCGAGACCGTGATGGTTGTCCCCTCTGGAAGGTGATTGCCGACCGCAAGATCAGGCACCAACGATTGTGGGATGGTTCCGCCCACGCCGCCGGAATCGATGTATGCGGGGACGGTTTGCGGTAAACCGTTGTTGATCTGTACCTGAACCATGGTTCCCGGTGCTCCATTGAGCTGGACGATGGGCGGCAGCGAATTTGGACCGAACTCCAGCAAACCGCGAGGCATGTTGATGAGCACACCCTGATTCATGCCGACCGGCAAAGTCGCATTTGTAGGCGTGGAGAACGGGTACATGTTGTTGGGACCCACGCCCAGATATGCGGGTAACAGCGAAACGTCGACGGGGTTGCTCGGCGTACCCAGATATGCCGAGGTGGCGACGCCCACGGTGGTCGGCCCGGTGAGGATCCCGTTCCCGAAATTCACGGTCGTTTGATATGTCTGGTAGTCGATGTAGAGGCGACCGGTGCTGCTGAGGCCGTAACTGACCGAGCCCGTCCCGGTGGGCGGGCCGAGAGCAGCCACATTGACGTATTGCGGTGGAACCAAGAGGCCAGTGGAGCCGGAGTCGACGATGACGGGCATACTCGGTCCGCCGCCTACCGAGATGTTGAGCAGCGGGTTGCCGTATTGATCCACATAGATGAGGGTTTGGTTCGGCGACAGAAGAGTATTGATGCCCGCGGTGCCGGGCTGTCCCCACAGTAACCCGGCACGGCCGCCAAGGCCGCCGACGCCGCCGGGCCCGCTGGCCCCGCCCGTGCCGCCGTCACCGATCAGGATCGCGGGCCCGCCAGCACCCCCGGGTGCCCCACCGTAAACGCTGCGGCCGCCGGTCCCGCCGGTACCGACCAGACCGGCAGCCCCGCCGGCACCCCCGGCCACTCCGGCTCGAGTGCTGATGCCACCGGTACCGCCGTTGCCGTACAACCAACCGCCGGGGCCACCGGCCGTCCCCACGCCTTGAGCGTTGGTGTACCCGTTGGCGCCGTCGCCGAACAGCGGACGCCCGGTCAGCTCCAGAACCGGCTCATTGACCGCGCTGACCACGCTCGTCGCGAGCTGGGTGATGTTGGCGGCCTCGGCGGCCACATACGCATTCACGCCGGCCACCACCGTGCGGGTGAATTGGTCGTAGGATGCCGCGACCTGTGCGGCCACCGCCTGATACTGCCGACCGTACTCGGCAAATAGCGTGGCCATCACTGCCGAGACCTCATCGGCGCCGGCAGCCAGCAGCCCGGTCGTCGGGGCGGCGGCGGCGGTGTTTGCGGTGCTGATTGCTGAGCCGACACGGGTCAGGTCTGTCGTCGCGGCCGCCGCCACCTCTGGCGCTACGCTCACGAACGACATCCCGTACCTCCCGTCCGCCAACACGTGCGCCGTCGCCAGATGAGGATCCGCATCGGCGATGAAGCAGCGATGAAATTATTCTGATATCGCCGCCGTAGCTTGTACACCCCGGGATCAGGGGCTTTCGGCGTGGCTGCACCCCGGAGGGAACCGAACTACCTGCCGGAGTTATTGATTCAACGCCGTCAATGGGCAAACTCGATGCCCGCAGGTCTAGAAAAAGCAAGCACCCGAACGGTTTTCGAGGTCCTTACGCTGGCCGGGCATTGTGACCGCGCGGATGGACCACCTGCGGCCACCAGAACCAGCGGCCCAGCAGCGTCGCGATCGACGGCATCAGCAGGGTGCGCACGATCAACGTGTCGAGCAGCAGACCGATACAGACGGTCGACCCGAACTGGCCGAGCACCCGCAATTCGCTGCCCAGCATGGCGGCCATGGTGAACGCGAACACCAGGCCCGCGGCCGTCACCACCCCGCCGGTGCCGGCCATCGAGCGGATGGTTCCGGTCTTGAGTCCGGCATGGATCTCCTCGCGGAACCGGGAGACCAACAGCAGGTTGTAGTCGGACCCCACGGCCAACAGGATGATGACGGACAGCGCCGCCACGATCCAGTGGATCTTGATGCCGAGCAGATCCTGCCAGATCAGCACCGACAACCCGAAGGACGCGGCGATCGAGCTGGCCGCGGTGCCGACGATAACCAGTGCGGCGACCACGCTTCGGGTCAGCAACAGCATGATCATGAAGATCAGCGTCAGCGCCGACACCACCGCGATCATCAGGTCGTACTTTTCGCCGTCGGCCATGTCCTTGAACGTCGCGGCGGTTCCGCCGAGATAAACCTTGGCATCCGACAGGGAGGATTGCTTGAGGCCCTCCTGGGCCGCGGTGCGCTCCGCGTCGACTCGCGAGATTCCTTCCGGGGTCATCGGATCGCCCTGGTGGGTGATGAAGAAGCGTGCCGACCTGCCGTCCGGCGACAAGAACATCCGAAGCCCGGTCTGGAAGTCGGGATTGTCGAAGGCTTCCGGCGGCAGGTAGAAGAAGTCGTCGTTCTTGGAGGCGTCGAAACTCTGCCCCATGACGATCGCGGTATTGCTCAGCTCGTCCATCTGGTCGAGCATCGCCGAGAAGGTGGCCTGCATGGTCAGCGTCAGCGCCTTGGTGGTCTTCATGGTCTCGATCATCGGCGGGATCAGCACCAGCATCTCGTGTGTGGCGGTGGCAGTGCGCTGTATGTCAGCGGTCAGTTCGTCGAATTGTCCGGCCAGCTGGTCGAATCCGTCCAACGAGTCGAATAGGGACCGTAATGACCAGCAGATGGGAATGTCGAAGCAGTGCTTCTCCCAGTAGAAGTAACTGCGTATCGGACGCCAGAAGTCGTCGAAATCGGCGATGTGGTCCCGCAATCGGTTGGTTATCTCCGCGGTTTCGGCCGTGGTCCGTGCGCTGTCGTCGGCGGCCCGGGAAAGGTCTTGGGTCACCTGGTACATGCGCTGCATCGTGTCGATCATGAATTGCATTTCGTCGGCCATCTTGGTGATGTCGGCCATGCGGTCTTTCAGGAACGCCATGTTCTGCATGGTCGTCTGGCTTTGCATGCTGTTCTGAAATGGTATGGAGCTGTGCTGAATTGGGATGCCCAGCGGCCTGGTGATGTCCTGGATCATGGCGATACCGACGACCCGGATGACGTTCTTGGCCACCTTGTCCAAGACCAGCATGTCGGCGGTGTTCCGCATGTCGTGGTCAGCCTCGATCATCAGCATGTCCGGGTTCATCCGGGCCTGGGAGAAATGCCGGTCGGCGGCGGCTTGTCCGAGGTTGGAGGGGGCTGAGGCCGGTAGGTAGTAGCGGTCGTTGTAGCTGGTCTTGAAGGTCGGCAGGGCGACCATGCCAATGAGTACTATCGCACCGCTGACCGCCAGTATCGGTGCCGGCCAACGCACCACGGCGGTACCGACCCGCCGCCACAGCCGGCCCTTCCCGGCTGCGCGCTTGGACTCGAAGAGGTGGAAACGACTGCCCGCGAAAACCACCGCGGGACCCAGCGTGAGCCCCGCCAAAACCACCACGAGCATTCCGATCGCCACGGGCGCGCCCATGGTGTTGAACCAGGGCAGCCGCGCAAAGCTCAGACAGTAGGTCGCCCCGGCGATGGTCAGGCCCGAGCCCAACACCACCGGGGCCACCCCGCGAAAGGTGGTGTAGTAGGCGGTTTCGCGGTCCTCGCCGGCGCGCAGCGCCTCCTGATAGCGGCCGACCAGGAAGATCCCGTAGTCGGTTCCGGCCGCGATCGCCAGCATGGTGAGGATGTTCGCGGCGAACGTGGTGAGCCCGAAGACGTTGTGGTACCCCAGAACCGCGACCACCCCGCGCGCGGAAGCCAGCGCAATGCCGGTCATGAACAACTGGACCAGCGTGGTGACGACGGAGCGGTAGACCAGCAGCAGCATGATGGCGATGGCGCCGAGGGTGAACAGCGTGATCTTGGCCAGGCTGGCGTTTCCGATGAGGTGCATGTCGTCGCTGAGCGCGGCGGGACCGGTGACGTAGGCCTTCACCCCGGGCGGCGCAGGGTTGTGGTCGATCACCTTGCGGACGGCCTCGACGGATTCGTTGGCCAGCGTGGTGCCCTGGTTGCCGGCGAGGTTCAGCATGACGTAGGCGCCCTTGGCGTCGGCGCTCTGCGCGCCGGCGGCGGTGAGCCGGTCTCCCCAGAAATCCTGGATGTGCTGGATGTGCTTGGGGTCTTGGCGCAGTTGGTGAATCAGGTTGTCGTAGTAGTGGTGTGCGTCGTCGCCGAGCGGTTGCTGACCTTCCAGGACGATCATGACCGTGCTGTTGGAATCGAACTCACGGAAGTTGTGCCCCAACCGCATCATCGCCTTCATGGACGGCGCGTCCATTGGAGTCATTGGCGCGGAGTGTTCCTCGCTGACGACTTCCAGTCGCGGTACGGCGACGTTGACGATGACCGTCAGTACCACCCAGGCCAGGATGATCGGCACCGCGAAGATGCGGATGGTGTGCGGGATGACGGGCCGGTTCCGGTGGCCGGTGTCCGGGCCGCCGCGGGTGATTTCGGGGTCTTGGGTGCTGATCGGCCTCGTGGTCGCGTCTTCGACGTGGCTCATGCGGATTTCACCAAGCAGAATGTCTGAGGGTTGACGCCGTCCGACTTCTTCTCTTGCCGGACGACACCGTCCACCGTGATGCGGCAGCCGATTCGGCTGCCGTCGCCTTGAGCCATGATGTTGGCGCTCACCGAGGGCAGCGTGGTCGAGACCGTCACGGACCACGGCAGCGCAGCAGCGTTGACCTGGTGCGTGTTGGCTTCCGCGTCCCAGTAGTTGATGTTCGCGGTGCTCCCGGGCGGACCAAAGACCTCATAGGTGACGACCTTGGGGTTGAATTGCACGATCTCGATCCCGCCGCCGGCGTTCGCGTTGAGGTCCTGGGAACCGAAGATCCGGTGCAGCCGCATCACCACCAGACCCGACACCGCGAGCACGCTCACCAGGACCAGCGGAATCCATAGGTACCTGGTCACGCGGGCAATGGGAATCGTTCTCACTTCACTGCCTTTCGCCCACCGCCAAAGGTCATCGCGGCCACCCCATAAGCCAGGCCCCGTATCGACCGAAGCTTTGCTTATCTAAGCACCTTACCCTTAGTGGACGTGACCGTTCCTCGGGGGTACCGGTCAGGCACTGGGCTCGGCGCTAGCGCGCCACGCGGCCGGTGATCGGCGGCAGATCGGCAAGGGTCACAATCCCCGGTTTGGCGGCCACCACCGCCGGCACCGCATTGGTGACCGGCATCGCCGTGTAGATCATGCCCAGGCCCATGAAACCCGGCTCGGTCCAATCCTTCGGCGGCAGGCAGTGCAGCACAGTGCGCATGTTGGGCAGGCCGAAGACCTGGATGACGTGGCCGTGCTCCAGCGGTTTGGGCGGCACCACGTGGTTGCCCATGGTCCAGTTGAATCCGACGCTGACGACATTGCGGTCGCCCTGCCAGCCGCGGTGGTAGCCGTACACGCTGCCGACGGTGCCGGCGGGAATCTTCATGAACCCCAGGTCGGTATCCGCGGTAGCCGCGGTGAAGGTGACGTCGAAGGTCATCCTGTCCAGCTTCGCGCCGATCGCGTCGGCCATCATTGCCGCCGATTCGGCGAAGACCTCGCTTTCGGCCCGCACACTCTCGGCCAGGCCGGGGGTGTCGGGGTCCCACGAAAAGCCCATCGCCGTCTGGGTTTCCGCCGACTCGTAGGTCGAACAGTCCACCGATTCGGTGATGCGGATCTCGTCGACGCGCTCGCACGCGCCGCTGAGCACCATGCCGACCATGTTGGTCATGCCGGGATGCGCCCCGCTGCCGAAGATCGTCGAGCCGCCGCGCTCGCAGGCAGCGATGATGCGGTCCCGATCCTGCGGCGTCTGCTTGCCGCCGGTGATCCAGGCCGCGCTGGTGCACACGTTGACGCCCGCTTCCAGCAAGCGCGCCAGCTCATCGATGTTGGGCCACAACGGGTTGTAGCAACACGCGTCGGCGCCCAGCGCCAGCAGCGCGTCGACGTCGTCGGTGGCCCGCACTCCGGTCGGCTCGGGCCAGCCCGCCAGCTCGGCGGCGTCGACACCGACTTTTTCCGGGCCGTGCGCGTACACCCCGACCAGTTCCATGTCCGGCCGGCCGATGATGGCGTGCAGCGATCGCCGCCCGATGTTTCCGGTGGTCCACTGGATCACCCGCAGCGGGCGGTCTGGGTTCATCGAAGGCTCCTTTGCCGGGTGCGTTGAAACCCATTATTGCTGCGATATTCAGATGCGCGGGGGCACGGGTATGTGCCAGAGTCGGTTTCGTGACCGTCGCCGTGCCGAACGCTTTACCGACATCCCTGACACTTCGTAGCCCAACAGAGGACGACTGGCCGTCAATGTACTTCTTGGCGGCCGCCAGCTTCCCGGACTTCATCGGTCCTCGCGCGGCTGACACCTGGCGCAGCCTGATACCCGCCGACGGCGCGGTGGTGGTTTGCGACGGTTGTGACATCGTGGGCATGGCGCTGTATCTGGACCTGCGGTTGACGGTGCCCGGCGGGGCAGTGCTGCCGGCCGCCGGCCTCAGTTTCGTCGCGGTAGCTCCGACGTACCGCCGTCGAGGCATGCTGCGCGCGATGTGTGCCGAATTACATTGTCGTATAGCCGATTCCGGCTACCCGTTGGCCGCGCTGTATGCAAGTGAGGGCGGGATCTACGGTCGGTTCGGCTATGGGCCCGCCACCATCCTGCATGAGCTGACCGTCGACCGGCGCTTCGCGCGCTTCCACCGCGGCGCACCCGATGACGGCAGGGTCCGGCTGGTTAACCCCGCCGAGCATCGCGACGAGTTCGCTGCGATCTACGAGCGCTGGCGCCAGCAGGTGCCCGGCGGGTTGGTCCGTCCCAATGTGTTCTGGGAAGACGTGCTGGGCGAATGCACGAATTCATCACGCGGTGGCGCAAAATTGTTTGCCTTCCTGCATACCGACGGCTATGCGCTGTATCGGGTGGACGCCACGGATCAGAAGTTGGCGCGTGTCGATGAGCTGCGGGCCGTAACCGCCGACGCACACAGGGCGTTATGGCGTGCTTTGCTCGGGCTTGACTCGATGGAGCGAGTCAGCGTTATCACCCATCCGGATGACCCGCTGCCGTTCCTGCTCACCGATACGCGCCTGGCCCGCACGACATTTCGCCAGGACGGCCTGTGGCTGCGGATCATGGACGTACCGGCCGCGCTAGAGGCACGCAGCTACGCAGCGGAACTTTCCACGGTGCTCGGTATATCCGGCGGTAGCCGATTCGCACTGGACATCTCCGACGGCCGCGCGCGCTGTACACCGACCGATGCGACGCCCGAGATAGAGATGGATCTCGACGTCCTGGGCAGCCTTTACCTGGGGGTGCACCGGGCCTCGGTGTTTGCCAGAGCGGAGCGGTTGCGCGCCAAGGACTCTCGGATGCTACTTGGCCTAGATGCCGCTTTTGTCAGCGAGGTCCCCGCGCAGGCTGCTTTCGAGTTCTGAGGGCACGGGCTCGAATGCCGCGGTACGACCGACTGGACGACATCGTCGAACAAGGACGGGCGGCGGCAAGAACGGTCCTGGCCGGCGCCGCACTTTGCGGCGTTTCGCCGGTCGGCCGGGCCCGCGACCTTCAGGCGGCCACGGGCTGGCCGGTGCGTCGGCGCGGCGACACCTCACCCGCATTCCGAGCCAGGGCTCAAAGCCTGACCAATTCGTAGTCGCCGAGGTGGTCGATGAGGACGTGCAGGTGGTCCTGGCCGGAACCCAGAGTGTGCTCGATCGCGGTGAGCCGGGCCGCATAGTGTCCCACCGGATATTCCGCGGTCATCCCGATGCCGCCGTGCAACTGAATCGACTCCTGCGCGATGTGCCGGGCGGACCGGCCCACCTGCAACTTGGCCCGGGACGCGATCAGCGGGTCGAGGTTGCCGTCGGCGATCGACATCGCGGCGTAGAGATCCATGCTGCGGGCCATCTCCAGCGACACGTACATATCGGCAGCACGCTGGGTCAGCGCTTGGAACTTGTTGAGCGTGACGCCGAATTGCTTGCGGGTCTTGAGGTAATCGGTGGTCAGTCGCAGGGCTTCGGACATCGCGCCGACCGCTTCGGAGCACAATGCCGATTGGATACGAATGATGGCGTCACGGATCGCCGTTGACGCGTCTTCAGCGGCCTCGCCAAGAGGTTCGCCGGGCGTTTGGTCCAGGTCGACCTGAGCGCCCCGCTGGCCGTCGAACGTCGGGTACGGGTGCCGGGTGACAGCCGCACCGTCGACCAGGAACAACCCGAGCCTGCCGTCGGGCAGCGCGGCGCTGACCACCAGCGTGTCCGCGCAATCACCGGCCATCACCGGATTCTTACGGCCGCTGAGCAGCCACGAATCTCCTTGCCGCACAGCGCGGGTCGAGATCCCAGCGGATGACGTGCGGTGGCCGGGCTCCAGGTGCGCGAACGCCAGCAACCGCTGCCCGGCGGCGACGTCGTCAAGCATCGGTAGCTGTGCGTCACTGCCCAGCTCGGCGATGAGCGCACCGGGCGCCAGCGCGGCGTGCACCACGGGTTCCGGCGCCAGGCGCCGCCCGACTTCGGTCAGCACGACCATGATCTCGATCTGCCCGGACTCGGCCGGGTCGAATCCGAGGCTCAAGATCCCGGTGTCGGCGAGTTGGCTCCACACCTCGCGGCTCCACCCGAGATCGGTGCCGATGACCTTGTTGCGGCTCTCCGCGTCGTAGCTGCGCGACAGTAGGTCACGGGTGGTGTCGCGCAGCAGCGTCTGCTCGTCGGTCAGCTGAAAGTCCATGACTGCCTCACAATCCCAGGATGGTGGACGCGATGATGTTGCGCTGCACCTCGTTACTGCCGCCGTAGATAGACGTCTTGCGGTAGTTGAGATAACGCGGGGCACTGCTTTGTGCCCACGGCGGCGACGCGATCTCGTCACCATTAACCGGCAGCGCATCGGGACCGGCCACCTCGACCAGTAATTCGGTGGCGATCTGCTGTAATTGGCTGCCACGGAGCTTGAGCACCGACGACGCCGGATTCGGCTTCCCGTCCGCGGAGTCCGAGACCACCCGGGCTTGGGTGAGTTCCAAAGCCAGCAGCTCATTTTCGGCTTCGGCGAGCCGCGCCGCGAACAGTGGATCGTGCAGCAAACCTGTTTGCGCGGCATGCTTTTTCACCTCGGCCAGGCGCACCTTCGTCCGGCCTACCGCTGCGATCCCGGTGCGCTCGTTGCCCAGCAGGAACTTCGCGTAGGTCCAGCCCTGATTCTCCTGTCCGACAAGTTGATCGGCGGGCACTCGGACGTCGGAGAAGAACACCTCGTTGACCTCGTGGCCGCCGTCGATCGTCTTGATCGGCCGCAGCGTGATGCCGGGCGTCGCCATGTCGATGAGCAGAAACGAGATGCCGGCCTGACGTTTGGGCGCTTGCGGGTCGGTGCGCACCAGGCAGAAGATCCAGTCCGCGTACTGGCCCAGCGTCGTCCACGTCTTCTGCCCGTTGACGACGTAACTGTCTCCGTCGCGGACCGCGGTGGTGCGCAGCGAGGCGAGGTCGGAACCGGCCTCCGGCTCGGAGAAGCCCTGGCACCACCAGATGTCGATGCTGGCCGTCGGCGGCAGGAACCGCTGCTTGATCTCCTGGGAGCCGAATTCGGCGATCACCGGTCCCACCATCTTGGTGTTGAAGTTCAGCGGCTCCGGGACACACGCCAGTTGCATCTCGTCGGCCCAGATTTGGTGCTGGGTTGGTGTCCAGTCCTTCCCGCCCCATTCGACCGGCCAATTCGGTACCGCCAGCCCATGATCGTTGAGGATCTTCTGGCAGCCGACGATGTCGTCTTTGCTCAGCGAGTCGCCGCGGCGCACCCGGTCACGGATGTCTTGCGGGATCTGCGTGGTGTAGAAGGTGCGAAGGTCGTCGCGGAAGGCGGCTTCGTCGGTCGTCAGCGCCAGCTTCATCGGTAGCCTCCTGTGTCGGGGTGGCCGCCGGTGCGTGCCCCTCGCGGAGCTGGAACCATCCGCATGGCCACCGGCAATCCTGTCCTGCACGTTAGGCGTCGGACGGCGCCGAACGTCAACCGGGGTGGCGCGGCGGCGGTCAGCTTCGGTCCACCGCCGCCAGAGGGCGCCGGCGAGCCAATAGTGATCTGCCGCGGTGCCCGGCACATTGACGTATGCACAGCTCTGGGTTCATCCACAGACCGGAGCTATGACGCGGTGGCCCGGGATCGTGGTGGCGGTCGGGACACCTACCGTCGGCGCCATGCGAACTGAACTGCCCGCCGAGCGCCTGCATCGCCGGCTTGGCGCCGACCCTGATTGCCGACCGGCCGCCGGCCCGGCTGCCGTCGAAACCGAGGGGCCCGACGAAGGCCCGGATGACGACCCGAACTCGCTCTTGCCGCGCTGGCTTCCGGCGACTGACGGCAGCCGGGGATGGCTGGCCAAGGTGCGCGCAGATCCGGGACGTGCCGGTGCCATCGCGTTGGCGCTGGTCGCCGCCCTGGCGGTACTGGTCACCGTGTTCACGTTGCTCCGCGACCGGTCTGCTCCGGTGATGTCGGCCAAACTTCCTGCGGTGGAACGTGTTTCAGGCCCGTCGGGGAGCGGCGCGAAATCGTCGGCAGCCCCGGGGCAGCCGCCGGGTCCGGACCGGCCGGTGGTGGTCAGCGTCGTCGGACTAGTGCACACCCCGGGCCTGGTCACGTTGGCTCCGGGCGCGCGGATCGCCGACGCGCTGCAGGCCGCCGGCGGCGCGGTCGACGGCGCGGACACCATCGGCCTGAACATGGCTCGCCAGCTGGTCGACGGGGAGCAGATCGTGGTCGGGCTGGCGCCGGTTCCGGGGCAGCCGATCACGCTGCGCAGCTCGATCGGCGCGGGAACCCCGGCGCCGGGGCCGGCCACCTCCAGCGGTCCTCATCCGGGCCCACAGCCGAGCTCCAGGCCGGCCGAGGTGCTCGACCTGAACACTGCGACCGTGGAGCAGCTTGACACCCTACCCGGCGTCGGCCCGGTTACCGCCGCGGCGATCGTCGCGTGGCGGCAGGCCAACGGCAGGTTCACCAGCGTCGACCAGCTCGCCGACGTCGACGGCATCGGCCCGGCGCGTCTGGAAAAACTGCGGTCCCTGGTCCGTGTCTGACGCCGGTGCACCCCGTGACCGACACCGCTGCCGGTGCTGCGGCGCGACTGGATGTGCGCCTGGTTCCAGCCGCGCTGACCAGTTGGGTGGTGACCGCGGCGGGGATCGGGTGGCCGGTCGGCCGGACATGCGCGGCCTACTGTCTGATGCTGGCTACCGGCTCGGCTGCGCTGTGGTGGCACGCCGCGCGCCGACGGAAGTGCCCGCCGCGACTGCGCGCCATCAGCGCCGCCCTAGTGGCGGTCGGTGTGGTCGGTGCCGGGTATGGGTTCGCGATCGCGTTGCGAGCCGATGCGGTCGGGCGCCACCCGATCAGCGCGGCATTCGGATTGTCCGTGCCGGTGACCGTCACGCCCAGCGAAACCGCCCTGTCGCTGGGGGCCGGCCGATTGATGTTCCGGGCGACCATCCAGCGGCTGCGGGACGACGAAATATCGGGCCGGGTGGTTGTTTTCGCGCGGGCGTCGGAATTCGGCGAGCTGATGGCGGGCCAGCCGGTGCGGTTCACCGCGCACATCACCCGGCCGACGCGCCGGGACCTGACGGTCGCGGTGCTCACCGCGGTGGGTCGCCCGCACACCGTGTGCGCGGGTCGTGCGGGTGCGGTGTACCGGGCCGCGCACACCGTTCGCGGCCGGTTCACCGCGGCGGTTCGGGAGGTGTTGCGTGGCGATCAGGCCGCGATGCTGCCCGCGTTGGTGCTCGGTGACACCTCGGCAGTCAGCTCCGCAACCGGCCGCGACTTCCGCGCGGCGGGGTTGACACATCTGACCGCGGTATCGGGTGCCAACGTCACGATCGTGTGTGCGGCGGTGCTGTTTTCGGCACGGCTGATCGGGCTGCGCGCGGCCGTCGGGCTGACCGGGGGAGCACTGGTGGCATTCGTCGTCGTGGTGCAGCCGACGGCCAGCGTGTTGAGGGCGGCCGTGATGGGCGCGATCGGCCTGGCGGGGATGCTGTCTGCGCGGCGGCGACAGGCGATTCCGGCGCTGTCGGCCACCGTGCTGGTGCTGATGGCCACGGCACCGCAGCTGGCCGTCGATATGGGTTTGGCGCTTTCCGTGGTGGCAACGGCCGCACTGGTCGTCATCACTCCGATATGGTCGTGCCGCTTGGTCGCACGGGGATTGCCCAAACCGCTGGCGGATGCGCTGGCCGTCGCCGCCGCCGCGCAGGTGGTGACGGCTCCGCTGGTCGCCGCGATCTCCGGCCGATTCAGCCTGGTTGCGGTGTTCGCCAACCTCGCCGTGGCAGCGGTGATCGCACCGATCACCGTGCTGGGCAGCGCGGCAGCCGCGCTGGCTGTCTTGTGGCCGGCCGGGGCGCAGCTGTTGATCCGCTTCACCGGGCCGGAGATGTGGTGGGTGTTGCGGGTGGCGCATTGGGCGGCCGGTGTGCCGGTGGCGACCGTGCCGGTCCCCGACGGCCCGGCCGGCGCGCTGGTCGTCGGCGGCGTCACCGTGCTGGTGGTCGCACTGTGGCGATTCCGGTGGTTTCGTCTCGCGACGAGTTGGGCGCTGGTGGCCGCTCTGGGGTGCCTGCTGGCCTGGTCGCTGGCGGGACTGGTCGGCCCCACGTGACACCATCGTGGGGTGAGCGAGATTTTGCCGTTGCATTTGGTCCTGGGCGACGAAGAACTGCTGGTCGAACGGGCGGTCGCGGAGATACTGCGGTCGGCGCGGCAACGCGCGGGCGCCGGCCCGGGCGCCGGCCCGGGCGGCGATGACGTGCCGATCAACCGCCTGCGGGCCGGCGACGTCAGCACCTACGAGCTCGCCGAGTTGCTGAGCCCCTCGCTGTTCGCCGACGAGCGGATCGTCGTGCTGGAGGCCGCCGCCGAGGCGGGTAAGGATGCTGTCGCGATGATCGCGTCGACCGCTGCCGACCTGCCACCGGGCACGGTGCTGGTGGTGGTGCACTCCGGCGGCGGGCGAGCCAAAGCCCTGGCCGGCCAACTGCGGTCGCTGGGCGCGCAGGTGCATCCGTGCACGCGGATCAGCAAGCTCAGCGAACGCCTCGACTTCGTCCGCGGCGAATTTCGCTGTCTGCGCGTCAAGGTCGACGACGAGACCGTGACGGCCCTGCTCGACGCGGTCGGTTCCGATCTGCGTGAACTCGCCGCAGCCTGCTCGCAGCTGGTCGCCGACACCGGTGGTCACGTCGACGTGGCAGCGGTTCGCCGCTATCACAGCGGCAAAGCCGAAGTGAAGGGCTTCGACATCGCCGACAAGGCCGTCACCGGCGATGTGGCCGGAGCCGCCGAAGCGCTGCGCTGGGCCATGATGCGCGGCGAGCCGCTGGTGGTGCTGGCCGACGCGCTGGCCGAAGCCGTGCACACGATCGGCCGGGTGGGGCCGTTGTCCGGCGACCCGTACCGGCTGGCGGCGCAACTGGGCATGCCGCCCTGGCGGGTGCAGAAGGCGCAAAAGCAGGCGCGGCGGTGGTCACGCGACAAGGTGGCGACGGCGATGAGGCTGGTCGCCGAACTGAACGCCAACGTCAAAGGGGCCGTGGCCGACGCCGACTATGCGCTGGAATCTGCGGTCAGGAAGGTGGCCGAGTTGGTCGCCGACCACAGTTGAGGACTCAGCCCAGCTTGTTGAGGGTCCGCGCCAGGGCCGACTTCTTGTTGGCCGCCTGGTTCTTGTGGATCACGCCCTTGCTGGCCGCCTTGTCCAACTTGCGGTTGGTCGACACCAGGAGTTCCGCGGCCTTCTCTTTGTCGCCGGCATGCGCGGCCTCGCGAAACGACCGGACAGCTGTACGAAGCGACGACTTCACCGACTTGTTGCGCAGCCGGGCGCGTTCGTTGGTTCGGTTGCGCTTTTGCTGCGACTTGATGTTGGCCACGCGTTGATTCCTTATGTCGATTCGGGGATTGCTCGGGCGCCCCTGTCGCCCGACAACGACTGCTCAGGTTAGCAGTCGGTTACGTTTTCGCCCAAAAGAGCCGTCCCTGGCCTGCTGAAACGCCCGAAGTGAGGCAGCATGACACGGGTGAGTCTTTCTGACCCGATCGAAGCGACCAGGCGGCGATCATCCGCCCGTTCGGAGCGCATCTTCGACGGCTATCACAAGTCGGACGGTTACTCCTCGGCCTTCGACGAGATGTTCGACGCCCAGGGCAACGTTCGCGGCCCCTACAAAGGCATCTACGCCGAGCTGGCGCCCACCGACGCATCCGAGCTCAAAGCACGAGCCGATGCGCTGGGCCGGGCATTCATCGACCAGGGCATCACCTTTTCGCTGTCGGGTCAGGAACGACCGTTTCCCCTGGACCTGGTGCCTCGGGTGATTTCGGCTGCCGAGTGGGCGCGGCTGGAACGCGGCATCATCCAGCGCGTCAAGGCCCTCGAGTGCTACCTCGACGACATCTATGGTGACCAGGAAATCCTGCGCGACGGCGTGATCCCGCGTCGGCTGGTGACCTCCTGCGAGCACTTCCATCGCGAGGCCGTGGGGATCGTTCCGCCCAACGGGGTGCGCATC
Source organism: Mycobacterium gastri (assembly GCF_002102175.1). GTDB lineage: Bacteria > Actinomycetota > Actinomycetes > Mycobacteriales > Mycobacteriaceae > Mycobacterium > Mycobacterium gastri. The sequence continues at coordinate 3,630 of NZ_LQOX01000066.1, read as the reverse complement.
CATGTGGCCGGCATCGACGTGATCCGCGGCGATCGCGGCGACTTCAGGGTGCTGGAGGACAACCTGCGCTCCCCGTCGGGAGTGTCCTACGTCATGGAGAACCGGCGGACCATGGCGCGGGTCTTTCCGAACCTGTTCGCCACCCATCGGGTCCGCGCCGTCGACGACTATCCCGCGCACCTGCTGCGGGCGCTGCGCAACTCGGCGGCCACCAACGAGGCCGATCCCACAGTGGTCGTCCTGACCCCCGGGGTCTACAACCCGGCCTATTTCGAGCATTCGCTGCTGGCCCGCCAGATGGGTGTGGAGCTGGTCGAAGGCCGCGACCTGTTCTGCCGCGACAACCAGGTGTACATGCGCACCACCGCGGGGGAGCGCCAGGTCGACGTCATCTACAGGCGCATCGACGACGCATACCTGGACCCGCTGCAGTTCCGCGCCGACTCGGTGCTCGGGGTCGCGGGCCTGGTCAACGCCGCCCGCGCCGGCAACGTCGTCATCTCCAGTTCGATCGGCAACGGTGTCGGCGACGACAAGCTCGTCTACACCTATGTGCCCACCATGATCGAGTACTACCTGCGCGAAAAGCCGCTGCTGGCCAACGTGGAGACCTATCGGTGCTGGCTGGATGACGAGCGTGAGGAGGTATTGGACCGGATCGGCGAATTGGTCCTCAAACCGGTCGAGGGCTCCGGCGGCTACGGCATCGTCTTCGGCCCGCAAGCCTCCGCGAAAGAGCTGGCCGCTGTCGGCAAGAAGATTCGCGACAATCCGCGCAGCTGGATCGCCCAGCCGTTGATGGAGCTGTCGACGGTGCCGACCCGGATCGAGGGCTCGTTGGCGCCGCGCTACGTCGACCTGCGGCCGTTCGCGGTCAACGACGGCAACGACATCTGGGTGCTGCCGGGCGGACTGACCCGGGTAGCTCTGGTAGAGGGCTCCCGGGTGGTCAACTCCAGCCAGGGGGGCGGATCCAAGGACACCTGGGTGCTGGCGCCGCGCGCTTCGGCGGCCGATCGTGAGCTGGGCCGCGCGCAGGTGGTGCGGTCGTTGCCGCGGGCGGTCACCGATCCGCCGCAGACCGAGCCGCGTCGGGACGAACAATCCCAACGACAGCAGGGAGTGACCGACTGATGCTCGCGCGCAACGCTGAAGCGCTGTACTGGATCGGCCGCTATGTCGAGCGCGCCGACGACACGGCGCGCATCCTGGATGTCGCGGTGCACCAACTACTCGAGGACTCCAGCGTCGACCCCGACCACGCCTCCCGGCTGCTGCTGCAGGTTCTCGGCATCGAGCCCCCCGACCGCGAGCTCGACGTCTGGTCGCTGACGGACCTGGTGGCTTTCAGCACCAACGCCCGGGGCGGCTCCTCGATCGTCGGCGCGATCTCGGCGGCGCGGGAAAACGCGAAGTCGGCACGCGAAGTCACCTCCATGGAGATCTGGGAGTGTCTCAACACCACTTACAATGCGCTGCCGGAACGTGAGCGAGCCGCCAAACGCCTTGGGCCACATGAATTCCTGTCGTTCATCGAAGGCCGTGCGGCGATGTTCGCCGGGCTCGCCGACTCCACGCTCTCCCGGGACGACGGATACCGATTCATGTTGCTGGGCCGCGCCATCGAGCGGGTCGACATGACCGTGCGCCTGCTGTTGTCGCGGGTGGGAGACAGCGCGTCATCGCCGGCGTGGGTGACCCTGTTGCGTTCGGCTGGCGCGCACGACACCTATCTGCGGACCTACCGTGGAGTCCTGGACGCCGGACGGGTGGTCGAGTTCATGATGCTCGACCGGTTGTTCCCGCGCTCGGTGTACTACTCGCTGCGGCTGGCCGAACACAACCTCGACGAGTTACTGCACAATCCGCAGAGCCGAATCGGGGCCACCACCGAAGCGCAGCGGCTGCTCGGGCAGGCGCGCAGTGAACTCGAGTTTGTGCAGCCCGGTGTGCTGCTCGAGTCCCTCGACAACCGGTTGGCGGGCCTGCAACGAACCTGCCGGGATGTCGGAGAAGCGTTGGCGCTGCAGTACTTTCACGTATCACCCTGGGTGGCCTGGACCGACGCGGGGCAACGCGGCCAACTGCTCGGTAGGCAAGGAGAGTCCTGATGTGGCGGATGCGGGTGGTGCATACCACCGGGTACGCATACCAGTCGCCGGTCACGGCGTCCTACAACGAGGCACGGCTGACACCACGCTCCAACACCCGCCAAAACGTCATCCTCAACCGTGTCGAAACCATTCCGGCCACCCGGTCCTATCGCTACATCGACTATTGGGGCACCGCGGTGACGGCGTTCGACCTGCATGCGCCGCACACGCAGCTGACGGTTACCTCGTCCTCGGTTGTCGAGACCGAGCGCCCCGAGCCGCCCACGGCCAAGACCAGTTGGGAGGAGCTGCACTCGGTAGCGGTGATCGACCGGTTCGACGAGGTGCTGGGCCCCACCTGGTACACCCCGATCGGCAAACGCGTCGCAGCCGTGGGCCGGCGGATCGCCAAGTATCATGACCCCGCCGAAGCTGTCGTTGCCGCATCCCGTTGGGCGCGAAGCGAATTGGAGTACCTTCCGGGTACCACCGGGGTGTATTCATCGGGACTCGACGCGCTGGAGCAGGGCCGAGGTGTCTGCCAGGATTTTGTCCACCTGACACTGATGGTGTTGCGCAGCATGGGAATTCCCGGACGCTACGTATCGGGCTATCTGCATCCCGATCGCGACGCCGTCGCCGGAAAAACCGTCGCCGGGCGCAGCCACGCCTGGATTCAGGCCTGGACGGGCGCGTGGTGGAACTACGATCCCACCTGCGACACCGAGATCACCGAGCAGTACATCAGCGTGGGTGTCGGCCGCGACTACAGCGACGTGTCTCCGCTGAAGGGCATTTACTCCGGACTTGGCGCGACCGACCTCGACGTGGAGGTGGAGATCACCCGGCTGGCTTAACCGTCCGGACCGGGATTTCCCGCCAAGCCGATTACCCCGGCGGTGCCGCCGCCGCCGCCCGCGCCGGGCGGGCCGGCGCCGAAACCGTGTCCGCCGGCGCCGCCGTTGCCGCCATTGCCGATGAAGAAGGCGTCCCCGCCGTTCCCGCCCTGGCCGCCGGCCACGCTGTTGATGTTGCCGGCACCGCCGGCCCCGCCGTCGCCGGCACTGCCGACTACCCAGGCGCCCGCTCCACCCTGGCCCCCGTAGCCGCCGCCGGAGCCACCGTGTCCGCCCACCCCGCCGAGGCCAAAGAGCACGGCGGCGCCGCCGGTCCCGCCGGCGCCGCCGGATGGGAACAGGGCATAGTTGCCGGTGCCGCCGTTGCCCCCAGCGCCGCCGAACCCGAAGATCGTCGCCGCCCGACCGCCGTCCCCGCCCTGACCGCCGAAAACGGTGCCGCCATCGCCGCCCACGCCGCCGGCCCCGCCGCTGCCGATCGCGTAGCCAGCGGAACCGCCGTTCCCGGCGGCTCCGCCGGTGGCGCCGCCGTTGCCGCCGCCACCGCCGATCCCGCCGTTGCCGAAAAGCGCTCCGCCACTGCCGGCGTCCCCGCCCAGCCCGCCTTGGCCACCGAGGTTGAAAGTGTTGTCGCCGCCCTGGCCGCCGGCCCCGCCGCTGCCGAACAGCCAGGCATCGCC
>NZ_LQOX01000065.1 GCF_002102175.1 Mycobacterium gastri | reverse complement strand
CACCCAAACGCGTCAAAAACCAAGCACCACAACAAAAGACACGCCGCTCAACTACACAGGGCGGAAACTCCCGCTAGACGTGCTCGATGGTGCTGGTGTGCCCGTTGGATTGGGAGGTAAGTTCGGCGGCGGTTCGAGTGCGCATGACAACCCGCGATGGGCGCGAATGGCAAGTATGCGCGCCGTCTTGCGCGGCTCGCCACCCGCACTGAATGATCGGCTCGTGGCCAAGCGCGAAACTCGTGGCGTGAACCGATGGGAACTGATTGCGTGTGCAGTCAGCGGGCACGCCACTTATGCACCCGACGACGAGGCACTCGCAGACCGGCTGAGCGCCACCACCAAACTCGGTGAAGTATGGCGCTGTCTTCGCTGCGGCGACTTCACCCTCGGTGAACCGCATGGACGCGGCCATCCCGAAGACGCACCACTGATCATGCGGGGCAAGGCGTTACGCCAAGCCATCATCATCCGGGTGCTCGCGGTCGAGCGGCTGTTTCGGGCCATGGTGCTCGGTCTCGCCGCGTGGGCGGTGTGGGAGTTTCGCGGGGCACGCGGAGCCATTCAAGCCACCCTCGATCGCGACCTGCCGGTTTTTCGCGCAGCCGGGTTCAAGGTCGATCAAATGTCGGCGATACACGAACTGGAAAAGGCGCTGGCTGCAAAGCCATCCACGCTGACGCTGATCACGTTCATGCTGGCCGCCTATGCGGTCTTGCAGGTGGTCGAGGGCGTGGGCCTATGGCTGTTGAAGCGCTGGGGCGAATACTTCGCGGTCGTGGCAACTTCGCTATTCCTGCCGTTGGAGATCCATGACCTGACCAAGGGCATCACCATGACCCGGGTGGTGACCTTCACCATCAATATGGCTGCGGTGTTGTACCTGTTGATCTCGAAGCGGTTGTTCGGCCTGCGCGGTGGCCGCCAGGCATATGAGGAAGAACGGCACGGCGAGCAGTTGCTCGACCTGGAACGCGCCGCCATGACGACCTGATGGCGCCGCCCGAGCAGGATCGGAGATCGCAATGGGCACCTATGCAATCACCGGAGTGGCATCCGGGATGGGCCGCGCGGCCGCGGCCCGGCTCCGCGACGACGGCCACACGGTGATCGGAGTCGACCTCAAAGACGCCGACGTCGTCGCCGACTTGTCGACACCACAGGGACGTGTGCACGCCGCGGACGGAGTCGTGGTGGCCTCGGGCGGCAGGCTCGACGGTGCCGTACTGGCTGCAGGTTTGGGGCCGGGCCCGGGGCAGGACCGGTTGCGGCGGATCACCCAGGTCAATTACCTGGGCGTGGTCGAATTGCTGCAGGCATGGCGGCCCGCATTGGCCGCCGGCGAACGTGCGAAGGTGGTTGTTATCGGCAGCAACTCGACGACGACGGTTCCGGCGGTTCCCCGGCGAACCGTGCGAGCACTGCTGCAGAATAACGCCGATGGGGCGCTGCGGTCGGTGAAACTATTCGGCAGAGCGGCGCCGTCGATCATGTACGCGGCGTCGAAAATCGCGGTGAGCCGCTGGGTTCGGCGCCATGCCGTGCTGCCGGAATGGGCAGGTTCGGGTATACGGCTCAATGCTCTGGCGCCCGGCGCCATCATGACGCCGCTGCTGCAGGAGCAGCTGTCGGACCCGACGCAAGCCAAAGCCGTTCGGTCGTTCCCTATTCCCATCGGTGGCTTCGGCGACGTCGCGCACATGGCCGACTGGATTTGCTTCCTATTGTCGGACTCCGCCGATTTCCTTTGCGGCAGTGTCGTGTTCGTCGATGGCGGTTCCGACGCATACTTCCGGGCCGATGACTGGCCCAAGCCGGTGCCGGTGCGCCGGCTGCCCAGGTACCTCGTGCGGTTCCGCCGCGGTTCCCGCATGATGACCTCCGGCGATCGGTGATCGGTGATCGATGATCGGTGATCGGTGACCGGGTTGCGGGCGAGCGGCTCGCCGTGACGATCGGGATCATCTGCGCGATCCCGCAGGAGTTGTCCTACCTGCTGGGTTTGATGTCGGGTCCCGAATGGGACCAGATCGCCCAGGTCACCTTCGACGTCGGCGCGCTCGACGACCACCCGGTGGTCTTGGCGGCAGCCGGCATGGGCAAAGTCAACACAAGCGTTGTCGCGACGCTGCTTGCCGACCGATTCCGTTGCCGCATCATTGTTTTCACCGGTGTCGCCGGCGGGCTGGATGCGGAGCTGCAGATCGGCGATATCGTCATCGCCGAACGGGTGGTCCAGCACGATTTCGGCCTGGTGGACGACGGGCAGCTGCAGCCCTACCAACCCGGCCACATACCCTTCATCGAACCGACCGATCAGCTTGGCTATCGGGCCGACCCCGGGCTGATCGAGCGCGTGCGGGACTGTCTTGACGGGTTCACCCTCCCGCCGCTGTCGACTGGCGCGGGTGGCCGCGGCCGGCCGCGGCGAATCACTTTCGGCACCGTTCTGACCGGCGATCAATACCTGCATTGTGAGCGCACCCGCAGCCGACTGCACCGCGAATTCGACGGTCACGCAATCGAAATGGAGGGCGGCGCGCTGGCTCAGGTCTGCGAAGCCTTCGGCATCCCGTGGCTGGTCATCCGCGCGCTCTCCGGCCTTGCCGGCACCGATTCCGGCCTGGACTTCAACCGGTTCGTCAACGAGGTCGCCGACGCTCGGCCCGGATCTTGCTGCGATTGCTCCCGGTGCTCACCCGCCATTGCGCGATCTAGTCTAGTTGTCCTTGGGCGGTACTGATTTAGGGCACCGCGCTGCAGGACGTAACTGCGACGGTCACATCGGCCGCACGGTCTCCACGGGGGTGAGGTGTTAGTTGTGCCCGTCCAATGGGATTTTCAGCGACAAAGTCCGTTACAGGCCTGCATTTGTGGTTGGAAGCATTCAGGGGCTGCGCCCCGGCGTGCGGAGATGACAATCGGGGCTGGTGCGGTCGGGGTTGACGCTTAGGCTTAGGAGGTGCTTCGGCGATCCCATCGCATTCGCTGCCTATCATTCGAGGGTGGGGGCCCATCGGCGATGATCACGTCGATTCAAAGCCGTCACCGCACACTCGATACGGCGGTATAACAGCTGACCCGGTGCGCACGCGAGGCATCTCCGCCACGTCGAATACCTGCCACCACAAGAGTTTCGAGCGAAGGCGCGGGCATCGACCTGCGGAGCACATTGATGACCAGAAGGCTAGGACCCCGCACGCATCCGATCGCCGAACAGATGACGGGTCTCGTGACCCGAGTCGACACAGCATCCTAGGACTGTGCTTGTCATTTGCCACCGGGAAGGGACCACTGGTTTGCCACCAGCTAGGGACCACCTGTTTGGCTCAGCGAGCATGATG
>NZ_LQOX01000064.1 GCF_002102175.1 Mycobacterium gastri | reverse complement strand
GGACCCGGCACCACCTTGACCGCCGGCTCCGCCAGCCCCGCCGTCGGCGAACAGCCCGCCGGTACCGCCGGCGCCGCCGACGCCGGTCGGATTGCCAGGAGCGGCGCCGGCGCCGCCGGTCCCGGCAGCGCCGAAGAAGAAGCCGGCATTGCCGCCGCGCCCGCCGGCCCCGCCGGTGCCGCCACCGCCGGAGTTGCCGAACCCGCCGCTGCCGCCGGTTCCGCCGGCGCCGATCAGCAAGGCGGAACCGCCAGCGCCGCCGGCGCCACCTTTCCCGCCGACGCCGGTGGCTATCCCGCCGCTTCCGCCGGTGCCGCCGCTGCCGAACAGGATCCCGCCGGCCCCGCCGGGCCCGCCGGGCCCGCCCGTACCGTTGAGGGCGGTGTTGGTCGCACCGTGCCCGCCATTACCGCCGTTGCCGAACAACCACCCGCCATCGCCGCCGGCAGCGCCGGTCCCCGGAGTTCCGTTGGCGCCGTTGCCGATCAGCGGCCGCCCGGTCAGTGCCTGGACGGGCTGGTTAACCACATTGAGCACATCCTGCTGCAGGGTGTGCAACGGGTTGGGGCTGGGGGGAGCGGGTATTCCGTCTGCACCCAACAGCAGCCCGCCGAGGCCGCCGAGGCCGGCTTTGCCCGGGGTTGCGCCGGTGCCTCCGCTGCCGCCGTTACCGCCGTTCCCGATCAGCACGCCGTCGCCGCCGGTGCCGCCATTGCCGCCGGCGGCGGCCCCGCTGGCGCCACCGTCGCCGCCGTTACCGCCGTTGCCGATCAGCCCGGGCTTGCCGCCGCCCCCGCCGGCCCCACCGGGGCCGGTGTTACCGGCGCCGCCGGTGCCGCCGGCCCCGCCGGAGCCATTGAGCATGCCGGCGTTGCCGCCTGCCCCCCCGGTTCCGCCCTTGGTGAAGCCCGCTCCGGCGGCGCCACCGGCGCCGCCGGAGCCAAAGAACATGCCGGCGTTGCCGCCGGTCCCGCCGCCCCCGCCGGTGGTGACGAAGCCTTGTCCGCCGGAGCCGCCGGCTCCGCCGGCGGCTCCGATGGCGAGCATGCCGGCGTTGCCGCCGTTCCCTCCGGCGCCCCCTACGCTGGCCGCCCCGCCGGGGCCACCGGTACCACCGGCACCGAACAGCCCACCGGCGCCGCCGGCTCCGCCGGCGCCGCCGGTGCCGGCGACGACGCTGCCGGTTGCGCCGGCCCCGCCGGTGCCGCCGTCGGAGAACAGCCCGCCGACACCGCCTGCTCCTCCGGCGCCGCCGGACGCACCGGCACCGCCTGCCCCGCCTACCCCACCGTCGGAGAACATCCCGCCGGCTCCTCCGGCCCCGCCGGCCCCGCCGGTGGCGCCGATTCCGTTTGTCAAGCCGCCGGGGCCGCCGTTCCCGGCGGCGCCGAAGAGCATGCCGGCGTTGCCGCCGGCCCCGCCGGCCCCGCCGCTCACACCGCCGACATTTGTTGAGCTCCCGCCAGCGCCGCCGGCGCCACCGGCGCCGATCAGCATGGCATTCCCGCCGGCCCCGCCGGCTCCACCGGCTTTGCCGGCGGCCGAGGTGTTGCCGCCGGCCCCGCCGGCTCCGCCGCTACCGAGCAGCCCGGCTGCCCCGCCGGCGCCGCCTTTGCCGCCGTCGGCGGTGGTTGAGGTCGTTCCGGATCCGCCGGCGCCGCCGTTGCCGATCAGCCACCCGCCGGCCCCGCCGTTGGCACCGGTCCCCGGGGCCCCGTTGGCGCCATTGCCGATCAGCGGACGCCCGGTAGCCGCGATGAACGGTGCGTTGATCGCGTCGAGGAGGGGCTGCAGCGGCGTCGCAGCAGCATAGTCGGCGGCCGCATACGATGTCCCGCCCGCGGTCAGGGCCTGGACAAACTGTTCGTGGAATGCGGCCGCTTGTGCGCTCAGCGCCTGGTACGCCTGGCCGTGCGCACCGAACAGCGCCGCAATCGCGGCCGATACCTCGTCCGCGCCCGCGGCCAGTAACCCCGTCGTGCTGGCCGCGGCGGCGGCATTGGCCGCGCCGACCGTCGACCCGACAGTGGCCAAATCCCCTGCCGCTGAAACCAGCGCCTCCGGCGCCGCGAACATGAACGACATCTGACACCTCCCGATACGCCATGACTGCGCTGTCAAGCCGATCTGGGGCCTCCCCCGTCACCAGCGAAAATCGGCCACAACAGCGTATCGCTGTGCGGCCGACACAGGTGTGGGTTTGCCGGAAATGCTGGCCGTCCTTTCCCGGCATCCTGTCGCGGCCACCCACATCGATGCAGTTGCTCGCTGCGGCCATCAGCGGCGCCATCTCCAACCTCGGGTTCGAGATTGAGCTGATGCTTGTAGGTGTCGTAGACGGCTTGGGTCTGTGGGCGCATGCCGGCGAGGTGGCTGTAGCGGCGTTGTTTTTCGTCCTTGCGGTCGGGGCGCACCAGCGGCACGCTCAGCTGGTCGGCGCAGTGGCGTTGCAACTCGGTGCTGGGTAGGCCCTTGTCGGCCAGCGCAATCATCTTCTTGCGCAGCGCGTCGAGGTCTCGGGTGTGCGCGAAAGGCTCTGCGGCGACTTCTCGTTCGCCGTTTTTGGGGTCGGCCAGACACCACGCGGCGGGCCTGCCGTCGGCGGTGGTGATCAGATATAGCTTCGCCCCCAGAATCAGCGGGAGTGCGCGGCGCAGTTCTCGTAGTGGGCGACACCGGCCAGTTCGGAGCGTTTCGCGGTTTCCCGCGGCGCATCGCACGGCACTGGGGTGCCGTCGATTAGGCGTAGGTCGTCGGCCCAGGACGGGCATTGGGTGGCCAGGTACAGCGTGGCCTTGCAGATCAGCGGTGGCGCCGCCTTGACTCGCTTGTGGTAGCCGGGCTGTTTCGGCAGGTAGGGAAACGGGTGCCCGAGTCGGCCGTAACACATTTGCGGCCACGGGTGTTCGCTGCGGGCGCCGAGCAGCGCCTGAGCCACGGCCAGGCGCACCAGCTCGGCGTCGGTCACTTGCTTCGGCCGTCGCGCGCGCCGCCGGTCGGGGTGCACCACGTGGTCACCCTGAATGCCCGCGAACAGGTCAGCAGGGCATCGAGGTCTGTCTTCACAACTGTCCATCGGTGCCCTTCAGCCGCATCCTTCACAAGCCGGCACGCCGAGAGTGCAACCACGGCGGCACCGAGCGGCGTGTCGCCGCCGCCAGTACACACTCGACGCAGCCGGTGCACACTCGGTGAGCAGTTGGGAATTTCTCACCCAGGACGCCGATGCTCCCTGGTACCTGGGAGCCGGACGGCCCAGCCACGCATTAATGTCGGTTGGGTGCGTAGTGAAGGTGACACCTGGGACATCACCACGAGTGTCGGATCGACCGCGCTTTTCGTCGCCACGGCACGGGCTTTGGAGGCCCAAAAGCCCGACCCGCTGGCCGTCGATCCGTATGCGGAACTGTTTTGCCGGGCCGTCGGCGGTTCCTGGGCCGACGTGCTCGACGGCAAGGTTCCCGACCACGATTTGAAGAGCGAGGAGTTCGGCGAGCACTTCGTCAATTTCCAGGGTGCCCGCACCAGGTACTTTGACGCGTACTTCCAGCGGACCGCCGACGCCGGAGCGCGCCAGGTGGTCATCTTGGCGGCGGGACTGGACTCACGCGCCTACCGGCTGCCCTGGCCGGACGGAACAACAGTCTTCGAGCTGGATCGGCCGCCGGTACTCGATTTCAAGCGTGAGGTGCTGTCCCGGCACGGCGCCCAGCCGCGTGCCGAGCGACGTGAAATCGCGGTCGATCTGCGGGAAGACTGGCCACAAGCGTTGCAAGACAACGGCTTTGATCCTGGCAAGCGGTCGGCGTGGATCGCCGAGGGGCTGCTGATCTATCTTCCGGCCGCCGCGCAGGAGCAACTGTTCACCGGCATCGACAACCTGGCCTGCCTTGGCAGCCATGCCGCAGTGGAGGACGGCAGCCCGCTTCCCCCGGAGGAATTCGCCGCCAAAGTGGAAGAAGAACGTGCCGTCGTTGCGGCCGGTGACGCGAATCCGTTCTTTCAGTTGGTCTACAACGAGCAGTGCGCACCGGCCGCCGAGTGGTTCGGGGCACGTGGCTGGACGGCAATCGGTACCCCATTGGTCGAATACCTCCGCGAGGTCGGCCGGCCGGTGCCGGAACCGGGGACCGAGGCCGGGGCGCTGTTTGTGCGCAACACCCTGGTCAGTGCCACCAAGCCGTAGGTGCACCGGAAGACGCAATGAGTTTGCGTTGCGCGGGAACTTTTCCGGGGCCGGCGTCCGACTGCTGAAACCCGCCACGTATTCCGGCAAGCAGGCCTACATGGCGCTAGCGGCTGCTGTCGACCGACCGGCCTGACTATGACGGCACCGGGTGTGGATGGATTGGCCCCCAGAGGTGCATTCGACCAGCTCAGCAGCGGCCCTGGACCGGGCGGCATGTTGGCCGCGGCATCGGCGTGGAGTTCGTTGAGTGCCGAATACGCCGCGGTGGCAGATCAGCTAGCCGAGCTTCTGGGCGCGGTTCTGGCTGGCGCCTGGCAGGGACCAACCGTCGGAGGCCATGTGGCACTCGGCGATGAGCGCATCGGCCCGGCGGACGGCGTCAGAACCCGGCCAGGCTGCCATCCCGGCGGCGGCCGCCGTGGCAGCGCGGGAGGAGACGCGGCGCGCCGGCGCCGACGGGCGAGGCTGCCCGATCCCGGCTACCGCTACGGATTCTCGGAGTCCGAATCAGCTTCGGATGCAGAGCCTTTCCCTTGTGGGATGCCAGTCCGGGTGCAGCAGACCCCGCCGCTGTCAACGACGGTCAAGCTCAGCAGAGCGCTCCGTCCGGAGAGCAGGGCAGGGCTCCCGGCAGCGCGGCACGCACGCAAATCTGGTGTGCCTACCGCTGCCGACGTCGACCTTGTTTGCGCGTCCATGAAACCCCTTGGGAGGAAACAATACAGTTATCGGCGGTTGCATAGAAGCTGGTCTGCCGGCCTGGCACCTCGCAGGGCGCCAACCGTTGAAAATCCAGGTCCCATTGCGCATCTCGACAGGCCGACCGCCGCCGCAGCGATGCCCTGGAGGCGAGACAGTCGATGTGCCTCTGTATCGAACACGCCAGCCAGCCGTCGCAAATGAGCTAAATCTATAGTCGGACTACGACTTAGACCATTAGTCACTGTCAATCCAGCCGAACTCCCATGAGAAATAGCCTATTTCGAAACAGCCACGTGCCCCACGCACAGGAAATCGATGCACCATCCAGATCCGGTCACCGCCAGTAACGCATTTCACGTTCGAAACGATGCATCTGTTGGGCTGCGGCCCAATTGGGATGGCGGACCCGCAGTCCATGGTGGCAATGGCGTATTCAGGCCCGGCCCAACGACTCCCATCGGTCCCGATGGCTACTGAAACGTAGCTTTTCCCTACGTAACCGTAGCTATATACAACTGTTGACAACAGTTACAATCCGTGAGATTTTTTTCCGCATCATGCCCGGCAGTCGCAGTCGGTGACGACTTCGGCCATGCGGGCAGGACAGATGCAATCGGAAGGAGTCGATAATGACGTTGCAAGTGGTTCCGGAAGGCCTGGCGGCAGCCAGTGCGGCGGTGGAAGCGCTGACAGCGCGGTTGGCTGCCGCGCATGCTGCTGCGGCACCGCTGATTACAGCGGTCGTCCCGCCGGCGGCTGACCCCGTGTCGATACAGACCGCGGCCGGGTTTAGTGCTTGCGGCAACGAGCACGCCGCGGTGGCCGCCGAAGCCGTTGAAGAGCTTGGCCGTTCGGGAATCGGTGTCGGTGAGTCCGGCGCCAGTTATGCCGCGGGTGACGCCGCTGCGGCGGTGTCGTACTCGGCCTTAGGCGGTTGGGTATGACGGCGCCGATCTGGATCGCTTCGCCGCCGGAAATACATTCGGCATTGCTGAGTGCCGGTCCGGGCCCAGAGTCGCTGCTGGCAGCGTCTGCTGCGTGGACATCGATGAGTACCGAATATGCCTCGGCAGCAGAAGAACTCACGATGATACTGGCAGCGGTGCAGGCTGGCGCGTGGCAGGGCCCTAGCACCGAGGCGTACGTGGCCGCGCACGTTCCGTATGTGGCGTGGTTGATGCAGACCAGCGCCGACAGCGCGGCAACGGCCACCGGGCATGACACCGTGGCGGCAGCCTACGTCAGCGCGCTGGCCGCGATGCCGACGTTGGCGGAATTGGGCGCCAACCACATCACTCACGGGGTGTTGCTCGCGACGAATTTCTTTGGGATCAACACCATCCCGATCGCGCTCAACGAGGCCGACTACGTCCGGATGTGGATCCAGGCCGCTACCACCATGAGCGTCTACGAGGCCGTCAGCGGTGTGGCACTGGTCTCGACGCCGCACACCACGCCGGCACCGGTCATCGTCAAACCCGGTGCCAATGAAATCAGCAACGCTGTGGCCACCCTTACCCTCACCCCATTCCCATGGCAGGAACTGATGCAGTTCTTGGCCCTTGCCGGCAAGGTATGGGAATTGGACTTCGAACTTTTCTCAATGGTTTTCCAAGCCTATGGTGCGGTACTGTACCAACTGATCGTTAATCTCGTAAATTTACACCTGATAGAAGCCATTTTAGATTTGCTATATCTCGGTGCGCTTGGTATGCCGCTCATTTTAGCGATCGTCCTAATTCCGCCGCTGGTCTACGCTACTGTCTTGGGCGTTACAGCAATTGTTGTGGGATGGATTATTTCCAATTTGGCCGGTGTTGTTCCGCTATTGGCGAGTCCTTTGTTGGGGGCGTTGGCCGCTGCTGTTGTTCCGGGTGTGGCCGGATTCGCCGGATTGGCCGCTATGCCGGCGGCGGCGGTGGCGGCTGCGCCGGCTGCGGCATTGGCTGCCGCTCCGGCGGCGGTGGCTATCGGGACGGTGGAGCCGGCGCCGGGGGCGGCGGTCGAGCGGGCGCGGTTGGTGTCGACGGTGCAGCCGGCGTCTGGGAGCCCGCCGTCGTCGGCGGTGGCGTCTGATCGTGGTGCTGGGACGTTGGGGTTTGCCGGGACAGGCGGCAACGAGAACGTCGGACAGCCCTGCGGGTTGACGCCATTGCATGGCACCGATTACGGCGGTGCTTCGCATGTCCCGATGCTGCCGGCTACCTGGGAATCGAATGTCCTTGGAGCGGGCACCGAACAGACGTTTGCAGCTTGATGAGCTGACAACGAGTAACTGGAAATTCGAATCGAAAGGAATGATCATGAGTTTGTTGGATGCCCATATTCCGCAGTTGGTGGCCTCGCAGTCGGCGTTTACCGCCAAGGCGGCGTTGATGC
>NZ_LQOX01000063.1 GCF_002102175.1 Mycobacterium gastri | reverse complement strand
GATCGCGAACTACGCGTCCGGCATAACCGGCCTCCAATCCGCGAGTTCACTCGCCATACGCGACCTCGTGTCGCACACCGTCACCATCAGTGCCTCCAAGCACTACAGCGCGGCACCCCGCAAGCCAGCCAAGACTTCAGCGGGGTGCCGCGCACCCATCAGTTCCTTGCCACACTGATGGTGCACACGAACCAGATCAACCCCGCCAGCACACCGACCGCCGCATCGGCAGCCTCAATGACGAATGGCTACCCAGTGGTCGTCACCCCAAGAAAGGGCCAAGAAGCAGACCCGGCAAGTTGAACAGGTCCCCCTCTGGTCCACCCTGGCCACCGGGGCCACCTATCCCCGATGGCGCCCCCACACCCTCGTCATAGCCGGGGTCTCCACCATCGCCACCTTTGCCGCCACTGCCGCCACTGCCGCCAGGATGCTGCAGGAGGTCCTGCAGGAAGCTGTTGTTGGCGGTGTCGCCGAGGGCAATCCCCCCGGTGCCGCCGACACCGCCGTCGCCGCCGGCACCGCCGTCGCCATTGGCGAAACCTGCAACCAGCGAGGAGCCGCCCTGGCCGCCGGGGCCACCTTCCCCGCCGGGACCGCCGGGGCCAATGAACCGGGTGGAACCGCCGTGCCCGCCGGGTCCCCCCTCACCACCCTTACCGCCGCCACCCTGGCTCGTGCTACCCATACCGCCGACTCCGCCGGCACCACCGGGCCCGCCGCCACCGATCCAACCGCCCGTGCCGCCGTCACCGCCTGACCCGCCGGGACCACCGGCAAATACGCCGGTGCTGTTGAAGTCGGCGATGCCCTGGCTACCCGCGCCGCCGGGCCCGCCGGCGCCGCCGAATCCATACAGATAGGCATCGCCACCATCACCGCCGCGGCCCGCAGCGATCCCAAAACCTACGCCCAATTCCTCCGGCAGCGGCGCGCTCCCCCCGGGCCCACCCGGCCCGCCGTTGCCGGCAAACCAGCCAGCATTTCCCCCACGACCGCCGCCCGCCAGCGTTCCGCCCGCCCCGCCGGCCCCGCCGTTGCCGAAGCCCCAAGCGTCACCTCCGCGGCCACCGAAACCACCCTGCAATCCATCAATCGCCCGGAAATCGGCGCCTCTGCCGCCCTTTCCGCCGCTACCGATAAATCCGGCGTTGCCGCCTTGTCCACCGGCCTGACCGGGTGCCGTCCCGTCGGCGCCGTCGCCGCCGTTGCCGATGAGCCACCCGTCTGCGGGCAGGCACTTCGACGAACCTTCAGAAGTCATGAAATGCGCCGGTCACACCCGTGATGCGGGACCCTGCAGAAAAGGCTCAAACTCTGTCTCAATGCGGCATGGTGGTCGGGCATGACCCGCTTTCTGGCGCGCCGGTTGCGCTCAACTAACTCGTGCTGTTGGCGTTGGCCTCGTTCCTGACCTACTGCCTCACTTCTCTGGCGTTCTCGCCGCTGCTCGACGTCCTGCGGCAGGATTTCATCGCACCGCCCACGCCAAGGGGCTGACCCGGCGGCGAGCGCTGATCAAACACGGGCTGCGGACCGCGCTGATCCCGATCGCCACGCTGTTCGCCTACGGGTGGCCGGACTGGTCCTCACCCGGCCGTACGGTTCGGGCGGCTAGTCGCCGCTGCGGGCCGACCCATGCCGTTTGCTCTCCTGCTCGCGGTAGTCGTCGGCGAGTTGTGCGACATGCTCGGGCAGCGTGCCGGCGGCGACGTCGGCCAAGCTGGTTTCTTCCAGCACCGATCGCATACTGGCCCGCAGCGCCCGCCACACATCGGTCAGCGCTGCGGTGGGCCCGGAGTAAGGCAGGTCGCCAAGCCCGATATCACGCACGCTGGCCAGCGGTCCGTCGATACAGCGCAGCACGTCGGCAATGCTGATCTCGCCGCCCGGACGTGCCAGCTCATAACCACCCTCGCGACCCCGGTGGCTGCGCACCAGGCGATCGGTGCGCAGGTTGGTCAGGATGTCGACGAGAAATTGCGGGGGTATGCCCTGAGCCTGGGCCAAATCGTCGGTCTTGACCAGGCTGCCGGTGGGAGCGGTAGCGAGTTGGATCATCGCCCGCACCGCGTACTCAGCCTTGGCCGACATCCGCATGCTTCAGGATTGTGCCACCCGCCCAAGCGACGATGCGCAACGCGAAGCGTTGCGAGAAGGAGCGGGGCACCGCTCCTTCTCCCTTAGACCCGAGACCCCAGCAAGTCGATAAGCATCTGCGCCTGCTCGTCAAGGCTGTGACCGGGGGTGAGGCGCAGGTCGGGATTCTTCGGCCGCTGATACGGGCTGTCGATCCCGGTGAAATGCGTGATCTCCCCCGCGCGCGCTTTGGCATACAAGCCCTTGGGATCGCGGCGCTCACAGTCTTCGAGCGGCGTGTCGCAGAACACCTCGACAAAGTCAAACCCGGCGTCGTCGTGCACTTTTCGGGCCAGCGCGCGGTGCTCAGCCAGTGGGCTGATCGCCGGAACCAGTACGACGTGGCCGCAGTCGGCGAGCAATACCGCCACATGCGCCAGCCGCCGCAGGTTCTCGGCGCGATCGGCCATGCTGAATCCCAGGTCCGCGTTCAACCCGTGCCGCAGGTTGTCGCCGTCGAGAACGTAAGCGGGAACGCCGCTTTCGAGCAGCTTCTGCTCCACCCGCGTGGCCACCGACGACTTGCCCGCGCCGGACAACCCGGTGAACCATACCGTGCGTCCGCGCGGCCGGTCGTTGGCTGTCACCAGCGACTTGTGCCGCACGGTGTTGGGGCTGGGTGTGTGGGCCGCGACCTCGCGTAACACCATGCCCGCCGCCACGGTTCCGTTGGTGTCGGGATCGATGAGGATGAACGATCCGGTGGCGGCGTTGCGGGTGTATTCGTCGAGCAGCAGCGGCATCTGGGTGCGCAGCGAGATCCGGCCAAGCTCGTTGAGCTTCAAGGCGGTGGCGGTCTTGTCGCGGTGCAGGGTGTTGACGTCGAGCCGGTAGTCGAGCCCGGTAACACGGGCACGGGTAGTTCTGGTGGTGTGCTTGATGACGTAGTCCCGGCCCGGCTCCAGCACCGCCGAATCCGCCATCCAGCACACCGTTGCGTCGAAGCTTTGCGCGACCCTGGGTTTGTTGTGGGTGCGAGCGATCATGTCGCCGCGGGAAATGTCGATGTCGTCGGCAATGCTCACCGAGACCGCCATCGGTGGAAACGCTTCCGGCACCGGCCCGTTGGGGCCTTCGATGGCGGTGATCCGGGTGGTCTTGCCGATCGGCAACACGATCACCTCGTCACCGGGACGCATTACCCCACTGGCCACGGTGCCCGCATAGCTGCGGTGGTCTTGATGCCGCAGCGTGTGCGGCCGGATGACGTACTGAACCGGGAACCGCACGTCGACCAGATTTCGGTCACCGGCGATGTAGACCTCTTCCAGATGGGTCAGCAGCGCCGGTCCCTCGTACCACGGTGTCTGGTCGGACTTGGTCACCACATTGTCGCCGTTCAGCGCGGAGATGGGGATCGTGGCTACGTCTTGCACATCCAGGCGGGCGGCGAAGGCGTGGAACTCGTCTCGAATCGCCTCGAATTTGTCCTTGTCCCAACCGATCAGGTCCATCTTGTTGACCGCGAGCACGATGTGCTGAATGCCCAGCAGCGAGGCCAGGAAGGCGTGCCGCCGGGACTGCTCCAGCAGGCCGTGACGCGCATCGACCAGCACGATCACCAGTTGGGCGGTCGACGCGCCGGTCACCATGTTGCGGGTGTACTGGATGTGGCCGGGGGTGTCGGCAATGATGAATTTTCGCTTGGGCGTGGCGAAGTAGCGGTAGGCGACGTCGATGGTGATGCCCTGCTCGCGCTCTGCCCGCAAGCCGTCGGTGACCAGAGCCAGATCGGTGTAATCGTGGCCGCGTTCCCGCGACGTCTGTTCCACCGACGCCCACTGGTCTTCCATGACCGCCTTGGAGTCGTAGAGCAGCCGCCCGATCAACGTCGACTTGCCGTCGTCGACGGATCCGGCGGTCGCGATGCGCAACAGCGTGGTAGACGCAGTCATCAGAAGTACCCCTGCCGCTTGCGGTCTTCCATCCCAGCCTCCGAGATCCGATCGTCAGCCCTGGTCGCCCCGCGTTCGGTCAGCCGCGACACCGCCGTCTCGGCGATAACTTCGGCCACCGTCGCGGCATCTGATTCCACACACCCGGTACAGGTGACGTCACCGACGGTGCGGAACCGCACCGTGGCCTCGAACACCGGCTCGTCGGCCCGCGGCTGCAGGTACCGATGCGAGGCCAGCAGCATCCCGTCTCGCTCAAACACCTTGCGCCGGTGGGCGAAGTAGATCGACGGCAGGGTGATGTTCTCCTCCCCGATGTAGGACCAGATGTCGAACTCGGTCCAGTTCGACAACGGGAAGACCCGGATGTGCTCACCCTTGTGATGCCGTCCGTTGTAGAGGTTCCACAACTCGGGGCGCTGGGCTTTGGGGTCCCACTGGCCGAATTCGTCGCGGAAGCTGAACACCCGTTCCTTGGCACGCGCCTTCTCCTCGTCGCGCCGGGCTCCCCCGAACGCCGCGTCGAACTTGTTCTCCCGGATGGCACGCAGCAGCGTCACGGTCTGCAGCGGATTACGCGAAGGCAAGGTTTCGACGACCCGCCCGGCGTCGATGTCGTCCTGCACCGACGCCACCACCAATCGCACCCCGGACGCGGCGACCAGCTCGTCGCGGGTCTCGATGACCTCGTCGAAATTGTGGCCGGTATCGACATGCATCACCGGGAAGGGCAGCCGCCCCGGCCGAAATGCCTTGAGCGCCAAGTGCAACATGACGATGGAGTCCTTGCCGCCGGAGAACAACAGCACCGGCCGTTCGAACTCCGCAGCCACCTCACGAATGATGTGGATCGCCTCGGCTTCGAGCAAGCGCAGATGGCTCAACTCGTACTGCCCCGCCGCGGGGCCCGCCTTCACGCCGCTGGTCATGGCTTACCTGTCATAGTCCGCGCCTCATACCTGATAAAGTTGGTTGGATTGACCAGGTTTACGGTCATTGTGACCAATGGAACCAGTCTTCCCCGGCGCTGTCAACGGAAGTCGGGTGCGCCCGCTGCCACCTGGGCAATCAGCTCAGGCGTGAGAGGCGCCGGCCGGATCGGCGGCCGGATCGGCGGCCGGATCGGCGGCCGGATCGGCGGAGGAGACGCCGCGAGACGGGGACCGTCCCACGGCGGGCGCCCGCTCAGGGCGGTGAACCGGGTGTTACAGCGTGACCTCGGCGAGCTTGCCGGTGGCGACGTCGAACACGAATCCGCGCACCGAGACATGCTTGGTGACGAACAGGCTGTGCTCGATGCGGCGCAACGACTGCTTGACAGCCTCGACGACATCCGAGAATGCCTCTGCCGCCCACGGCGGTTTGACGCCGACCTCTTCGTGGATAGCGCGTTTGAACTCGTCGTCGGTAAAAGTGAGCATCCCGCAGTCGGTGTGGTGAATCAGCATGATCTCGCGGGTGCCGAGCAGTCGCTGGCTGATGGCCAACGAGCGGATCGCATCGTCGGTAGCGACGCCGCCCGCGTTACGGATGACGTGCGCTTCTCCCTCGTTGATCCCGAGCAGGCGGTGGACGTCGAGCCGGGCATCCATGCAAGCCAAGATGGCGATGTGTTTGCTCGGCGGCAGCGGCAGCGGACCCTTGAAGGTACTTGCGTAGATGGCGTTGTTGGCCAGGTATTCGTCGGTAACCGTCACGCAGGTCTCCTGGCATCGCGGTATGGGGTTTGCTATACGGATCGGTCCGCTGAGGAGTGTAATGACCGGCGACCAGGATTGCACTGGTGAAAATCGATGCGATTGGAATGGACGGACCGCGTTGCCATCGCGGTCATAGCTCAGCGTGTCTGCGGCCATGAGCCGACGACCGGCGACCTGCCTGCCCGGCGTTGTTTGTCGGCAGGTCACCTACCAGCTCGCTACCCTGTCCCAATGCGGCATGGTGGTCGGGCATGACCCGCTTTCTGGCGCGCCGGTTGCTCAACTACGTCGTGCTGTTGGCGTTGGCCTCGTTCCTGACCTATTGCCTGACGTCTCTTGCGTTCTCGCCGCTGGAAAACCTGATGCAGCGCAGTCCACGGCCGCCGCAAGCGGTGATCGACGCCAAGGCCGCGCAACTGGGGCTGAACCGGCCCATCCCGATCCGCTACGCCCACTGGGTTTCCCACGCGGTTCGCGGCGACTTCGGGGTCACCATCACCGGCCAGCCCGTCGGCACCGAGCTGGGGCGGCGCATCGGAACCAGCCTGCGGCTGCTGATCATCGGATCGGTGGTCGGCACGATACTGGGCGTGGCGATCGGGGCGTGGGGCGCCATCCGTCAATACCGGCTCAGTGACCGCGTCATCACCATGCTGGCGTTGCTGATGCTGAGCACACCGACATTCGTCGTGGCCAACCTGCTGATCCTGAGTGCCCTACGGGTCAACTGGGCGCTAGGTCTGCAACTGTTCGACTACACCGGCGAGACCGCGCCCGGCGTGGCCGCCGGGACCTGGCACGCCTTCGGTGACCGGTTGAAGCACCTGGTCCTGCCGTCGCTCACCCTGGCGCTGGGAGCTGCCGCCGGTTACAGCCGCTATCAGCGCAACGCAATGCTCGACGTCCTGGGGCAGGATTTCATTCGCACCGCCCGCGCCAAGGGGCTGACCCGGCGGCGCGCGCTGATCAAACACGGGCTGCGGACCGCGCTGATCCCGATGGCCACGCTGTTCGCTTACGGGGTGGCCGGATTGGTCACCGGAGCGGTTTTCGTCGAGAAGATCTTCGGCTGGCACGGCATGGGCGAATGGATGGTCCGGGGCATTTCAACCCAGGACACCAACATCGTCGCGGCGATCACGGTGTTCTCCGGGGCCGTGGTCTTGCTGGCCGGTCTGCTCTCTGACGTCATCTACGCGGCGCTGGACCCCAGAGTGCGAGTGGCATGACCGCCTTGGCCCAGCCAGATGTCGCGGAGTTCATGTCGCGGCGCACCCTGGTGCTGCGCCGGTTCCTGCGCAACCGGTCCGCGGTGGCCTCGCTCACGCTGCTGGTGCTGCTGTTCGTCGGCTGCTACACGCTGCCCGCGCTGCTGCCCTACTCCTACGAAGACCTTGATTTCGACGCCTTACTGCAACCACCGAACACACGTCACTGGCTGGGCACCAACGCCCTGGGCCAAGACCTGCTGGCGCAGATATTGCGGGGCATGCAGAAGTCGATGCTGATCGGGGTGTGTGTCGCCGTGATCTCCACCGGCATCGCCGCCACCGTGGGGGCGATCTCGGGGTATTTCGGCGGCTGGCGAGACCGAGCGCTCATGTGGTTGGTCGACCTGCTGCTGGTGGTGCCGAGCTTCATCCTGATCGCCATCGTGACTCCACGAACGAAGAATTCGGCCAACATCATGTTTCTGGTGTTGCTTTTGGCCGGTTTCGGCTGGATGGTGAGCTCCCGCATGGTGCGCGGCATGACGATGAGCTTGCGTGAGCGTGAATTCATCCGTGCGGCACGGTTTATGGGGGTGTCCAGCCGCCGGATCATCACCGATCACGTGATCCCGAATGTGGCGTCGATCCTGATCATCGACGCGGCCCTCAACGTGGCATCGGCCATCTTGGCCGAAACCGGTTTGAGCTTCCTCGGTTTCGGCATCCAGCCACCCGATGTGTCGCTGGGCACCTTGATCGCCGACGGCACCCAATCCGCGACGACGTACCCGTGGGTCTTCCTGTTTCCGGCCGGGGTCCTGGTGCTGATTCTGGTGTGCGCCAACCTGACCGGTGACGGCCTGCGCGACGCCCTGGATCCCGGCAGCAGAACGCTGCGCCGGGGTGAGCGATGACCCCGCTGCTCGAGGTGACCGACCTGGCCGTCAGCTTCCCCACCGACGGCGATCCGGTGACCGCGGTGCGTGGCATCAGCTACCGCGTCGACCCGGGCGAAGTGGTGGCGATGGTCGGCGAATCCGGGTCGGGTAAGTCCGCGGCGGCGATGGCGGTGGTGGGCCTGCTGCCCGAGTACGCCGAAGTACGCGGCTCGGTGCGGCTGCAGGGCACCGAACTCCTCGGGCTCGGCGACGACGGGATGTCACGGTTCCGCGGCAAGGTGATCGGCACGGTGTTCCAGGATCCGATGTCTGCCCTGACGCCCGTCTACACCGTCGGCGACCAGATCGCCGAAGCGATCCGGGTGCATCAGCCCCGCGTCGGTAAGCAGGAAGCCCGCCGACGCGCCGTGGAACTCCTTGAGCTGGTGGGTATCTCGCAAGCGCAGCGGCGGGCCCGCGCCTTCCCGCACGAGCTCTCCGGCGGCGAACGGCAACGCGTGGTGATCGCGATCGCGATTGCCAACGATCCTGATCTGTTGATCTGCGACGAGCCGACCACCGCGCTCGACGTCACCGTGCAGGCGCAGATCCTCGACGTGCTCAGGACGGCCCGTGACGTCACCGGAGCCGGGGTATTGATCATCACCCACGACCTCGGGGTGGTCGCCGAGTTCGCCGACCGGGCGCTGGTGATGTACGCCGGCCGGGTCGTCGAGTCAGCCGGGGTCGATGACCTTTACCGCGATCGCCAGATGCCTTACACCGTGGGGCTGTTGGGGTCGGTCCCGCGCCTGGACGCCGAGCAGGGCACCCGGCTGGTGCCAATTCCCGGCGCGCCTCCGTCGCTGGCCGGTATGGATCCCGGTTGCCCGTTCGCGCCCCGCTGCCCGCTGGTGATCGACGAATGCCGAACCGCCGAGCCCGAATTGATCGAGGTCGGCATCGGCCACCGGGCTGCTTGCATCCGCACCGACCAGGTCGACGGCCGCAGCGCCGCCGACATCTACGGCGTGAACACCGAGACCTCCGCACCGGACCTCGGTGACACACCGGTCGTCGTGCGAGTCAGCGGCCTGGTCAAGACCTACCGGCTGACCAAGGGCCTGCTGCTACGCCGGTCGATCGGTGAGGTTCGCGCCGTGGACGGCGTCAGTTTCGAACTGCAGCAAGGCCGCACGCTGGGCATCGTCGGTGAATCAGGCTCGGGCAAGTCGACCACTCTGCACCAAATACTGGAATTGGTTGTGCCGCAATCGGGATCGATCGAAGTGCTGGGCACCGATGTCGCCACCCTGACATCGTCGAGCCGTAGGTCGCTGCGCCGCGACATTCAGGTCGTCTTTCAAGACCCGGTGGCCTCGCTGGATCCGCGGCTTCCCGTCTCTGATCTGCTCGCCGAACCGTTGCAGGCCAACGGCTTCAGCAAGACCGATACGCACGCCCGGGTGGCCGAGCTGCTCGACATCGTCGGGCTGCGCCGCTCCGATGCCAGTCGCTATCCCGCCGAGTTCTCCGGTGGGCAAAAGCAGCGCATCGGTATCGCCAGGGCGCTGGCGTTACAGCCCAAGATACTGGCGCTCGACGAGCCGGTATCGGCGCTCGACGTGTCGATCCAGGCCGGCATCATCAACCTGCTCCTGGACCTGCAAGAGCAATTCCGGCTCTCGTATCTATTTGTCTCCCACGATCTTTCGGTGGTCAAACACCTCGCCCACGATGTGGTCGTCATGTATGCCGGCGCCATCGTCGAGCAGGGCTACAGCCGGGAGGTTTTCAGCAATCCGCAACACGAGTACACGCGGCGGCTGCTTGGTGCGGTGCCGCAACCGAATCCCAGGCAATCATGACCAACCGGACCCGCCTCATATTTGCGCTGCTGATCGCCGCCCTGATGGTGGCCGGATGCTCGGCCGCACCCGTGACGCCGTCGGCCGCGCCGAACGGCGCCGTCGGCACGACCAGCGACATCAACCCGCAGAACCCCGCCACGCTGCGCGACGGCGGCAACCTGCGGCTGGCGCTCAGCGACTTCCCGCCCAACTTCAACATCCTGCACATCGACGGCAATTCGGCCGAGGTCTCCTCGATGATGAAGGCCACCATGCCGCGCGCGTTTGTCATCGGGCCCGACGGCTCGACGACGGTCGACACCGACTACTTCACCAGCGTCGAACTCACCCAGGCCGACCCGCAGGTGATCACCTACACCATCAATCCCAAAGCGGTCTGGTCCGACGGTTCGCCGATCACCTGGCGTGACATCGCCAGTCAAATCCACGCGACCAGCGGCGCCGACAAGGACTTCGCGATCGCGTCTCTCAACGGCGCCGACCGTGTCGCCTCGGTGACCCGCGGCGTCGACGACCGCCAGGCCGTCGTGACCTTCGCCAAGCATTACGCGGAGTGGCGCGGAATGTTCGCCGGCAACGGGATGCTGCTGCCCGCCAGCATGACCGCCACGCCCGAAGCATTCAACAAGGGCCAGCTGGACGCGCCAGGTCCGTCCGCCGGCCCGTTCATCGTCACCTCGCTGGACCGCAGCACCCAGCGAATCGTCTTGTCCCGCAACCCTAAATGGTGGGGCGAGCGGCCGCGGCTAGACAGCATCACCTACCTGGTTCTCGACGACGCGGCACGGTTGCCGGCGCTGCAGAACACCACGATCGACGCCACCGGAATCGGCTCGCTCGATCAGCTCACCATCGCCGAGCGCACCAAGGGCATCTCGATCCGCCGCGCGCCGGCCCCGAGCTGGAGCCACTTCACCCTCAACGGCGCGCCCGGAGCGATACTGGCCGACCCGGCGCTGCGCCTGGCGGTCTGCAAGGGGATCGACCGCCGGACCATCGCCAAAGTGGCCCTCTACGGCCTCACCAGCGATCCGGCCCCACTGAACAACCACATCTTCGTCGCCGGGCAGGAGGGCTATCAAGACAACAGCACCCCCTACGACCCGGAGCAGGCCAAGCGGGACCTCGACGCGCTGGGCTGGAAGCTCAACGGCAAGTTCCGGGAGAAGAACGGTCGCCAGCTGGTGGTGCGCCTACTGTTCTACGATGCGCAGAGCACCCGGCAGTTCGCGCAGGTCGCTCAGCACAGCCTGGCACAGATCGGGGTGAAACTCGAGCTGCAATCACGCTCCGGCAGCGGCTTTTTCAGCAACTACGTCAACGTAGGAGCCTTCGATATCGCGTTGTTCGGGTGGGTCGGCGACGCGTTTCCGCTGTCGTCGCTCACCCAGATCTACACCTCGGACGGGGAAAGCAACTTCGGCAAGATCGGCAGCCCCGAGATCGACGCCGCCATCGAGCGGACGCTGCAGGAACTCGATCCCGCCAAGGCCCGTGAGCTGGCCAACGAGGTCGACAAACTGGTGTGGGCGGAAGGATTCAGCCTGCCGCTGACCCAATCGCCCGGAACCATCGCGGTGCGCAGCACGCTGGCCAACTTCGGTGCCACTGGTCTGGCCGACCTCGATTACAGCGCAATCGGATTCATGCGGGACTGACCTGGCGCCGCACCGGTAGGACGGCCGCCTCCGCCGCGGCGGCCACGTCGATCGCCTTCCACAGCAGCCGCACCGGCGACCGTGCCGGCATGGCGTCGAGCATCGGCGCCTGGCCGCTGAGCCGGTCGTGTTCGCCGCGGCAGACCGCGGCGGCGATGACCAGGGCGGCGGGCTCCCGAAAGTCCAGGGCGCTGTGCGCCATCGTCGGAAACTCCACGAGCACCGCGTCGGGCACCAGCGACGCCACGCGTTCCGCTACCGTCGGCGGGGTGATGAGGTCGCGTCCGCCGGCAACCACGACCGTCGGCCAGCCGAATTTCGGCATCTCGGCCACCAAGTCATACGGCTCGCGCTCGAAAACAGCTGTGGGGGCCAGGGTTTCCCGCATCGCCACGGCGGGGTCGAGGGGCAGGCCGTCGGGCTCGGCGGCGTAGTCGAGTTCGCGGAATGCGATGCGGCTGACCAGATCGTTCTCGTAGCGGTAGGGCACCTTCCGATTGACAGCGGTGGTGACCCGGCAGAGCCCGCGCCACAGCATCGTTCGGCCGTCGAGCAATAGGTCGAGTTGCCGGTCGAGGAGCTTGGCGCCGCCGTAGCCGTAAATTGCTGCCGCGACCTGGGCCGCGGACGCGGTCATCACCCCGGAGTCGACCAACCGGCGGACCTTGGGCGCGAGTGCGGCCGTCTCCGGACTGTCGCCCTTGAGCAGCAGCCTGCGGATAGCGTCGCGCGCCAGCGCTATGTCATGGCGCGACAGCACCGGGGAGTCGAGGACCATCGCTTTGGCTCGGCTGGGATGTCGCACCCCCAGCCCCGCCGCGATATAGGTGCCGTACGACGTGCCGTAGACGACGGCCGAGTCCACGTGTGCGTCGTCGAGCACCGCGGCGACGTCGTCGACGACCTGGTCGATGGTGAGCGCCTCTGGCGGCAGGTCAGCACCGGTGTCGTCGTGGCGCGACATGCCCACGCCACGGTGCTCGATCATGATCACGTCCAGACCGGCCACGGCGGCTCTGCGGCGCAATCCGTGGTACAGGCGCATCGACGCGACTCCCGGTCCGCCCGGGATGATGACCAGCGGGTGCGCCGATTTGCGACCGGTGCGCACGTAGTACAGGTCGAACTCGTCGTCACTGCCGGGTGACACCGGCCGGCGCACCGGCCGCACTCCCGGCAGTTTCGCCAATTTCTCGTGTACCTTGCGCCTTTTGGCATTCATCGTCATAGGTATTGACCCGCCATGCGGTCCATTCTGCCGAGAATCAGCCCGGTCGGCAGTTCAGCGGCGTGGGCTCAGCTGCCGGAGCAGGTCGGCGGCCACTTCTCCAATAAGCACCGATGGCGCGTGGGTGTGTCCCCTGATGGTGCTCGGCATCACCGACGCGTCGGCGACACGGAGCCGGTCGATGCCGCGCACCCGCAGCTGCGGGTCGACCACGCTGTTCTCATCGGTGCCCATCCGGCACGTGCCCAGCGGATGGTAGAGGGTGTGCGAGCACGTTTTCAGCGCTAGCTCGAGGGTTGCCTCGTTCAGCTCGGCACAATTGCGCGGCCGCGCGATGGGCCCGAGCAGGCCCTTGAGTGAGGGCGCGTCGGCGATCCGGGCACACATCCGTAGGCCGGCCATCATCGCGGCCCGGTCCACTCCGTCGCGATCCGATAGGTAGCGCGGGTCGATGACCGGTTTGGCATGCGGGTCGGCCGAGCGCAGCGTGATCTGGCCGCGGCTTTCCGGAGCGACCAGGATTGGCCCGAGCACCACCCCGTGGCCCGGCGGCTGGACGAGCAGACCCTCGTCGTAAAAGGGCGCCGGGGCAAAGATCAGCTCCAGATCGGGCAGTTCGAGATCTGGTCGGCTGCGGACGAAACCGTATGCCTCGCCGACGTTGGACGTCAGCATGCCGCGGCGCCGCAGCAGATAGTCGAGCACCTGTCGCGGCTTCTCGGCCGCGGCCAGGCTGTCGCCGGCGACGTCGAACCCCATCGGTGTGACCAGGTGATCGAGCAGGTTCTGGCCCACCCCCGGTGCGTGGTAGACGGTTTGGATGCCGTGCTCGGCGAGGTGATCGCGGTCGCCGATGCCGGAGAGCATCAACAGTTGCGGGGTGTTCACGGCGCCGCCGCACAGCACCACCTCGCGGCGGGCGTGGACCACGCAGGTCTGGCCGGCGCGCCGGTATTCCACGCCGACGGCCCGGTTCCCCTCGATGACGATTCGGGTCGCGGTGGCCTCGGTGAGCACGCGCAGGTTCTTGCGGCGCAGCGCGGGCTTGAGGTAGGCGTCGGCGGTGCTGTATCGCGCACCTCGACGCTGGGTGACGATGGTCTCGCAAAACCCTTCCGGGTCAGCAGAATTGGGCTGCGCACCCGCAAAGCCGCACTCACGTGTCGCGGCCAGGAAGGCCGCGGTCGATGGCCGGGGACTGCGCTGACGGGAGATGTGCAGTGGACCGGTCACCCCGCTGTCGTCGCCGCTGACGAAATGCCATGCAGCGGTGACGTTTTCGATCTGACGGAAATACCCGAGCACTTCGGTGTATGACCACTGGGGGCCGGCACGCCGCGCCCACTCGTCGTAGTCCGCCTTGAACCCGCGCACCCACATCATCGCGTTCATCGATGATGAGCCGCCGAGTACTTTGCCTCGGGGCCAATAGATTTCACGATCGCCGAGCCCCGGCTGCGGTTCGGTCAGGTAGTCCCAGTCGATCTCACTGCGGAACAACTTGGAAAACGCCGCCGGAATACCGATGAAACGGTTCTTATCCCGGGGGCCGGCTTCCAGCGCCACTACCGAGGTGCCCGGATCGGCGCTGAGCCGATTGGCCACGACCGCCCCGGCCGATCCGGTGCCCACCACCACGTAGTCGCACTCAATATCAGTCGCCGGTGACTGGCGGGACAGCCGCCGATTGCTAGGCATGGAGATCGATGCGGTGCGCGTTGGTGACACCGTCGTAGCGGTCGGGGCTGCACGTCAGCACGATCACCTGTCCGTGGGCGCCCACAGTGTCGAATACCTCCCCCATCTTGGCCAACCGTTCCGGATCGGTGAACCCTAGCGCGTCATCGACCACCACCGGAACGGTGTCCTCCTTGGCGACCAGGGCCGCTCCGGCGAACCGGGCCAGGATGCCGAGCTGCTCTTTGGCTCCTCCGGACAACGACTCGTAGGGCACGGTGGTGCCGTCGAGAGTGCGGCTGCGGATCTTCAAGTCGCTGCCGATATCAACCTCGAAGGTGTGCCCGAACACCGGACGACCGAGCCGGTGCAGCTCCGCGCGGTACGGCTGGACGTAGCGCAAGCGGGTGCTGTCGCGGTGGCGTGCCATCACCGAGCGCAGCAGCTGCGCGGCCCGGGCTCGGCGGCCGACGCGGGCGTGCCGGCTCGCGGCATGTTCACGCTCCGTCTCGGCGGCGTCGAGTTTGCCTTTGCGTCCCTCGCTGCCGAACACCGAGAGTTCAATACTGATCTCTCGCAACGCGTTCAGGGCATCGTCGTGGCTTTGGCGTAGTGATTCGGCGAGGTCGCCGGCTAGTGTCAGCTCGGCGGCCACGGCATCGGGTGCCATGGCGGCAAACGCTTCGTCCAGTTCGGCCACCCGCCGCTCGGCGGTTTCTCGAGCGCGCAGATCGGCGTTGGCTTTGACCGCAAGGTCCGCGTCGCTGACCGAGGCCCGCGCCTGCGCCAACCGGTTTCGGGCCGCGTCGAGTTCGGCGCGCTGAGCTGTGTGCCTCTGCTGCAATACCGCTGCCTTGGTCGATGTTTCGGCCAAGCGACGACCGGCGGTTGCGGCGGTCCGACGTCGGGTCTCACACTCGGTCTGCGCGGCCGTGCGGGCCGCCTCGGCCGCTTGCAGTTCGACGCGGGCGGCCGCGGCGTCCGTAGCGAACAGATTCGGCTCGGCCGGTTGACTGGCTTGCAACTGCGCCAGCCGGGCGCGGAGTTGATCCACCTGTTCGTCGCCGCACAGACCGTCCAGGGTGGCGGTCAGCTGATCGCGTTTGTTTTGCAGTTCCCGGCGCCGCTGGTCGGCAGCTCGCGCCTCGGCCACGCTGGTGATCGCGCCGGCCGTCAAGGCGGCAGTCAGTTCTTGTTGTGCGGCGACCTGTTTGGCCTGAATCTCCTGCGCGGCCGGGCCCTGGCTGATCCGCGCGGTGAGGACACCCGGAACCACCACTTCACCGGGCCCGGCGGCCGTGATCGACCAGGATTCGCCCGCCGGCAGCGACACTCGCTGCCCGCCGACGACAAGCTCGATGTCGACAGCGGCGGTGAATTCCACGGCGGCGGATACGGATGCCAGCTGTCCGGCTGATCGATCGGCAGCCGCGGCGGCCTCGTCGATTCGACACATCACCTGTTCGGTCACCGTCACCCCGGACAGCTCCGCACAGACCCGGTCACGCTCGCGGTGGTTGGCGTCGATCCTGGCCAGCCGGGCACCTAACCGGTCAGCCTCCTCGCGGTCGACGATCTGGTCCAGCGCGCGCCGGGCGGACTCGGCGCGGGCTTGGGCGGCCGACAGAACGCGTACCGCTTCCTCGACCGCGGTGTCGCAGATCTCAGCCGCTGCCGCCGCCTCCTTCTGTTCATCGGCGGCTTGTTCGGCTTCGACCTGCAGGACAGCGATAGTTGTTGCTCGAGTGCCGATTTCAGCGACAAGAGACAGCCGCTCCGCGTGCGCAGCGGTCGATGCGGCGCTGGTTGCGGCCGCAGCGGCGGCGATGAGCTTCGCTTCCCGCGCCTGGTTGGTGAGCGCGGCGATCTGGTCTGCCGCTTCCTGCGCCGCAGCGAGCCGAGGACCGGCGTTGCGGTGTTGCTGCGACAACTCGGCCGCTTCTCGGGTCAGCTCAGCATGGCGACGGACCCGCTCGTCGACCTCTGCCACGGCGGCCGCACACTCGGCCACCGCGGCCTCGGCGTCGGCCAGCCCGGCGATGGCGGCGGACCATTCCCCGGTGGGCCGCCCGGTCGCGGTGAAATAGCGCGCATATTCGGCGTCGATCCGCTCGATCAACAACGGCTCGGAGCCCGACAGCGCCGCGTCGTCTCCGGCCGCGACATCGAGCGCGCGCGACAGCGCATCGCAACCCGACAGATCCACCGCGACCGTCGACGCGGCCTGCAGCACGCGCTGGGCATGCCAGAGCTCGGTGTCCACCGTCTCGGCCAGCATTGCCCGGACCCGATCGTGCGCCTCGTCGCCGGTCAACTGTTCACGGCGCGGCGCCACGATGGTCAGCTCGGTCTCGGGCCGCTTGTGGAAGCGCTTACGGTATACGAAACGATAAGGGCCAGTGCTTATTTCGGCGGTGACTTCGGATCCGGCGTCGGCGTTGGCCGGCTTGACCTGCTTGACCTCTTTCTTGGTGGAGCGGTCTTTGGATTCCAGCAGCAGGTCCAGCGCCTCGATCATCGACGACTTGCCACTCTCATTGGCGCCGCACACCACCACCACGCCCTGATCGGGAAACTCGATCTCGCGGTGGGAGATGCCGCGATAATTCGACAGGACGAGCCGGTGCAGCTTCATGCGACGCCCCGATCAGTCAGCCGCAGCAGCAGCGCCAAAGCAGCCTGCGCATCCACAGCCTTGTCGCCCTCGCCCGCACGCGCGGTTGCCACCAGCTCATCGACCGCGGCGGCGGCGAACCCGCCGATGCCGAGGTCGCAGAATTCGCCGTCGGCCGGCACCACCGCCAGATCGGTGCGACGCTCCCATAAGCCCAGCCACCCGAACAGCCGCGCGTATTTGTCCAGGCAGGCGTCCAACGCGGCGCGGTCGGTGACCGTTAATGAGCCGGTCAGTGCCAGCCGCACCACGGTGCGTTCCTTGTCGGTCATCAGATCCAGGTTCATGTCCAGATCGGCGATGTCGCGGCTGGTGTCCACCTGGTTGTGCAACGTGACGAAACGCCAGCGCCCGATATGCCTGGCGTCAACGGCTACCGGACGTCGCGGATCGGCTTCGTCGATATCCACCACCAACACATAACCCGGGTCTGCTTCGACATCATCGAAATTGGTGACCTCGGGCGAGCCGGAGTACCACACCCGGCCACTACTGCCGACCTGGGTCAGTGAATGCTTATCACCAAGAGCCACATAGTGAATCAAGCCGGCCGCCAATGCGCGGTCAAGTTCAGCGAGACGGATCAGCGAAGGTTTGTCGCGGTCGGGATCCAAGATGTCTACCCCACCGTGGGCGACGAGCACCCGGGTGACGCCGGCAGCGGAAAGGGGGGCGAGCACGTCGGCGACAAGATCGGCGGTAGGGGCTTTTGATCGCCACGGCGCGGCGACGATCTGCAAACCCGGCCGAACCTCGTGGATGCCGGGCCGGTCGAGCACCATCACGTTGTCTGGACATTCGGCCGTGAACAGTGCGCTGGTGTAGACCGATGCTGCGTCCAGCGGGTCGTGGTTGCCGGGCAGCAGATAGACGGGAATTCCGATGGCGCGCATGGCTTCCAGGGACTGGCCGATGACCCGCGGAGCCAGTTGGTTGTGCTCGAAGACGTCACCGGCCACCACCACGAATTCGGCGTCGACCTCGGCGGCCAGGGCGTTGAGTCCGGCGACCGCGTCGCGGCGGGCCGCCGAATAACGCGGCTGGGCGTCCCCGGCCAGGAAGTGCCGGGTCATGCCCAATTGCCAGTCGGCAGTGTGCAGGAATCGCATCCTGGCGACCTCCCTCCGGGGCTACTCGTCTTCGGCACCGCGAGTGTAGGTCGGCACACCGACAAGACGCGGGACATCGCCCGGCAGGTTTCGCTTCGGGCCTCGGCGTCGTTGACAGGGCAATCGCTCGCGTCACTCTGGTTTCACGGGGAAGTTCTTGGAGTCCCTCAGCGGAGTTAACTGACGTCGCATATTGACGTGCTTGTCTCATCGGCGGCAAGGGCCGCTGCAGGTGCGGCGGGCGGCCGCGGACGTGAGGGGGCTGTTTCGGTCAACAAGGCGTGGGACCAATCCACCGAGGCCCGCAACGTCTGCTGGCGGCGCACCGCGGTGCGCGAACCACCGGTCAGCAGGCGGAATCGGTCATGCAGGCCATCGACGATCTCCGCCAGCGACATCGTCCGGACTCGTGCGGCCGCCAGTTCGATCGCCAGCGGCATGCCATCAAGGCGGGTACAGATCTGTTCCACCGCGCAGGCGTTGTCGCCGCTGACGGTGAAGCCGGCCTGAGCCAAGCGGGCACGGTCGGCGAACAACTCGACGGCATCGTCCGCCAGCGACAACGAAGGCACCTGCCAGGCCGCTTCGCCCGCCATGCCAAGCGGCTCCCGACTGGTGGCGAGCACCGTCAGCCCCGGCGCGGCAGTGAGCAACCCAGCCACCAACTTGGAGCTGGCCGAGCAGGTGCTCACAGTTGTCCAATACGATCAGCAGCTGGCGACCGCGGATGAACCGCAACAGCGTCTCCATCGTCGATCGCCCGGGCTGATCCGGTAGACCGAGCGCCCGGGCCGCCGTGACCGGCACGACGTCGGGATGGGTGATCGGCGCCAAATCGACGTAAAACCCGCCGTCGCGGAACTCTCGGCGATCTTCGTAGCGACGTGCACGGCCAGCCGCGTCTTCCCTACCCCACCCGCCCGATCAGGGTGACCAGCCGACTGCCGGCCAGCGCTTCGCGTAGGCTCGCGATTTCCGGTTGGCGACCAACGAAATTCGTCAGATGTACCGGAAGATTATGGGTCGCAATAGTTTCCGGTGTGCGCAGCGGCGGGAAGTCGTTGCACAGGTCCGGATGACACAGCTGCACAACTCGCTCGGGCCGGGGCAGATCGCGCAACGGGTGGCTGCCGAGATCGCTCAACCACGCATCAGCCGGGAGCTGGTCTATGACCAAATCACTTGTGGTGCCCGACAGCACCGTCTGGCCGCCGTGGGCCAAGTCGCGCAGCCATGCGGTGCGATTGATCGCCGGCCCGACGTAGTTGCCTTCTCCACCGGTTTGGCTGCGTAGCCGCACCTCGCCGGTGTGCACCCCGATACGCAGCCGGATCGGCGCCAGCGGTGTGCGCTGCAGCTGCAGCGCAAACGCGATCACGAAGCTGTCGCCCTCGCCCTGCTCGACCGGCCGGACACCGTCGTGGGCGGCGATCGCCTTGCATATCGTCTGGTCCAAGCGGGTGATAGCGGCTGCCATCTCGTCGGGGTGCGTTTCCCACAGCCGTGTCGAGCCCTCGACGTCAGCCAACAGCAACGTCACCGTTCCGGTTGGTAACTCGCTCATGCCCACGGCGCTCCAGTCGATTTCGCTCATGTTAGCCAGCATGCGGGGACACCGATCGCAAAACATCAGCGAAATGGCTGATCGTGCTAGCTGCCCGGCGCGGTATATACGCGTCTCTGCAAGTTGCCGTTTTAGGTATTGCGGCCGATGACGGCTGGCCGGTTCCGCTCGGCTAGGAACGCGCTGAATAACCTGTCCATTGTTGGTCGTGTCTGACGGCTGTGCGCGGTGTGGCGTGTGATGATG
>NZ_LQOX01000062.1 GCF_002102175.1 Mycobacterium gastri | reverse complement strand
GATCCGCGGATTCTTCGCCGACCCTCACCTCGCTTACATCACCGCCTAAGTCGCCTTACTAACGCTCGGCTTAGTAACTCCTCGCCATTCGGCGAAGGCACTGCAGCCGGTAGGGCGCCGGCAGCGAAAACCAAATAACTGCAACATGTTCCACGCCCAGCAGCTGCCGCCCCAAGCTCGTGCCCGCCAACTATAATCGCCTCCGAAGGAGTTCACCATGCCCCAACGCCTCGGGCCGAAGCTACTCAACTTCGCCAGTGAAATCGCTGGCGACACCGTCGCGCAAGCAAAACTCACCGCATCCATGGCGTTCGTCCACCCGCATGTCTCCCTCATGCCCGACGCCCACCTCGGCAAAGGCTCGGCCGTCGGCACCGTGATACCGACCAAGGGCGCCGTAATTCCCGCAGCCGTCGGGGTGGACATCGGCTGTGGCATGGTCGCGGCCAAAACGCGGTTCACCGAGGGCGATCTGGCAGCCCGATTCGGTGGCGAGTATGCCGCACAGTTGCCGGCGCTGCGGCGCCTGGTAGAAGACGCGATCCCGCTGTCACCTGGGAACTACAACAAGAGTCTGCAGCGGTTCCCGTTCACCGCCAAGAAGCACAACGAGCTCCTGCAGCTACAGAAGGATCTCGAGGTGGACCTATCCCATAGCCCAAAATGGATGGAGCAGTTGGGATCTCTCGGCGGTGGCAACCACTTCATCGAACTCTGTCTCGACACCGACGACAACGTCTGGCTGTTCCTGCACAGCGGCTCGCGCGGCGTAGGCAACAAGATCGCACAGCGGCACATCAAGATCGCCCTGCAACGGTGCTCCGCCGACCCCGGAATCAGCCTGCCCAACCGCGATCTGGCGTTCTTCACGGAGGGAACGGCCGAGTTCGACCGCTACATCAAGGATTTGGAGTGGGCACAGCGCTTCGCCTATCTCAACCGCGCAGAGATGATGGATCGCTTCATCCACGTCGTCGCCTCGTGGCTGGGTGTGCAACCGCAACGCGTGGAGTCCGAACGCATCAACTGCCACCACAACTATGCCGTCCCGACGAAG
Source organism: Mycobacterium gastri (assembly GCF_002102175.1). Classification (GTDB taxonomy): domain Bacteria; phylum Actinomycetota; class Actinomycetes; order Mycobacteriales; family Mycobacteriaceae; genus Mycobacterium; species Mycobacterium gastri. The sequence continues at coordinate 86,373 of NZ_LQOX01000062.1, read as the reverse complement.
ATCGGCGGCGAAAGCGTCTGGCTCACCCGCAAGGGCGCAATCGACGCGACCGAAGACAAACTGGGCATCATTCCCGGCTCGATTGGGCACCCGCTCCTACATCGTGCGCGGCAAGGGAAACCACGACGGCCTGTGGTCGGCCCCGCATGGGGCCGGTCGCCGGTTCAGCCGGACCAAGGCCAAGCAACTGTTCACCGAACAGGATCTGGCCGCCGCGATGGTCGGCATTGAATACCGCCATGGCAAAGAGTGGATCGATGAGATCCCGCAGGCCTACAGGGACATCGACCGCGTCATGGTCGATGCCGCACCGCTGGTCGGCATAGTGACCTCGCTGCGACAGATCATGAACGTCAAGGGGCAGTGATCGCCGCGGACCGGCCCTACCTAGCGTTGTTGAACTTGGTGATCGCCTCGTCGAGCCGCTGCAGCGCTGACCCGTAGGCCGCGAAATCACCCCTCTTCTGGGCGTCGCGCGCCGCACCGATTGCGGCCTGAATCTCTTGCAGCGCAGCGGCTTTGGACGGCGACAGGGTGGCAGTCCCATCCGGGTTCGGCGGCACCACGGCCTCGGTCGGCTGTATTCCGGTGGCGGCATCACCGGCCCCGGGCCCGAACAGCCCGTTGAGCGCATCGCGCACGGTGGGGCCGTATCCGATCTTGTCGTTGTACATCATCGCCACCCGGATCAGCCGCGGGTAGGACGAGGCGGCGTCGCTGGCACCCGGGGAGGCATAGACGGGTTCGACGTACAGCAGCCCACCCTGAGCCACCGGCAAGGTGAGCAAGTTGCCCCATCTGATCCGGTTCTGGTTATCGCGACCGATCACGCCCAGGTCCTGCGATACCGCGGGGTCGGTGGTGATCGCGTTGTTGGCCAGCTTGGGACCGTTGACCTGTCCCGGGATGGTCAGCACCGTGATCTTGCCGTACGTCGCGGGATCGGAGCTGGCGCTGATGTAAGCGGCCAGATAGTCGCGCTTGAACCTGTTCATCGCGCTGATCAACTGGTATGCGGCCGAATTATCGTCCTTGGCAATGTTTTTCGCCACGATGTAGTACGGCGGCTGGTAGCTGCTGGCGGTCGGGTTCGGGTCCAGCGGCACGTCCCAGAAATCGGAGGTGGAAAAGAACGTCACCGGGTCGTTGACGTGGTACTTGGCCAGCAGCATCCGTTGCACCTTGAACAGGTCTTCGGGGTAGCGCAGATGCTCGGCGAGCTCAGGCGTGATGTCACTCTTGGGCTTGACCGTACCGGGGAAGACCTGCATCCATGCCCGCAGCACCGGGTCCCGTTCGTCTTGCTGATACAGCGTGACGGTGCCGTCGTAGGCGTCGACGGTGGCCTTTACCGAATTGCGGATGTAGGAGACCTTCTTGTCGGGGGCCAGCCGGTTGAACGCCACCTCGGTGGAATCGGCGGTCGCCGACGACAACGAGGTCAGCTCGGAGTACGGATAGTTGTCCAGGGTGGTGTAGCCGTCGATGATCCATACCAGTCGCTTGTTGACGATCGCCGGGTACACCGCGCTGTCAGTGGTGAGCCATGGCGCCACCGCCTCCACCCGCTGCGCCGGATCCCGGTTGAACAAGATCTTGCTGTTGGAGCCTATTACGTTGGAGAACAAGAAGTTTCGCTCGGCGAACTTCGCGGCGAACACCGTGCGGGAAATCCAGCTGCCGACCGGGACGCCGCCGCTGCCGGTGTAGGTGTAGTTCTTGGTTTCGGTACTGGTTTCGTAGTCGTATTCCCGGTCTGCGCCTGTCTTTCCGACAATCGCGTAGTCGGCGGACGTGTTGGAGATGACCGGTCCGAAGTAGATCCGCGGCTGGTCCAACGGTGCCGGACCGTCGGACACCACGGTTCCGTTGGCGCCGACGACGTTGACCAGGAACTCGGGGTAACCGCCGTTCTGGTTCGGGTCGTTGGCGATCCCGCGCACGGTGTTGGCCGGCGACGCGATGAATCCGTTGCCGTGGGTGTACACGGTGTGGCGGTTGATCCAGTCGCGTTGGTTGTCGATCAGCCGGTCGGGGTTGAGTTCCCGCGCCGCGACGACGTAGTCACGCAGGTTGCCGTTGCGGTCGACGTAGCGGTCTATCGACAGCTGGTCGGGGAAGTAGTAGAAGTTTTTACCCTGCTGGAACTGGGTGAACGCCGGGCTGACGATCGTGGGGTCGAGCAACCGGATGTTCGAGGTCGTGGCGCGATCGGCGGCGACCTGCTGGGCGGTCGCCTGACCCTCGCCGGTGTAGTTGCGATAAGCCACCACGTCCGACGTCAGGCCGTAGGCTTGCCGGGTCGCGGTGATACTGCGGCTGATATATTCGCTTTCCTTCTGCGCGGCGTTGGGTTTGACGCTGATCTGCTCGACGATCATCGGCCAGGCGGCACCGACGATCAGCGACGACAGCAGCAACAGGGCCAGACCGATAGCCGGAATCCGCAAGTCCCGCAGGGCGATTGCGGAAAACACCGCCGCCGCGCAAATCAACGCGATCGCCATCAGGATCAGCTTCGCCGGCAGTACCGCGTTGATATCGGTGTAGCCGGCACCGGTGAACGGCTTACCGCCACGGCTGTGTGACAGCAGCTCGTAGCGGTCGAGCCAATAGGCGACGGCTTTGAGCAACACCAGCATCCCGACCAGGCTGACCAGTTGGATACGCGCCGAGCGGCTCAGCGCACCCGTGCGACCCGAAAGCCGAATGCCACCAAAGATGTAGTGCGCCACCAGGTTTGCCACGAACGCCAGGAACACGGCCACGAACAGGTAGCTGAGTAACAGCCGGTAGAACGGCAACTCGAAGGCGTAGAAGCCGAGGTCCTTCCCGAACTGCGGGTCCCTGACGCCGAAATCACCGCCGTGCAAGAACAACTGGATCCGAACCCAGTATCCCTGCGCGACGACGCCGGCTAACAGTCCGATCGCCGCCGGCACGCCGATGCCCACCAGCCGCAGCCGGGCCAGCACGACGGCGCGATAACGCGCCACTGGGTCGTTGTCGTTGCTCGGCACGAAGACCGGCCGGGTGCGGTAGGCCAACGCCAGCCCGGCAAAGACGATACCGCCGACCAGCAGTCCCCCCACCAGGAACACCACGATCCGGGTGACCAGCACGGTGGTGAACACCGACCGGTAGCCCAGTTCGCCGAACCACAGCCAATCGACGTACGCGTCGATCAGGCGTGGACCGGCGAGCAGCACCGCGATGACACCCAACGCGATCAAGATCAGAATCCGGCTACGCCGAGTCAGCTTCGGCATCCGTGCGGACGGCCGCATCCCCACTAGCTACGCTCCCTGCTCGGTTTTGGCTGCTGCCAGAGATTTGTCTAGTCGGTCACAACTGTACGCATCTCAGAGCGTTAGCAACTTGGCGTCGGGGCCCCGGCAGTCATCGCTTGCAACGCGTCCACCGCCTGGCCGAGTGTCTCGACCTTCACCAGCCGCAGGCCGCGCGGGGTGTCGGCGGCCGCCTCGTAGCAGTTTTTCGCCGGCACCAGAAACACCGTGGCGCCGGCGGTACGCGCGGCGGCCATCTTGTGCGTGATCCCCCCGATAGCGCCAACTTTGCCGTCGATGCCGATGGTGCCCGTACCCGCGACGAAGGTCGACCCGACCAGGTCACCCGTGGTGAGTTTGTCGATCACCGCGAGACTGAACATCAACCCGGCCGAGGGGCCGCCCACATTGGCGAGGTTGAAATCCACCACGAAGGGCGCCCACGGCGCATCCAGCACCGCCACCCCCATGAAGCCGTAGTCACGGTCCTTGTTGGTGCCGAGCGTGATCTGCGCGACACCGGCCGGCTCGTTCTTGCGGCGAAAGTCGATGGTCACCGACTGGCCGGGCTTGGTGTTTTTCAACAATCCGGTGAACTGCTCGACATTGGCCACCGGCGTGCCGTTGACCGCGTCGACAGCGTCACCGGCTTTCAGCTTGCCCGCCGACGGTCCGGGATCGTTGACCGAGGCAACGGTTACCGCTTCCGGATACTTCAGATAACCCAGGGCCGCGTACTCGGCGCTGTCTTCGGAATTCTTGAAGTCGGCGTTGTTGGCCTTGTCGACCTCCTCCCGCGACTTGCCCGGCGGGTAAACGAGATCCCGGGGCACCAGCTGTTCTTGCCCGGAGAGCCACAGCGTTATGGCCTCGCCCAGACTCAGACCGTCACGCTGGGACACCGTCGTCATGTTGAGATGACCTGACGTCGGGTGTGTTTGGGTGCCCTCGATGTCGACTACCTGTTTGCCGTCGACTTCGCCGAGGGTGTCGAAGGTGGGGCCGGGCCCCAACGACACGAACGGCACCGTCACGACCGCGAGCAATACGCCGAACACCACGATCGGCACCAGCGCGACCATCAACGTCAAAATCCGCCTGTTCACGCCGCATAGACTAGACGGACCCCGCCGAAGCCGGTTCAGCTGCGAGCGTGACGGCGGATGGCGCTTTCTTCTTCCCCGATGGGTACCGTTGACCGTATGGCTGACCTGCCTTTCGGTTTCTCCTCCGGAGACGACCCCGACCGCGACAAGCGCGGCAAGAACGAACCCGACCCCGGCTCGGAAGCTAACCCGCTGGGCCCGTTCGGTTTCAGCGGGGACTTCGCCATGGCCGACCTGGGTCAGATCTTCACCCGCCTGGGCGAGATGTTCGGCGGTGTCGGCAGCGCGATGACCGCGGGTCAGAGTTCCGGACCGGTCAACTACGCCCTGGCCCGCCAAGTGGCAGCCAGCTCGGTCGGCTTCACAGCGCCCATCCCGGAGGCAACCAACTCCGCGATCGCCGACGCGGTGCACCTGGCGGAGACCTGGCTGGACGGGGCCACCGCACTGCCGGCCGGCACCACCAGGGCGGTGGGATGGAGCCCCACCGACTGGGTCGACAACACCTTGGACGTCTGGAAACGACTGTGCGATCCGATGGCTGGGCAGATCTCGACGGTCTGGGCGGCATCGCTGCCGGAGGAGGCCAAGAGCATGGCCGGCCCGCTGCTCACGGTGATGTCGCAGATGGGCGGCATAGCGTTCGGTTCGCAGCTGGGTCAGGCACTCGGCCGGTTGTCGCAGGAGGTGCTGACGTCGACCGACATCGGGCTGCCGCTGGGCCCTAAGGGAGTGGCCGCAATCCTGCCCGCTGCCGTCGAGGACTTTTCGTCCGGCCTGGAGCAGCCGCGCAGCGCGATCCTGACCTTCCTGGCCGCCCGTGAGGCCGCCCATCATCGCCTGTTCGGCCACGTCCCCTGGCTGGCCGGGCAGCTGTTGGGCGCTGTCGAGGCCTACGCCAAGGGCATGAAGATCGACATGACCGGAATCGAGGAGCTGGCCCGCGACTTCAATCCGGCCACGCTCACCGATCCCGCCGCCATGGAGCGGTTGCTGAGCGAGGGAGTATTCGAGCCCAAGGCGACACCGACACAGATCCAGGCGCTCGAGCGTCTCGAGACACTGCTCGCCCTGATCGAGGGCTGGGTCCAGACCGTGGTGACCAATGCGCTCGGCGAGCGCATTCCGGGCACCGCCGCACTTAGCGAGACGCTGCGCCGGCGCCGGGCCAGCGGCGGTCCCGCCGAACAGACGTTCGCGACCCTGGTCGGGCTGGAGCTACGGCCACGCAAACTGCGGGAGGCCGGCGCGCTGTGGGAGCGCCTGACTCAGGCCGCCGGTGTGGACGCCCGGGACGCGTTGTGGCAACACCCCGACCTGCTGCCCGACTCCGAGGATCTCGACGACCCGGCTGCTTTCATCGACCAGGTCATCGGCGGTGACACCAGCGGTATCGACGAGGCGATCGCCGAACTCGACCGCGAGACCGGCGGCCCGGAGGACTCCGGCCCTGGCCCTGTGGATAACTGAGCCTGCCGGCCGAGCCCGGCGTGGCACAGTTTCTGGTCATGCCGCAGGCCGTTCCTACCTTGTATTCGCTCGACCCGGCGATGCCGGTGCTGCTGCGGCCCGACGGCGCCGTGCAAGTGGGCTGGGATCCGCGCCGGGCCGTGCTGGTGCATCCACCCGGAGGCCTGACCGCCTCGTCGGTGGCCGCGCTACTGCGTTCCATGCGCTCGCCGACACCGATCACCGAGCTGCAGCGCCAAGCCGTCAGCCAGGGATTGGTGGACGGCGAGGAGGTGGTGAACCTTGTCAGGCAATTGGTCGGCGCCGGTGTCGCGACCCGCGGGCATCGAGGTTGCCCGGGCCGCGCGGCGTCGATCCGGATCCACGGCCGCGGACCGTTGTCGGATCTGCTGATGCAGGCCTTGCGCTGCTCGGGGGCGCGGGTCGGGCACAGCAGCCAACCGCATGCCGCAGTCAGCAGCACGGTGGATTTGGTGGTGTTGTCCGACTATCTGGTAGCCGATCCGCGGCTGGTGCGCGATATGCACAACGACGGCATTGCGCACCTACTCGTTCGGGTTCGTGACGGCACCGGCCTGGTAGGACCGCTGGTTATCCCGGGGGTAACGAGCTGCCTGCGCTGCGCCGACCTGCACCGCAGCGACGTGGACTGCGCGTGGCCGGCGATCGCTGCCCAGCTGCGCGGCACCGTCGGAGTGGCCGACCGAGCGACGTTGCTGGCGACGGCCGCGCTGGCCCTCAGCCAGGTCAACCGGGTGATCGCCGCGGTGCGCGGTGAACAAGCCGACCAAGATCCGCCGTCGGCTCTCAACGCCACGCTGGAGTTCGACCTCAACGCCGGCTCCATCGTGGCGCGCCAATGGACCCGGCATCCGTTGTGCTCGTGCTGACGGTGGCCTTGACGGGCGGCTAGCCGAGGCGGCCCTGCTCCGGGACGTTCGTGGAGACCGCGGCATAGGCTCTGGCCAAATCGTCCAGCACACCTTCGGTCAAGGTGCCGTCTTTGCGGTGCTTGTCCAGCGTTTCGATGATCGCCCTGAACAGAGCGTCGGCGGTGTCGTGCTGCGTTTGTTTTGCTGCCATGGCTTTGGCGGTCCACCCTCCGGACGTGGGGATCGATGCGTCACACCGTTGCGACCTGCAAGAGACTACATAGCAGCGGTGCCCACGGCGATCCGAAAATCCACCCGTCGGCCGGCGCGCCGAAGGTGTTCAACCGCCCGGGCCCGCCGTGCACGCGCGCCCGGTTGATGCCGGATCAATACCCGGTTGGCCCAACCGTCATGGATGATGGGTATGTGTCAGACATCAAACGCGGCCGCGCCGCGCGCAATGCCAAGCTGGCCAGCATTCCGGTCGGCATGGCCGGCCGGGCGGCTCTTGGCTTCGGCAAACGGCTGACCGGCAAGTCGAAAGACGAAGTGAACGCCGAGCTGATGGAGAAGGCCGCCAACCAGTTGTTCACCGTCCTGGGCGAGCTCAAAGGCGGGGCGATGAAAGTCGGCCAGGCGTTGTCGGTGATGGAAGCAGCCATTCCCGAGCAGTTCGGTGAGCCCTATCGCGATGCGCTGACCAAGCTACAGAAGGATGCCCCGCCGCTGCCCGCGGCCAAGGTCCACCGGGTGCTCGATGCACAGTTGGGCACGAAGTGGCGAGAGCGGTTCAGTTCGTTCGATGACACCCCGGTTGCCTCGGCCAGCATCGGCCAGGTGCACAAGGCGGTGTGGTCCGACGGCCGCGAAGTGGCCGTCAAGATTCAGTACCCGGGTGCCGACGAGGCCCTGCGGGCCGATCTGAAGACCATGCAGCGCATGGTTGGCGTGCTCAAGCAGCTCTCGCCGGGCGCCGATGTTCAAGGTGTCGTCGACGAACTGATCGAACGCACCGAGATGGAGCTCGACTACCGGTTGGAGGCCGACAACCAGCGGGCTTTTGCCAAGGCGTACCACGACCACCCACACTTCGCGGTGCCGCGGGTGGTGGCCAGCGCACCCAAGGTGGTGATCCAGGAGTGGATCGACGGGGTGCCCATGTTGGCGATCATCCGCAACGGCACCCAAGAACAGCGCGACCTGATCGGGACCCGCCTGATAGAACTCACCTTCGACGCCCCACGCCGGCTCGGGATGCTGCACGGTGACGCCCACCCCGGGAACTTCATGCTGCTGCCGGACGGTCGAATGGGGGTCATCGACTTCGGCGCCGTGGCGCCACTGCCCGGCGGCTACCCCATCGAGCTGGGAATGACGATCCGGCTGGCCCGCGACAAGAATTACGACCTGCTTTTGCCGACCATGGAGAAGGCCGGTTTCATCCAGCAGGGACAGCAGGTCTCGGTCCGCGAGATCGACGAGATGCTGCGCCAGTACGTCCAACCCATTGAGGTCGACGTCTTCCACTACACCCGCAAGTGGCTGCAGCGGATGACCGTGAGTCAGTTCGACCGATCCGTCGCGCAGATCAAAGTGGCACGGCAAATGGACCTGCCGGCCAAGCTGGCGATTCCGATGCGGGTCATCGCGTCGGTGGCCGCGATCCTCTGCCAGCTGGATGCGCATGTGCCGATCAAGTCACTGACCGAAGAGCTGATTCCCGGCTTCGCCGAGCCCGACACGGCTGTCGTCTGATCCGAAAGCTAACCCCGGGCCACCTAAGCAGCGGCCTTGCGGGGACGCCCCCGCGGACGCTTGCGGCTCACGATCGCGCCGCGCTCGAAAATCTCGCCTCCCCAAACGCCCCATGGCTCGGCACGTTCCAGCGCGGCGGCCAGACATTGGCTCCGGACCGGGCAGCCGGTGCACAGTGTCTTGGCGCGCTCGAGATCAGCTGGCGTGTCGGCGAACCATAGATCGGGATTACCCGCATGGCATGGCAACGCCGGCAGCCTATTTCTGGGGACTGTCAGTGCCGACATGTCCTGGCTCACCTGCTTCCTGGTCTTGGGGCTGTCTTTCGAAGGTGATCCGGACCAGGTGAGGGAGGTTGGCCCCAACAAATTTGGCCACGGATCCTGGTGACTTGGGTCCGTGGCCATTCGGCGAATCTGGGGCTGTTACGCAGTGTCTACGTTGAGCTCCGATCCACGGACGCGTCAGTCGCGGCGGCGACGCGGTGCTTAGCCGCTGCCGCCGGTGCGGCGGCGACATGAGGGGTTCCCGCGGTTGACGCCGCGGCAGCCACGCTCGCACCGAACACGCTGATGTCGAGCATCGTGGCCACCCTCCTCTCGTACTGTTTGCCGATTTGCCAGCCTTCAACGCCGGCAGCGAAGTGCGTTTCGAGGGTAATCGGTCACGGCTGCCAATGACAACCGATTTTCTGACCTGCGGTTTCGTTGCTCAGCGAGCCTGCCTGACCATGTCGAGCACGTCGGCTCCGTACTGTTCCAGCTTTCGGGCACCGATACCCGGAATGGCGATGAGCGCCTCGTCGTCGTCAGGGCGCATCTCGGCGATCGCGACGAGTGTGTTGTCGGTGAAGACGACGTAGGCCGGCACGTTCTGTTCCTTGGCTATGTTCAGCCGCCACGACTTCAGCTGCAGCAGCAACTCCTCGTCAACGTCGCCTGCGCATGTTTCACATCGCCGCAGCATCACGGCTGCCGGGGTGGTCAGCTCCTTGTTGCAGACCCGGCAGCGGGCGGAGGCCCGGTTGCGACGGGCTTTGCCCGGCCCCGGTTCGGCACGCGTCTGCGGCGCAACGCCGTTGAGGAACCGCGACGGCTTACGGCTCTGGCGACCGCCCGGCGCCCGAGCCAGGGCCCAGCTGAGGGCCAAATGCACTCGGGCCCTGGTGATTCCGACATACAGCAGGCGACGCTCTTCCTCGACCGGCTCACTGTCGGGGCCGTGCGCCAGCGCATGCGAGATGGGTAATGTGCCGTCGGCCAATCCGACCAGAAACACCGCATCCCACTCCAGGCCCTTGGCCGCATGCAGCGAGGCAAGAGTGACGCCCTGCACCACCGGCGGATGCCGGGCGTCGGCTCGAGCCCGGAGCTCGGCCAGCAGTTCGGGAAGCTGTAAATGCGGACGCTGCGCCACCTCGTCGTTGACCAGTTGCGCCAAAGCGGTGAGTCCCTCCCAGCGTTCCCGGGCGCGGGCACCCACCGGCTCGTGTGCCGTCAACCCCAGCGGTTCCAGAACGCCGCGGACCACGTCGGGCAACGCAGCGTCGGTACCCCGTTCGGCGGCACGCTGCAACGCCACCAGCGCCTGCTTGATCTCCTGACGGTCGAAGAACCCCTCGCCGCCGCGTACCTGATAGGCGATGCCCGCCTCGGTCAGCGCTTCCTCATAGACCTCGGACTGTGCGTTGACGCGGTACAGAATCGCGATTTCGGAAGGCGCAGTACCGGATTCGATCAGCCGGCCGATCGACGCCGTCACCGCGGCAGCCTCGGCGGGTTCGTCGGGATACTCCTGGAACGAGGGCGGCGGACCGGGTTCGCGCTGGCCGGATAACCGCAACTTGCTGCCCGCGACCCGGCCCCGAGCGGCTTCGATCACCCGATTGGCCAGCGACACGACCTGCGGAGTGGACCGGTAGTCCCGCTCCAGGCGCACCACCGTGGCGTCGGGAAACCTGCGCGAGAAGTCGAGCAGGAAGCGTGGGGAGGCTCCGGTGAATGAGTAGATGGTCTGATTGGCGTCGCCGACGACGGTCAGATCGTCGCGATCCCCCAACCAGGCCGACAGGACCCGCTGCTGCAACGGTGTGACGTCCTGGTATTCGTCGACAACGAAGCAGCGGTAGCGATCCCGGAATTCCTCGGCCACCGCGGCGTCATTTTCGATAGCGGCCGCGGTGTGCAGCAGCAGGTCATCGAAATCCAGCAGGGTGACACTGTCGTCGCGAACTTTGAGGGATTCGTATTCGGAGTAGACCGCCGCGATGCGTGCGGCGTCCAACGGGGTGTCGCGGCGCACCGCCGCCACCGCGGTCGGGTAATCCTCGGGACCGATCAGCGAGGCTTTGGCCCATTCGATTTCGCCCGCGAGATCCCGGACGTCATCGGTGCTGGCCTGGAGCCTGGCGCGGCTGGCCGCGCGGGCCACGACGGGGAACTTGGTGTCCAGCAACTGCCAGCCGATGTCACCAACCACGCGTGGCCAGAAATAGCGCAGCTGGCGATGCGCCGCCCCGTGAAACGTCAGCGCCTGCACCGCGCCGACGCGCGAACCGACCTGCGCGGCCGCGCCCAGCGCACGCCACCGGGCGCGCATCTCTCCCGCCGCGCGCTGCGTGAACGTCACGGCCAGTACTTGACCGGCAGCGACATGGCCACTGTCGACCAGGTGGGCGATCCGGTGCGTAATGGTGCGCGTCTTCCCGGTTCCGGCTCCGGCGAGCACACAGACCGGTCCGCGTGGAGCCAACACGGCTTGACGCTGCTCGTCGTCCAGTGCGGCGATCAGTGCTTCTGCGACCATCGGCATAGCGTCCATCTTGGCAGCGGCGGCCGACAAGCCGGGCGTTTCGACGCGCCGTGGCCTGCGTCGTCGCCGGGTGCTCCCAGGGCTGCCCCGGGTAAGCCTCGCTTCGGCCCACCCCATGGCCCAGTCCATGGCCCGCATGCTTGTCGGGCTACGTTTACCAGCTATGACCAACGCTGCGCTCACCATCTACACGACGTCATGGTGTGGCTACTGTTTCCGGCTCAAGACGGCGCTCAAGACAGAGGGAATCACGTACGACGAGGTCGACATCGAACACGACAGCGCGGCCGCGGAGTTTGTCGCCTCGGTCAACGGCGGCAACAGGACGGTCCCGACGGTCAGGTTTGCCGACGGCTCAACGCTGACCAACCCGAGCGCAAACGCGGTCAAAGCCAAACTGGTCGAAGTCGCCGGCTGAGACGGCCAGGTGTCGGCCATTCAACCGGCGTGCCCAGACACGGCCGGTCGCCAGGGCAAAGGTGCCCAACAAGAGGTCCGGTCGCCCGTACGATAAGAGTTACGGCGTCGACCTCCCGGGCACAACTCGCCGGTACTATAGCGCCAACATCAACCGCGGACGGTAGTCCGCAGAAAATGGCTATCAACGATGAGGCCAACCGGCTCAACCCGCGCGAGCGTGACATATGTGACGCTCCGGCTGAAGCGGCAAGCGGCAGATATTCGCGCCGCCCTGGCCGGCACGGGCAGGTCGCTGTTGATCATTTGCACTGCGCTACTCGTGATCACCGCGTGCTCGCACAAAGGCACATCAGCGAAACCGACCGCCACCACGGCTCCGACGGGTGCCGATGCGTTGATAATCAGCGTCGAAGAGGTCCGGCGCATCGCCAATTATGAGGAACTTACCGCACATTCACGCGCGGACTTGCGTCGTCCGCCACCAGGCGACCTGAACGCACCGGGTCCCTGCCGGGCGGCCGGAACCAGTGATCTCACTTTCGCCAGCGGCTGGATGGAGTTCCGGAGTGCGGGCTACAGCGGCGTCACCGACGACATAGACCCCGGCGGCATGGTCATGGTCGATTCCGTCAGTCAAGCCGTTGCCATCTACCCGGATGCGCATGCGGCGCTCGCAGCGCTCGATCAGCTGGAAGCTTCGCTGAACGCGTGCATGGCATTGCATGACCCCAAGTACACGTTCAACGTGGACAAGCCGGACCCCGCCACGCTGCGGATCACCGACCAAGGCTGGAGCCACCTGTATCGCGTCAAGAATGCGGTGTTGATGTCCGTCGGCGTATTGGGCATCGAACCGGCTGAACGGATCGCCAATACCGTGCTTGACGCGATCTGCGATCGCGTCAAGTAGCCGATCACGCAAGTTCAGTCGCGCGCCGCTGCCCAGGATTCGATGATGATGCGGGCAATCGAGACGGACCCCGGTAGCCGCAATTTGGACTCCGATGCGGTGGTTGTCCAGTCGCCCGCGTCCAGCGCCGCACGCACTTCGTCGCGAGTGAACCAGCCGGCCTCGGCGATCTCGCCGTCGTGGAATGAAAAATCTTGATCCGGGTCAGCTACGGCATGAAAGCCCACCATCAGCGAACGCGGGAACGGCCAGGGTTGGCTGCCCAGGTAGCGCACATCACGGACGGTCAGACCGATTTCCTCACGGATCTCGCGGGCCACGCATACCTCGAACGATTCACCCGCCTCGACGAAGCCCGCCAGCAGCGAGAACATCCGCGGCGGCCATGCCGCTTGGCGGGCCAGTACCGCGCGATCACCGCCGTCGTGAACCAGGCAGATCACCGCCGCGTCGATACGGGGAAACTCCTCGTGACCGGTGATCAGGCTGATGCGTGACCATCCGGCCCTGGCCGGTTTGGTCGGGGTGCCGTCGACCGGGCTGAATCGCGCGGTGTCATGCCAGTTCAATAACGCCATTGCCGACGACACCAATTGGCTGCTGGTGTCATCGATGATCGTGGCGAGCCGGCGAAGGTCCACTACTTCGGCCTCTACACCAAGATTCTCGGGGGGCTCCAGTGCGCCCCTGATTGCCCAGACATGGCGATCGCCCGCGATGCGACCCAGGAACACCGCCTCCGGCGGTGGCTTGTCGCCCAGGGCGGCCGCCGGACCCAGCACCGCTCGGCCGTCGGCAACCAGGACCTGATTGCGCGAATCCACCCGCAGCAGCGCCGCATCGGCCCAGCCGGCAGCCACCGCGTCGACATCGGTCCGCAAGTGGTCGGCCCGGTCGGCGCCGATGCGCGACAGGAATGGGACGTCCCGCAGCCGGAAGTCCAGTATCGCCCTAAAGCCCACGTGGCGACCCGCCGCGCCCGGCTCCGCCGAGCTTGCGATCGCCACTAGTGCCCCGTGTTGTGGACGTAGAGCAGACGGTCGTTGGCCTCGATGGCGTCCACTTCAGGTGCTCCGATACGCAACAGTTGTCCGTGGCGGACGACGCCGAGCACGATGTCCTTCAGATGCCGCGGAGATCCACCGACTTCACTCGGCTCCACCTCACGTTCGGCAATCGCCAGCCCGGTATCCGGCGTCAACAGATCCTCGATCATCTGCACGACGCTGGGCGTGGTGGTGGCAAGGCCAAGCAATCGGCCCGCGGTCTCGGAGGAAACCACCACCGAGTCCGCCCCCGATTGCTCGAGCAGATGCTGGTTTTCGGCCTCCCGGATAGAAGCCACGATCTTGGCCTTGGGCGAGATCTCGCGGGCGGTCAAAGTGACCAACGCCGCGGTGTCGTCACGGCTCGCGGCAACGATGATCGAGGCCGCATGCTGAGCACCGGCCAACCGCAGTACGTCGGATTTGGTGGCGTCGCCATGTACGGTGACCAATCCCGCCGCCGCAGCGCGGTCGAGGGCCGCCCGGTCGGTGTCGACGACGACAATCTCACCAGGGACGACCTCGTCGCCGAGCATTGCGGTAATCGCCGTTTTGCCTTTGGTCCCATAGCCGACGACGACGGTGTGGTTGCGCACTCTGTTCCTCCAACGCTGGATCTTCAGTGCTTGCCGGGACGTCTCCGTGACCACCTCGAGCGTCGTCCCGACCAACAGGATCAGGAACGCGATGCGCAGCGGGGTGATGATCAAGACGTTGGTAGCGCGTGCGAATTCGGAAATGGGAGTGATGTCGCCATAACCGGTCGTTGACAACGTCACCGCCGAGTAATAGAGGCAATCCAAAAACGTCAGTTGGTCGCCCTGCGAGTCGTGATATCCGTCGCGATCGACGTAAACGGTAATAGCGCCGACGAGCAACGCTGCCAAGGCAATAGCCACTCGGCGGGTAATGATGCGCGCGGGACTGGCCCGACCCGAAGGAATGCGCAACACGCCGACGAGTGCGTAACTGGGCTGGACCGTCAGCCTCTCGTCGAGATGCCTCAGCCGCCGCCAACTACCTTTTGCCACGGGAATCCGTCATCGGCTGATCCCAAAGCACGACACAGGCACGAGAAACATGTAACCACGATCAGGTATCGCAATGGCGAGCGGAGTCAGCCAGCAGCGCGGCCAACGCCGCAACGTCGGGCAACTCATCGGGAACAACGGAGACGCCACTGCGGACGTAGTAGAACGCGGTGCGTACCGAAGACTGCGAGCAGCCAAGCAAGGCAGCCCACGCCAGCCGGTAGACGGCCAACTGGACGGCGGCCTGCCGCCTGGCTTCCGGCCCGCGCGGCGGCTCACCGGTCTTCCAGTCGACCACGGTGACGCCGCCGTCGGGGTCGGCGAACACCGCATCGATGCGGCCGCGAACCACGGTGTCGCCGATCGGCATCTCGAACGGCACTTCTACCGCGATCGGGGTGCGAGCAGCCCATGGCGATGCGGTGAACGCCGCCCGCAGTTTGGCCAACTCCTCGGCGTTGCTCACGTCGGAGTCGGCGGCACCCGGAAGGTCTCCGAGATCGAACAGCAATTCGGCTCCGTAGAACTGCTGGACCCAGGAGTGAAAGGCGTTGCCCAGCAAAGCGTGCGGATCTGGACGCGACGGCAGCCGATGGGCTAGCCGCTGCCGTGCCTTCGCAGGATCGCGGCCCAGCTCCACCAGACCGCTGACCGACAACTGGCCCGGCAGCTCGCGGGCCGGCGGTTGCACCGCGCGCGCACGTTCGGCCAGTAGCGCATCGACGTCATGGGTCCACCCCTCGGTGTCAGCGTCCCCGACGTCGATCACTTCGGCCGCTGTTGCCTCAGCCACCAGCCGGGCCCCGCGTTCGACGTCAGCGCGCCGCGCGCCCAGCGGCTCAGCTGGCCAGACCGCTTGGATAACATTGTCCCGCAACGGGTTACGCTCACCTTCAGCCGGTGCGGGAGCCCACTGGTCCACAGTCCCGCACGGATCGCCGGCCGTAACCGAGTGATCGATGATGTCTTTGACTTCGCAGAGGAATTCCGAAGGCCCGCACGGCTTGACCCCGGTAGCGCCCCAGTGGTGACCCGATATCAACAAGGTGTCCTCGGCACGAGTGACTCCCACATATAGCAACCGGCGCTCCTCATCGACACGTCGCTGATCGAGCTGACGACGGTGCTCGGAGATCTTGTCCGACAGCTGTTTTCGATTGGTCACCGCCGACGTGTCCAGGACCGGGATACCGAGCACCCCGGCTGAGGCGCGGTCGCCGCGCAGCAGTGGTGGTAGCTCACCGGGGTCGGTTAGCCAGGTGGTCCGCGACGCGGTCGACGGGAAAACCCCGCCCGACAGGTGCGCGACCGCCACGACCTGCCACTCCAAGCCCTTTGCGGCATGCACGGTCAGCACCTGCACCCTGTCGCGTGCAACCGCCGGCGGCGCAGGGGGCAGGCCGTTTTCCACTTCGGCGGCCACGTCCAAGTAGGCCAGCAGACCGGCCACCGACGCCGTTGCCGGCACTTCCGTGCTCGACGAGGTCGCCCGCTCGGCGTATTTCGCTACCACGTCGGCGAAAGCGTCGAGGTGCTCGGTGCCGGACCACGCTGCGGTAGCGGCCGATTTGGCGCGGGCTTCGCAATCGACACCCAGCACGCGGCGCACCTCGGCAACCAGATCCGGCAGGCAATGGCCGAGTTGTGCACGCAGCAGGTTCAATTCGCCGGCCAGCGCCACGATGCGCCGGTACCCTGCCACCGAGTACCAGTCGGCCGGACCCGGGTCGCTGATCGCGTCGGCCAGACAGGGGGTGTCGCTGTCCGGGCCGGCCGCCGCCGCACTCGACTCGGGCGACGATTCGTTCGGGCCGCCCGCCAGGGCCAGCGCGCGCCGCCACAACGCTGCCAGGTCCCGGCCACCGAGCCGCCAGCGGGGACCGGTCAGCACCTGCATCGCCGCGGCTCCGGCCGTCGGCTCGGCCACCAGGCGCAGCATGGCCACCACGTCGGCGACCTCTGGAATGGACAACAGGCCGGCCAGCCCCACCACTTCGACCGGGATCCTGCGAGCGCGCAGTGCATCGGCGATGGGTGCCGCATCAGCGTTGCGGCGCACCAGCACGGCTGCGGTAGGCGGGTCGACCCCTTCGTCGCGAGCCCGCAAGTAGTGGCCCTGAAGATGGTCGGCGATCCAGTCACGCTCGGCCTGTGCGTCGGGGAGCAGTGCGCAGCGAACCGTCCCCGGCGGGGCGTCCGGGCGGGCCCGCAATGCGCGCACCGCGACCGACCGCCGGCGCGCCTCCGCAGAAATGGCGTTCGCCAGGTGCAGCGCTCGCGGCGGGTTACGCCAACTGGTCCGCAGCTCCAGGATCGGCGCTGGTGTGCCGTCGGGCAGGGGGAAGTCGGTGGTGAAGCGCGGCAGGTTCGTCGCCGAGGCACCGCGCCAGCCGTAGATCGACTGAATCGGGTCCCCGACCGCCGTGAGCGCCAGCCCGTCGTCGACTCCGCCGCCGAACAGCGACGACAACGCGACCCGCTGGGAATGGCCGGTGTCCTGGTACTCGTCGAGCAACACCACCCGGAACTGGTTCCGCAGTTCGCGACCGACTTGCGGGAACGCCGCCGCCAGCCGTGCGGCAGATGCCATCTGCATCCCGAAGTCCATCACCTTCCCGGCCCGCATGCGTTCGAGCAACGCATCCAGCAACGGCACCAACTCGGCGCGCTCATTTTGGGTGGCCAGCATCCGCAGCAACCACTGGCTGGGGCCGCGGTCGCGCTGATAGGGGCCCGCCGGCAGGGTGTGCACCAGTCGTTCCAGCTCAACGTGGGTGTCGCGGAGTTGCCCGGTGTCCACCAGGTGCTCGGCGAGCTGGCCCCACAACCGCAGCACCATCGCGGTGACCGCCGCCGGGTTCCGCTGGGTACGCAACTCACCGCGATATCCGTTGACCACCTCAAACGCCAGCTGCCACAGCTCTGTCTCGGTCAGCAACCTGGTGTCGGGCTCGACCGGCAGCAGCAAGCCGTAGTCACGCAGCAACGACCCGGCGAATGCGTGGTACGTGCTGACCACCGGAGCGCCCCCGGATTCGCATGCCGCCGGGCCGGGTTCCAGCCCGGCCAACCGCGCCAGCCGAGACCGGACGCGGCGCAGCAGTTGGCCGGCGGCCTTGCGGGTGAACGTCAGGCCCAGCACCTGGCCGGGTTCGGCGTAGCCGTTGGCGATCAACCACACCACCCGCGCCGCCATCGTCTCGGTCTTGCCGGCTCCGGCACCGGCGATGACCACCAGTGGGCCCGGCGCCGCGGCGATCACGGCTGCCTGCTCCTCCGTGGGCGGGAAAAGCCCCAGCGCACAAGCTAATTCGGCGGGGCTGTAGCGGGCTTTTTTCACAGCGGTGACCTGTCAGTGTGTGCTGGGCAAAACGGCCGGATCGGGCAGTTCGAGCAACTGTCGTTGCGTCGGGCGATGAACTGCGGCCCGGCCATCGCCTCGGCAGCCTGCCGCACCAGACCGCGCCATTGATCACGAGCGGCCGGCGTCAACGGATCCTGCTCGCGTTCGGTGGCGCCGGTCGTCCCGCACTTCCCCGGATAGACCAGACGCGCACCACCGGGATCGTCGCCTGCGGGCACCATCCCTTCGGCGACAGCCAGCTGATACATCGCCAGTTGCGCATGCTGTTGGGCGTCGTCCTTGCTCACCGGCGTCTTGCCGGTTTTGACATCGACGATCACCAGCCGACCCGCGCCGTCGCGTTCGAGCCGATCGACGCGGCCGCGCAGCCGGATCTTTGCGCCGTCGTCGCGGCGGGTCGGCAGGACGCCGTCCACCTCGATCTCGACGCCGACCTCGGTCAACTCACCGCGGGTCCGCGCTCGCCACTCGACAAACGACTGGATCATCGCGCGGTGCCGGGCGAGCTCATTGGACGAATACCAGCTCGCCTCGAAGGGTAGCTGCTGCCACACCCGGTCCAGCTCGGCCAGCAGTTGAGCTTCATTGTGGCCCGGCCTGGCGATCAGCGCGTGCAGCACCGACCCGACGGTGGAGCGCAGCTCACGCGGCTTGGCTCCACCATGGCGTTCGGTCAGCCACCGTAACGGGCATTCGCTGAGAGTCTGCAGGGTCGACGGCGTCAACGTGACGACATCCCCACCGCCGTACAGCGGTTCACTGGTGCTGACCGGGATCAGCCCGTGCCACCCGTCCGGGTCGGCCCCCGCCACACCGGCCTTGGCCAACCGCGCCAATTGCGTTGCCGCACATGCCTGAGCAGCGTCGCCGACTGCGCCGTCAGGTGCACACACGACAGCCCGCAACCGACCCACCACCGCCGCGGCCGACAGGACACGCGGTGCCGGCTCCGGCTGCGCCGCGGGTTCGCCGCCACCATCGGCCAAACGGGCGATCTCGGAAAAGAATGCCGACGGTAGCGCCGGTTCCTGGCCGCCGCCGCCGGCGTCGTTGTCGACGGCCGTCACCAGCAACCGGCGCCGGGCCCGACCCATGGCGGCCACCAAAAGCCGGCGTTCCTCGGCCAGCAGCGGTGCCCGGACAGAGGCGTTTTGGGTGACACCGTCGAGTTCATCGAGCAGCCGCTGGGTAGCCAACACGCCACCACGAGGAATTGTGTTGGGCCACAGCCCTTCCTGCAATCCCGCTATGACAACGAGATCCCATTCGTGTCCCAGGGCGGCGTGCGCGCTGAGCACCGTCACCTGTTCTGTCGGTAATACCGGCTCGGCGCTGACGCGCGGCAGCTGCAGACCCGCGACATGCTCGATGAGTCCGCGCAGCGACGCACCCGAAGTTCGGCAGACGTACTGGTCGGTGATGTCGAACAAGGCGGTCACCGCTTCCAGATCTCGCGCCGCCTGGACACCCGCCGGGCCGCCGCGCTCGCTGGCCGCGAGCCAGCGACGTTGCAGACCTGAGCGATGCCACGCCGCCCACAGCGTGTACCGCGGATCTTGTCCCTGGCGGTGGCACCGTGCGGCCGCGGCGAGCACGGCACGCACACGCCGCAGCGGGCCGGCCTGCGGCCCTGAGAACCGCGGGTGCGAGTCAGCTTCGGGGGAAAGTGTCTGTGCCAGTAGGTCACCGAAATCGCCCGGTGAACCGCCGGAACGGTCGCGCTGCAGCGTCCGCCGCAGCTGGCGGAGTGCAACCGGGTCGACACGGCCGATGGGCCCGGTGAGCAGCGCCAGTGCCCGCTCACCGGTGAGCCCGTCAGCGGTGGCGGCCAAAGCCGTGAGCAGCGCAGCCGGGGCGGGCTCCGCCGACAACGACCCGCCGATCGCCGGCATGGCCACCGGAACTCCGGCCGCAGCCAGCGTCCGGGGCAGCCGCGCGGCGGCGCGCGGCACCGACCTGACGATCACCGCCATCTGCGACCACGGCACCCCGTCGATCACATGGGCTCGCCGCAGAGTATCGGCGATCATCGCCGCTTCCGCATGCGCCGAGGCGGCCAGCCGCACGGCGACCGAACCGTCCTGTTCTCCGGTGCCCTCGATCCGTTTTCCGGCGCTGCCACCGGGCAACCGCCGGGTGATGCCACTGACGGCGCGCGCCACCGCGGGCGCGCAGCGGTACGACACCGTCAACGTCACTGAGTGGCCGTCTTCGACAGCGCCGCCCAATAACCCGGTGGGCTCGCCGCCGCGGAAACCGAATACGGCCTGGTTCGGGTCACCCGCCACCACGACACGTTCGGCGCCCGCGGCCAGCGCCCGGACCAGCCGGGCTGCCTGCGGATCGAGTTGCTGAGCATCGTCGACCAGCAGCAGCCGGACCCGGGCGCGCTCGGCCGCCAGCAGTCCCGGATCGACGGCAAAGGCCTCCAACGCCGCCCCGACGAGTTCAGCGGCCCCCAATGCCCGTGCCGTCGCTTGTGGCGCCGCCGTCCCGACCGCCGAACGCAGCAACATCACCTGCTCGTATTGGCGGGCGAAGCGGCCGGCGACGATCCATTCCGGGCGCCCGCAGCGACGGCCCAGCCGCTCCAGATCCCACGGGTCTACGCCACGTTCGAAGCAGCGCGCCATCAGATTTCGCAATTCGTTGGCGAATCCGGCGGTGCTCAGCGCCGGCCACAGATGCTGCGGCCAGGCGGATTGGGAGGCCACTGCGTCCTCGAGGTCGCCGGCTAGCAGCTCACGGATGATCGCATCCTGTTCGGCACCCGTGAGCAGCCGCGGCGGCGCGTCTCCGGAACGCTCCGCGTTCCGCCGCAAGAGTGCATAGGCGTAGCCGTGCACGGTACGCACCAGCGGCTCGCGGACCGCGGACCGGCCGGATCCGATCGTGCTCGACCGCAGCAGCGCCGACGTCAACTCGCTGCGTGCGCGTATCCCCAGCCGGCCTGAACCGGTAAGCAGCAGAACCGATTCCGGACCGGCGCCGGCGGCGATATGCGCAACCGCGGCCTCGACCAGCAGGCTGCTCTTACCGGTCCCCGGGCCGCCCAGCACACGCACCAGCCCGCGCAATCCTGGCACGAGAAGCCCGCGCACTTCCGCACCCCAGCTCAATGACATAGCCGCATGCAACCACGAGGGGCTGACAAACTCCGGGCGGGCAGGGCCGGTGACGCCCGGGTTGGTTTCGTTCTCAGCTGAAGGAGCGGCCTGAGCGGCGATCGAACGCGGCCTGCAGCAGCCGGCCGTCACCGATGCCAGCGCACAGGACCCGCCCACAGCGGGGCACCGAGGTGGGCAGAGTCATTGCGTCTGACGGCGATTCGAGCCGGCGGCCGGTGTTTCCGAACGCGGGCGACCGCGCGGTCGTAGTCGCTGCGCAGCTGCGGGTCCCGCAACAAGCGGTAGGCCGCCAGTACTTGCCGCAGCCGTTCGTCGGCGCCCGAGTCCGGTTCGCCGGACCGCAAGTCCGGGTGGCACCTGCGCAATTGGCGCCGGTAGGCACGGGTTAGTTCGGTCTGCGTTGCCGTCGGTGGCACGCCAAGGACTGCGTACGGGTCAATCATGGAGTAGCACCGCGCCTTTCATAAGTGATGGCGGGTTGCTGCCGGAAGTGGGCGCGCCGTCCCGGGCGCGCCCACTTCTACCGGTACCCTCCGCGCAGCCTCACCTCAACCACGTTGGGTGGCAATGCGCTGCGGTTACGGACTCAGTCGCGCGTCGATGGTGGCGACAGACGGCACGGAGGGCCGCAAGCGTCAAACAGATGTCAATCCTGCGTCATCACCTCCTCGTCGAGATCCATTGCGACCAAAAGTGGGAACGAGCACCGTCAGGCATTGATCGGCGTGCGCTCCCCGTTGTGGCTGATCTCGATGTGACGTGGCTTGGCCTTCTCCGCGATCGGAATGGTCAGGTGCAACACGCCGTCGTGGTAGCTGGCCTCGATTCTGTCGGTTTCCAGGGTGTCGCCCAGGAACAACTGCCGACTGAAGACGCCTCTCGGCCGCTCGGCCGCGACCATCTCGTGCTCACGATCCACATCAGGGCGCTCCGCGCGCACCGTGAGCACATTGCGTTCGACATCGAGGTCGAGTGAGTCAGGGTCTACCCCCGGGAGGTCGAATTCGACGATGAACTGGCCTTCCTCCCGCCAGGCATCCATCGGCATGACGGCCGGGCGCGCCGGAGTACCCAGCACTTGCTCGGTCCAACGGTCAAACGCGCGGAATGGATCTGAACGCATCAACATCGTATTTCGCCTCCTAATCACAACGATTATCTATGTTGATGGTTATAGGTTCTATCTACCACCTCGACTGGCTGCGCGCAAGCATGACCACCGAAATTTTTTGGCGATCCAGTAGCGCAGCTGTTCTCGATCCTGCTGGCGCACACCGTGTTTCAGCGATGGCGAACTTCACCGCAGCGGGCCGCCACCACTGAGCGGCCCGGGACCGCGACGGCCCGAAGCGATGGGGCACCACAGCAAACCGGCGAGCGGGTGGCACAATGCAGATAACTGGTCGCAGATAACTGGTCGCCACTGCTGCGAATGGTTGATCGGGAAGTTCTGCAAAACCCAGCGAGAAGCCGCCAATACGCAGTGGCAGCGCGACACCGCCGGACTGCAGGCCAAGGAGGCCGGCCAGCAGCCGAAGAGCTACAGCAGGAGTATCGATTATGGGCAATGCCGACGGAGTGGGTCCGCAGGATCAGATTCCCGAAGCGGACGCGGCCGAGCAGCGCCGTACCGTTGATTTCGACGAAGCGGGGTTGGACACCGCCTACCTGAGCGATGCCGCGGATCGCGAAGCCAACGAAGCCGACGTGATCGATCAGGCTTACGTTGTTCCGGTATCGGACGACGACGCGGACCTCGACCGCTGATCGCCATCGCGCCAGGCGCCCTTCGACGGCCCGCAGTGATCCGGCCTGGCACCATCGACACGTGACTGCCGACCTCCACGTCCACCGTTACGGTCCGTCGGGCCCTGTCCAGGTGCTGACGATCCATGGAGTCACCGAGCATGGGCAGTGCTGGGAACTCTTGGCTAATTGCTTGCCCGAAGCCACCATCGCTGCTCCTGATCTGCTGGGTCACGGCAGGTCATCGTGGGTAGCCCCGTGGACCATCGACGCCAATGTGTCGGCGCTGGCCGCAGTGGTCGATGAACAGTCCGACGGACCGGTTGTCGTGGTCGGGCACTCGTTCGGCGGTGCGGTCGCGTTGCAGCTGTCCGCCGCACGTCCGGATCTGGTGGCAGCGCTGGTGTTGCTCGATCCGGCGGCCGGCCTGGATGGGTCGCGGGTACGCGAGGTGGTCGATGCGATGGTGGCGTTCCCCGATTACCCCCACCCGGCAGCGGCGCGCGCGGAGAAGGCGACGGGAGCCTGGGCCGATGTGGACCCCGCCGTGCTCGACGCCGAACTCGCAGAGCACCTCGTCGCGTTGCCGAGCGGACGGTATAGCTGGCGAATGAGTCTGCCGGCAATGGTGTGTTATTGGAGCGAGCTCGCTCGGGACATCGGGCTGCCTCCAGCCGGAACCCCGACCACGCTGGTGCGGGCGGGGCGGGCGGATCCGCGGTATGTCAGCGACGAGTTCGTCGCCGCCCTCGGTCAACAGCTGGGAGCCGATCTTGTGCTACACGAATTCGACTGTGGACACATGGTGCCTCAAGCCAAGCCCGCCGAGGTTGCCGCGCTGATCCGGCAACACCTAGCAACGCCATCGCCATGGCACCGGTGACCGACGAGCAGATCGAGCGGGTGCGCGCGCTGGTTGCCGCCATACCGCCCGGCAGGGTCGCGACCTACGGTGACATCGCTTCGGTGGCTGGACTTTCCAGTCCGCGCATCGTCGGCTGGATCATGCGGACCGACTCCGCGGATTTGCCCTGGCACCGGGTGATCACCGCCTCCGGACGCCCGGCGCGGCATTTGACCACGCGGCAATTGGAGCTGTTACGTGCCGAAGGTGTGCTCAGCACCGACGGCAGGATCCCGCTGGGCCAGGTGCGTTATGAGTTCCCACCACGGCTGTCAGAGCATTAGCCGCACCAGCGCCGCGGTGCGCGCCAGACCGGGAAACGCCTCGGCTGTGGAACGCGGGTGCAGCGCATGCACTGACAGCCGAAACATCAACGCGCGCAATAACATCTGTGGCCACTCCGGTAGCGCGCTCCACCGCTCGATGAGTCCATCGTCGGCCTCTCCCCACGACAGCGCATCGACGACGACCACCCCGGCCGCCCACGACGCGGGCCGCCAGTACGGCGTGATGTCGGTGATCCCGGGTGCCGCTGCTCCCACGAAAAGCACTGTGCCGTAAAGATCCCCGTGAACCACCTGGTTGGGGCTCCTGGTCGGCTTGCGCAGCGTGGCAAGCTGATTGATCAGATCAATCGATCGCTCGGCATCCGCCGTCGGCGAGGACGAGGGGGCACCGGGCGGAATGGACTGCAGCGGCCGCTCCTCCCATGCCGCGCGGTCGGCGGCGATGAAGACGTCGACTTCCGCCCACGGTGTCGTGGGGCCCTGGGTCAGGAAGCGTGGCCGTTCCAGCTTGCTGGTGGCCTCATGCAGGCGTACCGCCGCCGAGACGACTTCATCGTGGCGGGGCTCCGGAGTCCCGGCGACGAAAGTGTCTGCCCGCCAGCCGGAAACCACATACCGGCCGTCGGTCGAGCGAACCGGCCGGGCCAACCGGACCCCGTCCACAAACAAGGTTTCGCGCACCCGTGCCGACCAAGCCGCGCGGGCGTGGTCGGCCACCATGGACAACACCACTTCGCCGCACCGCCAGCCGCCTTCCCAGCTGGAACCCAGCGAGGCGGGCTGCACACCGGTCAAACCAAACGCCGCCAGTACGTGCTCGGGCGGTGGCTCGACACTCACACGGGTCAGCCTAGTCGGGTGATGATGCGGGTCGACACGACCCGCTGAGGAGCCCGACAAATACGGCTCACGAGCGGCCGTCTGGACCGACGGCCGGTATCCGGCTCAGTACATCACCATGTCGGGCTGCATTTGCCTGGCCCACGCCACGATCCCGCCCTGCAAGTGGACCGCATCGGAGAAACCCGCCTTCTTCAGCGCGGCCAACGCCTCGGCGGAACGCACACCCGTTTTGCAGTAGAGCACCGGCATCCGGTCCTGGGGCAGCTTGGCCAGACCCTCACCCGACTTGATGGATGACTGCGGAATCAGTGTCGCTCCATCGATGTGCACGATGTCCCACTCCACGGGCTCGCGGACGTCGATCAGCGCCAGCTTCTTGCCGGAATCCATCAGCGCGCGCAATTCCCGCGGGGTGATCGTCGATCCGCTGACCGCGTGAGCGGCATCGTCGGACACCACGCCGCAGAACCGTTCGTAATCGACCAGCTCGGTGATCTTGGGCGTCGACGGGTCCTTGCGGATCCTGATCGTGCGGTAGGTCATCTCCAGCGCGTCGTAGATCATCAACCGGCCCAACAGTGTCTCACCGAGCCCGGTGATCAGCTTGATCGCTTCGGTGCCCATCACCGACGCGATCGAGGCGCAGATGATGCCCAGCACGCCGCCTTCAGCGCAGGAGGGCACCATGCCGGACGGCGGTGGCTCCGGGTACAGGTCGCGGTAGTTGAGCCCCAGCCCGTTGGGCGCGTCCTCCCAGAACACCGACACCTGGCCCTCGAAGCGGTAGATGGAACCCCATACGTACGGTTTGCCGGCCAGGATCGCGGCGTCGTTGACCAGATACCGGGTGGCAAAGTTGTCGGTGCCGTCCAGGATCAGGTCGTATTGCCGGAACAGCTCTACGGCGTTGGCGGGCTCCAGCCGGTACTCGTGCAGTCGCACGTCGATCAACGGATTGATCGCGATGATCGAGTCACGTGCCGACTGGGCTTTGGACCGTCCTATGTCGGCGACACCATGAATGATCTGGCGCTGCAGATTGGACTCGTCGACGACGTCGAAGTCGATGATGCCGATGGTGCCAACACCTGCGGCAGCCAGATAAAGCAGCGTCGGTGAGCCGAGGCCGCCGGCCCCGATTACCAGCACCCGAGCGTTCTTGAGTCTCTTCTGCCCGTCGACACCCAGGTCGGGGATGATGAGATGGCGACTGTAACGGGCCACCTCTTCACGGCTCAGCGCTGGTGCGGGCTCAACTAGGGGCGGCAGTGATATCTGGGATGTCGACACCGAACATCTCCTCTGTGCAGGCGGTTATCAGGGCACTGTCAGGGCACTGTCTATGACCCATCACAGCAGCTGTCCGAATCGACGGCAATGAGATCAACACCTGGACCGGCGGTGTTGTTTCCCGGGGTCGACGTCATCGTCCCGCTGCACGGGCCGTTCGAACGTCGAGCTTGCAGCGCCAGCGCCGGGCCCCCGGTCAGGCGATCGGGTACGGCCAGGGATTGAATCGGCAAGTCTTACCGTCCGCCTTCACCCACTCCGGGTCGAACTTGGCGGCATCGTCGTCGGACGTGGAGAACGTCTGCTGCATCATCACCGGCGCCAGTCCACCCTGCTTGTCACACGGCTCGTGACGCAGGTACCCGATGGCGTGACCGACCTCGTGGTTGATCACGTACTGCCGGTAGGACCCGACATCGCCTTCGAACGGCACGGCTCCGCGCACCCAGCGTGCCTCGTTGATGAAGACGCGCGCTTGCCGGTCCGCTCCGAAAGACGGGTTGTAACAGGAGGTCTCGAGCCGGAACTCGTAACCGCACCCTTCACGCACCGTCAGCGGTGACACCAGCGAAATGCGGAAGTCGGGCTTTCCCTTGTCGGTTGCGCCGATCCGGACGAACGCAAATTGCGGATCGTGGGTCCAGCCTTTGGGATTGGCCAGCGTCTGGTCAATCATCTGGGCGAACGCGTTGTCGCCGCCGTACATCGTCGGGTCCAACCCGTTCTCGATCTCGACGGTGTACTTGAAGACCTTTGCCGTACCCTGCCCCACCTGCGGCGTGGTACCAGGAACCATGCGCCAAGACTTTTCGCCCACTTCGGTGAAGGGGCCACCATCGGGCAGTGTTCCGGCCGGCAGGTTGGCATCGAATGCGGCCAGACCGCGAGGCGGCGTGTCGATGATCGCCGTCCCCACCGAACCGATGGAGGGCGGGTCATGAATGGTGGCGGCCACCGCCGACCTGGGTGACGTCGTCCCCGTCACCGTCTGATACACCACCACCGCGGTGAGCACCATCAGGATCGGCAGCGCATACGCGCGCCAGCCATAGGTCGACACGAACCGCCCCAGCCAGGTTTGTTTGCGCCATCGGCGCGGCCTGTCGCGGTCAACGCGCGGCCGTCCGGCGGCCTGCCCGAGCGGGTCACGCTGGGCCCGCAGCGGTTCACGCCACGGCTCGCGCAGCACCGGCACCCGAGCGGTGCTGCCCGGCGGGCGGGTGGACGTCATTTCCCCAGGATGGCACAGTCGGCCGTGACTGCCACCCCTGGCGCGCCCGAATACGCCGGCCGGAGCCCTTCAACCAGCGTCGACAATGTCTGTTCGGATCGGCGGGCGCCTCGGGTAGTAATGTCTTGCGATACACCGTGCGGGCGCGGGGATGGCAAGTTGCCCGCGAATCAGCACGATCAGATTGAGGACCGATGAGCGATCTCGCCAAAGCTGCACAACGGCGCGCCGTCCGATCGGCCGACCGGATGCGGCCGGTGGAGGTTCCGGCCCAGAACCGCAAAGGCAATCGGCTGCCCCGCGATGAGCGCCGTGGCCAGTTGCTTGTCGTGGCTAGCGATGTCTTTGTCGACCGCGGCTACCACGCCGCTGGCATGGATGAGATCGCCGACCGCGCTGGTGTTAGCAAACCTGTTCTGTATCAGCACTTTTCGAGCAAGCTGGAACTGTATCTGGCGGTGCTCAAGCGGCATGTGGACAACTTGGTGTGCGGCGTCCAGCAGGCGCTGCGCACCACCACCGACAACCGCGGCCGCCTACACGCGGCGGTGCAGGCATTCTTCGACTTCATCGATCACGACGGCCAGGGGTACCGGCTGATCTTCGAGAACGACTATGTCACCGAGCCCGAGGTCGCCGCGCAGGTGCGTGTTGCCACCGAATCATGCATCGACGCGGTGTTCGCCCTGATCAGTGAGGACTCGGGCCTGGACCCGCACCGCGCCCGGATGATCGCGGTGGGCTTGGTCGGCATGAGCGTCGACTGCGCCCGGTACTGGCTGGATTCCGACCGCCCCATTTCCAAGTCGGACGCCGTCGAAGGCACCGTGCAGTTCGCCTGGGGCGGTCTGTCGCACGTGCCGCTTGCCCGCTCCTAGCTGCGCGCGGCGTCTGCGCCGATTCCGAACCCAACCCGGCGGGCGTCGGCGACGCCGATTTCGACATAGGCGATCTTGGCGGCATCAATCAGGAACCGACGGCCCCGGTCGTCGCTGAGGCTCAGCAGACCCGAATCCTCACGCAGCGCTGCGCTGACGAGTTCTTCGACCTCAGCGGGGGTCTGTGCACTGGCGAAGACCAGCTCGCGCGGACTGTCCGTGATACCGATCTTGACCTCCACGGGGGCCCCTTCCGTTGGTATTGAAGTCGCAGGCGTTTCAGCAGCAGGCTAGTAGACGCCGCCGGCGCCGACCGTACCCCCAGCCCGTAGCGCCATCATCACGATTGGGTCTAACTCGGCCCGACACGCCAACTGGCACCGGACCGTCATCGTGGGCGTCGATAACATCAGCCCATCAGCAACATGTACCACACCCTGTACCAGGACTCGCGAGACTCTCGAGACTCCCGCGACGTCCGGGGCTACCTGGATGACGACGGTTATGACACCCAAGCCGCCGACGACTGCGGCTCCGACGACTCCGGCTACGAGGACGACGGCTACGGCGAGCTGGTCTGGTCGACCGAGAGTCGGTGGCGCCCCGTCGCCGCAATCCTCGGCGCGGTGGTGGCGCTCGGCGCCGTCGCGACCGCAGTCATCATCAACAGCGGCGACAGCGCCACGACAAAAGCGACGGTGGGGGCGCCGACGCCGCGGACGGTGGTTTCCACCACGCCACGGACGACGGCCCCACCCAGCACGTCACCGAGTCCGCCGCCGAGCACAAGCGCACGGCCCGGCACGTCGGCGCCGCAATTGGCCCCCGAGACCGTCACCACGGTGACGATTCCCAGCGCTGCGCCGACCCGAATCCCGACCGCCGCGCCGCCGCAGCCGGGCACCCCACCGTCGGCGGCGCTGAGTCCCCGTGCCGTCTTCTACAGCGTGACCGGGACCAAGCAGCTCCTCGACATCGTCAACGTCGTCTACACCGACGAGCGGGGCTTTCCCGTCACCGAGTTCAATGTGGCGCTGCCGTGGACGAAGATGGTGGTGTTGAACCCCGGCGTGCAGACCGAGTCGGTGGTCGCGACCAGCATCTACAGTCGTCTCAACTGCGTGATCGTCAATGCCCAGGGTCAGCCGGTCGTGGCCTCGACCACCAACTCAATCCTGGCGACGTGCACCCGCTGATAGCGGTCAGGCCAGACCGAGTTCGCGCATCCGTTGGTCGTGTGTCTGCTGCAGACGCTCGAAGAAGGCGCTGAGCTGGCCCAGGCCACCGGAGCCCGCTACCACCAAGTCGACTAGCTCGTCGTGGTCGGCCAGCAATAGTTGAGCTTGCGTGATTGCCTCGCCCAGCAGTCGGCGTGACCACAGCGCAAGCCGGCTGCGCTGTTTGCCGCTGGCGGTGACCGCCGCACGTACCTCGGCGACCACGAACTGGGAGTGCCCGGTCTCCGCCAATGCCGCCCGCACTATGTCGGCAACCTCGTCGGGTAGTGCGTCGGCGATCTGTAGGTACAAGTCCGCGGCCAGCGCGTCACCGACGTAGGTCTTCACTAGGGCTTCCAGCCAGGTACTCGGCATCGTCAGCCGGTGGTAATTCTCCAGTGCCGACACGTACTTCGATATCGCCGGCACCACGTCGACACCCCGACATTCCAACGCGTCGCGCAAGAGCTCGTAGTGAGCCATTTCGGCGGCCGCGATGCTGGCCATCGAGATCCGCCCTTGCAGATTCGGCGCCATCCGCGCCTCGTCGGTCAGCCGGTAAAAGGCCGCCACCTCGCCATAGGCCAGCAGCGCGAACAACTCGTTGACGCCGGGATGGTCCGCCGGTAACCGTGGCCTGGTCGAATCGGCCACCTGATCGGCGGATGTGGGCGAAGTCATGGCAACACTCTAGTCGCCGGAACCACTCGCATACCGGTGGCAGTTGGCCAACCGGCTATCATGGGATTTGGTAGTGGCTGGATCTGTGCTGCTGCTACCGGAAATGTGCGTGCACGTAGCTGCGCCCGCCCAGATCGAGCAGCGGGCCGGCCTCTCGGCGACATATCGGAGTCGGAACTCGTGCGCGCGATGAACCGCGACAAAGAAGTACCGACACCAGACCGATACTCGTCACCGAAAGGCTCTTCACCCCCCTAATGACCGCACTCAAAAGCACAACCGAACACAGCTTTGCCCAACTTGGAGTCCGCGACGAAATTGTGCGCGCACTGCGGGAAAAGGGCATTGAGCATCCCTTTGCCATCCAAGAACTCACCCTGCCGTTGGCGCTGGCCGGCGATGACGTGATCGGCCAAGCGCGAACCGGCATGGGCAAGACCTTCGCGTTCGGCGTACCACTGCTGCAGCGCATCACCTCCGACACCGCGGTGCGGCCGCTCACCGGCACCCCCCGGGCCTTGGTGGTGGTGCCCACCCGCGAGTTGTGCCTGCAGGTCACCGATGACCTCGCCACCGCGGCCAAGTACCTCACCGCCGAGGAAACCCGTCGCTTGGCGGTGGTTTCCATTTACGGGGGGCGGGCCTACGAGCCCCAGGTCGAGGCGCTGCGCGCCGGCGCCGACGTCGTCGTGGGCACCCCGGGCCGGCTGCTGGACCTGTCCCAGCAGGGCCACCTGCAGCTGGGCGGACTGTCGGTGCTGGTGCTCGACGAAGCCGACGAGATGCTGGACCTGGGCTTTCTACCCGACATCGAGCGCATCCTGCGGCAGATCCCGGCCGAGCGGCAATCGATGCTGTTCTCGGCGACCATGCCGGACCCGATCATCACCCTGGCCCGCACCTTCATGGTCCAGCCGACACATATCCGAGCCGAGGCACCGCACTCCCTGGCCGTGCACGACACCACCGAGCAGTTCGTCTATCGCGCCCACGCCCTGGACAAGGTGGAGCTGGTCAGCCGGATTCTGCAGGCCCGGGACCGCGGCGCGACGATGGTCTTCACCCGCACCAAGCGCACCGCCCAGAAGGTTGCCGACGAGCTGAACGAACGCGGTTTTGCGGTGGGCGCCGTGCACGGTGATCTCGGGCAGGTGGCCCGCGAGAAGGCGCTCAAATCCTTCCGCGCGGGCGAGATCGACGTGCTGGTCGCCACGGACGTGGCCGCGCGCGGCATCGACATCGACGACGTCACCCACGTCATCAACTACCAGTGCCCCGAAGACGAGAAGATGTACGTCCACCGCATCGGGCGCACCGGCCGGGCCGGACGCACCGGCGTCGCGGTCACCCTCGTGGACTGGGACGAGCTGGACCGCTGGACGATGATCGACAAGGCACTGGGGCTGGGCTCTCCCGACCCCGCCGAAACCTACTCCAGCTCACCGCACTTGTATGCCGAGCTGTCCATCCCGGCTGAGGCCGCGGCCGCCGTCGGTCCCCCGCGCGGATCGCAGCCCAAGCGCCGCGCCACCGATCAGGAAGGCCGGCAGTCGGTAGCCGCTCGCTCCGGCGCGAGGCGTCGGCAGCGCACCCGCGGCGGCAAACCGATCACCGGGCATCCCGCCACCAGCCCGGCGAATGAGGCCGCGGCAGAGCCGGGTTCCGGTTCCGCGTCGAGCTCTCCCGCAGCGAACGGCGGGGCCACCCGGCGCCGGCGCCGGCGCCGCAAGCCCGCCTGCGTGGCCGACAACGCCGCCGCCTCGGCCAACTGAGGCCGACGCTCGAGCATGGTCAAACCGGAGCGGCGCACCAGGGGCGATATCCTGGCCGCCGCGGCCATCGTCGTGGTGGTTGCCGTGGCTGCGGCATTGATCTGGTGGACCAGCGACGCCCGGGCCACCATCAGCCGGCCGGCTGCGACTCCGGTGCCCAACCCCACGCCGGCCCGGGAAGTCCCGGCCGCACTGAAGCAGCTCTGGAGCGCCCCCAGTCCGGCCAGTCGCGTCCCCGTCGTGGTCGGCGGGACCGTCGTCACCGGCGACGGACGCCAAGTGGACGGGCGAGATCCGGCCACCGGTGAGACGCTCTGGAGCTACGCCCGCGACACCGGCCTGTGCGGGGTGACCTGGGTCTACCGCTACGCCGTCGCCGTCTACCGCGACGACCGCGGCTGCGGCCAGGTCAGCACAATCGACGGGTCGACCGGACGCCGCGGACCCGCCCGCAGCAGCTACGCCGACCCGCGGGTACGCCTGTCCTCTGACGGCACGACGGTGTTGTCGGCCGGCAATACCCGCCTGGAACTGTGGCGATCCGACATGGTCCGGATGCTGTCCTACGGCGAGACCGACGCCCGGGTGAAACCGTCGAACCGGGGTCTGCACTCGGGATGCACGCTGGAATCGGCCGCGGCCAGTTCGTCATCGGTGGCGGTTCTCGAGGCTTGCGCCAACCAGGCCGATCTGCGGCTGGTCCTGCTGCGCCCGGGCAAGGAAGAGGACGAACCGGAACAGCGGATCGTGCCCGAACCCGGGATTCGGCCGGGATCGGGCGCTCGGGTGCTGATCGTCTCGCAGAACAACACCGCGGTGTACTTGCCCGGTCAATCCGGCGCGCAGCCACGAGTCGAGGTGGTCGACGAGACGGGGACCACCGTGGCGAGCACGCTGCTGCCCAGGCCGCCGTCACCCGAGGCCACGGTGTCGCAGAGTGGCAACCTGGTGACGTGGTGGACCGGCGACGCACTGCTGGTTTTCGACAGCGGCAAACTGACTCAGCGCTACACCATTGCCGCCGGGGAGACGGCGGCGCCGTTAGGACCGGGGGTGATGATGGCAGGTCAGCTGATCGTGCCGGTCACCGGCGCCATCGGTGTCTACGATCCGGTCAGCGGCGCCAACAACCGTTACATCCCGGTGGACCGTCAGCCGAGCGGCTCGGCGGTGATCCCGGTGGTTGTGGGATCGAGGGTGATCGAGCAGCGTGGCGGCGCCGTGGTGGCGTTGGGCTGAGCCTGCCGCCGGGCGGCTAAATCTAAAGCTCCACCGCGAAGGTGGGCAGCGGCTTGCCCGACTTCCAGTGCTTCAGTAGCGCCTGGGCCAGGTCGCGATAGGCCACCGCCCCCTTGTTCTTCCGCCCGGCCATGACCGACGAGCCCGATGCGCTGGCCTCGGCGAAGCGCACCGTGCGCGGAATCGCCGGGGCCAGCACCGGCAGGCCGTAGCGATCGGCGACATCGAGCAGTACGTCGCGGGTATGGGTGGTTCGTGAGTCATAGAGTGTCGGCAATGCCCCCAGCAACCGCAGATTCGGGTTGGTGATCTGCTGAACGTCAGCGACGGTGCGCAGCAGCTGTCCAACACCACGGTGGGCCAGCGTCTCGCACTGCAACGGAACAATGACTTCGTCGGCGGCCGTGAGTCCGTTGAGCGTGAGCACACCCAACGACGGCGGACAGTCGACGATGACCACGTCGAACTGGTCGGAGAGTTTGGCCAGCGCCCGTTTGAGCGCATACTCGCGGCCGGCACGCATCAACAACATCGCTTCGGCGCCGGCTAAGTCGATGTTGGCCGGCAGCAGCGCCATTCCTTCCATGGTGGTCACCAGCGCGGTGTTCGGCTCCACTTCCCCGAGCAGCACCTCGTGCACGGACACCGGTAGCTTGTCGGGGTCCTGGCCAAGCGAGAACGTCAAACAACCCTGCGGATCGAGATCGACGAGCAGCACCCGCCGACCCTTATCCACCATCGCCGCGCCGAGCGAGGCGACCGTCGTCGTCTTGGCCACCCCGCCCTTCTGGTTGGCCACCGCCAGTACCCGGGTCTCCGTCACAGTGCCATCCTGGCATGTCCCCGGCAGTCTGGTAGGGGCGACGGGTCCGGCATGTCGTCCGGCACAATCGGTCGGCATGGGCATACACGAACACCGGCTGCTGCTGGTCCGCCACGGCGACACTGAGTGGTCGAATTCGGGCCAGCACACTGGCCGA
The DNA here is from genome assembly GCF_002102175.1 of Mycobacterium gastri. Taxonomy (GTDB): domain Bacteria; phylum Actinomycetota; class Actinomycetes; order Mycobacteriales; family Mycobacteriaceae; genus Mycobacterium; species Mycobacterium gastri. The sequence goes on along the minus strand of NZ_LQOX01000062.1, from coordinate 52,105 downwards.
ACCGATATCGAGTTGACCGAAGCCGGCCGGATACAGGCTGAGCTGGCCGGAAAGGCTCTGGGCGAACTCGAACTCGACAACCCACTGGTGATCAGTAGCCCACGTAAACGGGCGTTGACCACCGCCGAGTTGGCCGGGCTGACGGTCGACGAGATATCTCCACTGATCGCCGAATGGGACTACGGCGCCTACGAGGGGCTGACGACCGCCCAGATCCGCGAGGTCGAACCAGACTGGCTGGTGTGGACGCACGGATGCCCCGACGGTGAGAGCGTCGCGCAGGTCAGCGAGCGCGCTGACCGGGCTGTCGCGCTGGCACTGGAACACCTGGCGTCACGCGACGTCGTGTTCGTCGGCCACAGCCACTTTTCGCGGGCGGTGATCACCCGCTGGGTCGAGCTACCGCTCGTCGAGGGCAGCCGCTTCTACATGCACACCGCTTCGGTCAGCATCTGCGGGTTCGAACACGGGATACGCCAGCTATGCGCGCTCGGAGTGAAGGGGCGTCCCGGCAATTGAGCCCCCTTGAGCCGCCCTTCGCGCTCTGCGAACCCGGACGAACTCTTGTTGCCGACGGGGTGCGTACCCGTTACAGCGAGGTGGACGCTGCGCAAGCGGCGCTGCGCTGCGGAAAGGAGCCAATGATATTGGGGGCGTTACCTTTCGACGTCAGCAGACCCGCTGCGTTGATGGCCCCGGAGAGCGTACAACGCCTCAAAGCACTGCCCAGCTGGCCAACCGGCCCGCTGCCGGCGGTTCACATCATCGGCGCCGTCCCGTCGCTCGCCGACCACCGCGCCCGAATCAGCTACGCGCGGGATTGCCTTGCTGCTCCGGACAATCCGCTGCACAAGGTGGTACTGGCCCGTTCGCTGCGGCTTGTAGCCGATGCTCCGCTGGACGCCCGTGGCATTCTGCAGAGATTGATGACGGCAGATCCAGCGTCTTATGGCTATCTCGTCGACCTGACCTCCGCCGGTGCCGACTACGCTGGGACGGCGCTGGTGGGCGCCAGCCCGGAACTGCTGGTCGCGCGATCAGGCGATCGGGTCAGCTGCCAACCATTCGCCGGCTCAGCCCCCCGTGCTGTCGACCCCGACGTCGACGCCGCCAACGCGACCGCGCTGACCGGCTCGGCCAAGAACCGTCACGAGCACGAGCTGGTTATCGACACGGTGTGCGCCGCCCTGGAACCACTGTGCGACGACCTGCAAATCGCCTCCGAGCCCCAACTGAACCGCACGGCGGCGGTCTGGCACCTGTGCACCCCGATCACCGCGCTGCTCCGCGACACCTCCACTACCGCAATCGATTTGGCGCTCGCACTACATCCCACGCCCGCGGTCGGCGGCGTCCCGACGAGCGCTGCCGGCGAACTCATTGCGGCGCTGGAAGGCGACCGCGGCTTCTATGCGGGCACCGTAGGTTGGTGCGACGCGCGCGGTGACGGCCAGTGGGTGGTTGCGATCCGTTGCGCTCAGCTGTCAGCCGACCGTCGTACCGCGATCGCCCACGCCGGCGGTGGAATCGTCGCCGAATCCGATCCTGATGACGAAGTTGAGGAAACCACAACGAAATTCGCGACGATGCTGACCGCATTGGGAGTGCAGCAGTGACCGAGAACATCCGCCGCGCCATCCCGGACGACATCGCCGATATCGTGGCCATGATTCACGATCTCGCGGAATTCGAGTGCGCCGCCGATCAATGCACTGTCACCGAAAAACAAATGTTTGCAGCACTTTTCGGCCCTTGCCCGACGGTTCGAGGGCATGTTGTCGAGAGCGACGGCCACATCGCGGCAATGGCGTTGTGGTTCCTCAAATTCTCCACTTGGGACGGTGTCGCCGGCATCTACCTGGAAGACCTCTATGTGCGGCCGAGCTTTCGCCGCCGTGGCCTGGCCCGCAGGCTGCTGGCCACACTGGCCGGTGAATGCCTCGACAACGGCTACACACGGCTGTCCTGGGCCGTGCTGAACTCGAACTCCGATGCCTCCGATGCCGTAGCCCTCTATGACGGCATCGGTGGACAGCCGCAGCGCGAGTGGACCACCTATCGGCTTTCCGGGCCGGGCTTGGTTGCGTTGGCCGGACCGCGGTGACCGCTGCCGGCCACCCAGCGCAGCGTCGGCGGGCTGAAGAGCAGTGCCAGAACGGTCAGCGCCACGATCGCTATCGGGATCCCGAACATGGGCTGGTGCGAGCCCCCCGTCAGATACCACGCCACCGGCAGCAGTAGTAGCTGGGTAAACACGCCCAGGCCGCGGCCCCAGCGCTTGCCGGCCACCAGGGCGCATCCGGCGGCCAGTACCCCGCCACCAATAAGCACGAACCAGACCGCGGTTCCGAGGCCATTGACGACGTGCTGATCGGCCCCTGCGAACCCACGCACTACCAACACCGCAGCGATCACCAGGGCAGTCGTGCCCTGCATTGCGACGATCAGTCCCGCGCAGCGCACGGTGGTCGGAGCAGTCACAGCATCAGCGTAGCCAGAGCAGCGTTGGGGGACCGTCGCCGCGCTTCAGTTGGAACTCACTAGCCAATCGTGTCACTTTAGTCGCAATTGTCACGCGAGCCGCTACGGCGGGAGGTGCCCAATTTGCCCAGCCCCGAGCGACAACTCGCCATCACCTCCGACACTCATCACAGCGTGACACCGGTGCGGTTGTCGCGGAAAGCTGGGCAAAAGGACGCCGGCCACCGTGCGTCCAATGAGGCAATGTGGCGGATGTGAGCCCCTGCGGTCGCTGGCCCAGCCGCTCCTCAACGGGCCCCACCGGCCCGCATCGTCGCACGGCCTAGGCTCATGCCTCATGCGCGCCGTGCTGATCGTCAACCCCACCGCCACTTCCATCACACCGGCCGCCCGCGACCTGGTCGCCCACGCACTCAAGAGCCGTCTCCAACTCACTGTCGAGCACACCAATTACGCCGGACACGGTGCCGAACTCGGGCAAGCGGCCGTCGCCGCCGGGGTGGACGTGGTTGTCGTGCACGGCGGCGACGGCACGGTAAGCGCGGTGGTCAACGGCATGCTGGGCCGCCCGGGTTCCACCCCGTCGGGCCCCATACCGGCGGTCGGGGTGGTACCCGGTGGCTCTGCCAACGTCCTGGCCAGAGCGCTGGGAATGTCGCGCGACCCGATTGCTGCCACCAACCAGCTCATCCAGCTACTCGACGACTACTGCCGGCGTCCACAGTGGCGCCGTATCGGACTGATCGACTGCGGTGACCGGTGGGCGGTGTTCAACACCGGAATGGGCGTTGACGCCGAGGTTGTCGCGGCCGTCGAGGCCGAACGCAGCAAAGGTGGCAAAGTCACGGCGTGGCGCTACATCCGGGCCGCGGTTCCCGCCGTGCTGCGCTACCGGAATCGCGAACCCGTTCTTACGCTGGAACTTCCGGGCGGTGAGCCGATTCCCGGGGTGAGCTTCGTCTTCGTGTCCAACTCGAGTCCGTGGACCTACGCAAACGACCGGCCGGTGTGGACCAATCCCGGCTGCACGTTCGAGTCCGGCCTGGGTGTGTTCGCCCTCACGACCGTGAAGACGATCCCGACGCTGCGTATCGTCCGGCAGATGTTCGCCAAGAGGCCGAAGTTCGAGTTCAAGCATCTCATCACCGACGATGACGTGGCGTGCGTACGGGTCACCAGTACCGCGGCTCCGGTTGCCTGTCAGTTCGACGGGGATTACCTCGGCGAGCGTCAGTCCATGACGTTCCGGGCGGTTCCCGACGCGTTGGCAGTGGTCGCCCCACCCCCCAAAAAATGGTTCTGACCTGCGGCGATCTAAGCCGTGACAAGCTTGCGACGCAAATGTGGGGCACAATTGGGAGGCAGTGTAGTACAAATGAGTAAGGGCTTTCGTAAGAGAACGTCAAAGTGAGATAGCCCACGCGCTACGTAACACTATTGACATCTGTTGAGCCTGTGAAACGATCAAAAGGTTGCATGCAGAGACATGTAGGGGTACGGATACCTTTCTTGTGCACGCGTTAAGCCAAGGAAAATGCCCGTGCGCCTTGCTGCGCGTTTAGTGAGGAGTAGTGACTAATGGATTGGCGCCACAAGGCGGTCTGCCGTGACGAAGATCCGGAGCTGTTCTTCCCGGTAGGGAACAGCGGCCCCGCGCTCGCGCAGATCGCTGACGCGAAACTGGTCTGTAATCGGTGCCCGGTGACCACGGAATGCCTCAGCTGGGCCCTGAACACCGGCCAGGACTCGGGCGTCTGGGGCGGCATGAGCGAAGACGAGCGGCGTGCGCTGAAGCGCCGCAACGCCCGGACCAAGGCCCGTAGCGGAGTCTGACGACTCGGTAGCACAGCTCTACGGCCCCGGCAAATGTCGGGGCCGTATTGTTGCGCCCTCATTGCACCATCAACCGGCCCCGCCGCCCGATCGGCACCCGCAACACCACATCGGTTCCGCGCTCAGGAGCCTCGCGCATACCTAAGGAACCGTCCAATTCCGCTGAGACCAGCGTCCGCACGATCTGCAAACCGAGACTGTCGGACTTCTCCAGGTTGAACCCTTCAGGCAAACCCCGTCCGTCGTCGTGAACCACGACATCGAGCCAACGCGCCGAGCGCTCGGCTCGAATCGTCACAGACCCACCTTGAGCGGCAGGGTCGAACGCGTGCTCGATCGCGTTCTGCACCAATTCGGTGATCACCATGATCAGGGCCGTCGCGCGGTCGGAGTCCAGCACACCGAGGTCACCTACCCGGTTGATGCGGATCGGCCGGTCCACCGACGCCACGTCGTTCATGATCGGCAGAATCCGATCGATGACCTCGTCGAGATTGACCTGCTCGTCCACCGACATCGACAGCGCGTCGTGGACCAAGGCGATCGACGACACCCGACGCACCGACTCGATGAGGGCTTCCCGACCTTCGGCATTGGCGGTCCGCCGGGCCTGCAGCCGCAGCAGCGCCGCTACCGTCTGCAGGTTGTTCTTCACCCGGTGGTGGATTTCCCGGATCGTCGCGTCCTTGGATATCAGGGCCCGGTCTCGCCGTTTCACCTCGGTGACGTCGCGGATCAGGATGGCGGCACCGGCGCTGGCGCCGTGGACCATCAGCGGCAACGTCCGCAGCAGCACCGTGGCACCGCCGGCGTCGACCTCCATCCGCATACTGGGCCCGCCGGTCAGCAGGTTGCGCACATGCTCGGCCACCTCTTCGGCCTCGAACGGATCTGAGATCAGCGGCCTGGTGACCTCGACCAGGTTGTGTCCCTCCAATTCCGTGGTCAGGCCCATCCGATGGTAGGCCGACAGCGCATTGGGGCTGGCGTAGGCCACCACACCGTCGACGTTCAACCGAATGAAGCCGTCGCCAGCACGGGGGGTCGAACGCGACATAGCCACGTCACCGACGTCGGGAAATGTGCCCTCGGACAGCATGTGCAGTAGGTCGATAGCGCACTCCCGGTAGGCCGTCTCGAGGTGGCCGGACGCTCGTTGTGCCGCCACCGCCGTTTGATGCTGCGTCAGCACCGCCACCACCTGGCCGCCATACCGCACCGGGGAGGCCGCAACGTTGGGACCTGGCAATTCGCCCGAATGACATTCGGCCGCCCATCTGGCGGTGCCTGACGCGAAAGTCTCGGCAATCAGCGGCAGCTTGTCGCTGGCGACGGTGGTGCCCACCGCGTCGGTCTGCAGCACCGTCGGAGCGGTGTTGGGCCGGCATTGCGCCACGCATACCAGCACGCCGTCGTCGCGACGAACCCACATCAAATAGTCGGCGAACGACAAGTCGGCAAGGAGCTGCCACTCCCCCACCACCGCATGTAGGTGGTCGACGGCGCTGCCCGGCAGGACCGTGTGTTCGGCCAGTAGGTCACCGAGAGTGGACATCAAGAACTCCCGAGTCGCTCCCGGTTGGCGGGTATGGGTCCAACGGCTAACTGATCACCGCGATGAGATCGCCGGCCTGGATGACATCGCCCACGGCCACGCTTACCTTGCTGACGGTGCCGTCGACCTCGGCCAGGACGGGAATCTCCATCTTCATCGACTCCAGCAGCACCACGACGTCACCCTTGCCGACTTGGTCGCCTTCGCTAACCACGACTTCGAGCACGCTGGCCACGATCTCGGCGCGAACATCCTCGGACATCTTCACCCCACTCGTTCCGGCCATTTCCCATGCTGACTGCTGGTCTGTCGGGCTGCGATCAGCTCATGTACATCGAACCATAAGGCCTGCGAGGGTTGCGGCGCGCGGGCTACCACTACCGCGTCGGTGACCGCGTGAGACACTGGACCCCAACCGCGGGCCCGAGTTGCCCGCTTCGGACTCGATACGGAGGTTCGGTGATGGCCAAGCGTGGCCGAAAGAAGCGCGACCGCAAGCACAGCAAGGCCAACCACGGCAAGCGCCCGAACTCCTAACCCGGCAACGATGCAGACCGCGTAGCGCAACGATGCAGACCGCGTAGCGGTCTGAGGAGGAGCCGGGTAATCACTCGCTACGACGGATGATGGTTGTCCGGCGTATCTCCAGCCGCACCCGCTCGCGCAGGCCCTCGGGTGCCTTCTCGCCTTTGCACTTGGTTGCTATCAGCAGCTTGATCCGCTCCTCCAGCCCGTAATGCTTCAGGCAGCCGGGGCAGTCCTCGAGGTGTTGGCGTAGCTTCTGGCGGATCTCCGCTGTGCACTCACCGTCGAGGAGGGTCCATACCTCGGCAATTACCTGCGCACAGCCAACGTAACCATGGGAGTCCTCGCGGTCCGGACTCGAGTCGCTTGAGCTGACTACATCGCTCATGACGACACCTCCTCGTGGGGTTGGTCACCGCGGACAAAGCCCCGCTCTTTGGCGACGTCAGCCAACAGAGCCCGCAGCTGACGTCGACCGCGGTGCAGTCGCGACATCACCGTCCCGATCGGGGTATCCATGATCTCGGCGATCTCCTTGTATGGAAAACCCTCGACGTCGGCGTAGTAGACCGCCATCCGGAAGTCCTCCGGCAGCGCCTGCAGCGCCTCGTTGATTTCGGAGTCGGGCAACGCCTCGAGCGCCTCGACCTCAGCCGAACGCAGCCCGCTCGAGGAATGCTCGGCGTTGGCAGCCAGTTGCCAGTCGGTGATCGCCTCGGTCGGATACTCCGCGGGTTGACGCTGTTTCTTGCGGTAGCTGTTGATGTAGGTGTTGGTCAGGATCCGGTACAGCCAAGCCTTGAGGTTGGTGCCCTCCCGAAAGGAGCGGAATCCCGCGTATGCCTTCACCATGGTCTCTTGCAGCAAGTCTTCGGCATCGGCCGGATTACGGGTCATGCGCAGCGCGCCACCATATAACTGGTCGAGCAGTGGAATCGCGTCGCGCTCGAAGCGCGCGGTCAGCTGCTCGTCGGTTTCCGCATGTGGCTGGGGACCGGGAACCTCCGACCGGGTCTCGCCATCGATGTCGGCCATCTTGATTAACACGGTCCCTTCGGTTGCGGTGCCATCGGACAACGCCAAGGGCGATGCCGGATTCGCAAGGAAGCGATCCAACTGCTCCTCACATAGCAGGCTCGTCGCAGTTGACACCGGGCTCCCTTCCCCCAATGTAGAGGTCGCGACCGACAGCATGTGCCTCGGTCCGCACGGACCGCATCAATCAACGGCGTGAGCAGGCACCCTATTTCCGAGCCACACCTCCGGGCGGGGCCCCTGGAGGCTCATCGAGCTACCGAGGCGCCGGGGACGTCCCGCAATTAGGATGGGTCGCCGGTCACGTTAGTGTGACGCCATGTCCCTTAACGGCAAGACCATGTTCATCTCTGGCGCCAGTCGTGGCATCGGCCTGGCGATCGCCAAACGCGCCGCACAGGACGGTGCCAACATCGCCTTGATCGCCAAGACCGCCGAACCCCACCCGAAGCTGCCGGGCACGGTGTACACCGCCGCCAAAGAGCTGGAGGAAGCCGGCGGTCAGGCCCTGCCGATCGTGGGGGATGTCCGTGACCCGGATTCGGTCGAGTCCGCGGTCGCCCAGACCGCCGAGCAGTTCGGCGGCATCGACATCTGCGTCAACAACGCCTCGGCAATCAACCTCGGGTCCATCACCGAGGTCCCGATGAAGCGCTTCGACCTGATGAACGGCATCCAGGTGCGCGGCACGTACGCCGTGTCGCAAGCGTGCATCCCACATATGACGGGTCGGGAGAACCCGCACATTCTGACGCTGTCGCCACCGGTGTTGCTGGACAAGAAGTGGCTGAAGCCGACGGCCTACATGATGGCCAAATTCGGCATGACACTGTGCGCGCTGGGGATCGCCGAGGAGATGCGCGACGAGGGGATCGCGTCGAACACGTTGTGGCCGCGCACCCTGGTGGCCACCGCCGCGGTGCAGAACCTGCTCGGCGGCGACGAGGCGATGGCGCGCGCCCGCAAGCCCGACGTGTACGCCGATGCGGCCTACGTCATCCTCAACAGGCCTTCCCGCGAATACACGGGCAACTCGGTGCTGTGCGAGGACGTTCTGGTGGAATCCGGAGTCACCGATTTGTCGGTGTACGACTGCATACCGGGGGCCAAGCTCGGCGTCGACCTGTGGGTGGAAGAGGTCAACCCGCCGGGCTACGTCCAGCCTTGATCCCGCCTGGCCGAACCGGCAACACCGGGCATCGCTGCGTGTGCCTGGACTTGACCGCGCGAATGTAACGCCACGGCGAAAAATGCGGCGGCGATTTTTCGCCGTAGCGTTACGCTCGCGAACCCGGCTCAGCCCAGGAACTCTTCGATGACGGGAGCGAGTTCGACCGCGTTGTGCACGAGGTCGATGTGACCCCCGGAATGCAGGTGCAGCCGCGAACGAGGCAGCAAGGCGTTCATGATGTGAGCATTGGCGACCGGAATGATCGGATCATCGGTGCCCGCCACGATCAACGTCTTCTGGCGCACCGCCGGTAGCGCGAACAGACTGGTCCACACCGAACCGGCGAGCAGCTGGTGAAGGTAGCCGATCTTGGATCCGGCACGCAGTTGCCGCACAAAGAGTTGCGCCACGTCGTCGCCGTGGGCGCGGACGGTACCGCCGTAGAGCTCAGCGGCGATGGATGCCGCATAGTTTGGGTCCGAAAAGCGGCGTGGGGTAAGCATTTTCGCCAGAACCCGGGGGTGGCCGGGAACCATGACCACCCCCGTGCCCGTGGCGACCAATACCAGGCGACGGCATCGGCGCGGATTCTGGAAGGCGAACTGCTGCGCCAAGGCGCCTCCCCAGGACAGTCCGAGTACATCCACCACCCCGAGATCGAGCTTGCGCAGGAGCCTGCCCAACACCCAAGCGAGGTAGGGAAACCCATAGGGCAGAACGGATGTGGGTGATCCGCCGGTCCCGGGAACATCGAATCTGACGACCGTGGAGTCCAGCTCCTCCACCAGCGGATCGAGCACTTCCAGGCTCGCCCCGATTCCGTTGCACAGCACCAGCGGCACGCCGGTTCCTTGGCGTACGTTGACTCGGATCCGCTGTCCGCCGGCGAAGACATGGCGCTCTTCGCCGTGTGCGCTCGTGCGGTGGGTACCAGGCATCGCTCACTTCTCCTTCACATAGGTTCCCGGCGCCGGGCCTAGCGGTGGCAGACCCTTTCCGCCAAGCGTTGTCGGCGCGTCAACCTCCGGGCCGCTGCGCTCGGCGAGCCAGCTCACGTAGTCGGGCCACCACGAGCCCGCGAACTGCTGAGCAGCGTCAAGCCACTGTTGGGGATCCTCTGCATCGACCGGACCCGTTCGGAACGACGCTTTCGGGTTGCCGGGCGGGTTGACCAGAGCGGCGATGTGACCGCTGGTCGACAAGACGTAACGATTGTCCTTGCTGCCCAGCAGCCGGGCGCTGCGGTAGGTCGCCTGCCACGGGGAGATGTGGTCCGCGACGCCGCCGATCACATACGCGTCGGAGGTGATGCTGGCCAGGTCGACCGGGCTGCCCAGCATGGTGACTTCGCCGGGGGTCACCAGCGCGTTCCGCAGCCCCATGAGCACCATGTCACGGTGCAGTGCCGCGGCCATCCGGGTGGTGTCGGCGTTCCAGAACAAGACGTCGAAAGCCGCCGGCTTGCGGCCCTGCACGTAGTTGTTCACCCAGTACCGCCACACCAGGTCGGTGGGTCGTAGCCAGGCGAACATCTCGGCCATGTCGCGCCCGTCCAGGTAGCCCTTTCTGGCCGAAACCCGAATTGCGGTCTGCGCGGCGCGATCGCTCATGGCCGCGACGGCAAGACCGGCGCGGGTCTCGTCGAGCACGGTGACCGCCAAGGTAAGCCCAGCCACCCGATCGGCCTCACCGACATGGGCGAGGTGGGCCGCCGTCATCGCCGCGATGATGCCGCCCGAGCAGCTTGCCAGCAGGTGCACGCTGTCGGTGCCGGCGATATTCTGGACCGCGTCCATTGCCTCCACGATCGCCCCACCGTACGCGTCGAAACCCCAATCCCGATGGCGCGCCTGGGGATTACGCCACGAAATTGCGAAGACCTGTTGGCCCTGCGCCACGAAGTACTCGATCATGCTGCGTCCCGGTGCGATGTCCATGATGTAGAACTTGTTGATCACCGGCGGCACCATGAGCAACGGGATCGTGTTCACCTTCGGCGTTTGCGGGGCGTACTGGATCAGTTCGAACATCGAGGTCTGCAGGACCACCGCCCCTTTGGTGATGGCGACGGTCTCCCCCACGACGAAGGCGTCGGGCTCGACCATTGCCGGCACGCGTGGCTTCGAAAGCATGTCCCGGACAAAGGCTTTCACACCCCGCAGGGCACTCAGGCCACCGGTGTCGATCAGCGCCTTCCAACCGAGCGGACTGATCAGCGGGTTGTTGCTGGGCGCCAGGCCCTCCACCAGGTTGTCGACGACAAACTGCATCTTCTCTTGGTCGCGCCAATCCAGCTCAGCGTCGGCAAGCAACCCTTCGGCCGTCTCGGCACCGGCCAGATAGGCCTGCATGACCCGGTGCAGCAGCGGATTCTGTTGCCAGGCAGCGTCACTGAAGCGCTTGTCGGTCCGCGCCGGGGCACGGTGCGACTTCCCCGCCGCGATACTGCCAAGCTCACGGGTAAGCGTGGCGGCGCGGCCGGCCACGGCGCCGGGGCGCTGGGCGAGGTTGGCACCGAGCCGGGCCCAGGTGGCGTCGGGCATCATCCGGCTGGCAAACGGCCGGGTGGCGCTGGTGAGCAACAGGTCCAGCGGTGCGGCCAACTCGTCGGGCGCGGTGGTTGGTTTCGGAGATTCGGCCATGGTTATCGTGTGCTTTCACTTGTCGGAACGGTGATTTCGCGTTTGAGGACCTTGCCGGTCGGTCCCTTGGGCAGCGCCTCGACGAGCCAGACCCGGCGCGGGTACTTGTAAGCGGCGATCCGGTCCTTGACGTAGTCACGCAACTCGTCAGGACTGACCACCGCCCCCTTCTTCAGCGCGACTGCGGCGCCGACCTCCTCACCCAGGGAGTCGTGGGGTATACCGATGACGGCGGCCTCGGCCACCGCCGGATGCTCGTAGAGCACCTCCTCGACTTCGCGGGGATAGACGTTGTAGCCGCCGCGGATGATCAGGTCTTTGGTGCGGTCGACGATGTAGAAATAGCCGTCGTCGTCGACGCGTCCGACGTCTCCGGTGGCCAGCCACCCGTCGGGCGTTATCGTGGCCTTGGTCGCCTCCGGAAGGTTCCAGTAGCCCTTCATCACGTTGTGGCCACGGATCTGGATCTCGCCGGTTTCGCCGAGTGCGACCTCGGCGCCGCTCGGGTCAACGACCCGCATCTGGACGCCTTCGATCGGCGTGCCGATAGACCCGGCCTTGCGCGGCCGGTCCGGATGATTGAACGCCGCGGCCGGAGAGCTCTCGGAAAGTCCGTAACCCTCGAGAACAGTGCAGCCGAAGGCCGTTTCGAAATCGGTGAGGACCTGGACGGGCAACGCGGCGCCACCGGAGACGCAGACCCGCAGACTCTGCGTAGCCTCCGATTTGGCCGCATCGACCACGCCGAGCAATGCCGAGTACATCGTCGGCACGCCTTGGAATACGGTGACGGCGTCACGCTTGATCACCTCGAGCGCCTTGCGTGGGCTGAACCGCGGAATAAGGGTCAACGTCATGCCCCCTACAACGCAAGCGTTGAGTCCGCAGGTCAGGCCGAAGACGTGGAACAGCGGCAGGCATCCCATCATCACGTCGTCCGGCCCGGGCTCGATCAGCGTGCGAATGCTCACCTCGGCATTGCGGCCGAGGTTTGCGTGAGTGAGCATGGCGCCCTTGGGTTTTCCGGTAGTGCCGGATGTGTGCAGGATCACCGCGACGTCGTCGTCGCCGCGTTCCACCGGGGACGCTTGCGCCGGCAGATCGTCAATCAGGCTTGCCAGCCGGGCGTCGTCGACCAGCCAGCATTGAGCGCCTGCCTCGGCGGCGCCGGTGCTGGCCTCGTCGGCGAAGGCAGGTGTGGCGAACAGCACCGTGGCTCCGCTGTTGGACAGGTAGTAGGACACCTCGCGGGCCTTCAGCAGCGGGTTCATCGGGACCGCGACGGCGCCGCGGTACATGATCCCGTAGAAGGCGATGGCGAATGCGGGGATGTTCGGCAACATCACGCCCACCCGATCACCCGGCTCGACACCGGCCCGCTCCAGCAATGTCGCCACCCTGGCGGCGGCGGCGTCGAACTCGGCGAAGGTGAACTGCAGATCATCACACCGCAGCGCAATGCGTTGGGGATAACGGTCTTTCGATGCGATGAGGTTGGCGCTCAGGGTGGCCATCAGGTGCCTCCGAAGGTGCTTGGGTTGTTGTTTCAATGGTCAAGCCCGAGGCTCCGGGTCACAATGTCCGCGCATACAACAGTCGGGGCGGTTCGGTGTGACCGCGCACATCGGCAACCGGTTGGGGCATAAAGTTCGAAGGATGAGCGCGGCGACACATTCAGCCGGCGTCCGGCATGGCGCCACACCCGATCCGCACGTCATCGAGCTCGGGAAGCTCCTGCTGACGCGCGCCCCGGAACTGGGCGAAGCGATGGCGGAGCTGCTGTGCCGGGAAATCGACGCATACCGTGACGGCACCGTGGTCACGAAGGACGAAGTACGCCAAAGCTGCGAGGCGAACGTCACGTTCATCTTCGACTCACTCGCCGGCGACGCCGATGCGGACGTCTCACCCGCGGAGCGCACCGGCACTATCCGCGCTCTGGCCGGGGTGCCGCTGCCGGCGGTGATGACCGCCTACCGAATCGGTTTCCGATTCATCTGGGAGCAAACCCTTGCCTCCGGCCGCGCCGCGGGCATGCCCACGGAGTCGATCCTGGATGCCACCGCGCGGGTGTTCCTTGCGCAGGACACCTTCACGCAAGCGATGGCCAGCGCGTACCGCCAGCAGCTGACCACTCAGATCCTCGAGCTGGAGGAAGAGCGCTCGGCGCTGGTCGAGGCGCTGCTGTCGCGGCGGATCACCGACAGTCATAGTCTCTGGGAGGCGGCGGACCTGTTGCGGTTGCCCACTTCGGGGCCGTACGTGGTCGTGGCAGCGGAGCTGCCGGCGATCGGGAAGTTGGGATTGCCCACCATCGAAAACAAGCTCTCCGCCCGCGACATCCGGTCGGCGTGGCGGCTGTTGCCGGAATTGCAGGTCGGCATTGTCCATCTGCGCGGCCGGGATTCCGCCGAGACCCTCGACATCCTTGTCGAGGTGCTGCGGCAATCCGCCACCGCGCGCGTCGGGATCAGTCAGCCGTATCACGAACTCGCCGAAACCAGCGACGCATTGCGCTGCGCCCGGCTGGCGGTCACCGGAAAGCCATTGGGCGACTCGCTCGTTGCCGTCTTCGACGACGCCCCGCTCGCGGTCGCGGCGGTCAGCGCCCCGGACGTCATGGCAAAGGTCAGGGCGTCGGTGCTGGGCCGGCTGGATGCACTGCCGGCCGAGGAGCGCTCGGTCCTGCTCGACACGTTCCAGGCTTGGCTGCAGGCGGGCGGCTCTGCCACCCAGGCCGCCGCGACGATCTTCTGCCATCCCAATACCGTGCGGCACCGGCTGCGCCGTATCGAGGAGCTGACGGACCGGTTACTCTCGCGCCCAACGGATCTCGCTGAGTTGTGTCTGGCCCTCGAGGTCCAGCGGCGGCTGCCCTGAACGGCACACCGGCCGCGACGGCTTTGTCGCCGGAAAACAAAACCGGGTCGTAACTTCGTCGGTTGACGACATTCATGCGCCCAAGCGCAGTCGGTATGTTTTCCAGTCAGCGCGCTGACCAGAATCGCGCACTGAGACAACGTCGTTCACCTCTCCACTACCGAAAGAAATGTGAGCCGATCATGCAGTACCTGACCATCGCCGGAATGCTTGTTCTCATCCTGTTCCCGCTCCTCGTCCCGGCGATCATCACCGCTGTGCACGCCTTCACGGCCCCGGCCGCCGAGTAAGCCTGCCGGCCGGGCTATTTCGGTTGCAGCACCGCGGCGCCATACCAGTGACAGGCGAGCAACGCGAGTTCTACGTCGAGCCGGTCGCTGCCGATCTTCCGGCCGCCGGGCAATGGCGCGGCCGACACGATATTTCACCGTGTTGAAGTGCATGTTGAGCTCCGCGGCGGCCATCTTGTAGCTGGCGCCGCAACCCAGGAACACCCGTAGCGTCTCCCGCAGGCGCCCGTCGTTTTCGTCGTCCCTCGCCAGGTCTCCGAGCACCCGGGCTACCCAGTCGGGGGTGCCGGCCAGGTCGCCACCAAGACGCGCCGCGACGGACAGTCCCGGTCACGTGCGGCGACCACGGTCGCTGCGCGGCGATTGCCGGCGATCGCGACTCGGTGGGCCTCGCTCGCTTCCCGGTGGGTGCGGCGGAAGCCCTCGACGCCGCCGGCCGTGCTTCCTATGGCCACATCTGGTGAATTCACGGTGGGCGCTTGGACACGTTGGACCGCAATGTCGTAGCGCAACGCGTGCAGCATCGTGTCCACGTTGCCATAGCGACCCACCTCGACGTCGCCGTCGAGGCGCGAATTTTCCACGGTCCCGCCGTTAGCCGCTCAAGCGACATTAGAGCAGCGTGATCTGTTCGGGCTCCGGCTCGGCGGGCTCCAACAGCTCGGGCCCGTTGTTGCGCACGCTGTTGACCAACGTCGACACCCGACGCAGCTCGATGTCGCGCACGTCCGGCGGACGGGCCAGTAACTCCGGATCCAGCGGCGCGTCAGGATTCAGCCAGGCATCCCAGTCGCCTTCGGCCAGCATCAGCGGCATCCGGTCATGGATCTCGGCCATCTTCCCCACAGCGTCGGTGGTGATGATGGTGCAGCTCAGCAGCGGCGCAGCAGCCTTGTCCGGCTTCCAAACCGACCACAATCCGGCCATGAACACCAGTTCGCCGTCGCGGCGGTGCAGAAAGAACGGTGTCTTGGCGGTCCTGCGCCCCGAGGCAGCATCGGGATTGGCGCGCCATTCGTACCATCCGTCCATCGGCACCAGGCAGCGTTTGCGCTGCGCCGAATTCCGGAACGCGGGGGACGTGGCGACCTTGTCGGCGCGGGCGTTGATCAGCGACGGACCCTTGGTGTCGGGCGCGCCGTCCGGCGCGGCCTTGGCCCACGGCGGGATCAAGCCCCAGCGCATGAGCCGCACCCGGCGCGATGACTGGTCGTCCGGCTCGCTGTGGCGCGACACGACCGTCATGATGGTGTTGGTCGGCGCCACGTTGTAGTTGGGCGCCTCGGCGCTGGACCCGGCTCCGGTGGCTTCGTCGATCGCCTTGATTTTCTCGGCCAGCCGCGCGGGATCGGTGGTGACCGCGAATCGTCCGCACATGAGTCCCATGGTGCCTGGTACCCACGACAACCGCCGACACGGCAGGATGTAGCCGTGAGCAGCACCGAGCCCCTGAAGGCGTGGCGGGCCCCGTCCGCGCCGGCACCGGTGCACGCGACGGTGACCGTTCCGGGCTCGAAATCGCAGACCAACCGGACGCTGGTGCTGGCTGCGCTGGCGGCCGCGCAAGGCCACGGACCCTCGACGATCAGCGGCGCGCTCCGCAGCAGGGATACCGATCTGATGATCGCCGCGCTGCGAACTCTGGGCCTGCGCGTCGACGGAACGGGCTCCGAACTGACGGTCAGCGGCCGACTTGGGCACGTCCCCGACGCCCGGGTGGATTGCGGCCTGGCCGGCACGGTCTTGCGTTTCGTTCCGCCGTTGGCGGCGCTGAGCGCAGCCGTGGTCACGTTCGACGGCGACGAGCAGGCCCGGGCCCGGCCCATCGCACCACTGCTGGATGCACTGCGCGGTCTGGGCGTCCAGGTCGACGGTGCGGGTCTGCCTTTCCGCGTCCGGGGCACCGGATCGGTCGCCGGCGGCACGGTGGCCATCGACGCATCGGCGTCATCGCAGTTCGTGTCGGGCCTGCTGCTGTCCGCGGCATCGTTCACCGACGGACTGACCGTGCAGCACACCGGTGCGGCGCTGCCGTCGGCACCGCACATCGCGATGACGGTGGCGATGCTGCGCCAGGCCGGCGTCGACGTCGACGATTCGGTTGCGAATCGTTGGCGGGTCGAACCTGGGGCGGTCAAGGCACGCCGGTGGGACGTCGAACCGGATCTCACCAATGCGGTGGCATTCCTGGCGGCGGCCGTGGTCAGCGGCGGCACGGTGCGTATCACCGGCTGGCCGGCCGAGAGCGTCCAGCCCGCCGATAACATCCTGAGCATCCTGAGACAGCTGAATGCCGTTGTCACCCATAGCGATTCATTCCTGGAAGCGCGAGGGCCGAGCGCGTATCGCGGGTTCGACGTCGACCTGCGCGATGTCGGTGAGCTCACCCCATCGGTAGCCGCGTTGGCGGCGCTGGCCACGCCGGGCTCGGTGTCGCGGCTGACCGGCATCGCCCACCTGCGCGGCCACGAGACCGACCGGCTGGCCGCGCTGAGCACCGAGATCAACCGCCTGGGCGGTGACTGCCGGGAAACCGCCGACGGCCTGGTGATCACCGCGAGGCCGTTGCGGCCCGCTCTCTGGCGCGCCTATGCGGATCATCGGATGGCGATGGCCGGCGCCATCGTCGGGCTGCGGGTGGCCGGAGTCGAGGTGGACGACATCGGCGCCACCACCAAGACGCTGCCGGAGTTTCCGCGGCTGTGGACCGAGATGGTCGCGGAGCCCGGCGCTTGAGGCCCGGCGACTACGACGAATCCCACGTCAAAGTCCGCTCCGGCCGAGGTTCGCGGCCGCGGACCAAAACCCGTCCCGAACACGCCGACGCCGAGGCCGCCATGGTGGTCGGCGTCGATCGCGGCCGGTGGGGTTGCGTGCTGGGCGGCGACCCCGAGCGCCGCATCACCGCCATGCGGGCACGCGAGCTCGGCCGCACGCCCATTGTCGTCGGAGACGACGTCGACGTGGTGGGCGACCTGTCCGGCCGGCCGGACACGCTGGCCCGCATCGTCCGCCGGGGTCCGCGACGAACGGTGTTGCGCCGCACCGCCGATGACACCGACCCCACCGAACGAGTGGTGGTCGCCAACGCCGACCAACTGCTGATCGTGGTCGCGCTGGCCGATCCCCCGCCGCGCACCGGCCTGGTCGACCGGGCACTGATCGCCGCGTACGCAGGCGGGCTGACGCCCATCCTGTGCCTGACCAAGACCGACCTGGCCCCACCCGAACCGTTCGCCGAGCAGTTCGCCGACCTGGACCTCACGATGGTCGTCGCGGGCCGCGACGATCCGCTGCTCGCAGTGGCCGGCTTGCTCGACGGCAAGATCACCGTGCTGCTGGGGCATTCCGGAGTCGGCAAGTCGACCCTGGTCAATCGCCTTGTGCCGGAAGCTGATCGAGCGGTCGGAGAGGTCACCGACATCGGCAGAGGCCGGCACACCTCGACACAGTCGGTGGCTTTTCCTCTAGGAGAGCCCCTTGCGGCCACCGGCTGGGTGATCGACACCCCGGGAATCCGCTCGTTCGGGTTGGCCCACATCAAGCCTGACGACGTAATATTGGCGTTCGCCGATCTGGCCGAGGCGATTCACAACTGCCCGCGCGGCTGTGGGCATATGGGGCCGCCGGCCGATCCCGAATGCGCATTGGACAGCTTGTCCGGGCCCGCCGCGCGGCGGGTCGCCGCCGCCCGCCGACTGCTCGCGGTACTCAGCCAGACGTGACCAGCCGAATACCCAGCTCGCTGGGCGATACCAGATGCCCTTTGCCGCACCGCATTTCGATCTGCGCGGCGGCGCCGCAGCCCAGATGAGTCAGTTGCAGCCGGTCGCCGCCCGCCAGATGCCGCTTGCCCCACTGGAACATCGCAAAGACCACCGGCAGGAAATCGAAACCGGCTTCGGTGAGCACATATTCGTCGCGGCTGCGCTGTCCGAGCTCGCGATAAGGCCGCCGGGCGAGTAGTCCGAGGGTGACCAGTTCGGCAAGCCGGGCCGAGGTCGCGGCCTTGGTGATGCCGACACGGCGGACGAAGTCGTCAAACCGGGTGGTGCCGTAATAGGCCTCGCGCATGATCAGCATCGCGGATTTGGCGCCCACCACCGCCATGGTCTTCTCGATCGGGCACTCCCCCACGGCCGACCAGCCGTCGCGGTCGGTGGTAGCAGGCGCCGAGCGTGTTCTCGCTGCGAGAAAAACGCCAAAATCTCGCAGTGATTGCACGCTGGCGACCGAGCTTAGGCCGCCAGGTCGTCTGTGGCCGGGCCGACCTCGGTACGCCGGCCGCGCCGCCAACCACGCACCGCCGCAATCGCGGACTTGAGACCACGCCGGCGCCCGGTCGCCGGATCAATGCCCGCGAAACCCGGTTCCAGCTCGGCGAACATCCGCTCGCTGCGCGTCTCCGGCGCGTCGTCGGCATTGTCGCGCAGATACTTGTTCGGCAGCGACAGCTTGGCCAGCGTGCGCCACGTCTTGGCGTACTGCACCAGGAACGGACCTGTGGTGTAAGGCAAGTCGTACTTGTCGCACACCTCGCGCACCCGTACCGAGACCTCGGCTAGGCGGTTGCTCGGCAGGTCGGGATATAAGTGATGCTCGATCTGGTGGCACAGGTTGCCGCTCATGAACTGCAATGCGGGCCCGGCGTCGAAGTTGGCACTGCCCAGCATCTGCCGCAGATACCACTGGCCCTTCGTCTCGCCGATCATGTCAGTCTTGGTGAACTTCTCGGCGCCGTCGGGAAAGTGCCCGCAGAAGATCACGGCGTTGGACCACAGGTTGCGGATCACGTTGGCCACCGCGTTGGCGGTCAAGGTGGACCTGTAGGTCGCGCCGGGCGACAACGAGGTCAGCGCCGGGAACGCGAGATAGTCCTTGACCAGCTGGCGGCCGGCCTTGCCGGAGAACTCGCGCAGCCGGATCTTGGCGGCGTCACGGTCTGCCCGGCCCTTGAAGATCTTGCCGATCTCCAAGTGCTGCAACGCAACTCCCCACTCGAAGCCAATCGCCAGAATGGCGTTCCACACCAGGTTGAAGATGTTGAAGCGCTTCCAGCGCTGATCCCGGGTGACGCGCAGCACGCCGTAGCCGACGTCGTCGTCCATGCCAAGGATGTTGGTGTACTTGTGGTGCACGAAGTTGTGGGTGTAACGCCAGTGCTTGGACGACCCGCTCATGTCCCACTCCCAGGTCGAGGAGTGAATCTCCGGGTCGTTCATCCAGTCCCACTGGCCGTGCATCACGTTGTGGCCGATCTCCATGTTCTCGATGATCTTGGCCACGCCCAGAGTCGCCGCACCTGCCCACCACGCGGTGCGCCGCGAGCCGGCAGCCAGTATCAGCCGGCCGCTCACTTCCAGCGCGCGTTGGGCGGCAATGGTGCGGCGGATGTAGCGGGCATCGCGCTCGCCACGAGAGTCTTCGATGTCCTGGCGGATGGCATCCAGTTCTACGGCCAGGTTTTCGATGTCGGCGTCCGTAAGATGCGCGAATTCGTCGACGTCGGTTATCGCCATTGTCTTCTCCCTACGTCGTACGTTTCTTTGAATCGATTACGTACCTACGCCATCGTAGGCTACGTACCCGTAAGTTACCAACGGGTAGCTTTAGATGTCGACCACACAATCGCCCGAGGCGGCCGACACACAGGTCTGGATTCGAGTGCCGGGCTCGTGCTCCTGACCGGTCCGCAGGTCACGGACGTGGCCCTCGACCAGGTCGACCACACACGATTGGCAGATGCCCATGCGGCAGCCGAAAGGCATCTGCACGCCGGCACCCTCACCCGCATCCATCACCGATGTCGCGGCATCAACCGCCGCGGACTTGCCGCTGCGGGCGAACGTGACCGTGCCGCCCGCGCCGGCGGATGCCGCCTTGGACACCGCGAACCGCTCCAGGTGCAGCCGGTCGCTGATACCGGCCGCGGACCAAACCTTTTCGGCCTGGTTGAGCATGGCGGCAGGCCCGCACGCCCAGGTTTGCCGGTCACGCCAGTCCGGCACCTGCTCATCGAGCCGGGCGAGATCCAGTCGGCCCTCGGTGCGGGTCTTGCGCAGCGTCAGCCGATAGCCGCGATGATCGTCGCTCAGGGCGGCCAGCTCGGCACCGAACATCACGTCAGCTTCGGTGGGCGCCGAATGTAGATGCGCGATATCGGTGATCTGGTTGCGGCGCACCAATGTTCGCAGCATCGACATCACCGGGGTGATCCCGGACCCGGCGGTGATAAACAGCATCGAGGGCGGCGCCGGGTCGGGCAATACGAAGTTTCCCTGTGGAGCGGCCAGTCGCACCACGGTCCCTGGTTCGACACCGGCCACCAGGTGGGTGGAGAGGAAGCCTTCGGGCATCGCCTTCACGGTGATGGTGACGGTGCGCGCGGATCCGGACGTCCCGACGGGGCTCGACGTCAGCGAATACGAACGCCAGCGCCAGCGCCCGTCGACCAAGAGGCCGATCCCGATGTACTGGCCCGGTTGATAGTCGAAACTGAAGCCCCAGCCCGGCTTGATGACCAAGGTGGCCGAGTCTTCGGTCTCGCGGCGGACCTCGAGGATACGGCCCCGCAACTCGCGCGCCGACCACAGCGGATTGGCCAGCTGCAAATAGTCGTCGGGCAACAGCGGTGTCGTGATGCGCTCCGCAATCTTGCGCAGTGCGTGCCAGCCCGGATGCCGGTCCGCCCCGGCGACGGTCGGCCGTCTGGTGTCGGCGACTTTGGCGTTGATCACCGCGTGTTTCTTACTCATACGAAGCTCCTGATTGCGGCGCGGCCGTTGGCTTCCGCCGGGGTAGCGGGCAATCTCAGGCCCACGTCATGTTGGCTACGGTACCGTAAGTTACGGTTGCGTAGCTAGGTCCGAATGTGCAAGTTGCGTCACAGGACCGTCTAGCGGGGTTGCAGACGTTGTCAGCGGCTGTGGCCGGTGTTTCCCGGTGACCGGGAACCGGTCAGGCTTCCAGGCGCTTTCGGATGTCGCAGAGCCGTTGTGCCAGCTCCGCTTCATCGATGATCCCGCGAGCGACCAGCGAATGAGCCAGCGCCACCAGCTGGTTCTCCGGGTAGGGCAGGCTGGCATAGCGGCTCGCCGAGAGGATGTCTTCCTCATCTCGTCGCTGCTTGAAATCAGGGATGTCCGCGCTGCAGGCGGCGCGGTCGAGGGCGTCGCACAGGCCGTCCAGGCTGGTCTTCCACGGCGGCACGGGATTGGTCACGCCGTACTTTTCGGCCATCCGCGACCAGACCTGGTTGCGTTCCACGATCTGCTGCAACGGCGCGACGGTGCGCTGCTCGATCGGATCCGGTGGCCTCATTTTCTGTATCTTCTGCCCGTCACTCGACTGGATGTATCGCGGCCCGGGTGGCGGTGATGACGTTGCTGGTGACACCCGGCTTGGGCAGTGCCACACCGATCAGACAGTCGCGGGTGACGATCTCGGCCAGCTGATCCTCGTCCCAGCCCTCGGTTCCCTGCGGGCGTATGGGCATGACCATGAAGCGATGCTTCTGGTTGGAGTCCTCCACCCGGATAGCGACGTCGTCGGGCAGATAGAGCCCGAATTCCGCAAGCACCTGACGTGGCCAGCGGACCAGCCGCCGGCGATAGTTCGGGGTGCGGTACCACTCCGGCGAGTTCCCGAGAATCGGCCGCGGATAACACGAGCACAATGCGCAGACGATCACATGGTGCAGCGTCGGTGTGTCCTCGAGAATCTGGAACGCGGTGAAGTCGCTGGGCGTACCGAAGCCGGTGGGTTCCATCCAGTCGACGCCGACCTCCTTGCTGGCGGCCAGCGCATCGGTGAGCGCGAGTTGCTTGAACTCGGGATCGAGCCACGCGCGCGCCACCAGGCGCGCGGCCGGCGTCGGGTTGATCTGCTCGGCGAACTCGGTAAAGTGCCGATGCTCCTCGGCGGTGAAAATGCCCTTCTCGATGCACAATTCGCGCAGCGCAATCTCGAGTACCTCGAAGTCGGTGATCTCGTCCACCGTGGGGGCAAGTGCCCGCTCGTGGTCGTGATCCTGGTCGTGATCCTGGTCGGTCATGTCGAAACTCCTACCCTCAGGCCGCCGCCAGCCACCGCTCGGGAAGCTCCGTTTGCAGGGTGTCGGTGGCGGTGCCGGTGTATCCGTGCCATAGCTCAGACAGGTTGAACCGGACGATGTAGAACCACTCCGGCTGCGAATCGGGCCGATCCCACGCCTCGTCCTCGGGGGCCGGGCTTTCGTACGCGACCGACGCGATTTCGCCCGTGGCGCCACGTACGTATTCCGGGGTGCGGGTGTACAGCAACGCGGGCAGTTCGCGCACCACCACCGGGTCGCCGACGCGGAACCTGGGCTGCCCGGCCTTACCGGCATACACCTGCGGATCGCCCTTGCCGACCGCGTGGGTGTGGTGCGCATTGCGGATCACGCCGGTGCCGTTACCTTCTGAACTCGGTTGCGCCTCAAGCTTTTTCCCGTCGAGGCCGCTGGCGTAGCGGGCCTTGACCGCTGCCATTCGTTCACTGAGCTCGCCCAGGCTGATGTGATGCTTTTCCACCAGCACACGTGCGACCGCCCAGAGCCAGCGACCGTAGTAGGGGAAGCCGAGATAGACCGCGCGTCCCACGTCGACGTTGCCGATCCGCCGGCGCTCCTCCGACAGCCAAATGCCGCGCCACGCAAGGACTTCGCAGAGCACATAGGTCATGTGCTCCCAGTACTCGTACTGCTTGTTCTCGTAGTTCATGGGCGCGTCCGGCTCACCACCGACGTCGTGGTTGGTCTTCATGTACGCCCAGAAGCGATCGTGGTCGAGCAGGTCGGGAGTTGGGGCGTCCGGAAGCTCGGGATAGGCCGACTTCAGCCGGGCAACCAGGTCGAGCTGACGGGCACGGTCAGCGGCGGTACTCATGACCACTCCTCTGGCATCGGAGCGTGGGACGGTGCAGGTGATGCTACTACCCAACAGCACGACCAGTCTGAGACCGAGGCCGGTTGACACCTGGCAATGCGCTGTCAAAGCAAGTCGAGCAGGAACGGCAACTCCTGGTTGGCATACCACGCCAAATCATGGTCCTGGGCATCACCGACAACCAGGTCGGCGTCCTCGTCGCCGAGATCGGCGGCGTCGATCACGGCTATCGCCGCGGTGACGGCCGGTTCGGCGGCGGCGTTGTCGACATACGCGGCGACCACCCGATCCATCTCAACGGGTGCGGTCAGTCTGACGACGGCGTCGTCGAGATCGGGCCGCAACGCGACTTCGTCCGCTTCAGCGTCCACTTCGGCGGCAATCACCACGCGTCGCGGCGGCAAACCCTCGCCTCCGTCGTCGGCCAGCAGCCGCAGGGACGCCAGCGCGGCCTCCTGCAGCGCCACTTCCGCAAGTTCGTCGTCGTCGCCCTCGGCATATGACTCCCGCAATTTCGGCGTCACCGCGAAGGCCGTGCCGTTGACCGGCCACAGCGAACCGTCGGCGACAAGTTGCCGCAGCATGGCCAGGGTGGCCGGGACGTAGACCTGCATCACGGGCTGAGTCGCCGAGCCCGCATGATCGCCGCGCTAACCATCGATCAACGTCGCCGCATAGTCTTCGACATAATTGGACAGTTCACGCGGCGGGCGCTGGTAGTTGCCGCTCACCAACGGATGTTTGGGCAACTTGACCTTCGGCTTCTCCACGTCGCGGTAGTCGATGGTGGACAACAGGTGGGCCATCATGTTCAGCCGGGCATGCTTTTTGATCTCGGATTCCACCACATACCACGGGCTGGTCGGGATGTCGGTGTGCACCATCATCTGGTCCTTGGCGCGGGAGTAATCCTCCCATCGGTACAGCGATTCCAGGTCCATCGGGCTGAGCTTCCATTGCCGGACGGGGTCGCTGCGCCGGGCTTTGAAGCGCCGCAACTGCTCCTCATCGGAAACCGAAAACCAGTACTTGCGCAGCAAGATCCCGTCGTCGATCAACATGTGCTCGAAGATCGGCGTCTGCCGTAAGAACAGCGCATGCTCTTGCGGCGTACAGAATCCCATGACTTTTTCGACGCCGGCACGGTTGTACCACGACCGGTCGAAGAGCACGATTTCGCCCTTGGCGGGCAAGTGTGCGATATAGCGCTGGTAATACCACTGTCCGCGTTCCCTGTCGGTCGGGGAGGGCAACGCCGCGATGCGGGCCACGCGCGGGTTGAGGTATTCGGTGATCCTTTTGATGGTCCCACCTTTGCCGGCTCCGTCGCGGCCCTCGAAGACAACCACCAGGCGCGCCCCGGAATGCCGCACCCACTCCTGCAGTTTCACGAATTCCGTTTGCAGCCTGAATAATTCGGCATGGTAGACGTTGGCCGGGACCTTGCGCTTGGCCGGCGGATTTGACTTCATCTTCCTCGCCGTCTTGGCCGTCTTGGCCGGCGCGCCGTTGGTTATCGCAGTGCTCACAACAACGGATGGTATCTCCACTAGCCATTTCGACTCTGATAATTACCGAGACGCTTCCAGCAGCTCCTCGAGCGATTGGCCGAGCAGACCCGGCAACAGGTCGACGTCGCTCATCGCGTCGCGGTCGGCATTGATCCCGAAATACAGCATGCCGTTGTAGGACGTCACGCTGATGGCCAGCGCCTGGTTGTGCAACAGCGGCGGCACCGCGTAAGCCTCCAGCAACTTGGTGCCCGCGACGTACATCTGCGATTGTGCCCCGGGGGCATTGGTGATCAGCAGGTTGAACAACCTCGCCGAATAACTGGTCGCGACCCGGACACCCATCGCGTGCAGGGTGGGCGGCGCGAATCCGGACAGCGTGACGATGGTTCGGGCGTCGACCAGACTCGCGGCCGTCGGGTTCGATTCGGTGGCGTGCGCGATCTGGGACAGCCGCACCACGGGGTTGCCCTCCCCCACCGGCAGATCGATCAAGAAGGGCGTCACCTGGCTCATGGCCTGGCCGGGACCCGTCGAATCGAGTTGGTCATCGACGTACGCCGCCAGCGGAGCCATCGCGCGCACCGTCGCCGTCGGTGCCACCGTCTCACCGCGTGACATCAGCCAGTCGCCCAGCGCGCCGGCGATCACGGCCAGCACCACATCGTGGATGTCACAGTTATAGCGGGCACGTACCGCCCGATAGTCCTCAAGCCGGGCGCGCGCCACAGTGAACCGTCGATTGCGCGAAACGGTGGCATTGAGCGGACTATTGGGTGCGGTGCCGCGCGCCACAGTGCGCGCGACATCCAGCACGCGGCGGCCGGCGTCGACGAGTTGGCCGTAATTGGTGACCGCGCCGGCGACCGCGGATCCGACGGCCTGCAGCTGCGCTCCCGGCCCGATAATCCAGTCACCGATGGCGCCCATCACCAAGCGGGTGTGGCCGGGGTCGCGTTCCGGTATCCAGATGTCTTCGGGGAAAGGCGGTGGACGCCGCGTCCGATCGGCGATGACGTGGCCGATGGCCAGTGATGTCACCCCGTTGATCAGAGCCTGGTGCGACTTGGTGTAGAGGGCAATGCGATTCTTTTCCAGCCCCTCGACAAGATACATCTCCCACAGCGGCCGCGACTTGTCCAGCGGCCGGGCGGCCAGCCGCGCGATGAGTTCGTGCAGTTGCTCGTCGCTGCCCGGCGACGGCAACGCGGAGCGCCTGACGTGATAAGTGATGTCGAATTCGGGATCGTCCATCCACACGGGGCGGGCCATGCCGATCTTCACCTCGCGTATCCGCTGCCGGTAACGCGGTATCTGCGGCAACCGCTGCTCGACGGTGGCCAACAGCGTCTCGTAGCTCAGTCCGGCCCGCGGCCGGCGCAGGATCATCAGCGACCCGACATACATGGGGGTGGCGGTGTTCTCCAGCCGATAGAAAGACGCGTCCGTCGTGGATAACCGGGTCACCATTTACGGCCCTGTCCTCCTTGTCGATTCGTCGTCAATCTGGCGGTTGGACCGATGTGACTCACCGTAACCACTCGACGCGGCCACATCACGGGGCGGGTACACGCCGGCGTGGTGTGTGCAATGATGACCGGCAGTTTGTCTGTCACTCTCCAGCAGGCGCGCAGTCCTCACCGTCTCGTTGGCATCATTTGACCTGGCTTGATCTGGAGAGTGCCCGTTGAGTATCAGTCCCATTGTCGACCCGCCTCATCGTCCGACTTTCGCCGTTGTCCCGGTTGTCGAGTACGAACCGCCAACGGGAACCATCCCCCGGTGCCGACAATCAGCGCACCCACCTTTACGCCCGCGCAGTCTACGGCCGCCCCGCCGGTCCCGCAGCGAGCAGCCGACAACCGAGGGCGTGTCGGAGCCCATGCGCCAGGCGGCCGTGTTCACCGACGCGGCACTGCGCCGGGTGCTCGAAGTCATCGACCGCCGTCGTCCTGCCACACAGCTGCGTTCGCTGCTGGCGCCCAACCTGGTCGACGCGGTGCTGTCGGTCAGCGAAGCGGTGGCCGGTCGGCACGGGACGGCGGTGTTGCACCGGGTGCGACTGCAACCGGTCGGGTCCTCGGACACCGCGGCGGAGGTGTTCGGCAGCTACCGCCGCGGAGACCGGATCCACGCAATCGCCTGTCGGGTGGAACGGGTGACCGCCGGCGGCGGAGGGCGCTGGCTGGTCGTCGCCTTGCACATCGGCTGACGGACTTCGTCATGCGCTCAGGCGGCGCTCGGCAGCGGCCCGCCGGTGTAGCGCGCCGCCACCGGGCCCACGATCGCCATGATGAAGACGTACGACGTTGCCAACGCCGCCACCGTGGGGATCGACGCGCCGACCAATCCGATGATGATCAGCGAGAACTCGCCTCGAGCGATCAGCGCAGTGCCCGCGCGCAACTGGCCGCGCCGTGCCACCCCGTCACGGCGGGCGGCGAACATCCCGGTCAGCACCTTGGTCGCGGCGGTCACCGCGGCCAGCACGACGGCCACCGGAAGCATCGGAAGCAACTCCTTGGGGCCCACCGATAGCCCGATCGCCAGGAAGAAGATCGCGGCGAACAGATCGCGTAGCGGACCCAGCACCCTGCGCGCCCGCTCGGCCGTTTCCCCGGTCAGGGTCAGGCCCACCAGGAACGCGCCGACCGCGGCCGATGCGTGCAACGACTCGGCCAGCGCCGCGACCAGCAAGGTGATGCCCAAGATCCGCAGCAGCAGTTGCTCGGAGTCGGGGTGCGCCACCAGGCGGCCGACGTGATGACCCCAGTAGTAGGACGCCGCAAACGCCGCAACAAGGGCGCCGATCGCGGCCAGTGTCCCGCCGAGCGCATCCAGCCAGCTGCCGCGCAATGCCAGCACCGTGAACATCGGCAAGTAGCCGGCCATCGCGAAGTCTTCGAGCACCAGCACCGACAGCACCGCCGGGGTTTCGCGGTTTCCCAGGCGGCGCAGGTCTTCGAGCAGTCGCGCGATCACACCCGACGATGAGATGTAGGTGACGCCGGCCAGCGCCAGGATGGCAACGCCGTCCAACCCGAGCAGCCAGCCGGTCACCGCGCCGGGCGTGGCGTTGAGGACGATGTCGGCACCCGCCGACGGCAGATGATGGCGCAGGCTGCTGGCGAATTCGGTCACCGAGAACTCCAGACCCAAGGTCAGCAGCAGCAACACGACGCCGATTGGTGCGCCGGTGCTGACGAAGTCGGCGGCGGTGGCCACCGGCAGGACGCCGCCCTTACCCAGCGCTAGGCCCGCCAACAGATAGACCGGGATCGGCGACAATGCGAATCGGCGGGCGAGGGCGCCGAGCAGGGCAAGCATGACCAAGAGGGCGCCGAGCTCGAATAGCAGCGCCTCCGAAACATCCACCGGCTCAGCCTTTGTCGACGATCTGCCGGACTCCGATGATGCCTTCTTCGGTGCCGATCACAATCAGGACGTCGCGTGCCCGCAGCGTTTCCGCGGGGCTGGGCGAAGCGACCACGTCGTCGCCGCGGACGATCGCGACGATCGAGGCGCCGGTGCGGGTGCGGGCGCGGGTGTCACCCAGCGGCCGGCCGACGAACGGACTCTGCGGCTCGATCGAGATGTGACCTGCCTCGAGCCCGGGTACCTCGCGCGTCAGCTCGGTGAACCGCTCGGCGATTCTCGGTGCGCCGAGAATCGCGGCCACGGTGTCGGCCTCTTCGCCGCTGAGGCGAAAGACCGGCCGGCATGCGTCAGGGTCCTCGGCGGTGTACAGCACGATGTCGAAATCGCCGGTGCGCCGGGCGATGATGCCGATCCGCTCACCCTTGTGGCTGGTGAACTCGTACCGCAGACCGACGCCCGGCAGCAGCACTTCCTTGACATCCATGCCGCCAATACTCGACGAAATGGCATCGAGAGAGAAGTCCCACCGGCCAATCTCATAGCCGATGGCGTCCTTGAGCCTGGGCCCGAGGGCAGTCCCGCGTCAGAAGGGTGGGGGTTCGTCGTCGGGTGGGGCCGGTCCGGCATCCCGGGCGGACTCGGCTCGCCGGTTCAGGTGGGTGGTGCGGTTTTTGGGGCATTCGGTGGCCACCCGGTGGACGCGGTCTTGGGCGAGTGGCGAACGATGCCCACGGTCATCTGGGACGTGCGGCAGCCGGTCGCCCGGGTGGCGTTGTGGGCCGTGTTCTGGCTCGGGTGGGCGATCGTTTTCGCGTCGACGTTCATGATCAACCACTTCGACCTGGTTGGGCTTCGGCAGGTGTATTTGGCTTGGCGCGGGTTTCGCCTATAGGCCAATTGCCTCAACTTCGCTCCGCGGAGCCTAGTTGTTATTGACTAGTCCATGCCGAAGCGCGTACATGCTGGCGCCGATTCGGTTGGTCACCCCGATCTTGGCGTAGGTTCGCTCCACGTGGTTGCGGGCGGTTTTTTCGCTGATCACCAACGCCGCGGCGATCTCCTTGTTGGACGCACCACGGGCGACCAGGCAGAGCACTTCGACCTCCCTGGGCGTGAGCCCGTGCGGGCGCAGACTCGACCGGTCGGCACGGTGTCCCGCGGCGTGCAGCACCGCCTCGGCGGCGACCGCGTCGAGCTCGCCGGCTTGCACCTGGCGCCGCAGCCGCCGCGTCGCCGACTCCGGCGTCAGCTGTTCCCGATATGGCCTTGGCTCACGAGCGCATTGGTAGCTGACCGCGGCTGCCAGAACGCGGTCCGGCAGGCTCAGCGCGGCTTCAGCCAGCCCACGCGGGTATCCCGAGCCGTCAAGGCGTTCGTGGTGATTGCCGGCGACCTCGGCCAACTTCCGGAACCCGGGAACCTGGTTGAGGATTCGCACCGTGAAGTACGGATGCAACCGGACTCGCTCGAACTCCGCCGCGCTCAGCGGCCCCTGTTTGGACCAGATTTGATTGGAAACTCCGATGCGGCCCAGATCGTGAACGTGGCCCGCACGCCGGGTCAGCACCGCCGCGTCCGCATCGAGCCCGGCGGCAACTGCGGCGTCACCCGCCAGCTGGGCCACCGTTCGCGAATGTCCCAGCGTGAATGGGCATTTCAAGTCGACGAAGTCGCCCAGTGCGACGAGCAGCGCGTCCAGCGCCTGGTCGTCCAGCGGCTGCTGGTGATCTGGCGAGGCTCGCAGGGCCGCGGCCCACGCATCACCGGTGGGCGGGCCGGCCAGGATCGCCTCCGCATGGTCGACAAACGTGTCGACCACCTCAGGATCGAATTGCCCGCCCCGCCTGCTGCGCGCCATGGCGACGGCGCCCTCGACACCGTAGGCGCGGTGGTGAACCTCCACCATGTCGGCGAGCTGGGCGACGCGCATCTGGATCGGGATGGCGTCGCCGCAGACACCCGTGGGCAAACCTCCGCCGTCGTAGCGTTCGAACGTGAACGCCACCGCGGCTTGCACGGTGGGGTCCAGGCCGATTCGATCCGCCAGCAAAGCCGCAGATGTGCAGTGCGAGTGGATCAGTTGGGATATGTGGCCGCGCGCGTTGATGAACAGCGTCGCCATCGTGCTGCGCCGGTGCGCCAGCGGCTGACCGCGACCCACGTTGCCCGCCAGGAAACGCAGATACGACAACCCTGACCAGTCGACCAGATAGGAGTCATGGCGTACGGCAATGTCATCGCCGAACCACCGCGCGTACTCGTGCGAGTCGGCGTGGCACCCGATCCACATGATCAGGGTCGTGTAGTAGGTGGAATCCCGCTGCTGCCTGCTGAGCCCGAGTCGATCGGCCAGTCTGGTCGCAATCAGCGCGGACCGCAGCATGTGTTCGGCCGGCTGGCCCAAGCCGAGATCGATCGCGACCGACAGCGCCGCCAGCAGCTCCGCACGGGTCGGCAGTTCGGCGTCCGATTGCCTCGGACGTTCTGGTCGCGACGCTGTTGCCGGGCGTTCAAAATGAGCATGAGAGCGGCACTTTCGGTGAGGACGAACGGCCGTAGTTGGTGTGCATGCTGACGGTTTCGTGTTCACGATGCCGGGCGTGAGGTCGACGTTGGTGTTCATGGTGACGCCCGGAGCCGGGCATGCGGAACCGCGGGCCCGGCGGCTGGGCCGGGCCATCGAAGGGCTCAGGCGGGCGGTGCGAGCAGGCGCCCACCGGTATACAACCCGATGAGAGTCCACACGGGCTCAGCGATGCCGAGCCGTCGGCGCGCCCACCAGGCCGCAGCGGCCAGCATTGTCAAGCAGTCGAGCAGAAGGTTGCCGGTGCCGGCAATCGCGTTGAACGCGTCTGCGTTGAGACGGATCAGCTCTTGCGCCCCACGCTGCCAGAGCCGGTTGAGATGAGCGCGGTCGCGGGCTCGACGCAACCAGCGGCGGACGGTGGACGCTGAGCGGCCCAGCGTAGCGGCGATCCGCCGGTATCCCAGGCCTTTAGCCTTGCTGGCCAGTGCGGTGCCGACCACCTCGGTGGAGTCCGCCCGACGTGGCTGCAACGCGGCCGGCAGCAGGACCTGTGTGGCTCCACAGCCGCGGCAGCGCACCCGCCGGGGCTGGACGTCGATCGGCTCCGTCCCCAGGCCGCGGACGCGTCGGCGCCGGCCGTGTCCCCAGCGCTGCAGGGTGTCGCCACATCCGTGGTGGGGGCAGCGCATCGTCCTGTCGGCCAGTGCCTCCTCGGCCGACTCGGCGGCGCGAACGATGATCATTGAGCGATACGACCGGCATGAGGCACCAGCGTGGTCTATCACGGCCTCGCCGCGGAAGGGGCCAATTGGTGTTGGTCGTAGACGGTTCGGAATCGGCTCTGCGCGACTGATCTCCTCACGCCGGCCACCGTCACCGTGAACACCGACCCGGCACCTGGTATCCGCCCGTTCCTGGGCTGCCCCTGATCATGTTCACCATGCCGCCGCACACGACCGCAGCTCTCATCCCCACCCACAGTGACGCGGTGATCCCCATATCGAGTACCGTTCAACACGCCGCCCGCGATGCCATGGACTCATTGTGCACTGGTCACCGGATCGGGACAGTGCCGTTGACGGCATCATGACGGCCCGGGTCGAACGTTTCGAAATGCCCTGAGCCAACCACGAACAAACCCCGCTGCGGGGGCCGGAAGCCGGCGAGCCGCAGCTGACGCTGCAGCGGTCCCACCGGTCCGAGGTCCACGCCGCGCAATACGGCGCGCGACTGTGCCACCGCCCAAACCCGCGCGGGGGCAATCATGAACCGCTGGCCGTTCGGCGCGGTCCCGGAAAGCCGGATCTGCCCGGCCCGCAGCATTGTCCCCGCGGCCCGGCCCAGCACACTCAGAGCCGCGCGGTTGGTCCACGCTCCGGCCGGCAGCCGCGCTCCGATGGTGCTCATCAGCCGCGTCGCCAACGTGGTGCCGATGTCGATCTGCCACTCAAGCAGTCCCGGAATCACGACGACCAAGGACCACGGGGTGACCCACGCGACGTCAATCTCGCACTGGACCGCGTCATTGCGGGTCACTGAGCTGAAGTAGCGGGCGCAGCTCTGCGGACCCGGCGTCGTCGCATAAAACGTCCAGCTGCCTTGCGGGTCGCGGTGCCACACCGACCGGTAGCCGGGTGAAAACGACGTAGCCGGAAAGTGCCGCAAGGCAAGGTAGTGCCCACTGCTGAACGGGGGGCCCATCACACCGAACCCGACGAATCGTTCGTCGTCGCTGGCAGGCAGGGGGGTCGTGCAGGACGGCCGCGGCGGCGTCCAAAGGGGGTGAGCGATGTGTTCATACCTGGATAGTCGGCGCCTCGGCGGCACCCGCGCATGAGGCGGGTGCCTCAACCCGGCCAGGGCGGCCTGGAACCGCGACCTCGCCGGTGCAACCGATCCGCACAATGGCCGCGGGGACGTTTCCGTCGGCAGTTCCGACGGCGGATCAGGGCCTGGTCAGCACCCGCGGGCCGATGTGATGGGCAAGTTCGAGAGCGAGTTCGACGGCGAGCCGGCGCTCGCCGGGATGGTGGCCGAGCAGTTCAGTCGCGCGCGCAACCCGCTGCAGGACCGTATTGCGGTGGGTGTGCAGACGAATGCCGGCGCGCGGCGCGTTCTCGGCTTCGTCGAGGAACACCCGCAAGGTCTCACGCAACCGAGCCGCACCGGGTGTGTCCGCCGCGAGCGGGCCCAGTGTGGTGGTGACGAATTCTGCTGCCCGGTCCTGGTTTTGGGCGGCCAATGCGGTGACTTCTAGGTCACGGTGGAACGCGATGCGCTCGCCACCGGAGTGGCCGCTGAGCAGACGCTGGACGACCAGCGCGGCGGCGTGTGAGCGGCGAAAGCCGGTGATTCCGGGTTGCGTGGGGCCCACCGCGACCCGGACGGTGGGATCCGCCGAGCGAACCGCGTCGCGTAACGCGTCCAGGGCAGGGGTTGCGGTGGTGCCCAGCCACGCCCACAAGGTGGCGGTTCCCGACGGCAGCGTCAGCGGCGGCCGCGCCCGGGCGGCTCGTGCCAGCAGGGTTGCGGCGGACTCGAGGACGCCCTGGATTTCGCCGCGGGGTTCGGCCCACAGCACCAGCGCCGTGTGACGACGGTCGAGTTCGTACCCCAGGCGCTCACTGGCTCGGCGGCGATCGATCGGCGCACCGTCGAGGATCAAGCGGACCGTTTCGGTACGCCGTGCCATCGCGCCGCCCAGAAGTTCCTCGCGCTCGTGTTGCGCGTCGGCGATGACGCGGCCTATCACCTGGTCGACGTAGGAGAACATCAGCTGTGAGGTCACCTCCAGCAGCTCCACGAGTTCCGGGCCGGGCGCGACGACTTGAGCGGCGTAGGCCATGAAACGTTGCCAAGCGACGTTCTGTCCGCGCCGATACGCCTGGAAGATGACATCCAGGTCGATGCCGCGACGCACGACGGTGCGCACCACGTCCAGCGCCTCGGGTGGCACGTCGGCCGGTGCGCCGCGCCCGTCGCGTCGGGCAAGTGCGGTGAGCAGGCGCACGGCGTTGGCGCGGTTGCTTGCCGACATCTCCGCGGCAATCGCGGCATCCGCGCCCATCACGGGGGCGATCTCCACCACGGCGGCATCCATCCCGGCGACGAGCCGATCGATGTCGTTCAGCATCAAGTCGGCAACGTCACCAACCAGCTCGACCACCGTCGGCGGCACCGTAATCCCAGCCATCTAGCAAGTGTGCCATCGCACATGTTCATCCTGAAAGTAGCGACGAACACACATAGTGTCCGACGGCTCGCGGCCCTAGCGTGAATCTCATCGTCAACCGCGACAGGAGCCCTCCCAATGACCACCACCACACACTTCGACGTGCTCATCGTTGGTGCCGGCATTTCCGGTATCGGCGCCGCATACCACCTCAAGACCTACCGGCCCGGCACCACGTTCGCGATCCTGGAAGGTCGCGAATCGATCGGCGGCACCTGGAGTCTGTTCCAGTACCCCGGCATCCGGTCGGATTCCGACATGCCCAGCTTCGGCTACGGGTTCAAGCCGTGGACACACCGCAAGGCGATCGCCGACGGGCACGTCATCATGGACTATCTGCGCCAGACCGTCACCGAGAACCGGCTCGAAGAGCACATCCGTTTCGGCTACCGGGTACTCGGCGCGCAGTTCTCCTCGCCGGAGGGGCTGTGGACGGTCACTGCCCGCCACCCGGGCAGCGACGAGACGGTGCAGTTCAGCGCGCGATTCCTGTTTCTGGGCACCGGGTACTACGACTACGAAGCCGGCTTCACTCCCGAATTCCAGGGCGTCGAGGATTTCGCCGGTCAGGTCGTCCACCCTCAGCACTGGCCGCAGGATCTCGACTACACCGGCAAGCGCGTCGTCGTCATCGGCAGCGGCGCCACCGCCGTCACGCTGATCCCGTCGATGGCCGGCAGGGCCGCGCACGTCACCATGCTGCAGCGCTCGCCCAGCTACGTGTTCTCGATACCGGCCGAGGACGCGATCGCCAACGTGCTGAACAAGGTGGTCGGCCCCCGGCGCGCCCACCGGATCACCCGGCGCAAGAACGTCATGCTCAACCGCGGGATCTACCAGGCCTGCCAGCGCGCCCCCAAGTTGATGCGCAAGCTGCTGATCGCCAACGTGCGCCGGCAATTGCCCAAGAACTTCGACGTCGACACCCACTTCACGCCGCGCTACAACCCATGGGATCAGCGGCTGTGCATGGTGCCCGACGGCGACCTGTTCAAGGTGATCTCGGCCGGGCAGGCTTCGGTGATCACCGACCGGATCGAGCGGTTCACCAAGACCGGCATCCTGCTCGAATCGGGTCAGGAGTTGGCCGCCGACATCATCGTCACCGCGACCGGCCTCAACATGCTGCCGTTCGGAAAGATCCAGCTCGACGTCGACGGTCAACCGGTGAACCTGCCCGACACCACGGTCTACAAGTCGATGATGCTCAGCGGGGTGCCCAACCTGGTGTTCGCCGTCGGCTACACCAACATCTCCTGGACGCTGAAGGTGGACCTGGTCTGCGAGCACTTCTGCCGACTGCTCGACCACATGGACGCGCACGGCTACCACACCGTCGAACCGGTGCTGCGCGATCCTGACATGCAGCGGGTCCCGCTGCTGGACATGAGTTCGGGTTACGTCCAACGCGCGATCGCGAAGTTCCCGCGCGGCGGCACCAGCGGTCCGTGGACGGTCCAGATGGCCTACGAGAAGGATGTCGAGCGGCTGCGCCGGGGTCCGGTGACGGATCCGGCCCTCGAGTTCTCCGTCCACCAGGCCGCCCGGCTTGCTTCGTGATCGGGCTCGACGACATGAAGAACCTCACCTTCCCCAGCCACGGCGTCAGCTGCGCCGCCTGGCATATTCCGGCCCGCTCGCAGGCACTGACCGGCCCGTCCGGCCGGCCCGGCATCGTCATGGCGCACGGTTTCGCCGGCACCCGCGACACCGGCTTGCTCGACTACGCCGAGGCATTCGCCGACGCCGGCATCGACGCGTTGGTGTTCGACTATCGCGGCTTCGGCGACTCGGAAGGCAGTCCCCGCCAACATGTTTCGTTCCGGCGACAACGCCAGGACTACCACGCGGCAATCGCGGCCGCCCGGCAGCTGCCCGGCGTGGACCCGGCCAGGATCGCGGTATGGGGCACGTCGTATTCCGGGGGCCACGTCGTCGCGGTCGCCGCGCAGGACCCCCGCATCGCCGCAACGGTGTCGATGACCCCGGCCACCGACGGACTGGCCGCCCTGGTGCAGCTGGTCCGTTACGCCGGCCCGGGTCAACTGGCGCGCACCGCCGCGCACGGCTTGCGCGACGGAACCCGTGCCCTCACCAACCGTGCGCCGCACCGGATTCCGGTGGTGGCCCGACCCGGATCGGTCGCGATCATCAGCACCCCGGGCGCCGCGGAGGCATACACCTCGATGGCCGGACCGACCTGGCGAAACGAGGTGTGCGCGCGCACGGCGCTGCAGATCGGATTCAACCGCGCCACCGGTTTCGCGCGGCGTCTGCGGTCACCGATCCTGGTGCAGCTGGGTTCCAACGACCGGGTCGCCCCCGCCGCCGCGGCGCGGCGGACCGCCAGGAAAGCGGGACCGCTGGGGCAACTGCGCGAGTACCCGGTCGATCACTTCGACGTCTATGAAGGTCGTTGGCAGCGGCAGGCGCTGGCCGACCAGCTCGGCTTCCTGAGAAGCGCGCTGGCCAGCTAGCGCTTCTTCGCCGATTTCGGCGGCTTGGGGCCGCGACCTTGCCGGCGCGCGGCTTCGCGCCGTTCCCGCCGGCTGGCACCGGCCGGCACCCCGGCCGGCGTCTTCTGCGCGCCTCCCCCGTTGCGCTGCACCTGCGCCGAGCCGTCCTCGGACGGGCCGGAGTACGTCAGCGCGGGCGATTCGTCCTCAATACCCTTGGCGCGCAACTTACTTGGAGCCTCCTCGGGCACCGCTGCGCCACTGCCACGCTGCTGGGCGGCAGCCGCCGCGGTGGCGAACTCGGCCAGGTCTTCTGGTTCTTCGACCGGGGCGACCTCGACCTGCGGCGCCGGGACCGCCTCCACCGTGACGTTGAACAGGAACCCGACCGATTCCTCTTTCATGCCTTCGAGCATGGCCATGAACATGTCGTAGCCCTCGCGCTGGTACTCCACCAGCGGGTCGCGCTGGGCCATCGCCCGCAGCCCGATGCCCTCCTTGAGGTAGTCCATCTCGTAGAGGTGCTCGCGCCACTTGCGGTCGATCACGTTGAGCAGCACGTTGCGCTCCAGTTGGCGCATCGCGCCCTCACCGGCAAGTTCCTCGAGCTCGGCTTCCCTTGCGGCGTAAGCACGTTCGGCATCGGCCAGCAGCGCTTCGAGCAACTCCTCGCGGGTGAGGTCGTCACGCTCGGAGTCGGCGTCATGGTGGGTCAGCGACTCGTGATCGATCCCCACCGGGTACAGCGTCTTGAGTGCCGTCCACAGCGCATCCAACTCCCAATCCTCGGCGTAGCCTTCGGCGGTGGCGCCGTTGACGTAGGCGGTGATCACGTCGCGAACCATATCCGTCGCCTGCTCTTTGAGGTTCTCGCCTTCGAGGATCCGGCGCCGCTCGGCGTAGACCACCTTGCGCTGCTGGTTCATCACCTCGTCGTACTTGAGGACGTTCTTTCTGATCTCGAAGTTCTGTTGCTCGACCTGGGTCTGGGCGCTCTTGATGGCCCGGGTGACCATTTTGGCCTCGATCGGCACGTCGTCGGGCAGGTTGAGCCTCGTCAACAAGGCTTCCAGGGCCGCGCCGTTGAACCGGCGCATCAGCTCGTCGCCCAGCGACAGGTAGAAACGTGACTCGCCCGGGTCGCCCTGGCGGCCGGACCGGCCGCGCAACTGGTTGTCGATGCGTCGCGACTCGTGGCGTTCGGTGCCCAGCACGTAGAGGCCGCCGGCCTCGATCACCTCGGCGGCTTCTTTGCCGGCCTCCTTCTTGACCTTGGGCAATTCCTCGTGCCAGGCGGCCTCGTACTCGTCGGGGGTCTCCACCGGGTCCAGGCCGCGCTCGCGCAGCCGCTGGTCGGTGAGAAAGTCGACGTTGCCGCCCAGCACGATGTCGGTGCCGCGGCCGGCCATGTTGGTGGCGACGGTGATGCCGCCGCGGCGGCCCGCGACGGCGACGATGCCCGCCTCCTGTTCGTGGTACTTGGCGTTGAGGACGTTGTGCGGGATGCGTCGCTTGGTGAATTGCCGCGACAGGTACTCCGAGCGCTCCACGCTGGTGGTGCCGATCAACACCGGTTGGCCCTTCTCGTACCGCTCCGCGACGTCGTCGACCACCGCGACGTACTTGGCTTCCTCGGTCTTGTAGATGAGGTCGGAGCAGTCGGTGCGGATCATCGGCTTGTTGGTCGGGATGCTGGCCACGCCGAGCTTGTAGATCTCGTGCAGCTCGGCCGCCTCGGTCTGGGCGGTGCCGGTCATGCCGGCGAGCTTGTCGTAGAGCCGGAAGTAGTTCTGCAGCGTGATGGTGGCCAGCGTCTGGTTTTCGGCCTTGATCTCGACGTGTTCCTTGGCCTCGATGGCCTGGTGCATGCCCTCGTTGTAGCGGCGTCCGTAGAGCACGCGGCCGGTGAACTCGTCGACGATGAGCACCTCGCCGTCGCGCACGATGTAGTCCTTGTCGCGGTTGAACAGCTCCTTAGCCTTCAGCGCATTGTTGAGATAGCTGACCAGCGGCGAGTTGGCGGCCTCGTAGAGGTTGTCGATGCCGAGCTGGTCTTCGACGAACTCCACGCCCTTCTCGTGCACACCGACAGTGCGTTTGCGCAGGTCGACTTCGTAGTGAACGTCCTTTTCCATCAGCGGCGCCAGCCGGGCGAACTCGACGTACCAGTTGGAGGCGCCGTCGGCGGGACCGGAGATGATCAGCGGGGTGCGGGCCTCGTCGATCAGGATGGAGTCGACCTCGTCGACGATGGCGAAGTTATGCCCGCGCTGCACCAGGTCGTCGAGCGAGTGCGCCATGTTGTCACGCAGGTAGTCGAAGCCGAACTCGTTGTTGGTGCCGTAGGTGATGTCGGCGTTGTAGGCCACCCGACGCTGGTCGGGGGTCATCTGGGCGAGGATGACGCCGACGTCGAGGCCCAGGAAACGGTGCACCCGACCCATCCACTCGCTGTCGCGTTTGGCCAGGTAGTCGTTGACGGTCACGATGTGCACGCCCTTGCCCGCCAGCGCGTTGAGGTAGGCGGGCAGCACACAGGTCAGGGTCTTACCCTCACCGGTCTTCATCTCCGCGACGTAGCCCATGTGCAGGGCGGCCGCACCCATCACCTGGACGTCGAACGGTCGCTGGTCGAGCACCCGCCAAGCTGCCTCGCGCGCGACGGCGAACGCTTCAGGTAGCAGGTCGTCGAGGGTTTCCGGGTTTTTCTCGTCGGCCAGGCGCCGCTTGAACTCGTCGGTCTTGGCTCTCAGCTCGGCGTCGGTGAGCTTTTCGACGTCGTCCGACAACGTGTTGACGTAGTCGGCCACCTTCCTGAGGCGCTTGACCATGCGACCTTCACCAAGGCGCAGCAACTTCGACAGCACAGCTATATCCCTTATGGGTAGGAGTCTTCTTCGATCAGGCGACTCCCATCGTAGGTGACGCCGTGGTATTGGCCGCCGATCCTCAAGCCGGCCGATTCTCGAGCCAGCCTGATCAAGCCAGCCGGATCAAGCCAGCCGGATCAGGCCATAGTCGTAGGCGTGCCGGCGGTAGACGACGGTGGGCCGCTCGGTCTCCCTGTCGAAGAACAAGAAGAAGTCGTGTCCGACAAGCTCCATCTCGTAGAGCGCGTCGTCCACCGACATGGGCTTGGCCGGGTGTTCCTTGACGCGGACGATGCGTCCCGGTTCGTAATCCAGTTCGGCGCCGTCATGCTCGTGTGGCTCGGCCGGCTCCGCGTCGAAGGCCCTTTCCGGTGGCGGGGCCGCCGCGGTGGCCTCGGCCAGTGACACGGGGGTCTTGTCGCCGTAGTGAACTTTGCGGCGGTCTTTGCTACGGCGCAACCGGTTCTCCAGTTTGCCGACGGCGGACTCGAGGGCGGCGTAGAAGCTGTCGGCGCAGGCCTCGCCGCGGACAACGGGTCCCCGGCCGCGAGCGGTGACCTCTACTCGCTGACAGGATTTGCGTTGGCGACGGTTGCGTTCATGGTCGAGTTCGACGTCGAACAGGTAGATCGTCCGGTCGAAACGTTCCAAGCGAGCGAGCTTCTGCGAAACGTAGATGCGGAAGTGGTCGGGAATCTCGACATTGCGGCCTTTGAACACAATCTCGGCGGTCGCTTGCGGTTCTGCCTGTTCATCGGTTTCGGCCGGCGCCTGATCCACAACCTGGTCGGAATCCACGGTAAACCTTGACATTCGTGACAACTCGTTTCTCTTTTCACGTCGCACGCACCCTGCGTGCCGGGCATTGAGATACGCCCCGACGAGGTTAGAGCGGTGTCAACGAAGGTCACCGCCGCAGGCTGCCCGCCGGAGCAAGATGTCGAATACTCACCTCCTACCGCGGGTGCTGCTCAACCTGGCAAGTTCGGCGACCGTAAGCTGGGGGTCTGGTGTCGA
The DNA here is from genome assembly GCF_002102175.1 of Mycobacterium gastri. GTDB lineage: Bacteria > Actinomycetota > Actinomycetes > Mycobacteriales > Mycobacteriaceae > Mycobacterium > Mycobacterium gastri. The sequence continues at coordinate 11,796 of NZ_LQOX01000062.1, read as the reverse complement.
CGTTAGACCTTGTTCGCCTCAACTTGCCACCTAATTCGCAGACCTGTTGCGAGTTCTTCACGTGGTCTCACCGAGTTCATTTCTGTCATGCGGCAGCGATCGCGAGAACCGCGGCCACCCGCACGCCGGCGGCCTGTAGCACTCCAACCGATTCGCGCGCCGTGGCCCCGGTGGTGATGATGTCGTCGACGATCAACACCTCGGTGCGCGGCTTCGGACCGCGCAGCCGTACCCGGCCGGCGATGTTGCGTTCGCGGGCCGAGGTGTCCAGGCCAACCGAGTCGCGGGCCAGGGCCCGCATCCGCAATGCGGCGGCGACGGTGATGTCCGGGTGGGCCGCCACCGCAGCCCCCGCTATCCGGGTGATGGGATCACCGCCGCGTCTGCGGGCCGCAGAACGCCGCGTGGGCGCCGGCACGACCGTCAGCGGGGTGTCCACCATGCTCCAGCACAACAACCGGTGAATGCCGACGGCCAAGACCCGTGCCAGGGGTGAAACGAGGTCGCCGCGGCCGCGCTCCTTGAGCGCCAGGATGGCCTGGCGCCGGACACCGGTGTAGCGGCCGAGGGCGAACACCGGGACGTGCGGGTCAACGCGAGGGGTCACTACAAGCGGTTCGCCGGGTTTGACCACGAGTTCGTTCATGCACGCCGGACACCATCGGGTGGCCGGGGCTCCGCAGCCGCCGCACTGCAGCGGCAGGACCAGGTCGAGCATGCAATGAGTGTCGCAGCTGGGGGTGACAAGCCCGGACGGAGACCGACTTGTAACCGAACACTGACCGACTTGCGCACGCGCGCTTCCATTTTCGCGCTGGCGACACCCCTAACATCAAGCAGACTTGTTACCCATCCAACCAATTACCCAAATGGGAGAGAAAACCATGCGGGCGGCAATCCGGTCTCTGCTGGTGTTCATCGCCATTGCTTCGGCGGTGATCGCCGGGCGCGCCGGCGTCACGCTGACGGCGGCGACCAGGTCGAGTGACTACTTCGACATCGCCGCGATCCTGCCTGTGCGCGGTGCCGTAGTGGGGGTCGCGCACCCTGTCATGGTGACCTTCGGCGGTCCGGTCGCCGACCGGGAGGCCGTGGAGCGGGCTATCGAGGTGACGTCGGTACCCCCCATGAGCGGCAACTTCGAGTGGCTGGACAGCAATGTCGTGCAGTGGGTTCCCGACCGGTTCTGGCCTGCGCACACCACGGTGGCGCTCTCGGTGGGCGGCCTGCGAACCGAGTTCCAGACGGGTCCCGCCGTCGTCGGCGTCGCCGACATCGCCAATCACACGTTCACCGTCAGCATCGACGGAGTCGACGCGGACACGCCGCCGCCTGCCCTGCCGGCGCCGCATCACCGGTCGCACTTCGGAGAAGCCGGCGTGATGCCGGCCTCCATGGGGAGGCCGGAATACCAGACGCCGGTGGGCACCTACAGTGTGCTCGCCAAAGACCGCTCGGTAATGATGGATTCGAGCAGCGTAGGCATCCCCGTCGACAACCCCGACGGTTACCGGCTCCAGGTCGACTATGCCGTCCGCATCACCAACAGAGGTTTGTACGTCCATTCGGCTCCGTGGGCGGTCTCAGCGATGGGCGTTGAGAATGTGAGCCACGGTTGCATCAGTTTGAGTCCCACCGACGCCGAGTGGTACTTCAACACGGTCCACGTCGGTGACCCGGTCATCGTCAAGGCAGGCGTTCCGGCCGTGATCAGCGACAAGGAAGCCGACATCGGCAAGAAAGCCGACCCGGTTTCGTCCCCCCCAGAAGGGTTGGGGTTCGTCGTCGGGTGAGGCAGACCTGCGGCGGCCATCCACGTTTGGCGGCTCTCACGCCGTTCGGCGACGACGCGGTAGGCACGTCCTTGCGCGGGAGTCCGGGCACCAACGGGTCGCGCTGTCCGCAGTAGGCACCCGGCGGTGGGGCTTCGGGGTCGGGCATTTCGCCGAACGCCCGGCACAAGCTGGGAAACAACAACGCACTGCCCTGGGGTGGTGACGTGGTGTCCCCAGCTTGGGCCGCGTGCCCCCGGTGAGTTGCTTTCATGGGTAACCCCAAAACGTCTTCATCAGGCGATGGGTACGATTTGCCGACATACACTCAAACGGCCCTGGGCATCCGCGTTGGACGTTTACCGGCACGAAAATCTTTGGAGGAGTTAGACTTCGACCATGCCCGCGGGCTCGAACGCGACACCCTCGCCCACCTGAGGACCCTTGATTTCGTCACTGCCCGCGACACCGTCGTCGTCCCGGGCACCGGCCAAACACATTGTGAGTCATGCGATTTCAGCTCCCACCGGGGCGCGGCCTTCGGAACCCTCGCAGGAATTCACCGTTCACCGCAGCAGATCCGCCTGAACAGGGGTCACGTCCCAACATCACCAGTTCATTCAACTCGAGCCGCACGGATCAGCGCAGGACCGCCACCCGAAAAACACCACCCACCCAGGGTGGTGCCTTCGCAGCAACGGGTCTCGATCGTTACGTCGTGCCGTGCGGGTTGTTGGGTGATAGCTCACGCTGGTGGCTGGCGGTTCGGATGATCTCGTCAGCGACTAGTAGCGGTTCGGTGAGGACCACTTGGTGATTGGACCGCGTCGCCTCGACATGACGCGCATTCAGCCTCGCTGCGGTCCGGCGGTGCGCCGCCACGAACTCCTTGCGGATTGACCTGTCGAAGATCGTCGACTTCATCCCTGAGATGACCGTGACCGGCATGTCGCCGAGGGCAGGCGGATTGCGCCGCAGAGTTCGCAGGCCCTCGATGAAGAACCGTTCCTCCTCGTCGGCCGCCTGGGCGGCGCGCGAGCTGAGATCCTCAGTGATCAGATCGTCCAGCACGTCGGCAGGCATTCCCGGCATGGCCTGCCGGACGGCCAGCGATATCAGGCGCAGGCGCCTTAATGCGCCGACCACCGACCGTCCGGCCAGCGCGATCCTGCGCAGGCGTTTGAGCGGCGACCCGCAGCAGGTGTTGACGTGTTCGTCGGCGTGGTCGATGAGCACCAGCCCCGCGATCTTGGATAGATTTGTCGCGGCAGCAGCCAGAGCGATTGTTCCGCCGTAGCTGTGCCCGGCCAGGACGTACGGGGCCTCATCCAGAGCTGACAGCAGCTGGGTCAGATCGCCGGTGATGCGTTCCAGTGTGCGTGGCTCCGGATCTGCGTCGCTGCGACCTAGATTGGCCCGGTCGTAGACCACGGTACGGAATCGCTGCGCCACACGCGGCTGCACGAGTCCCCACTCCGATCGCGAGGCGCCTAAACCGGATTCAAATACCACGGTGGGGCCGCCGGTCCCTGCCGTCATGTAATGCAGCTTGCGCCCGTCAGGTAGGTGGATGAAGTGACTGCTGCCCAGGGTGTGCATCAACTATCTTCTTCCCGTCCCAAAGTTCACCAGGCCCCAAAGGTTCGTCGGCAACTGCGCCTTCTGCCAGAGCGATTCGGCTACCCGGCCGTTTATTCGCAACGACGATAAGCAGGCCAGGCAGGAGGTCAGCAAGCGCGGCGCCCCCCACGACGACATCTGTCCTTTTTGCCAATGAAACGCCCCGGGTGGCCATCCGAACCTATACCCCCTTGGGCTATAAGCCAAGCGCGCCATCACCTGTCGACATCACCGGCTAGTGGCTTGCGGACCGCCTTCGGCAATTCGTTGGTGATGCGCGATGGCTGGCTTGTGTCGAATCCTCAAGCGGCAAGGCCGCCGAATCGCGATCGCCGCCAAACTGCTCGCGCGCGGCACTGCGCCGCGACAGGGCCGAGGCCGTCGAACTGCGCTCGCGGTGAGCACAATGCGGCAGCGGGCTGGCGTCGTGGCCGATCGGTGAAACCACCAAGTGAACTTTCCACAGAGTGGCTCTTACTGCGCCGGCACGCCCACCGCCCCGCACGCAGGAAAAACCGTCGTGGTCCCTGCCAGCACAGCCGGGATGGACGCCGCGGGCACCTCGGCAGCCACCGCCTGTGGCGCCGCCTGCGGACCAGGCAGCACAACCGGTTCGGGGGTCTTCCCGGCTGCGGGAGTCATTGGGGCCCCCTTGCCCGTGCCGGCCTGCGTCGTTATCGGGGCAGCAACCGGCGCACCATCGACCCCTCCCGCCGTACCAGCGATCGGAGCCACCGGGACTACCGGCACTGCGGCAGGCATGACTGGCACGGGTGGCACCGGCGGCACCACGGGTACCGGTGCCACGGGCACCGGCGGCACCACCGGTACCGGTGCCACGGGCACCGGCGGCACCACGGGCACGACCGGCGCGATGGGCACCGGACCGGGCAGAACCACTGGCGCAGCGGCTATCGGCGCCGCACCGAACCCCACTTGCTGCTCAATGCAATTCGCGCCGCCTGTCCGCAGCGGAGTCGCAACCGCGCCCGGACTCAACGCGAGAGCAGCCGCGCACAACCCCGCGCCGGCAGCAACTGCAACGCAGCACCGATCAACAAGCCGCAACGCCAACTCCGTTCATTCCTGCCCAAGCCACCCGCGAACACCGCGACAATGGGGAACCGTATCGCTGCGCCGAATCCTTGCCTAGATCAAGGCTTATTGGTTGCCGAACCGATACGGCACACCGGCCGCGTCGTGATCCAGGATCTCCCAAATAGTGACTTAGGGACCGTTTTTCACGTTCGCCGCGCCGCCGAGCGGACGCATAGTCGGCCACGCGGAATCCCGCGGTGAGTCGCCCGCGCCCGATCGGGATGTCGTTCTGGCAAATTTTGGCAGCTCCGGAAGCACGGGGTCACCTCGGCGCCGATCAGTCCGAGCCCCGCAGCAACGAAGGCCAGGTGAAGTTGAGCGCCCCTTGACTCAACCGGGTGATCAGATCCTCGAGATGTCGCAGCGGCAACTCCATTCGCCACTCCGGCAGCAGCGCGGACAGGTGCAGCGAATCCGGGCCAAGGTCGACGTCGGTCAGCAGCAATCCATGGGGCAGCTTGGGCAGCGGCACCCGGTACGCGGGTATCCGGATCGGCAGGGGCCACCGCCGGTGCCCGGTGATCACGGCGCGCGGCCGCAGCCACAACGTCGTGCCCACCACGTCGGCGTCCACTTCCACCCCGCCCCAACCGGGCCGGCGTGCCCAACGCAGCCGGGCAGTCCCGTCCCCGCACAGCTCACTGCGCAGCTGCGGAGCCGCCTGCTGCAGCACATCATCGAAGATGTCCGCCGACAGCACCGACGACAACCGGGCCGGAGCCGCTACCACCAACGGGGGCACGCCCGGACGAATGTGCACGTTGCGCAGGACGGCGACCGCGGTCTGCAGATGGTGCTGATCCCATCTGACGTCGCGCGCGGCGACGCGGACCTCGCCGAGCTGACCGACGGGCAATCCCTGCGGGTCGAGCTCGGCGTCCAACTCGGTGACGGTCAGCACCACATCGTCGCCGCCGATGCGCACCGTGACTTCCTTGTCGACGAGCAACTGCTGCAGCGTCATGAACAAGGTGCGGTACGGCATGGCGACCGCTTGGGCGGCTCCCGCGCTCACCGACGGCAACCCGGTCGACGACCACAACGAGGCCAGCATGTCGAGGGCGCGGAACGGATCGTCCCAACGCAGGAATGGAACTCTGGGCGACATCGACAAGCGCCTCCTCACTGCGAGGGTAGCCGGTGAGATCAGCCCAGCCCAGCACAGCACTCATCCCGGCAACACCGGCGCCGCCCCCGCCACCATCAGGCCCGGAACCTCCGCCCAGCCCTGTTGACCGTCGGCGGCCGACGCCGAATACATCAGCACCCCTTGCGGGGCGGCAACGTAGACCGTCGAGGGGTTGGCGGCGATGGCGAACAGCGGTATCTGCAAACCCCTGGCCGGGGCGTCGGAATTGACCCCGTCGAGGTTCACATACGACACCGGATGTGTCGCATCGTTGCGGGTCACCACGATGTCGTCGCCGGTTCGCCAGGACAACGACACCACCGAGGTGCCCAGCCCGAAACCCAGCCGCCGCGGATAGGTCAGGCCGAACTGGCCGGCCTGGGTCTGCTCGACACCGGCGAGGATCACCTGCCCGTCGATCACCATCGCGGCCCGCGTCCCGTCGCGAGACAGCTGCAGGTCGGTGATCGCGCCCGGAAAGCGACTGGACACCGCGGTGGAATCCACCGGGATCCGCGCCGGTTGTCCCGATGCGGTTTCCTGGATCGCCCGCAGCACGACGTTGGTGTCGACGACCACCCACACCGCGTCGTCCAGCGACCAGCTGGGCCGCGAAAGATTGTGGCCGTCGGCCGACTGGACCGCCTCGCCGCCGAGGTCGCCGATCCACAAGGAGGCCGCCACATCGGGGGCGCCGCGGCGCAGCGTCACCACCGAGGCCACCTGGCGGCCACTGCGGGACAGTGCTGCCCCGGTCTGGTCGCCCATCCGTCCGAAGGCGCCGGGCACGGTGGTGATCCGCTGTCCGTCCAGCGCCACCAGTGAACCGCCCACCAGGGCGTGCAGGCCCGCGCCCGCACCATCGGCCACGCCCGGGTCCGTGGCGGCGACGTCGGAGGTGTTCCATCCTTCGGCAAACCTGTCGTCGAGCGGGGCGCCGTCGGCGTTGATCACATACGGTCCTCGGATGTCGGCTCGGGCCAACGTCCAAATGATTTGGGCGGCAAGCAATTGCCTACTGTGCGGATCGGTGGTGGACAGCTTCTCCAGGTCGATGCGCGCCCCGCCGTACCCCTTGCCGATGCCGCTCTTGCCGCCGTCGGCACGGGTTACCGGACCGCGCAGCCGCAGCGGCGGAGCCAGCAGGTTGCGCACCGTGTGGGTCATCTCCGGACGCGGCCCCGACAGCAGCTTGGACACCAACTCGGTGGCCAGCTGGTCGTGATCGGACACCGCGACGTAGCGCGGGTCGGGAACCACGGTCTTGCCGGTCGGGTCGGCGAAGTACAAGGTGTTGCGCTTGTAGGTCGCCTGGAACTGCTGCCAGTCCAGAAAAACCCCGTTGGGCAGCCGGTCGATGCGCCAGCCACCGGGCGTCTTGACCAATTCGATCGGACCCGGATCCGGCAGCTGGCCCTCGGCGGTCTCGAAGACCCCGACATCAGAGAGCGAGCCCAGGATATCTGCCCGCATGGTCGCCGAAACCCGTTCCGCACCACGGGTTTCGACGAAGACCACGTGGTCGATCAGCAGCGCGCTGCCGGCGTCGTCCCAGGCGTTGGACGCCGACTGGGTAAGGAACTGGCGTGCCGCCAGATGCCGGTTCGCCGGGTCGGCCGTGGCCTTGAGGAATTCGCGCAGCAGCACGTCGGGATCCATGCCCGGGGTCGGCTTGGGCAAGTTCGACGGCGCCGGACGCTCGACGGTGCCGATGGCTTGCGGCGCCGACGAACTGGGCACGCTCGCGCAGCCGCCGAGCAGCACCGCCATGAACAACAGGGCTGTGCTCGCCCGGATCGCCCGGATCCGTCGCATCAGCCGCTCCACTCCGCGGGTTCACGCTGGTGCTGACGATCTTTGTGTTCTGGCGCGTTCGGCTGTGGGACGGGTTGCGGGATCGGTTTCATGGGCAAGGGGCTGGTGGTCACCTTGTGGCCGCGCACCAGCGGCAGCGTCAGCCGGAAGCAGGAGCCCTGGCCGGGTTCCCCCCAGGCTTCCAGCCGGCCCTGGTGCAGCCGCGCGTCCTCGATGCTGATCGCCAGACCCAGCCCGGTGCCTCCGGAGCGCCGCACCCGCGAGGGATCGGCGCGCCAGAACCGGCTGAACACCAGTTTCTCCTCACCGGGCCGCAGCCCCACCCCGTAGTCGCGCACCGTGACCGCCACCGTGTCCTCGTCGGCGGCCATCCGGATCCGCACCGGCTTGTGCTCGGCGTGGTCGATGGCGTTGGCAATCAGATTGCGCAGTATCCGTTCTACCCGGCGCGCGTCGACCTCAGCGATCACCTCGTGGGCCGGCAACTCCACGAGCAACTCGATACCGGTCTCCTCGGCCAGGTGCCCCACATTGCCCAGGGCGTTCTTGACGGTCGTGCGCAGGTCGACCGCCTCTACCGACAGCTCCGCCACCCCGGCGTCGTGCCGGGAGATCTCCAGCAGGTCGTTGAGCAGCGACTCGAACCGGTCCAGCTCGCTGACCATCAGCTCGGTGGAGCGGCGCAGCGTAGGGTCCAGGTCGGCGCTGTGGTCGTAGATCAAGTCGGCCGCCATGCGCACCGTGGTCAGCGGGGTGCGCAGTTCGTGGCTGACGTCGGAGGTGAAGCGGCGCTGCAGGTTGCCGAACTCCTCGAGTTGGGTGATCTGGCGGGACAGACTCTCGGCCATGTCGTTGAACGACACCGCCAATCGGGCCATGTCGTCTTCACCGCGCACCGGCATTCGTTCCGACAGATGCCCCTCGGCGAACCGTTCGGCGATCCGCGAAGCCGAGCGGACCGGGACCACGACTTGGCGCGACACCAGCAGCGCGATGCCGGACAGCAGGACCAGCAGCACCAGACTGCCCGTTGCCATGGTGCCGCGCACCAGCGCGATGGTGGCCTGCTCGTTGGCCAGCGGAAAGATCAGGTACAGCTCCAGGTTGGCCACCCGCGACGACGTCGGCGTCCCGACAATGAGCGCCGGCCCGGAAAAGCCGTCGGTGTGCACCGTGGCGTACTGATACGCGGCCTGGCCGGCCTTGACGAAGCCTCGCAACGCGGCGGGCACCTGGTCGACGGGTCCGGCCGTGGAGGCGGCGCGCGGCCCGTCACCCGGGACCATCAGCACCGCATCGAACGCACCGGCCTGGCTGGTACCGGAGGCGGGATCGGTTTTCGAGGTCAGGGTGTTGCGCGCGAGCTGCAGGCTGCTGTCCAGCGAGCGGGTCTCTTCGCCGTTGACGATGCCGCTGACGGTGTTTCGCGCCCGCTCAGTCTGGTCGATGGCGGCCTTGAGCTTGATATCGAGCACCCGGTTGGTGACCTGGCTGGTCAGTACGAAGCCAAGCGCCAGGATCACTGCCAGCGAGAGTCCCAGCGTCAGCGCCACGACCCGCAGTTGCAACGATCGGCGCCATGCCACGGCAACGGCTCGACTCAGCGCACTCAAGCCGCGGGTCATCAGGCCGGAGCGCCCCCAACGACCACGAGTACGCCGCCGAGAGCCCCAGATCACCGGCGCCGCACTCCCCCGCCGGCGGACGGTACCCCCAGGGCATCGCAGTCGTCCGCGGGGATCACGGAGGTCCGGCCTTGTATCCCACTCCTCGAACGGTCAACACCACTGTCGGGTTCTCCGGGTCTTTCTCGACCTTGGCCCGCAGACGCTGGACATGCACATTCACCAGCCGGGTATCGGCCGGGTGACGATATCCCCACACCTGTTCGAGCAGCACATCACGAGTAAACACCTGGCGGGGTTTGCGTGCCAGTGCGACCAGCAGGTCGAATTCCAGCGGCGTCAGCGAGATCTGCTCACCGTTGCGGGTGACCTTGTGCGCCGGCACGTCGATGTCCACATCGGCGATCGACAACATCTCGGCGGGCTCGTCGTCGTTGCGGCGCAGCCGGGCCCGCACCCGGGCGACCAGCTCCTTGGGCTTGAACGGCTTCATGATGTAGTCGTCGGCGCCCGACTCGAGACCCAGCACCACGTCGACGGTGTCGGTCTTGGCGGTCAGCATCACGATCGGAACGCCGGAGTCCGAACGGAGCACACGACATACGTCTATGCCGTTCATGCCGGGCAGCATCAGGTCCAGCAGCACCAGATCGGGGCGCAGCTCGCGCACCGCGGTTAGGGCCTGGGTGCCGTCACCGATGACCGCGGTGTCGAAGCCCTCCCCACGCAGCACGATGGTCAGCATCTCTGCCAGCGAAGCGTCATCATCGACGACGAGAATCCTTTGCCTCATGGTGTCCATGGTGGCACTAGAACGGGACAAAACTGCGATTACACCCGGGCGTTTCGTCTTTGATATGGGCGAATAGTGTCAAAATCGATCATTTGAGGCCATCAGAGTCGCCGCCAGGCGATCCGGATCGACCTCGGATTCGACGACCAACCATCGTCCGTTCCAGTCCGCGGCGGCCAGTTGCGCATACACCGCGCCGGCGCGCTGTTGCAGTTCGTCGTCACGCTCGTAGCTGTCGCGCGGGCGCCCGGGGTCCGCTTCGGCCCGGCTGCGGGCCCGCTGTGCGGCGAGATCGGCAGACACCGCCAGCAGCACTTGCCAGTCGGGTGCGGGCAGCGCCAGCCTCTGGTATTCGAGGTACCGCACCCAGGCAACCGCCGGCCCGCCCGCGTCCTCGCGCAGCCGGGCCGCGCTGTAGGCGGCGTTGGAGGCGACGTAGCGATCCAGGATCACCACGTCGTAGTTCCGCCGCAGCTCCGCGATCTCCGCCGCCGCGCCGGCGCGGTCGAGCGCGAACAGCGTCGCCATCGCGTACACCGACGAGGCGAGATCACCGTGCCCCCCGTGCAGGGCCTCCGCGGCGATGTCGGCGGTGACCGAACGCCCGTAGCGCGGGAACGCCAGCGTGGCCACCGACTTCCCGACCGCGTGGAAGGCCGTGCGCAGACCCTCGGTCAGCGTCCGTTTGCCGGCACCATCGACGCCTTCGATCGCGATCAGCACGGCGCGAGCCTATAGCCGGATGCCGGACGCATTGTGAGAACCTGCCCGGGCAACGGCGCGGCGACGCTGCGCGCACGGGACGGACCGCCTCCGTGGAGGAGGTAGCGCAGTGCTTGTGGACACGACGACGGGAGCAAGAGTTTGCAGATATTTCCAAAGCGCCGGCGAAGCACCCGGATCGAACATACGATCCCCCTTGTTCTGAATTAGACAGGGAAACCAGATGTCGCAGCTGATAGCAACACCAGAGGTATTGGCCGGTGTGTCAGCAGATCTGAGTGGGATCGGACAGACGATCGGGGGGGCCACCGCGGCGGCGGCGACCGCCACCACCAGCATCCTGCCGGCCGCCCAGGATGAGGTGTCGGCGGCGATCACGCGGCTGCTAAGCGGCTATGGGCGGGACTTTCAGGCGTTGAGTGCCCAGGCGGCGCTGTTTCACTCCAGGTTCACCCAGCTGTTGTCCGCGGGGGCCGGCGCGTATGCGGCCGCCGAGGCCGCCAATGCCGCCAATGCCGCCAATGCCTCGCCGTTAGATGTCCTGTTGGAGGCGGGCCAGACGCTTTCGGTCTTTTCGCCGGTGAAGGCCTTGACGGGGCGCCCATTGTTCGGCAATGGCGCTGACGGTGCGGCGGGCACTGTCCCCGGCGCGGCCGGCGGTAGGGGCGGTGACGGCGGATGGATCGTCGGCAACGGCGGCAACGGCGGTGCCGGCGGGGCCGGCGCCGCCGGTGGCGCCGGCGGGAACGCCGGATTGATCGGCCACGGCGGTAACGGCGGAGCCGGTGGGGCCGGCCTGGCCGGCGCGGCCGGCGGTATTGGCGGGGCCGGCGGGTCGGCGGGCCTGTGGGGTCATGGCGGCAGCGGCGGAGCCGGCGGGGCCGGCGGCGCAGGAGGTGCCGCCGGCGGTGACGGCGGCGCCGGCGGGGCCAATGGCCTGATCGGTGGCGGGCCGGCCGGCTCCGGAGGTGCCGGCGGAGCCGGCGGGGCCGGCGGCGCCGGAACTGGGCAAAACGGTGGTGCGGGCGGTCAGGGCGGGGCCGGGGGTGCCAACACACAGCTGTTCTCGCTCAGAGGTCACGGCGGGGCCGGCGGAGCGGGCGGTACCGGCGGGGCCGGTGGTTCGGGCGCACCCGGGCTGGCGGACGGGGGGTCCGGTCTTGACGGCGGAACGGGCGGGGCCGGCGGGGCCGGCGGAGCCGGCGGAGCGAACCACACACT
>NZ_LQOX01000061.1 GCF_002102175.1 Mycobacterium gastri | reverse complement strand
CGATCCGCGGATTCTTCGCCGACCCTCACCTCGCTTACATCACCGCCTAAGTCGCCTTACTAACGCTCGGCTTAGTATGTCCCTGCTGGATCGGGCAAACCGCTGCAGACTGTGCTTGCGGCGGCCCTGGTGACCGGTGCCGGCCAACACACCCTGCCATTCTTGACCTTCGTCGGCTCGATCGTCATCTCGCTGTTCGTGCCCTCCGGCGGGGGGCACTGGGCCGTGCAGGGGCCCGTCGCGGTCGACTCGGCACTTGCGATCGGTCAGCATTCACCGGCCTACCTCGGGCTGATCTCGATGTCCGTCGCCGTCGGCGAAGCGGTCGCCAACATGATCCAGCCGTTTTGGCTGCTGCCGCTGCTGGCCATCGCGAAGCTCAATGTGCGCCAGGTGATGGGGTTTACCATCGTGGCCTTCCTGATCGGTTCGGCGGTGTTCGGCGCCGCGCTGTCGATTGCGCCCTATGTGCTCTGACAACACGCCCGGCTACCCGCCCGACGAGATCAGCGCGCGGTTGGCGCGTCGCCTCGTCGACAGCCAGTTCCCGCACTGGTCGGCACTTGCCATCACCCCCGTCGCCCACCAAGGCGTCGACAATCGCACCTTCCGGCTCGGCGACGAGCTGTCGATCCGGTTGCCCACCGCGGACTGGTATGCGGATCAGGTTGCCAAAGAACAGCATTGGCTGCCCCGGCTGGCGCCGCGGCTGCCGCTGCCCATACCTCAACCCGTCGCGATGGGCAGACCCGCAATTCACTATCCCTATCCCTGGTCGGTCTACCGCTGGCTCGACGGCGCCACGGCGGCGGAGGCGATCACCGATTGGGGCCCGATCGTGCGTCCGCTCGCTCACTTCCTGCGCGCACTGCGCCGGATCGATCCCGGTGACGGCCCAGAACCGGGATCGCACAACTTCTTTCGCGGCGCACCCGTATCGGTGTACGCCGAGGAAACCAGCACCGCCATCGACGAGCTCGGCGGTGAAATCGACGTGGCCGGCGCGCAAGCGGTGTGGGCCGCCGCCACCGGCAGCAACCGGGCCGGCGAACCGTGCTGGTTTCACGGCGATGTGGCTGCCGACAACCTGCTGACGCAGCTTGGACGCCTGACCGCGGTCATCGACTTCGGGCTCTGCGGTATCGGTGACCCGGCGTGTGACACCGCCATCGCCTGGACCCACCTCGACACGGTCAACAGGACGGCATTTCGCCGCACGCTGGACATCGACGCCGCAACCTGGGCCCGCGGCCGCGGATGGGCGCTGTGGAAGGCGCTCATCAGCCTGCAAGGCCACCTCGAAGCCGACGAACCGCACGCCGCCGCGGTTGCCCGGGCTACCATCAACGGTGTCATCGCCGACCACGACGCTGACCGATAACGGCGGCCGCCGGTACGACGAGGCTGCTCGACGGGACGCCCAAGCTAGCGTTGTCTGCCAACAGTTTTGACTGTTACCCCTTGCCAAACGCCGCCGGCAGGCATAGGCCTGAACAATGACATCGAAGGAACCGCAGCAACCGAACGGCCCCGACAGCAGTGCGTTCGGCCCGGTGATCGACCGACTCGGCCCGCGGCTGCGCGCCGAGTTCGAGCAGTTGCACAGGTCGGAGCGCACCATCCTTGCGGCGCTGACCAAACCGGAGGTCGCCCGGCAGTTCGCCGCCGACCCGCTGGCCACGTTGGCGGCGCTGAAAATCGAAGTCCCGCCGATCATCAAACAGCGGCTCAAGGCGGCGTCGTTGACCGGCGACGCCCCGGATCTGCACCGGCCACGAGCATTCCGGTTGCCGAACGGACAGGTGATCACCGCCAACGTCAACATCCGATTCACCGGCTCGCCGAAGGTGGGCTAAGAAATGTCGGGGGAACAGACGCACGGCTACGACCTCGTCGTCGAATTCGCCGAACAGGCCTATCAGCAGCTACTGAGCGTCGTCTTCGACACCGGGGGCTTTCTGCTGGGCACCATCCTGGGGGGCCTCGGTATCCAGCTCGACCCGGCCACGCCTTTTTCGGTGACGGTCTCCTTCGACCGGCCGGGTGGTCTGCCGCCCGGCGCAACCGACGTCATCGACATCCATGTGCTGCTCGGCGACGCCGGCACACTCGGGGCGCTGCGCATCGTCGCCAGCGTCGACGTGGACACCAGCACTAACGGAATCGACCTGGTGCGAATCGATCTCGAACAGAAGCTGTGGCTCACCGAGATCGCGGTGGCGGGGTTCCCGATCCCCGGCCTCGACGGACTGTTCGCCGCCTTCCTGCGCAACAACGTCAAACTGATCCCGCTGGTGCCCTTCCCCGTCGACCACGCCACCAGCACCACCACCGCAATGAAGAACGCCGACGCGCACATCATCGACGACACCTCCCCCGCGGACAAAGACGCGTCGGCGTTTCTGGTCACGTTCGGCGGCGGCAGCCCCGGCGACAAGTCGGCGTTCACCCAGAGCTTCATCACCGGGGGCGGCAACGGGGGCATCGTCGCGTCGATGGGCTGGATCTGCCGGGTCATCAGCCCGATGATCGACAGCGCGCTGAACCTCGGCGGTGCGTTCACCAACTGCACGCTGACCCGCACCGTGCGCATCGACGAGGACAACGAGGTGGATCTGACCGGGTTGTCGATCACCGCGGGAGACGACGGCGCGTTGCACGTTCAGGTCAAGATCACCAAGTCCGGCTTCTGTTATTCGGCCACCGGCACCGTCGGGGCGAAGATCACCATCGCCGTCGCCGGCGGGCAGCTCGTGGTGGCCGTGCAGGCCGACGACCCCGATGTCGACGTCGATATTCCCTGGTACTGCTGGGTGGCGGGCGCGGTGATCGGCGCACTACTCGGGGCGCTACTCCCCTCCGTCATCTATGTGATCGTCGGCGCGGTGCTGGTCCCGCTCATCATGTACATCGCCGAGGAGGTAATCGAGGGCACCATCAACAGCGTCGCCGCACACATCACCGACGCGCTGAACCAATTGCTGGTCCCGGTGAACATCCCCGCGGTGGGCTTCAACATCGTCTTCAGCGACGCCCGCATCGACGACGTGCAGATCGGCTGCCGGATCCGGCCCATCGACACCGCTCCCGTTCGGGCCGCCGGCACCGTCGTGGTGCCCAACGGTTCGGCGTTCGACCTCGACAGCGGCCGGGTCGGCGCGCGCGACATGCCCAGCGGCGACCTCACCGTCCTCGGCGGCCCGTTCGATCGCACGGTGCGGGCGGTGTGCGGTGCCCGCTGGGCCCGAACCGGCCTGCGCGACTTTGACGGCCTCTACCGCGCGGCCGTCTACGGCTACGCCTATGACGCGCCCAACCCGATTCCGCTGGGCGACCTGGCGACCGTCGACCCCTTCGGGCTGCTGTTCGGCAACCCGTTCAAGGAATCGCTGCGCATCTACGGCGTGCGTACCAACGAAGGCAGGTGGGCGGCCGTCCAGGCCGTGGACGTGACCCCCGACCACATCCGGTTCCGCTACATCACCTGGGAGAAAGCGCTCGCTTCGGTACAGATTGTCGGCGGGTTCACCTGTCCGCCAAGTATTTTCGGCACCTTCGGCGAGGTGGCCAAGCCGGGCGCGACGGTATTCGCGCCCTCGCCGGCGCTGCGTGTCAGCGCGGTTGGGACGCAACGTGATCCATGCAACCAGTTGCGTGCGGCGCTCGATGCCGTAGTTGCGGCTCCCCCGGCGGCCAGGGGCGCCGATCCCGTCAAGGACGCCATTCGCGCGCTGCCGCTCATCGATCGGCGCATCGGCACATTCGTCGGGACCGTGGTGCGGCCGATGCGTCCGCAGGGCCGATTCGACGCCATCGCAACCGGTTTCGGCCCGGGGCTGGAGGCCAAGTGGCAACTCGACGGCACCGCGCTCGGGGCGGCCAGCGGTCAAGTAGACCTGGGCGGCGGAGCGGTCGCGCACTACCAGCTCACCGGAACCAGCCTCCTGCTGACCGTGCAGGCCGACAAGCCCGTCGAGATGCTGCTATCGGTGACCGTCGTCGACGACGAGGCGCATGTGGCGTCGGCCGAGCGGTGCGTGCGCTACGACCCGCGATGTGTCAGCCGCGGTCGCCTGACACCGGCATGGAGCGACTACCGCAGGGCCTGGGCGACGAATTTCGGTGTCGTCGAGGTCCCGGCGCCGCGCGCGGTCATCGGCTGACGGTTCGCTCTGAGGCAGGTTCCTGCTTCTCAGGTTCGCTGTAGGGCGCACCGAAATGGGGCACCTCGAGCGGACCGGCTCGTCGCGCTGCCGAGATGGCGCTGCTCAGCAGCGGCGCCAGCCCGGCGAACGATCCGACATCGAACAACATCAGGGTCAGCAGGCGGTTGTGCACGTAGCCGAACGAGCTGCCGGTGTCCGGGTCGGCCCAGCCAAGAGTTCCACCCAGACCGATGTGGCCGTATCCGGGCAGCAATCCCGGGACCGGCGACGATTGAAAGCCGTGGTGGTAGGTGAACGGAATCCCCAGGTTCAGATCTGGTGTCAGATTGGG
Organism: Mycobacterium gastri; assembly: GCF_002102175.1. Classification (GTDB taxonomy): domain Bacteria; phylum Actinomycetota; class Actinomycetes; order Mycobacteriales; family Mycobacteriaceae; genus Mycobacterium; species Mycobacterium gastri. The sequence continues at coordinate 20,542 of NZ_LQOX01000061.1, read as the reverse complement.
CTTACCCCTCAATTCACTCACCAATTCCGAGGACAGCAGCCGCGTCCCATCGATGACGCCGTCGTTGGCGATCGCCCCGTACACCTTGGCCAGCGCACGCGCGGTGACCACGCCATTGACGGCGGGAAGTTCGCCGTCGAGAAACGGCATATCGCCCTGCAGCATCGACATGATCCCCGGGAAGTAGATCGAACCGAGCAGCCCGGAGAACGACAGCCCGGCGACCTTCGGCGCGACGAAGTCGAGCACCGGCGTGGGGATATTCGCCTGCGGCAACAGCGTCTGCGCCGCCGTGGTGGGCGAATCGGCCGGCGGACGGCCCAGATGCAGGCCGTCGACGTCGAGCGGGAGCGCGAGCTCTTCACGGAACAGTTCACGCATTCCCTTGCCGGTCACCGCCCGGGCCAGACCGGAAAGCAGCCATCCGTAGGTCACCGCGTGATACGCCATCTTCTTGTGCGTGTGGTCCAGCGGCGCCGCGGCCAGCTTCTCCTCCATCAGCAGGTGGTCCAGCACTTCCTTCTTGCCCACCCCTTTGAGGTGCGACAGCCCGGCCCGATGCCGCAGCACGTCGCTGACCGTGACTTCGGACTTGCCGTTCGCTCCGAATTCCGGCCAGTATTCGGCGACCGGCACGTCGTAGGACAGCAGCCCGCGGTCGACCAGGCGGTGGATTACCGTCGCGGCCAACCCCTTGGTCGCCGAAAACACCATGGCCCCGGTGTCGGCCGTCCACGGCACTTTGCCACGCCGATCCGACCAACCGGTCCAGACGTCCACGACCTGCACACCGTCGATGTAGACCGCCAGCGCGCCGCCGCCGAACATGCGACCGGGAAACAGCGCGCTGAACGCCCGGATGAGTCCGGCGAAACGGGAATCGCAAGCGCCTTTCACGCCGGACGGCAGGCCATTGTCGGTGGTCAAGACGGACGGTTTCGCCATAACTGAATGATTATGCCTACCGCGGGCGCGGCGCATGGGAATCACGCATCGGGTTTGAAATAGTGATCGATCCGAAGCTACATCCAGAGGCGTCCGAGTGCGTCGGCCATGGTTTCGGGGTCCTGCTTTTCGGTGTTGCAGCTGACGGCCACCGAGGTCCGCCGGTCGCTGCTGATGCGGAACTCGGTGACGAATCCCGCCCAGCTGCCGCTGTGTTCGAGCGTGCCGTCGGCGCGCGAAAAGATGCCTGCGCCGTAGCGGTCGCCGCCGCCGGGATCGGTTTCCACCGCCCCGGCCAGCTGCTCGTCGAGCAGTTCGGGGCCACCCACCGTGCCGGTTCGGTAGTTGTCCGCCCATCGCACGAGTTGGCTGGGCGTGGTCTGGATGGCCCCGTCGCCGATCTGTTCCCATGGCGAATCCAGCACCCGGAATTGGGAACCGGTGTCGCCCTTGTCATACGACACGGCCTTGTCGGGAATCTTGCCGACCGGATCGACCACCATGGCCAGCCCGAGCGGTTGGAAGACCTCGGTGCTCAGGAATTCCGGCAGCGGATGGCCCGACACCCGCCGGACTATCTCACCCAGCAGCAGGTAATTGGAGTTGGAGTACTCGAAGTGGGCGCCCGGGCGAAACCCCAGCTCCGGCGCCGCTGCCAACGCTTGCAGCGCTTGCGACTGGGTGGTCCGGTCGGTTGATTGATATCCCTGTTCTTCGAGCAGCCCGATGTAGTCGGGTATGCCGCTGGTTTGGTGCATGAGTTCGGCCACCGTCACGGTGGCGGCCCAGTCCGGCAGGTCGGGAACGTACTGGGCCAGCGGGTCGCCGAGGGCCAGCCGCCCCGCATTGACCAGCAACAGGATCGCGGTAGCGGTGAACTGCTTGGACACCGACCCGATGTCGAAAACGGTGTCGGCGGTGATCTTGGTGCCGGTGGCCAGGTCTGCGATACCCCGAACTCCCGTCCAGACCACCTTCCCCTCCAGGCCCACCGCAGCCGAGCAACCCGGCTCCTCGGCGTTGACGGCGCCGTCCAACACGGCCTGGCTGCGAACTTTGACGGCCGAGTTGGCGGCGGTGGTCGCGGTGGTGGTGGTCGAGGAGCTGACGGCGGTGTGCTGGCCACCGCAGCCGCCGAGCAGCAACGCGACCGCCAACAACGGCCCCCACCTGTGTAGCTTGCCGGCACGGCCTGCGCGCTTGTGGCCGGGCTCGACCGGAATCGCGTTCTTGAAGAGCGGCAGCGACATCTCAGCGGGAGCGTTCATCTCGCGAGGCCACTCACATCCCCTTCGTCATCGCCGTCACGGACTCACCGCGTCCGACCGGCCGGGCCTGCGAACGGAGTGATCCGCTGGAACCATCGAAATCGGTTTGGCCGCTTGGGCTTTCAAGTGTCTGAACGGAAGAGCCGGCCCACCAGGGATCGATTCGGGTCGGCTTCGCGTTCGGCGAGCAGGAATTCGATGCCTCCCTCGATCGCGGCGGCCGCACGCTCGCGCACCTTACGGGCAGCGTTGTCGTCGGCTTCTTGTCCGGCGAACTCGGTGGTGTCGATCGGCTCGCCGAACCAGTAGTACTGCCGCTCGGGTCGCGGTAGCGGGGTCAGTCCCACGCCGCGAACCAGCGGTGGGCCATCGGGCGTGCCGAGCAGCTTCGCAGCCAGGAACTGGCTCGGTGCCAGCAACTTGGAATCGGTGTCGAGCACGATATCGATGCCGTGCTCGGCTCCCACCGAAGCGAACGGTACCATCGGATACCCGTGCTGAATTGCTAAGCGCGCGAACCCGAGTCGGTTCTTCCAGACCAACTTGTACTGCTCGTTCTTGCGCTTGTTGACCTCACGGGCGCCGCCGGGAAACACCATGACCAGTTCGCCGCGACGCATCAGTTCCGAGGCAATTTCGCGGGTGCCTTCGACGACTCCCATTCGCGTCAGTATGTCGCGCCACCCCGGAACCTTGAAGTGGGCGTGGTCGCCGAGAGACCGGACCAACCTGCCGCGCTCCCAGAGCTCGGCGGCCAGCAACGGCGCGTCGACCAAGCCGAGCGTGTTGTGGTTACCCACCAGCAACGCCCGTTCGGTCGGCACATTCTCGATGCCATAGACCTTGGGCTTGATCAGAATTCGCAGCGGCTTCATCAGTCGTAGCGCCGCGTCGACGTCAGCTTGGGACAGCGCGGCTGGAACTGAGACGGTTTCGGCGTTCGGCACACCGTGAGTATGCCCCGGCGCCGCCGCCGCGGCATTGTTTTCGCTGCCCTGCCACGGCCCGTGGCCGGCCCGCACGCGGCGTCACGGTAGGGTACCCGTCAGCCAGGTCAGTTGTCGGGGGCGGGAGTCGGGTATGCCGGGACGGAAGTTCTCATTCGAGGTCACCAAGACCAGCAGCGCTCCGGCCGCAACACTGTTTCGGCTCGTGACTGACGGTGGCCGATGGTCGGCGTGGGCCAAACCCATCGTCCTGCAATCGAGTTGGGCACGGCAGGGTGATCCGGCGCCCGGCGGCATCGGAGCCGTCCGCAAGGTCGGCATGTGGCCGATGCTGGTGCAGGAGGAAACCGTCGAGTACGAGCAGGATCGTCGTCACGCCTACCGGCTGATCGCGCCCCGGACACCGGCCAAGGACTACCACGGGGAGGTCGTCTTGACGCCGAATGCGTCGGGCGGCACCGACATCCGCTGGAGCGGCACGTTTACCGAGGGTATCCGCGGAACCGGACCGGCGATGCGGGCGGCGCTGGGTGGCGCGGTCAAGTTCTTCGCGAGCCGGCTGGTGGCGGCGGCCGAACGAGAGTCCGGCACCGCGTCGTAGCGTTTCCGGCTCGGCTCAACGACTTTCGGGTCGTGCGGTCGAACTGACCTCATCTTGATACTTCTTGGTCATGTGCTCGATTGCCTGTAGCTGGGTGCGTGCGAGGTTTTCGCGCACTTCGCCGGCCCGCGCTGCGGCGTCGAGGGTCGGTTGCGCCTGCCCCTGGAAATGCGGCATCACTTCGGCGGCGAACAGTTCAGCGGAGCGTCGGGTCGCTGCCGGGTTGGCCCACTCATGGCCCATTTGCAGCATGCAGCCGAATCCGCCGGACTGCTCCGACAGCCGGTGCACCTGCGCGCGCGCCCGCTCGGGCGTGCCGATCACGCCGGCTCCGTTCTCGTTGATCATGTCGATCATTTCGTCGAGCCGGTCTCCCGACATGGTCATCTGCGGGAAGGCGGCGACCTTCTGGAAATACCGGAACCAGGGCTCGATACCGAATTTCACGTCGGCACGGGCCTGCCCGTCGGTCTCGGCGAGGTGGAACGGACCCACCAGGGTCCAGTCCTGGCGGTCCACCCGGGTGCCGAAGGCTGCGGCGCGTTCCTCGACGATGCCCCAGTGATAGGACAGCGCGTTGAAACCTTCGATGGTCAGCGTCGCACCGATGGACAACAGCCCGATGCCGTGCTTGCCGGCCAACCGCGCGCCGGTCGGTGAGGCGACCGCGGCAACCGCCAGCGGGATACCGCCCTCGGAATACGGGGCGAGCTGCAACTTGGCGTCGACGAGTTGGTGCGTGGCGGTCTTGGCGGTCACGGTCTCCCCCGCCAGCAGCCGGACGACGATGTCGAGGTTGGTTTCCAGAAGCTCCCGAGTGTCGGTGGGCGTCAACCCGATCATGGACGAATCGGTGGGCAGCGAACCCGGACCCATACCACCGATCACCCGGCCATGGGTGAGGTGATCCAGCAGCATCAACCGGTCGGCGACCCACAGTGGGTTGTGGTAGGCGAGTGAGATGACCCCTGTGCCGAGCCGGATCCGCTTGGTGCGTTCCGCGGCGGCGGCGATGAAGATTTCGGGCGAGCTGATGATCTCGCTGCCCGCCGAGTGATGCTCGCCGATCCATGCTTCATCAAAACCGAGGGCATCGAGGTGTTCGACGAACTCCAGGTCGCGTTGCAAGGCCAGCGTTGGGTTGGTACCCGCGCGGTGGAACGGGGCGATGAAATATCCGAACCTGAGCTTGGCCATGGTGGTGCTCCCTTGCGATCCGCCTGAGGCGAACCTTAGCCGTTGCCGACCGGTCTTAGGTGTGTCTCAGGCCGCGACGGGAGTCAACGACGCTGCGCGATCACGGATAGCCGCCGCAGATGTTGCCGACGCAGCCGCCACCGCCACCCGGTCCGCCGCTACCGGTGGCCCGCCCGGGACACCGCCGCCGCCCGGCCCCCCGCCGCCGGTGGGCCCGCCCGGGATGCTGCCGCCACCGCCACCCGGTCCGCAGCTACCGGTGGGCCCGCCCGGGACACCGCCGCCGGGTCCGCCACTACCGGAGGGACCACCCGGTGCCGGTGACGTTTCGGACGGCGGCACGCTGGACCTGTTCTGGCTTCAGTTCTCATCAGAACCCCACTTTCATTTCAGGCGCGTGCGCCGCATACCCCGGGATGTGCTGATGCAAACGGTGGGGTTGGTCAAATTGGCCGCCCGGTGAATCCAGGGTTCCATTCCGGGCTTCCCCCCGGATCGCCCGTGCCTCCGTGCGGTCGCCTATGTCGGATGAGATGCCTTTGTTCCACATTGTTGTCAGCGCCTGGGTTGCACGTATTCGAAGAAAATGCGATCTTGAATATCCGATTATTCGGCGAGCCGTGCTATCGCGGCTGCGTCAAACCAATTCAGTTGGCCACCAGTTGATTGTGCGCTGACGACAATTACCGCTGCTTGACATTGACCACTGAAGACCTGGCCCATCTTGGGCGGTGTAAAGAAACTGTACATCGCGTCGTAGATTTCATTACATTTGTATAACGGCCGTATATCGTATTCATTAATAGGGTAATTCGTCACGACCCGCCCCGTATCTTGTGCGCAACGCACGACATCGTGGCTGTCGACCGGCCTCCGAGTTCAAGTGCGCGGTCAGCCGAGAAGGGTTGGAGCGATGAATTTTTCAGTGTTGCCACCGGAGATCAACTCGGCTCTGATTTTTGCCGGTGCGGGTTCGCAAGCGATGTCGGCGGCTGCGGTGGCCTGGGATGGGCTAGCTGAGGAATTGACCTCGGCGGCAGCCTCGTTCGGATCGGTGACAGCCGGGCTGGTCGGTGGATCGTGGCAGGGCCAGGCGTCGGCTGCCATGGCAGCAGCAGCGGCCCCCTACACCGGCTGGCTTTCGGGGGTGGCCTCACAAGCCCAGCAGACGGCCGCGCAAGCCGTCGCCATGGTGGCCGAGTTCGAGGCCGTCCGCTCGGCGATGGTGCAGCCGGCGATGGTGGCAGCCAATCGGAATCAGGTGATTTCGCTGGTTATCTCCAACCTGTTTGGGCAAAACGCTCCCGCCATCGCCGCGATGGAGGCGGCTTACGAGGAGATGTGGGCCGTCGACGTGTCGGCCATGTCGGCCTACCATGCCGGGGCTTCGGCCGCCGTTTCAGCGCTGACGCCGTTCACACAGCTTGCCCAGGGCCTGGCGGGGCTGCCGGCTCAGCTGGGCGCCGCGCCGGCGGCCATTGCGGCGGCCGCCCAAGCGGCAGTCTCGAGTATCCCGAGCGTGATGAGCAACTTCAGCGTGGGCTTGGCAAACGCCGGCTTTGGCAACCTGGGCAATGCCAACCGTGGCAATTTCAACCTGGGCAACTCGAATGTCGGCAGCACCAACGTTGGCAGCGGTAACCTTGGCAGCCTCAACATCGGCAGCGGTAACCTCGGTAGCTCCAACTTCGGCTTCGGTAATTTCGGCAGCAATAACGTCGGTTTCGGAAACGTGGGCCCAGGGCTGACCGCCGCCCTGAGCAACTTCGGCTTCGGTAACACCGGCAGCAACAACGTTGGCCTTGGCAACACCGGCAATGGCAACTTCGGCTTCGGCAACACCGGCAACGGCAACATCGGCATCGGGCTGACGGGCAACGGCCAGATTGGGTTCGGCGGGCTGAACTCGGGCACCGGCAACGTCGGCTGGTTCAACTCCGGCACCGGAAACATCGGCATCGCGAACTCCGGCACCGGGAACTTCGGTATCGGCAACTCGGGCAATAGCTATAACACCGGGATTGGTAATGCGGGTGAAGCCAACACCGGATTCTTCAATGTCGGCATTGCCAACACCGGCTTGGGCAATGCCGGTAACTACAACACGGGCAATTTCAACCTCGGCAGTTTCAACACTGGCGCCTTCAACCCGGGCAACTCGAACACCGGCTTCTTCAACCCTGGCAACCTCAACACCGGCGTGGGCAACACGGGCAACGTCGACACCGGCGCCTTTATCTCGGGCAACTACAGCAACGGTTTCTTCTGGCGAGGCGATTACCAAGGGCTGATCGGTTACTCAGGTGCCATCGTGATTCCCCCAGCTGAGTTGAACCTCGACGGTACCGGCCTGCTTGGCCCAATCACTGTGCCGCCGATCCATATTCCCCCCATCAATCTGGGTCTGAACAGTAACGGGGCCCTGGTTGGCCCGATCACCGTGCCGTCGATCCATATTCCGCCGATCAATTTGGGTCTGAACACTAACGGCGCCCTGGTGGGTCCGATCACCGTGCCGTCGATCCATGTTCCGCCGATCATTTTGAGTCTCGACAAGTCTGGTGGCCTGGTGGGTCCGATCGCCATACCGCCGATCCATATTCCGCCGATCAATTTGGGTCTCAATAGCAACGGTGCTCTCATAGGCCCGATCCCGGTGCCGCCCATCCATATTCCGCCGATCAACTTGGGTGTCAACAGTTCCGGAGCCATCCTCGGGCCCATCAAAATTGACCCAATCGGCATCGAACCGTTTGGTTTGTCGCTGACGAGCCAAGCCCTGCGTATCCCGATTACCATTCCCAAGTCCTTCTTTTCTTTCGGCCTCACCGGCCTCCCGCTTCCAGGTACCATCGGCCCCTCCCAGGTCGATCTGACGGTAGGCGGCATTACGGTAGGCGGCACCATTGGTGGTATCACCACGCCAACCATCAGTATTTCGGGAATCCCGTTGGGTATCAGTGTGACCGGTACTATCGGTGATCCGGTGAATGGCATCACGTTGTTCCCGAACGGTTACACGCTTCCGGGGATCCCGTTGAGTATCAATGTGGGCGGTGTTGTCGGTGATCCGGTGAATGGCATCACGTTGTTCCCGAATGGTTACCAGCTTCCGGGGCTGCCGGTGAGCATCTTCGACGGTGGCACCTTCGGTGATCCGGTGAATGGCATCACGTTGTTCCCGAACGGTTACACGCTTCCGGGGATCCCGTTGACCATCAATGTGGGCGGTGTTGTCGGTGATCCGGTGAATGGCATCACGTTGTTCCCGAATGGTTACACGCTTCCGGGGATCCCGTTGGGTATCAATGTGGGCGGTATCATCGGTGATCCGGTGAATGGCATCACGTTGTTCCCGAATGGCTATGCTATTCCGGAGATTCCGCTGAGCCTCCACGTATCCGGGCCCGTCGGCCCCATCACTATCCCCATCAACATCGCGGGCACCCCGGGCTTCGGAAACTCCACCATCACCCCGTCTTCCGGCTTCTTCAACAGCGGCGCCGGTAGTGCCTCGGGCTTCGGAAACGCCGGATCGGGAGTCTCGGGCTTCTGGAACATTGCCGCAAGCCAGGGGAATTCGGGCTACTTCAATGCCGGGCCACTGACATCGGGCATTTCGAACTTCGGCAATACCGTTTCAGGCCTCTACAACACCAGCACGCTGGGTTTGACCACATCGGCATTCACCTCGGGTGTCGGCAATGTCGGCAGTCAACTAGCCGGCTTCTTCCGCGACGGTGTAGCCGGGACGACGATAAATCTCGGCGTCGCAAATCATGGTGACCTCAACCTGGGTAGCGCCAACCTCGGCGACTACAATCTGGGCAGCGGCAACGTCGGTAGCGCCAACATCGGCAGCGGCAATGTCGGCGGCAGCAACTTTGGTTTCGGCAACCTCGGCGCCGGCAACTTCGGCTTCGGCAACGTGGGTAGTAACAACTTCGGATTTGCAAACAGCGGCCCGGCACTGACGGCAGCCCTGAACGACGTCGGCATTGGCAACCTCGGTAGCAATAACATCGGCGTCGGCAACATCGGTAATGGCAACTTCGGCTTTGGCAACCACGGGGACGGAAACGTCGGCATCGGGCTGACCGGTAACCACCAGGTCGGGTTTGGTGGCCTGAACTCGGGCAGCGACAACATCGGTGTCGGCAATTCGGGCACCGGAAACGTCGGCGTCGCGAACTCGGGCAGCTACAACACCGGGCTGGGCAACGCGGGCAGCAGCAACTCTGGCTTCTTCAACGTCGGCAGCGTCAATACCGGCATCGCCAACACGGGTAGCTACAACACGGGCTACCTCAATACTGGTAGTAACAACACGGGCAACTTGAACCCGGGCAGCACAAACACCGGATACATGAACACCGGAAATATGGATACCGGATGGGCCAACACGGGCAATGTCGACACCGGCGCCTTGATCTCGGGCAACTTCAGCAATGGCGTGCTATGGCGGGGCGATTATCAGGGCTTGTTCGGCTTCTCGACTACAATCACCATTCCCCCAATCCCGCTGGGTGCCCATGTGACCGGCGGTGTCGGCCCCATTACCGTGCCTGACATCAATGTTCCCGCAATTCCACTGGGTATTAACGCGATCGGCACGGTCGGCGCCATCAGCGTGCCTGATGTCGTTATTCCAACGATTCCGCTGGGTATTAATGCGCTGGGTGCCGTCGGCGCGATCCATGTGCCCGATGTCGTTATCCCGACGATACCGATAGTTGATACCGCGGTAGGGACGGTCGGGCCGATCACCGTGCCTGATATTCCTATACCCACAATTCCGCTGGGTATCAATGCGATTGGCCTGGTCGGCGGGATCAACCTGCCCGATATCGTTATTCCAACGATTCCGCTGGGTTTCAATGCGACCGGTACGGTCGGCGGTATCAGCATCGGTACGATCGATATTCCTGGAGTCCCCGTGCGGGTCGGCGTGACAGTACCAGTCGACATCACTATTCAAAAAATTCCGTACGAGGTGATCGCGGTCGTTTCCGGCGTCATAGGCCCCATCAACTTGAGTCACTTCGACATTGGCCCATATTTCACCGGCGGCACCGGCGACATCATCATCGACGGTGTGAATATTCCCCAGTTCGGTCTCAGCATCCCGTTGGGCGGTCAGGTCAATGGCTTCACGATTCCTGGATTCAATATCGGTCAGTTCGGTCTGAACATTCCGTTGAGTGGTCAGGTCAATGGCTTCACGATTCCTGGATTCGATATTGCTCAGTTCGGTCTCACTATTCCGTTGAGTGGTCAGATCGGTGGGTTCACGATTCCTGGGTTCGATATTGCTCAGTTTGGTCTGGGTGTTCCGTTGAGTGGCCAGGTCGGTGGGTTCACGATTCCTGGGTTCGATATTGGGCAGTTTGGTCTGGGTGTTCCGTTGAGTGGCCAGGTCGGTGGGTTCACAATCCCGGGCATCTCCATTGGCGGATTCCCCTTGGACGTGAACCTCGACGGCGGGTTGGGACCGATCACGATCCCGATCAACATCGGGGGCACTCCCGGTTTCGGTAATACCACAACTGCCCCGTCTTCGGGCTTCTTCAACGGCGGCGGTGGCGGCGTATCCGGTTACGGGAATGTTGGATCCAGCATTTCGGGCGCCTGGAACCAGGTGCCGAACTCATTGCCCGGTCAGGTCTCCGGCTACTTGAACGTCGGGCAACGGGAATCGGGCATCGCCAACTTTGGCAACACAATATCGGGCTGGTACAACACGAGTCCGGTTGGCGTTCTGACAGCGGCCTTCGACTCGGGCATCAAGAATGCGGGCCAGAAATTGGCCGGCTTCTTCCGCACGGGCACCGGACCGTAAGGTTCTACCCTTCCTTGGTGATCAACTTCCGCAGCGCCACGCGATCGGGCACCAGCAGCTCTTCGATGCGGGGCTTGTTCACCTCGGCGACAATGATCTCGCCGACGTCTTGATTGACCTCGCTGAAGATGCCGTGCGACTTCATCTTTGAGGTCTGATACTGGTTGTCCTCGGTCGGCGTGACGTAGTACACCGCGTCGGCCTTGAACCGGTGGACCAGCCAGAGGTGGATCAACGTCATCAGCCGCTTCTGCCGCAGCTTCTGCGCGAAGGTGTTTTGATCGCGCACCGTGAGGATGCTGCGGCCGTGCCGGTCCTTGATGGGGTCGAAGACAACGTTGGCCAGCGGCTCGTCGTCGTTGCCGTAGATCCCGAGTTCCAGCACGTCCGAGCCGGCACGGCGGGGCCGCAATTGCACGCGCAGCTTCTCACCGAGCTGGTAGTGCTCGCTCCACAGTGCCAGCCATTCCTCCAGCAGCTTCTTGGGCACTTCGGTCTGCACCAGATGCTGGTGCTGGGTGGATCCCTTGCCCATCGCCTTGGTGGTCGCCGTGCGCCCAGACGAGGCGGCCAGCGCCGCGTCGCTGCGCGGCCCGCCGACCAGCGTCTGCGGCGTCCGGTATGGCGACTCGATCAGACGCATCTTGCGCTGCAGGCGGGCCAGCGCAAGCATGCCGTCCTGCTGCAGCGAGGTAGCGAACTCCTCGGCTGCGACGCCGTCGATTTGGTGTCCGCCATAGGTGATGAAGTTGAAGACGAAGCCCATCCGGCCGAGTTCAACGGGGAACTGCTTCATCTCCTCGTCGGTCATACCGGTGGTGTCCCAGTTGAACGACGGCGAAAGGTTGTAGGCCAGCATTTGGTCGGGATACTCGGCATGGATCGCCTCGGCGAATTGGCGGGCATCGGCCAGATCGGCGGTCTTGGTTTCCATCCAGAGGATGTCGGCAAACGGTGCGGCGGCCAGCGACTTGGCAATCGCATACGGAATGCCGCCACGGACCTGGTAGTAGCCCTCCGGGGTCTTGGCCAGCTCGCAGTCCCATGGTGGGTCGGCGCCCAACTCCTTGGCCTTTGTCCGTGCGTCGTAGAGCGAGACGCGGCCGGCGAACGCCCGCCATTCCTCGGGACTCATGCCAACGGATTCGCCTTCGCTCTCACCGAACGCGAGGACGTCGGCCACGGCTTCGCCGTACGTCATCAACCCGGCGTCGTCCTCCCACGCGGCCACGAACCGCGACTCCACCTGGTCGAAGAGGTCGTCGATCGAGGTCGTGCCGTTTTCTCGCCAGGTGTTGACGGCGTCGGTGATCACGCCCATGATGCCTTGGCGCTCGAGCCAGGCGGTGGCCGTCGCGTACTCGCCCTCGGCGAGCGCGTAGAGAAGGTGGCCGTTGAGTTCCTTGACGCCCAGTTCGTAGAAGCGCCGCAGCATCGCCAGGAAGCACGCTTTATACGAGGGAATGTTGAGATTGGTGGCGCCGAGCAGGAACGGCTGGTCACGCTCGTCGGCTCGGCTGTCGATCAGGTTGGCGGCCTCGGCATCGGTGCGCGCGACGATGATGCCGGGCACCCGCATGACGTCGAGTTGGAAGCGTGCGGCGTTGAGGCGCTTGATCTGTTCGTCCGACGGCACCAATACCTTGCCGCCCTGGTGACCGCACTTCTTGGTGCCGGGGCGCTGGTCCTCGATGTGGTACCCCGGCACGCCTACTTCGACGAAGCGGCGGACCAGGTTGCGCACGTGCGGATCACCGCCGTGACCGGTGTCGGCGTCAGCGATGATGAACGGCCGAAAGTCATACACCGGGGCCGCAGCGCGCTGCTGTTCGGTCATGTTCAGCCGCAGATACTCCTGGTTGCGGTCGGCGGTCAGCAGTGCCCGCACCAGGACGGCAGCGTCGTCGGGCACCTGACTCAGCGGATAGCTGGCCAGGTCGGGACCGGGATCTTCGGTGGTGGAACCCTTGGCTGACGTCGCCCATCCGCCGAGGTAAATCGCCTCGATACCCATCCGCTTCATGCTCACCGCCTGCCCCGGCGAGTAGGGGCCGAAAGTGGTGATGCTCTTGTGCTCGGCGAAAAGCTCGCGCAGGCGCTCGTAGAAAGCCGCCGCCGCAGTGCGAGCCACGCTGTAGTCGACCGGGATTGTGCCGCGCTGTTCTACGACCTGCCGGGCAGTGTAGAGCCGGATGATTCCGGCGAAGCGGGCGCTGTCGAAGTATCGCTGCGTCTCGGTGACGTCTTGCTCGAATGGTGTACGGACCTCAGTGTCCGTTTCGGCGATAGCCATGGGCTTGCGCTCCTTTGTGCGCCCGATTCCGCTGACGCAGAGAGTGTATCCCTGGGTTGGGCAGTCAATTCACCGGCTGACCGGGTGGTTACCCACCCGGTCCGAGACACGGGGGTCAGGCCGCGCAGCCGGTGGCCAACACGCCAGGGAGCGTGAGTTAGGTCAGAGTTAGGTCCAGGGGCGCGCCGGCTCGCTCAACCAATCCCGCTGACGCCGGACGAACTCCGCGTCGACGACGCTTCCGTGGCCGGGGACGTAGACGGCGTCGGGTCCGCCGAGTGCAAGTAGCCGATCAAGCGTCGCAGGCCAGGCCGCGACATCGGAATCGGCGTCGATCAGCGGATCGGCGGACTCCTCGACGAGGTCGCCGGTGAAGACCACCACTGGTTCGTCGCTGGCGGCTGCGCCCGGAACCACTACCACCAGGTCCGCGGTGGTGTGTCCGGTGCCAGGGTGGGTGACCGTGACGGAGCGGTCGCCGAGATCGATTACCGCGTCGCAGATACCTCGCCGAGGTGGCCGCAAGGCGGCGATCGCGCGGTCGATCTGCACCGCGTCTGCGCCGTATTGCAGTGCATGGGCGCGCAGCTGATCGGTCGCCGACGACAGATAGTCGACAACCTCAGGAGCGGCGTATATCTGGGCACCGGCAAAGCCTGATGACCCCAGGACGTGGTCAAAGTGCTTGTGTGTCAAGACAATATGTGTTACTCGGCAATGGGCGATCTGGCTGACGTCGGCCTGGATCGCGGCCGCTTCAGGTAGCGTGGTGCCGGCGTCGACCAGCAGTGCCGTGCCGCGGCCCACCACCAGGCCGACCGTGACGTCGCAAAACGGCAGCCGGCAGCGATACACGCTTCCGGTCAGCCGCTCCCACTCGTAATGCACGGCTAGCACGATAGGCCGCGAAGCCCGGCGCTGTCCCGGCCATTCCTGCTTGGTACCGGGCGACAAACGGATTGCCGGCGTGTTCAATCGCAGGAGGCTCCCCACCTTGCACGGTTGCGGTAAGGGCCGGGTGCTGCAGTTCGACGAGCCGATTCGGAGGAACACAATGCGCGCAGTCGTAATTACCAAGCATGGTGACCCATCGGTGCTGCAGGTGCAGCAGCGGCCGGAACCGCCGCCGCCCGGTCCGGGCCAGCTGAGGATTGCCGTTTGCGCCGCTGGGGTGAACTTCGCCGACCACCTGGCCCGCGTCGGCCTGTACCCGGATGCACCGAAGCTTCCGGCGGTGGTGGGCTACGAGGTCGCCGGGACGGTCGAGGCCGTCGGCGAAGGTGTCGACCAAAGCCGGGTCGGCGAACGTGTCCTGGCCGGAACACGATTCGGCGGCTACGCCGAAATAGTCAACGTGGCCGCGACCGACTCGGTGGTGCTTCCCGAGGCGTTGAGCTTCGAGCAGGGCGCCGCGGTTCCGGTGAACTATTCGACCGCGTGGGCGGCACTGCACGGCTACGGGTCGTTGCGTGCCGGCGAGCGGGTGTTGGTTCATGCGGCCGCGGGCGGGGTGGGCATCGCGGCGATTCAATTCGCCAAGGCTGCCGGCGCCGAAGTGCACGGCACCGCCTCGCCGGGAAAGCACCAGAAGCTGGCCGAGTTGGGTGTGGATCGTGCCATCGACTACCGCCGCGACGGCTGGTGGAAGGGTCTGGGCCCCTATGACCTCGTGCTCGACGCACTCGGTGGCACCTCGCTGCGGCGCTCCTACGATCTGCTGCGCCCCGGGGGAAGGCTGGTCGGGTACGGGATTTCGAACATGCAGCAAGGCGAGAAGCGCTCACTGCGCCGGGTGGCTCCGCACGCGTTGTCGATGCTGCGCGGCTTCAATCTGATGAAGCAACTCGAGGACTCGAAAACCGTGATCGGTCTCAACATGCTGCGGTTGTGGGACGACCGTGGCACCCTTGAGCCCTGGATCACGCCGCTGCGCGAGGCTCTTGACGAGGGTACGGCCCGGCCGATCGTTCATGCGGCTGTGCCGTTCGCGGAAGCGCCGGCAGCGCACCGGATTCTGGCGGCACGGGAGAACATCGGCAAGGTTGTCCTGGTCCCCTGAGTTCTGGACCGCCGGATGGCGGCTCCGTTGAACGTTGTCTTAGCCGGCGCGGAGTTGGCTATGTTTCCTCCCATGGCCGTCACCGAGTCCCGCGAGCTCGTCATCGAGGCCCGCGAGCTCGTCAGCCCAAGGAAATCCTAGACGCCTTGTTCGATCTCGAATCGTTGCCGCAGTGGTCCTCGATTCATCGAAAGGTCGAAATCCTGGAGCGCGACGATCAAGGCCGTCCGACCAAATCTCGGCAAGTGGTCAAGATCGTCGGCGTCGGGGACGAGCAAGTGCTGGACTACTCGGTTCACGACGACGGCGTGAGCTGGACCTTGGTCAGCGCCAAACAACAACGCGGGCAGCAGGGCCGTTACACGCTGACCCCGGACGGCGACTTCACCCGGGTTCGGTTCGATCTCACCGTAGACCTGCTGGTGCCGTTGCCGGGGTTCCTCGTCCGACGAGGCGCCAAAGGGGTGATGGACACTGCTACCCGAGGCCTTCGTGACCGGGTGTTAGCGGTCAATGGGCGCGCCGGCTAAGGCGCGGCGGAGGCGCACGGTTGATCGCCGATCGGCGGCATCCGGCGGGTGAAACCGCTTTATTCCGTAGTCGCTGCGCGCGACACTGTCCTTATGAAACTCGTAGCGGGGCACCTACTTAAGTCGATCGCGTCGGCTCTGACGGGGCTGGCTCTGGTACTGGCATTGGTTGGCCACGGCGGCGACGGCGACCCTCGAACGCCTTCGTCGGCGCCGACGCTGCTGACGGCCGGCATGACGAAGGCGGCACCTGCCGGCGGGCCATTGACGATCAGCAGTCCCGCGTTCGCCGACGGCGCGCCCATCCCGGTGCAATACACCTGCAAAGGGGCCAACATCGCGCCGCCCCTGAGCTGGTCTACGCCGTTGGGGGCGGCGTTGGTGGTCGACGATCCGGACGCGGTCGGGGGCAACTACGTCCACTGGATCGTGATCGGAATCCCGCCCGGAGCCGGCAGCTCCGCGGATGGTCAAACTCCTGCCGGAGGCACCAGCCTGCCGAACTCGGGTGGCCAGGCCGCATACAGCGGGCCCTGCCCGCCGCCGGGCACCGGGACGCACCACTACCGCTTCACCCTGTACCAGCTTCCGGCCACGCTGCAACTTCCCCCGGGATTGGTCGGGTTGCGGGCGGCTGAGGCGATAACGCGGGCCACCACGGCGCAGGCTCAACTCACCGGAACGTTCGGAGGCTGACCGATCCCATCGGCTACCGGTCGTCCAGCGCCTGATAGGCGGCGTTGTAACCGGGAATGAAGGTGATGCCGGGACCACCATGGCATCCGGCGCCGCCGAGATACAGACCGTCGATCGGAATCGGGAAGTCGCGAAATCCTTTGGGTCCCGGCCGGTTAGGGCCCATCAAATCGGGGTGCAGCAGCCCGTGGCAGAAATCGCCGGCGGGGGCGCCGAACATCGTTTGCATGTGGTGCGGCGCGAAGGTGATCTGGCGGATCACGATGTCTTTGAAGTTCGGGGCGAAGCGGGTGATCTTGTCGATAACACGTTGAGCCATCTCATTTTTGAGGTGGCCGTGTTGGTTACGGTCGGCTTCGACCGGGAAGGCGTAGGCGAACGCGCTCGCGGCGTGCTTACCGGGCGGCGCAAGGCCGGAGTCGTGCACCGAAGGGATCTGCAGGCCCATCGACGGATTGTCCGGCACGGTGCCGCGGCGGCACATTTCCCATTGCAGCTGTTGCTCTTCGGGCGAGCCGAAGATGCCGACCGACTGCTGCATGCCGGCTTCGTTCAATAAGTCGTAGGGCGGGGCGAATTCGGGCAGCCCGTCCAGAGCGAAGTGCAGTTGCACGAAGGAGGCGCGGTGGTCGCGGCCGGACAAGCGTGAGACGAGTTCGGCCGGAACGTGTTCGGGCGCCACCAGCTCGGTGAGGGTCACGTCGGGCGCCAGGTTGGACACCACGATCGGCGCGCTGATCGTCGACCCGTCACGCAACCGCACACCGGCGACCGCGCCATGGTCTACCTGGATCCGGTCGACCTTTGCGCGGAACCGGATCTCACCGCCATGGGAGACGAAGAGCTCACGCAGGTGTTCGGTGAGGGCACCGATGCCGCCCACGAGTTTGGTCATCATCGCGGTGCCGCCGGTGCTGTCCTGGGGTACCGCCAGGGCGAAGGCCAGGCAGGTCGCGCTGCCCGGCGTATAGGGTCCGCGGTAGGTGGAGTTCACGGCCAGAAACGCGAGCATTCCGCGCATGACCGCATGCTTGTGCTTGTCGGGCAGGAACCGGTCGATCACATCCATCGCCGAACCGAACAGCATTTCGTGAATTGCTCGGCGTTCGGCTTCGTTGGCCGCGCAGGCGTACATTTCGTCGTGCGTCTTGGGGGGTTGGCGTACGTCGAAGCGGCCGAGCGCTTTTGCGGGTCCCTGACTCCAGCCGATCAGTTCGGCCATGCCGGTGAAGGCCTCCAATCCGTGCCGCTCGCCCAGGTGCGTCATCAGCCGCATCGGGTCGCGGTAGAAGATCATCGGCTCTTCGCCGGATTCGCCGATGTTGGTCGACATCACCGCCGGGTCCACCGTGGGCAGGGTGTCGAGCCCGAGTTCCTTGGTGATTTGGCTTGCCGTGGGGAACTGCACCGAACCCGCGATCTCGTAGCGGAAGCCGTCGATCAACTCCACCGTCGCCGCCATTCCCCCCGCGTAGCTGTTGGCTTCCAGGCACAGAGTGCGCAGACCCGCGCGTTGCAGAACCGCGGCGGCGGTCAGCCCGTTGTGCCCCGCTCCCACCACAATCGCGTCGTAGTCGCTCATCTTCCCAACGATATGTCAGTACTGACACAATGAGAAGATGTCAGTACTGACTACTGCCGGCCGGGTTACCATCGGTCCGACATGACTGTGCTTCGCAAACCGCCCAACCGTCATGAGCTACGCCGGCGATCCACGCACGAAGCGCTGCGCCGGGCCGCGCTGAAAACCTTCGCCCGCAAGGGATTTGCGAATGTGACCGTGACCGAGCTGGCGCGGGAGGCCGGGGTGACCGAGCGCACCTTCTTCCGGCATTTCCCGACCAAGGAGGCGGTGCTCTTCCAGGACTACGAGACCCACCTGGAATGGCTGGCCGAGGCGCTTGCCCAGCGTCCGCCAGCCGAGCCGCTGTTCGATGCGGTGCTGGCCAGCGTCGCGGCGTTTCCCCATGACGTGGAGGTAGTCCGCCAGGCCGCTACCGCCCGCGCCGAGCTGATCAGTGCGGACCGTATCGCGAGTCATCTGCGGGTGGTGCAGGCGTCGTTTGCGCGGGTGCTGACCGAATTCGTGCGCAATCGGCACCCGGAGATGCCCGACATCGATCTCGCCGCCGAGGTCGCGGGCTCGACGCTGGCAGCGGCACTGGTTGCGGCAGTTGAGCATTGGGGTCGCAATGGTTGTGCCGGCGACCTCGGTGAGTTCGTGGTGGCCAGTGTGGATTTGGTTAGGTCGGGGCTGGCGCCGCTGGCTTGACTTGCCGTAGCCCACCGAATCGCATCCGGGAACGGTCGCAGCCTTACGGTGCCAGCCTGATGACGCCCGGCGGCGAGGGGCGTGCCGGCGACGGTTGCACCGGACCGGCTCCGCCGTTGCCACCACTGCCGCCACCGCCGCCGCCGCCGCCGCTGCCGCCGGCCCCGGGCTGAGGGCCATCAGCCGGAGGCTCCACTACCTCTTGCGGCGGTGGCGGCGGCTCTTGCGGTGGCGGCGGTTCTTGCGGTGGTGGCGGTTCTTGCGGTGGCGGCGGCGAGTGCTTTGATGGCGGCGGTGCCGCGATCGGCGGGGGTGGTGTCACGATCTGCGCCGTGGGCGGCGGTGGTGCCGGATGCGGTGGGCTCGGTAGCTGGGGGTCCCCCGCGGGAACCGCTGCGATCCGCGAGGTGAGCATCGTGCCAAGTGCGTTACCGGCCGACCGGTCCCCGTAGCGGCCCGCCACGACAGCACCGCCATCCGTCACCGGCAACCGCATCGTGGCGATGCCGGTCGGTTCGTGCCACGTCGCAGGCGTGTTGGTCATGTCCAACGCTGGCGGCGTTAGTACCGCGCACTCCGCGTTGACGGCGGCTCGGGTGTAGCTGGCGATCCAGCCGGTCGGTTCACTCGATTGCGGCGCCGGAGTAGCCGTGATGGAAGCTATCTTGCCCCGGTCGTACGGACAGTAGATCTCCACCGCCGCAGTGACGAATCGGGTCATGGTGGACGTGACGCGCGCGGCGGGGTATTGACGCAAGGTCGGGTCCATGTTGTATGCGTCGTTCCGCAGCCCGTCGACAATTTCGTGTACCGGCATGCCGCCGTCGAGTTTGCGACAAACTTTGTGGGCTGCGGCGATCACGCGTGGCACATTCGAGAGGGCGGGGATTTCTTTCTTCTCGAGCAGTGCCAGAAACTGATCGTCCTGATTCGGGTCGGCGGCTGCCGCGCCGCCGCGGAGAATTGCTGTGCCGGCTACCACCACGACAGCGCTAACCAGGGCGCCGACGTGACCGGTAATGCCGCTGAACATGGCAGGGGCTTCCATTTCGCTATAGGCGTCACTTGGCGGGCTTTGGATCGCGATCTACGCCGCACGAGTGGCTGTTTGATTATGTTTCCCGGATACCTCCATATCTGTTGGGTGTTTTCAGCCTGTCACACATATACCCCACCTGGGTAGGGACGAAAGACCTTTAGCCTGGGCCAAGCCGCAGGGTTGCCTGCCGAAGCCGCCGCGAGCGGGCGCCCTTCGCCGCCGCTAGCCTGTCACGAGTGGCATCCAGCGGCGACAGCAGCGGCATGCCTCCTCCGAGAACAGCCAGACGGTGCCGCCGCTGATGGTCTCGGTCACCCAAAACGGCGAACAGGACTGCTCTTTGGCCCTCGGCCGGACACGTTTACTGACCGGAGAGCTCGAAGGAGCGTGGCAATGTCGCTGACCACCCGCCTGACCGAATTCTGCGGGATCGAACATCCAATGCTGCTTGCGCCGATGGCCCTGGTTTCCGGGGGCAGACTCGCGGCGGCGGTGACCGCAGCCGGGGGCCTGGGTCTCATCGGCGGCGGCTACGGCGAGGCCGATTGGCTGCAAGCCAAATCGGCGAAAACGACGGCGCGCGAGTCGGATACGGGTTCATCACCTGGAGCCTGGCTCGCAACCCCGGGCTGCTCGACACCGCGCTGGCACAGCAACCCGCGACCATCATGCTGTCCTTCGGCGATTTGACGCCGTTCGCCGACCGCATCCGCGCTGCCGGAGTTCCGCTGACCGCGCAGGTGCAAACCGTTACCTGAATGGTGAGTGTTTGTGTGACTGGCATTTCAGGCAGCCCGTCCTTTCGGGCGGGCACTCCGTTGAGAAACGGTTCCGGTTTCACTGCCACCAGCCGCGC
>NZ_LQOX01000060.1 GCF_002102175.1 Mycobacterium gastri | reverse complement strand
CATCACTGGCAAACGGGTGGTCCCATGACCGTGGCTAAACCCTGCTCAAACCGGTCCCATCACGGTGGCGGTCGACACACACGATCTGCGGCCTCAGCGACCGATAGCGCTGGGTTAAGCAGGATCTGCAACTCCTCAGGAGTAAATGTCGGCTCGGCGTCCCGGGGTGCCTCGTCCCACCCGGCTTCGCTGAAGCCGGAAAATAGTTCCTCGCACATAACTATCCTCACGAAAGGTGGAGTAGGGGTGAGCATTTCGGTGGCCGAGGCACAACAGATCAATGCCCGGCTGTCGGTGGGCTCCGTCGCCCTGGGCGAATGACTGGCTGTGTTGATACTACCGGCGCCACTCTCAGATCGCCGTCCGCCCACGAGCTGAGACAAGAGCCCGATCACTCCGGCTTCTGTAGAGGCGAGACAGCAAAATATTCGCTTGCGCTGCTTTTGGCCGCGCGCATCACAGGTGGTGGCATATTTGTCTAGCGAACAGGTCTCGCGTTTTCTTTGAGGCGTCTTTGCGCTCGCGTGGAGGCGAATTCGGCTTGCCCGAGCTCAACGATACGCAGCGCCGGACGGGGCTTTGTGGTTTCGCGTTTTGCGCCACTCGGTTTCCGGGTCAGACGCGCGTAGGGTGGAAGGCATCGGCGGTATTTTGTGCGCGACCGGTCTGGGTCGTGTCGTCGCGGGTTTGGAATGATTGGCCGGTTGGTGGCCAAGAGGGATTGGCGCAGTGACGCTGGAACAGGCCCGCAGAAGCTTCACTGAGTTTGACACACCGCGTGTTGGCACGCCACGATTGCGCTTGAAGCCCAAGGCGTCTCGCAGCGGGCGTGTGGCTGGGGGATGGTGGCCGCGCGGCGATGACCTCACAGCGGAGCTGCCGGATCTGATCGCGGTGTTGTCGTTTCAGGTCGGCGAGATTGCGCGCGTGACGTACAACTTCAACGAATGGATCGAAGCGCCCACCCGCCTCGTCACCGGCGGGCGACCGGTCCAGCTCGACGGAGTCGACCGCCAACCGTTGAACACCATTGAGGTACTCGGACGTGACAGCAGCACTATCGCCTTGCTGGTCGTCCCGTGGTACACCGACCCGGAGTGCGCGTACGCGGTCGTGATGGCGGCCGCGGTACCAAACGACGCGGCAAGTATTGACGACTTGCTGATGATCAGCGAGCAGGACCGGGAAAGCCGCACAAGAGCAATCGCCGCACAGGGGCGCTGGGAATCGCAAGGCCGATCCCAACTAGCGGCGGGTTCACCGGACCGCATCGCCCGTGAGGGACTAAAACATGGCAAGTGACGAAGCATCATTCAAAGCCTTCAGCAGCTTTGGTGTTGACGACCTGCCTCTCGAAGCACCGATTTCACAGCGGATGCTTCGGCGACTCGAGGACATCGACGGTGCTACGACCGCTGGCCCCACCAGCGCGGCTGCGCGTGCGGCCCTGGCATCCAACGTCGTTGCGCACTCGCTGGTCGAACTCGAGTCCGGGCTGATTGAGCCGCAACGACACGCTGGCCGAAAAAGAATGCTGAAACCTTCGGTTGTCGGGAAGGATTCTGCGAACCTGGCTCAACAGGTTTCGGTGGGGGAAGCGATGGGGCGCTGATGGCTACCCGCTTGCCTGCCACAGCTGCGGCGTTGCTAAACACCCAGACGTCGACAACGCGGGCGCCCACCGTCGCAGTGGCCGTCATTGAGGCGTCCGGTCAGCTCAGCCACGAGCGGCTACACCGGCTGGTGGCCTCGTCGCTACCGGGGTCGGCGCGCTTCCGCAGCCGGCTGGCAGGCAAGCCATTCGGTATGGGACAGCCCGTGTGGGCCGAGATCGACGACTACGACCCGACTCCTCAGATCCATTCCACAACTGTTGGCGCTCCCGGCGGCCGCAGCGAGTTCGCCGACCTGATCGGGCGGCTGACCACCGGACCACAGGATCGCCACTTGTGGGAGGCGTGGAGCATCGATGGCCTGGCGGGGGGCCGGTGGGCGCTAGCGGTGAAGATGTCGCCTGCGTTGAGCGACGCGGGCGCGGGATCCGCGTCGCTGTGGCCGCGGCTATTGACCAACGGTGGGCGCGACGACCTGGCCAAGAATCTGCCGCCCCAGTCGAGCCCGGGGGCGCCCTCACTCGGCGCGCTGCTCATCGACACGGTGAGCGAGCTCATCGAGAACAACGTCACCGGCGCCTGGCTGCTCGCCGAGGCCGTAGCGGGTGCGCTGCGCGCCGCCCGCGGCCGGCTGCGTGGCACGGGCGAACCCGAACCCATCTCACCGGCTGCGTCGATGAGCGGGCCAGTGCCGCACACCGTGTTCAACGCGCCGCTGACCCGGCGGCGGGCAGTGGGTTTCGCCTCGATCCCGCTGAGCGACTTGCAGAAGGTTAACAACGCGTTCGGGGGCAGCATCACCAATGTTTTCCTGGCCGCCTGCACGCTGTCGCTGCGCGCCTGGCTGCAGCGGCACGCCACCGTGCCCGACGAGCCGCTCCTGATCCAGATGCCGCTCGCGTCGCCAGATGCCGATCCCACCGCGATGGGCAATCCGTTGACGGTCGGGCGACTTCGCCTCCCGGTGCAGCTCGACGATCCTGTGCTGGTCCTCACCAACCTCCACACCGCCACCGATAGGTTGAACACCACCCGCGAGCGCGACATCGAAAAACGATATGTAACAGTTGATTTCGAGAGCATCGCGGCGGTGATCCCACCGTTCGCGGCCCGCGCAGCATCGCAGCTCTACACCCGACTGGGCCTGGCACCGATCTGCCACGGCAGTGTCTCGTACCACGCCGGCAAGCCCGTGCCGGCGTACTGCGCGGGGGCTATGGTCGTCGGTATGCACACTGTGGCGCCGCTACAAGCTGGTTGCGGGTTGACCATTGCGCTGACGTCGCGCGGCGACGTGCTCGATCTCAGCCTGTGCGTGTGCCCGGACAACGTGCCCGCAGTCGAGGACATCGCGAGCGGCATCGCAGAGTCGGTCGATGTCCTGGTGGCGGCCGCACGCGAATCCCCTCGCGGCCACGGCCGTTCGGTCGTCACGACGTTGACGTCACACGGCACCAGGCGTTCGCATGGCCGGCGCTATTAGGCGCGGTGCACCCGTACGCGCCGGTCAACAGTAGGCTCCCGACTGTCGAGGCACCGCCCGGGCCGCCACGGCCATCATGGTGTGATGTGCGTCGTCTGCGTCAGTGTGAGCGGGCACTACCAGCACGACGATATTATTGCTGTTGTGTCCGGCGACGTTGATGATGATTCACCGGCCGGCGGTCCTATCTCGCGAGTCGTTCGTCTAGGAGGTATCGCCGATGCCTCTGAGAGTCCTCACACTTCGGGTCGCATCAGCGACCCTGCTGCTAAGCGAGCGCCGCCGGGATTTGGTCCAGATGACTCCGTTGACCGCATCACACGATAGCGACCGATCGGCTTCAGCAGCTGGCCCTGGTCGTGATGACAGGCGAACGCCCCACCGCGACACCCAGGCATTTACGGGCACCAAATGGTGTCTCGGTGCACGAAAAACGTGCTGTCGCAGCCGAATACAGTTCCTACGCGGCGCACGTGCTAGTCTTGCCGGGGATGCCCGTCGGCATCCGTTCAGAATGAGAGAAGTTGAAGGTATGACACAGGGAACTGTGAAATGGTTTAACAGCGACAAAGGCTTCGGTTTTATCGCTCCGGACGGCGGCGCAGCGGATGTGTTCGTCCACTACACAGAAATCCAGGGAAACGGCTACAAATCGCTCGAGGAAAACCAGCGAGTTGAGTTCAATGTCGAGCAGGGGACCAAGGGTCCGCAGGCAGTTGGAGTGACTGCCGTTTAGCGTGCGAGCTCGACCCCGTGTGGGCTGGTGGGTGCTTTCCCGCCAGCCCACCGTGCGTTGAGGGGTTCTCGGCTCACACCGGGCAAGCGTAGGCTCAAGGCACCGGGACCATCCAGGCCCCGTTAGCAAGGGGTCAGTATTGCCGACAAATCTCCGGCAAATGACGATCAACAAGTCCGGTGACTTCTGAAGAAGCGGGCAGTCAAGCACCCCAAGGTGGCTCGCATTGTCGGCCGCCGATGTGCTGTACATCCGGAAGCGTTGATACACAACACCTTTGACTAGACCTCGCGCCCGTTCGGGACGCGACGTAGATAGGGTCGGTGGTATGTCGCGCGCGACCATCTGAGGTCGCGTCGTCGCCGATTCAGGTTGACATTGGCCGGTTGGCGGCCAAGACGGGATGGCCGCTATGACACGACACGAAGGCCGGGCGGTTGCCGGGGGCCACCGCCCAGGCCCGGAGACGACACCACGGCTGCGGATGAAGCCCAAGGCGCCGATAAGCGGGTATGTCGACGGGGCATGGTGGCCGCGCAGCGATGACCTTGCAACGGAGCTCCCAGATCTGCTGGCGGTGCTCTTGGTGCGACTGGGCTCCGTTGACCGGGTGATGTACGACCTTGCTGCATGGCCGAAGGCGCCGGCCCGGCTGGCAACCGGCGGGCGATCGGTACGACTGGATGGGTTCAGCTACCAGCCAGCCCACACCCTCGAAGTGCTCGGGGTCGGCCGTGGGCGGGTCCTTTTGCTGGTGGTGCCTGCGAGCACCGATCCAGAGATTGCACACACGGCGATGATGACAGCGGCGGCGCCGGGCAACGCCTCCACGGTCAGCGACCTGCTGGGGATCAACGACAGCGGCCGACAACCGCCGGCCGCGTGTTACCGGCCGTCCTTTCACCGACGTGTCCGCAGGTCTCGGGCATGACCGTGAAGGTGACACTTCCCGGCGGGGGAAGCGATGAGTACATGCGGTTCAGTGACGTCTACGTCAAACACAACAACGGCACGCTCGAAGTCCTGCGGGTCGGCGCCAGCCAGGCACACAGCTATGCCCGCGGCGAGTGGACCGACGTCGACGGCGACCAGAAGCGCACCAAGAGGCGCGGTTTCTGGGGGTGATCAAACGCCGGCCGGTCGCCCGGGGCGACGTCGTCGTCCACGCTCGCGTGTAGATTAGCTGCTAAGCCGTTCGTGTGGGCACTGCCACCGTTGACGTTTTGTGTGTAGATGACCAGCTCTCGAATCGATTGCTCTTCGCTTGAAGACCAACGTTCGAGCCGAAGCCAAACCAAGTTTAAGGACCCCGCATACATGAAATCGACCGATTTGTTTTCACATCGCTACCAGCCCGAAGTCGTCTGCCAGACCGGTCGCGAATCAGAGCCGGTGCAACTACCGACTTTCTCCTACCACCCCACGAGCGATTCCGCCGCTGCGACGTCGCCGTCGTGAATGGCTTGACCGGGACGCGCTGGCGCGCTCGACCCGCCGGGCTCGCCCCGCACAGCAGTTTGGGGGGCAGATATCGACGGCACGCGGTGACTCTCGACGCTGGTGTCGTGGACGCGAATCGCCGGAGCTCATCGTCGCCAATGTTGTCGCTTCGTGCGGTGCGCTGGCGCACGGGGGACGGTGGTGCTGCCGTACGGAATCGGGCATGCTGCAATCGGTGTCGTGACAGTGCCGCTTAAGTGATCTGCGGGCCGCGATCGGGGCCTGACCGTCAGGCGACAACAGGAGGCACAGATGAGGCGAGAGGTCGCCGCTGAACTTGAGGTTGAGATCACCGCGGCGACGACCTTGGAGTTCCAGATCGCCGTTGCACCGCATCCCAACGCCGAGGTAGCGGAGTCGTTGTCGTTTGTGTTGGACGGAAAGCCTTTGCAGCCGTTGGAGATCAGCGGTGTGCACGGTAACCGCATCCACAAGTTGGACGTTGCGGTGGGTAACCTCAAGGTCGACTACGCCGCGACGATCGTGGGGCACACCGATCCGGCACCGGTGACCGAGTACGACCTATCGATGTACCTTCGTCCGAGCCGCTATGCCGAGTCCGACAAGTTCTTCGGCTTCGCGGCAACCGAATTCGGGAGCTACCGCGATTCGACAACGCTGTTGGAGAAGGTTTCCCTTTGGGTCGGCAGCCAGCTGAACTATGTACCCGGCTCGAGTGACCCTATCGATGGAGCGGTGGATACCTTGCTCTCCGGTGCCGGCGTATGTCGAGACTTCGTGCATCTTGTGGTGGCGCTGTTACGGGCCGCCAACGTCCCCGCTCGTGCCGTTTCGGTGTATGCGCCCGGCCTGTACCCGATGGACTTTCATGCGGTAGCCGAGGCGTTCGTCGAGGGGCACTGGCGAGTGGTTGACGGCACGCTCTTGGCGCCGAGGCAAACCCTGGTGCGGATCGCCACCGGACGCGATGCCGCCGACATCGCCTTCCTCGACAATCACAACGGCGCGATCACACTGAACAAACTGGTGGTGACGGCCGTCGTTGACGGCGAGCTGCCCAGGGACTCGATCGAGCAGCTGGCCTCGATTAGCTGAAGCCCGGCTGCGCCCAACGGTTTTGACGCGAGCACCGGCAGACCCATAGTTATCGGCAAAAAGGATCTGCGGCCGGACCCGACGATCGGTCGCGCTGAAATACGCCGGGCGAATCGAGGCAATCTTCGCTCTTCTCCTCGCGTGAGCGGGCTAAGCCGCCTCGCGAAAGCTGTTGTGCATCAGCGTTTCTTGTCATCAAGCTAGGGCCCGGTGGGATGAGACAACGCCGAGTCAGCTGACGAGGCCCAGCGCGTGGGCACGCCGCAGCTTGCCCGACGGGGTTTTCGGGATCATCCCGGGCTGAAGCACCACCACGTTGCAGGGCCGGACGTCAACCTCGGCGAACACCTCGTGGGCCACCTGACGCTCGATGCGACGCACCTGCGCCGGATCGTCGTATTCCTTGGATTCCACCGCCACCGCGAAGGTCTCCCGCGGGTGCCCGGCGTCGAGGCGCACCGCGACCGAACAGCCCGGTCGCACCCCCGCCACGCGGCAGGCGGCGCGCTCGATGTCGGCTGGGTAGATGTTGCGGCCCGCCATGATGATGACGTCTTTGAGCCGCCCGCAGACGACCACGTCGCCGGTCTCGGTGAGATAGCCCAGGTCACCGGTGTCATACCAGCCCCGCGCGTCCTGCGCCGCGACGAACCCGCCCGCGGTGATGTAGCCGTTGGTCACCGGTTCACCGCGTACCTCGATGACCCCGACGCCCCGCGGCGGCAGCACGTTACCTGCCTCGTCGATGACGCGCAGCTCCAGGCCGTCCAACGGGCGGCCCAGCGAGACCAGCCGCCGGGTATGTCCCCTGCTCGCCGGGATAGCGCGATGCAGAACGGCCAGCAGGTCGGCGTCGACCTCGTCGACGAGCATGCCGGCGCCGCACGCGGAGAACGAGACCGCCACCGTCGTCTCGGCCATGCCGTAGGCGGGAATGATCGCCTCGGGTTTCAGCCCGAACGGCGCCCCGGCCTCGCAGAGGTCCGCGACGTCGAGCGGGTCCACTTGTTCAGCACCCGAGAGCGCCCACCGCAGCGAGGACAGGTCGAAATCCCCGGGGGCGGCGTGTCGGCGCAACCGCTTGGCGAACAGGTTGTAGGCGAAGTTCGGCGCGGCGGTCATGGTGCCCTTGTATTTGTCAATCAGCTTGGCCCACAACAACGTATCGTGCAGGAAATCCATCGGCGTGACCTTCACCAGCTCGGCACCGACATACATCGGCACCGTCAGGTAGCCGGTCATGCCCATGTCGTGGAAGCACGGCAGCCAGCTCACGATCACGTCGGTGTCGAGGTCGAAGTTGCAGCCGAGCATCATGGCTTCGGCGTTGGCGACGATGTTGGCGTGTGTGATCTGGACGGCCTTGGGCGATCCCGTCGAGCCTGACGTCAGCTGCATCAGCGCCACTTCGTCATCGCAGGTGTCCACCGGCCCCATCGGGGGGTTCGCGAGCAGCGTCTGGGCGGTCAACACGGTCATCCCGTGGCCCGAGAGCACCGGCGCGGCGGCCAGGAACGGCTCGGAGACCACGACGGCTTTCGCCGAGATCATTTTGATGACGCTGGTGGTCTCGTGGGCCCAGCGCTGCAAGTCGGTGCGGGGTGTGGGCTGATGCAACATCGTCAGGCTGGCCCCTCGCATCCACACACCTTGGGCGGTCGGCGCGATTTCGACTGGTGCGCCGGCCAGCACCGCGACGGCGTCGCCGCGTCCGATGCCCGCGGCGGCCAGCCCACCGGCCATCCGGCGAGCCCGCTCGTGCACCTGGGCCCAGGTATGCCGCGTCGGCGCGTGCGGCTCCCCGGTCACCATGCCCTTGGGGCTGCGCCGGGCGCTGTCGTACATCGTCTCGGTAAATCGGCTCACGGCGATCCCCTTGGCCTACGCGACATTGCGATGCGTGTTCGGTGTGTGAGTAGCCAGCGCGTATATGCAGGCGCGCCGGGAATTTCGGAAGCCGCTGGGGTTCGGTCGTCATCGAGTACTGCGGCGTTGACGATGACTGCGGACGTGCGTCAAACCCTTCGTATTCACCCCAGATGGTCCGCCGCTTCGACCTGAAGCGACATGGCCGTGGATGTCAGACAGCCTGACTGTACAGACCCGATACGCGGCCAGCACCCAAGCACGCTTAATTCGGCATAAATCGTGACAATCGCCGCTGAACCTGATGCCGCGACGGGGCGGTGAGCGGCGCGCTGGGGAAAGAGATCAAGGACGTCGTCATGATGCTTTGGCGTACCTGCGGACTAAGTCGTCATCGGCGAACGTACTTGTGTGCTGTAGGCCGTTGTCGTCGCGGCCAAAAAATGTCCACCGCCGGGGAGTTGTCTGTGGCCCACTGATCATCTTGACGGTCAGGCGCATCTGGGTGGGAAGCAGCGTGCCGATGATGTCACCGACGCGGATCTGCGAGGGATTGGAGCATCCCGGGTTTGATGCACACCTCGTTTTGTGTGACCGGGGTGTCCGATCTGAACGGTGAGCGTAGTAC
>NZ_LQOX01000059.1 GCF_002102175.1 Mycobacterium gastri | reverse complement strand
GGCGTTACCGCCGGCCCCGCCGACGCCACCGCTGCCGTACAGCCAGCCGCCGGCGCCGCCGGCCCCGCCGGTCCCGCCGGCCTGCCCCATCACGCCGCTGGCGCCGCCGATGCCGCCAGTGCCCCCGGCCCCGCCGTTGCCGATCAGCCAGGCCTGATCGCCGGCCCCACCGGCTCCGCCAGCGCCGGCGCTGCTGCCGGCGCTCCCGTTGCCGCCGGCAACGCCAGCGCCGTAGAGCAGCCCGCCGTTGCCGCCAGCCCCGCCGGACTCACCGGTCCCGCCAGCGACGGCGGGCCCGCCGTCGCCGCCCCTGCCGCCGTTGCCGATCAGCCCGGCGCTCCCGCCCGCCCCACCGGGGTGGCCAGTCCCGCCGGACCCGCCGGTGCCACCGTTGCCTAACAAGATCCCGCCGGGCCCGCCGGGCAGGCCGCTGCCCGCCGGCGCGTTGGCGCCGTCGCCGATCAGCGGGCGCCCCAACAGCGCCTGAGTGGGCGCGTTGACCAGATTCAGCAGGTCTTGCTGCACGGTCTGCAAGGGTGAGGCGTTGGCGGCCTCAGCGGCCGCATACCAGTTCCCGGCGGTGTTCAACGCCTGCACGAACTGCTCATGAAAACCCGCCGCCTGCGCGCCGAGCGCCTGGTATGCCTGGGCGTGGCCGGAAAACAACGCCGCGACCGCCGCCGACACCTCGTCAGCGCCCGCGGCCAGAACCGATGTGGTCGGAGCGGCCACCGTCGCGTTGGCCGCTGTTATCGCCGAACCGATATTGGCCAAATCCGTAGCTGTCGCCACGCCACTAGCGCCGCCGGCGCCGCCACCACAAACGACATCACTAACTCCTCGCGCCGTCAGCGCCTGGGCGCTACCCATCCTCATCCGGTGCAACGGTATCGCTATCCGGGTGGTGGCATCGGCGCTTTGTCCGTACCCAAACCTGGCGGATTGGGCTTGCATGGGCGGGCCGATGCGGTGTCCAACCACCGTCGTGTCACCGACTGAAGCCGCATTGGCCGATTCAGCACCCGCAGGCCTCGTCGAGGTGCGGTAGTCACTGGCGATGCGCATCAATGAGCTCGGTGCCACGCCTGCAGAATCTCCGGGCGCAGCCGCCCCCGGTCGGACACCGGCAGGCCGACACTTTTTGCCCACGCGCGTAGTTGGGCACTGCTGGGCTCCGGGCTAGCCGCAGGCGGTTCGAAAACCGTTGCGGCGTCGGCATTGTCGACGAACCAGGCCAGAGCGGCGGCAAGATAGCGGTAGGTGTATTCCTGGGCGAGTTTGCGGGTTTGGCAGAACACGATCGGCACCGTCGGGAAGCTGATCTGTAACTCGGCGAGTCCGTCGGCGACCGCGGCTGGGCGGGCGTAGCTCAGCGCAAAGATCTCCGAATACCGCTCCTCGATGACCACCGCGGCCCGGGGTAGCGCCGCCAGCTCGGTGAGCTGGTATTTCAGCGTGCCATTAAGCACCCCAGAGGTGAAGTCCGACAGCGCTTTACGCTCGACCGCCGCGACGAGCTGCCCGGCTAACTTGAGTCCGTAATCGCCGCAGGGGAGTGCTTCACGCGTTGTCCGGGCGGGTTTGTCGGCGAAGTTGTAGGGGTACCGTTCGTGGGCGTCAACGACGATGTGGAGTTCTGGGATGCCGGCGGCACGAGCCGTGGGGGTGCGCACGCCCGGCCGGGACTGTTTGCGTGTTTTGGGGCTTTGCCAGAACACCACCTGGCGGCCGCGCGCCACGGTGTGCACCAGTTGGGATCGGTTCTCCCGCGAGCGGGCCGCGACAACGTCGATGGCCGCGCCGCGGCGGCTGCAGCTGCGCAGCTCGACCCGGTCGACGACGACGGCGTCGTCGGGCCAGTCGGCGATGTCGAGCCGATGGCAATACAGCGCCTTGGTGCGCGGCCACACATCCGACGTGGCGAACACCAGGCCCGCTCCCACCGGCACCCGGATCAGGTAGGGAAGTCGGGAACCGGTGTCTGGGTTGACGGCGATCAGCAGCTCCACAGGTTGTGAGGGTACGGCTGGCTTGAGGACGGGTGAAGGAGGCACTCGGGCGCACCTATCGCCGGAGATATCCTTACCTTATTTATTGAGTAAGGAGCGCGATATGGAGGCTGCGGCCAAGATGACGTCGAAAGGGCAGGTGACGGTTCCCAAAGCGGTGCGTGATGCGCTCGGCCTGAAGCCGGGGGATCAGGTCGTCTTCCGGATTGAGGGCAGTCGAGCGGTGTTTGCCCGCACACCGGACTTTCTCTCCCTGGCCGGTACGATCGGCGTGCCGGCGGCGAAACGCAATGTTGCCTGGGATGAGGTGATCCGCCGCACGAGGACGAAACGGGCTGCGGGTCGACGTTGAGCGTGTTCGTCGACACGAACGTCCTGGTCCGACACTTGACAGGCGACCCGCCAGACATGGCAGCACGGGCGACTGCCTGCCTGGCGACCACGCCGGATTTACTCCTGACCGACCTGGTCGTCGCGGAAACGGTGTACGTGTTGGAGTCGTTCTATGAAACGCCCCGCGACCAGATTGCTCAAGCGATGCGGTCGCTCGTTGGTTTCGGCTCGATACTCTGCGTGGACTCGGCCCTTCTGCTGCGCGCGATCGAGGTCTACGAGAGCGAACGGATTGACTTCGCGGAGGCGTACCTCGTCGCCTGCGCTGAGAGCACCGGGGTCGGCAAGGTCGCGTCCTTCGATAGGTCCATCGACCGGATCAAGACGATCGAGCGGATCGAGCCGCCGCCGGTGTGATCCGCAAGTTTGCCTTGTTAGGCCGGTGAGCTTACTCCCGGCCGATCGACCGCAAGCAATTGGTCGCGGGTGGCTCGACTTAGAGCGCGGTGAATAAGCCCGGTAAGCACCACCGCGATTTACGCTTATCGGCTGGGAACGATGACCCAATCGGCCGGGCGGGCAGCGTGCTGGTGTTGATGACCGCCAGTTTGCGGGACTTCCGCCGCGCGTTCCTCGCTGCAGCGTTCTCTGGGGAATTGTCCGGTTTCATGGCAAAGGTGACTGATGGTGACTGCGACCAGATAGAGAAGGTGGCCCATGACCGGGTACACCGTCATCGACGTCGAAACGAGGTACCAGCCGTTCATGCCGACGGTGTCCGGAACGGTGAGCCAGGCGTGGTAGCCGCCGAGCGGTACCGGCACCAGGATCACGGAACATCGGCCAAATCGCCACGCAGGTAGACGGTCCGGCCGCCGCGGTGGATGCGGTCGGCGAGTTCGACCACCACCACGTGGTATCCGCTCTGGCTGAGCCGGAACGCCAGGGCTGGCCCGAGACTATGACACGACGCGCTCAGCGCGGGACCTTGGCGTAGAGCAGGCTGTCGCTCGGCTCGGGCCCGATGGTCGGGTAGACCGCGTAGCGATTCAGGCGGCCCTCCAACGCGAAGCCGGCTCGCTGCAGCAGGTGGGCCGACCGCTCGTTGTCGGCATGGCAGGTGGCCCAGACGCGGTACACGCCGGGGTCGGCGGCCAGCTCGGTCAGCAGTACCCGCAGCGCTTCGGACATGAGACCCATGCCCCACCATGCCCGTCCCAGGCAGTAGCCAATTTCGACGGAATGGCGTGCCTGACGCCGGCAGCCGATGAGGCCGACGATGCCGTCGCCGTTCCGCAGCGCGATAAGCCAGGTCCGCTCGTCGTTGCCGACATTGAAATGCTCGGTGATCACCCGTCGCGTCTCCACGACGTCGGGATGCGGTGTCCACAGCAGATACCGGGTGACCTCGGGATCGCGGGCAACCCTCTCGTACAGCGCGTCGGCGTCGTCGAGCCGGGGCGGCCGGAGCAGCAGCCGCGGCCCGACCATGCGGTCAGGTGGGTAGTTGGTCATCGTGTCTGCCCGTCACTAGAGCCCGAGCGCGCGATACGTGCGGCGGACGAATTTTTCTCCTCCGTGGGCGCACCGTTGTCCACCAAACTGGTTGTGCGGCTTGATCAAACACATCGGTGGTTACGTGGCGCTTGACTCGGTGCTTACCGCGGATGGGTGCATCACCTCGTCGACAACAAATACTATGCGGCGCTGCCATCCGTCCTCCGATTGGTGGACACATCAACGTCCTCCGATCGACGGATGGTGGTCCCACCCCTCTGTGGGATACGCATGCTCCCCAATGTAGTGAAATATAAACAATCGATCGATTAAATAGAGAGGAGGTGAGCACATGGGCACGAGATTATGTTTCGTGACGAGGAGGCCGCGTATGCAGTGGTCGCCTTCGTTGTTGGTGGACTCTCCGAGTGAGACTCTGACCAGCTACCTCACGTAGTGGGATCGCCGGTGCCAGCGGGATCTTTGCTGACGCGTACGTGAGTCCTGCTGGCGCCGAGCATCACCAACAACATCCGCAACCCCAGACGCACAACACGGATTCCCCGGGTTTGGCCGGGGCTGCTGACCGGCGCGGCAGACAGACTACTAACCGTGCTCGGGTGACCAACCCACCGACGTGGGGCGTCGTCGGGTGGCTCAGCCCATCGGGTCGACCATCAATACCGCGAATTCAAAATCGTTGCGTCACAAGACTTTTTCCCTGATGCTGGGATCGGTGGCGACCCCTCGTTGTCGGCTTGCCACAGCAGCGCTTCGACCGACAGCGAACCGGGAGGAGGAACACCCGAATGACAACCAAGGTCGTGGTGTTGGTGATCGGTGGGATGGTCGCGCTCACGCTCCTACTGCGCTATCTCGCGCTGAGCCGAGCCGGCATGCCGGTGGGCTGGATGCTCTACCTGGGATTGCCCATCACAGCCGCGGGCGTGCTGTTTGCGCTGCGGCTCGTCAACCTCGGCGCGGAGTGGGGCAAACAGGAGCGCCGCGGCGGCCTACGGTCGCGTCCGCACGCGCTTCCGTTGTCCATCGTGCCCGTCTCCGAACGGCTGCGGGAGCTCGAGGACCTGCGCGGCAGGGGCGCGATCTCGGACACGGAGTACTCCGCGCGGCGTCTCGACATCATCTCCAATGGTTGAGGCGATGACTTCGTTTGCCGCGCACTGCCCGCGCACCGTTTCAACATCTGGTCGAGCGGACCGCGCCCGGTGACGGGAATCATGCCGCCGGAGAACACCAGCTGCGACATGACCGCCACCACGAGCAGCGGCATGAATTGTTCGTTTGATTTGGCAACAGCCGACAACGCCAGCCTGAGCATCGCCGAGGCGACGCAGGTCAAAGCGACGTCGGCGAACAGCTTCAGACCAGGCTTACCCAACACAACGGCACCCTGGGTCGGGCCACCCTTGCCCATCAGTTCCCGGTCCCGTGCGGGGACGCCGCGCATGCGGGAAAAACCGGGGCTGGCCGCCCGCTGAGGCCGGTGTCGTCTTGGCGCGGGGCGTCAGTCGATCAGTTTGGTTATGGGAGCCCGTTTTTCGGGGCCGTGCCGTGTTGCTACGAGCACGAGGGTCCGACTCGATCCGATCCCACTGGGCTCCCGCGGGCGCTGCACGTGGAGCGCATCGCGGCACTGGATCTGGGCAAGGCCTCGCTGGTGGCGTGTGTGCGAGTGCTGCACCCGTCGAAGCCGGGACGGCGGATGCAGGAGGTCCGTGAGTATGCGACCACGACCGCGGAGTTGCTGAACATGGCGGTGTGGTTTCGCCGGTGGCGGGTGTCGCGGGCGGTGATGGAATCCACCGGCGACTACTCGAAGGGCGTGTATTACTGCTGGAGGCCGAGGGCTTGAATCGCTGGCTGGTCAACGCGACGGCAAGAATGTCAAGGGCGGGCCAAAACCGACAAACTCAACGCTGTCTGGCTGGCCAGAGTCGGCGAGCGGGGGATGTGCGCACGCTCGCTGGTGCACCCGCCTGAGATTCTCCGGTTACGGGATCTGACCCGGTAAGCACCACCGATGTGCTGACCCACGCGTGGGATCTCGTCGCTGCCATCGGCCAGCCAGGTGTCCGCGCGTGGATCGCGCCCGTTGCGGTGCAGGCGGGGTGGGTGCTGCTGCGTTGAGCGAGGTGGGCAGCGCGGTCTCGAGCGGGCCGGTTGAAACCGGAATTATGGGAAAACCTGGGATTTGGCAGCCCGTTTGGCGATATGATCCGCTCCTGCCCACGGGTCGAGGATGACCCGGGCATCTCCCGGGTTGTCCTGGCTTATTGGGTCATGACCTAGTGGGAGGTGTCAGATGTCGTTTGTGATAGCGGCGCCGGAGGCCATCGCGGCAGCGGCCACGGATTTGGCGGGTATCGGTTCGGCGATTGGGGCGGCCAACGCCGCGGCGGCGGCCAACACCGAGGTGGTGCTGGTCGCGGGCGCCGATGAGGTGTCGGCGGCCATCGCAGTGCTGTTTGGGGCGCACGGCCAGGCCTATCAGGCGCTCAGTGCGCAGGCGGCGGCGTTTCATGCCCAGTTTGTGCAGGCGCTGACCGCGGGTGCGGGGTCCTATGCCAGCGCCGAGGCCGCCAGCGCCGCGTCAATAACCAGTCCGCTGCTCAACGCGATCAACGCGCCCTTCCTGGCACTGACCG